>JAFQCA010000013.1 GCA_017399485.1 Alistipes sp.
GGCATAAAGCCCTCTGGTGTTTGTATTAGATTTTTCACTACGCCACCTTTGGCGATAGCCGCCTTGCGGATCCTCTTCGCCAAATCGCTATGAGTTACATAGTTCAAGGCTGACCAGATTGTAGGGGTACTTACATTAAACTTTCGTCTTAATGCTCCCTTTTGCTCTTTTGGCAATTCAATGTATTTCATATCCTTTTCTGTATTAGTAAATTTCCTATTGTCAAATAGATAAAAATCATTATCTTTGCTCCCGTCTTAATCATTAAGACACCGCAAATATAATACGCATTTGCGAATATACAAAATAAATTGCGAATTATTTTACGCTTTTGCGAACATTTTACTGTGATATGACTATAAATGAGCGTTTTGAGGAGGTTATAAAAACCTTATATAGAGGCAATAAGCGAGCATTTGCCCAAAGTATTGGAGTCTCTGCTACCGTTGTTGAGAATGTCGTTGGTACTCGCCAAGGCAAACCATCGTACGATGTTTTAGAAAAAGTATGCGCGAATGCGAATATATCTGCGGAATGGTTATTGACAGGTCGTGGTGATATGATACAGTCCCCAATAACGCCTGAACAAGCTGTCATCAAACAACAGTTTCCTCTTCGTTCAGACCTTGCCATTGGATTACAGAGCATTCCTCTCTATGAACTTGATGCAACAGCGGGGTTAGTATCATTGTTCGACACAAATTCACGACAAGTGCCTATCAGCCATTTACAAATCCCCGACCTCCCTCCTTGCGATGGAGCTCTATATGTACGAGGCGACTCGATGTATCCACTTCTCAAAAGTGGCGACATCGTACTATATAAAGAGATACCCAACGGAGTACGGAGTATCCTCTGGGGTGAGATGTATCTGCTTTCGTTCACGCTCGATGGCGAGGACTATATTACTATTAAGTATATACAGAAGGGCGATGACGAGCGTACAGTACGACTCGTAAGCCACAACCCGCACCACTCACCGAAGGATATCCCAGCAGACTCTATTCGTGCGCTGGCTCTGGTCAAGGCGAGCGTACGCTTCAACACTATGGGATAGTGTTTGTTTAGGAAGTTATTTTCCTGATGATGCACTTTTCGCGCACTTTTTAGACACAAAAACAGCGAGGTACTCAATGTATCTCGCTGTTTTTCACTGTATTTCCACAAAGTTTAGGGGTTGTTTTTTGTGTGTTTTTATGTAATTAAGGGGTATTTTGAGTGTAATTTTCTGCAAGATTTCGGGGGTGTTTTGTAATTAAGTAGCATTTTGAGCGTCAAAAATTACAAAAAAATGGGTATCTAAATGGGTATCTAACGCACACATTTCGTTTTGAACTTGACAAAAACAATGGGGTTCTAATTGGGTATCTAAGTGGGCATCTAAACTCAATTATCAGGATTGGGAGAACGGGACAATCCCCATTATTTGAAAGGCCTTCGACAGGCGTTTGAACGCCTGATTTGAAAGCTTCGAAGGGCTACCAGCAGAGCATTAGCGACAACGGCGCACAATAGCCCCAAATCGCCCCTCTGATGGCTTTTAGCGCGGGTTTAGCCATAACTATACAGATACAACAACGCCCCGAAATTAGGCGGTTTATTGCCGTTTTTCAGGGCGATGTAACATTATCGCTCGAACGCTGCGTTCAAATTGCAGTCGAAAGTAACACGAAAGTAACGCCGATGTAACATTTCGTTTTGTGGGGCTTCGGGGCTGTCAATCTCTCTAACTCTTTGATAACTAAATAGGTTATATCTCTATACTCCTCTATACTGTTATACACATTTCGTTTTTACCCCCGTACAAAACCCACTCACGCCACCCTCCCCGTTGCAAGGTGGAAAGTGGCGTGAGTGGTGATTTTCTCTTGAGGCTATGGTTTGCGCCCTTGCCTATCCGAGCCTGCCGAGTGCGGCGATGATAACATCCACGCAGCCCTCCACGCCCAGTAGTGAGGAGTTTAGGCAGAGGTCGTAACTCTCGGCGGCACCCCACGTCTTGAAGGTGTAGTAGTTGTAGTAGGCCGCACGCTGTTTCTCCGTTTGGGCTATGCTCTGGGCGGCCTCCTTTGCGCCACACCCCTTGCATCCGCAGATGCGCTCGATGCGGTCGCTCTCCTCGGCGGTGATAAAGACTCTCAACACGCCCTCCGCATCGCGCAGCACATAGTCGGCACACCTGCCAACAATCACACAACTACCCCTCTCGGCCAACTTCTCAATGGTTTGGCTCTGGATACCGAAGAGGGTGTCGTTGTTGATATAGCCCGAGTAGACAGCCGAGTTGAGGCCCCAAGTGCTCCACCCCATAGGGCGCACCTTGCTCTCCTTCTCATCGGCCTGCTCAAAGAGCGAGGGCAGCAGGCCGCTCTCCTTGGCGGCCTCGTTGATGATTTGTTTGTCGTAGACAGGAACGCCCAACTTTGCTCCGAGCCTCTCCGCAATATCCTTACCACCACTACCCAGTTGGCGACCGATGGTTATCACAAACTTCTTCTCCATATCTCTCACTCTTTATTGTTTGTTCTCCTCTTCAACTCCCTCAACACCTTTGAAGCCAACGGTTTGTGGGTTTTTCCTGAATGTGCGCATCAGCCCCAGTATCAGCACCGTAGCCACCACCGATGAAACCGCATCCGAGATGGGCAGTGCCATCCACACGCCCTCAATGCCAAAGAACAGCGGCACCACAATCAGGCACGGGATGAGGAACAGCACCTGACGTGAGAGCGACAAGAATATGGCCTTGCCCGCCATACCGATGCTCTGGAAGAAGTTGGAAGCCACCATACCGATGCCCACAATGGGGAAGGTGGCCACGGCAATAGTGAAGCCCCGAGAGGCAATCTCAATCATCTTCGCATCGCTGGTGAACAACCTCACGGCAACCTCCGGCACAAACGCGCCCACGACAAAGCCCAGCGTGGTACACACCGTAGCCCAACCCACGGTCTGCCAAAAGACCTTCAGCACCCTATCGTAGAGCCCCGCACCGTAGTTGTAGCCCGCAATGGGCTGCATTCCTTGGTTGAAGCCCATAACAATCATCACAAACAAGAACAAAATGCGGTTTACAATACCATAGGCACCAATGGCAATGTCGCCCACTCCCGGGCCCATCTCATCGCCATAGCGGCGCAACTGGTTGTTTATCAGCAGCACCACAAAGCACGAAGCCATATTCATCAGGAAGGGCGAAAGGCCAATTTTGAGCGACTCACGGGCAATCTTCTTGTCATACGTAAAGACCTTACCGTTCTCAAAGTGGAGCACCTCGTTCTTGTTCGTCAGCAGGCGCAGTTGCCACATCAGCGACACCGTTTGTGCCAGCACCGTGGCTATGGCCGCACCCTTGATGCCCATATCGAACACAAAGATGAAGATGGGGTCCAAAATAGCATTCAGCACCACCGTGAGTATCGTGAGCCACATCGCCACCTTCGGCCTGCCCGCCGACCTCAACACCGCATTCAGGCCCAAGTAGAGGTGGGTGATGACATTGCCCAAGAGGATGTATATCATATACTCCCTCGCATACACAATGGTGTTCTCGCTCGCACCAAAGAAGTAGAGGATGGGGTCCAAAAACAGCAGCCCAAAGACCATCAGCACCACACCCAGCACCACATTCATTGTCATCACATTGCCCAACACCTTGCGGGCAACGCCATAGTTCTTCTGGCCCAGCAACATCGACACAATCGCCGCAGCACCAACACCCACCAACGAGCCAAATGCCGCCGAAATGTTCATCAAAGGAAAGGTTACAGCCAAACCCGAAATGGCCAACGGACCAACGCCCTGACCAATGAATATGCTGTCCACCATATTGTACAACGATGAGGCCGTCATCGCAATAATCGCAGGCACAGCATACCTGCGCAACAACTTACCAATACCCTCCGTACCTAACTCTGTCGGAATAACCTGTGCCATATTTTTCTTTTCGTTTTCTTTTTTTTGTTTTGCACCTTTTTGTAAAAAGGCGCCCGAAAAACTTTTAATGTAGTCCCATCCTTGCGGTGCTTTGTGTCGTTGGGGTGGGTTAAGGCCGTTTTTGGTCTGCCGTCTGCCTTAAGGACTTTAAGGGCTTTAAGGTCCTTAGTGGCCCTACCCGAAACAGACGCCCCCGGCTTTCAGCCACCCCCTCTAACTCAGAGGGGGACAATTTTGAATTTTGAATTTTGAATTTTGA
>JAFQCA010000014.1 GCA_017399485.1 Alistipes sp.
AACTCAACTTGTGCTTAGTTTTGCCAAAAGGTATTTTTTCAACCTAAGCAATGCACTGAACTCCAAACATAACTCGCAGACAATCAGGATACTTTCTCCTTATCGCAATATTTCGCTTTTTTCTTTTGTGTTTATTTTATAATTTTCTATTCAAATCCTAATATCCGATTTTCGGAGTTAAGAGTCATATTGCTACAACCCCTGAAACTATCTACAAAGATATGAATTTTCTTATTCAATATATTGCATAGATTAATAAATATTCTGCCATAAATGGGAAAATATGCAGTTTTTTTACAATTTAAGCCATAATTTATTATCTTTGTGTGGTTAAGAATAGGTGAAATGAGAATAACAATACTTCAACGAGATATAGAATGGGCCGTACCTGAGGTTAATCGAAGGCGAACCGATGAGGCCATCGACAGAAACCCTGACTCCGATTTGTACATCCTACCTGAGATGTTCTCTACGGGATTTTGTACCCATCCTGAGGGCATAGCAGAGAGCGCCAATAGTCAAACATTGCAGTGGATGAAATCGAAGGCTGCACAGACCAATGCCGCTATTGCCGGCAGTGTGGCCGTAAAGGAGGACGAAAAATATTATAACCGATTTTATTTCGTAAAGCCCGATGGCAGTGTTGTGGCTTACGATAAAAAGCATCTGTTTACCTATGGGGGCGAACACCTGCATTTCACAGCGGGCGATGAACGTGTTGTTGTGGAGTTTCGTGGTGTGAGATTCTTGCTTGAGGTTTGCTACGACTTGCGTTTCCCCGTATGGTCACGCAATAGGGGCGATTACGATATGATATTGTATGTGGCAAGTTGGCCTGTCCCTCGTATTGATGCGTGGAGCGCATTGCTTGTGGCGCGAGCCATCGAGAATCAATGTTATGTAGCGGGCGTTAATAGGGTTGGCGTAGACCCCTCGTGTGAATATTGCGGAGGAAGCGTGATTATTAACCCCTATGGCAAGAGTATAGCATCTTGTGCAAGAGGTGAGGAGTGTGAGGCTACGGCGGATGTCGATATGGAGAGCCTGCAAGCCTTTCGTGAAAAATTCCCCGTTTTGAACGATGCCGATATATAGGCTAAGTTATAGGGCTATAAAGCGTGGAATTGTAATAAAAATTCGAATTAGTATTTATTAAAAGATATGACAATTAATAAAAGATTGCTTTTGGGTGATGAAGCTGTGGCGCAGGGAGCCATAGATGCTGGTATAAGTGGTGTGTATGCCTATCCTGGCACTCCCTCCACCGAGATAACAGAGTATATCCAGACGCACGCCAAGGATGTGCGTAGCCGCTGGTGTACTAACGAGAAGACTGCTATGGAGGCCGCGCTCGGTATGTCGTATGCAGGTAAGCGAGCCTTGGTGTGTATGAAACACGTGGGAATGAATGTAGCGGCTGATGCATTTGTCAATTCTGCCATTACGGGTGTGAATGGCGGTCTGATAGTGCTTGCAGCCGATGACCCTTCGATGCACTCTTCGCAGAATGAGCAGGACTCGCGCTTCTATGGTAAATTTGCGATGATACCCATCCTTGAGCCTTCGTCACAACAGGAGGCTTACGATATGATGCAGTATGGTTTTGAGTTGTCAGAGCAGTTGCATCTGCCCGTACTGATGCGTGTGGTTACGCGTCTGGCTCACTCACGTGCTGATGTTGAAGTGGGTGGTAAGGCAGAACAAAATAGCCTGAAACCCGATAATGAGCGTGCTCATTGGGTGTTGTTGCCCGGTAATGCTCGCCGCCAATACTCGTCGCTCGTTGAGAAACAGAGTGAGTTGTTGGATAGTGCCGAGCAATCGCCCTACAATAAGATGCTATGTGATGCAGATAGAGCCGAATTGGGTATTGTGGCTTGTGGTATAGCATATAATTATGTTATGGAGAATAATCCTTCAGCCACTGGTATTCCTGTCCTGAAGGTGTCGCAGTATCCGTTGCCCGTAGCCGCAATTAAGGCTTTGGCGGCCAAGTGTAAGAGTCTGCTTGTTGCCGAGGATGGACAGCCCGTTGTCGAGGAGCAGGTAGCCGCATTGCTTGGCGCCGATTATGAGTTGCGAGGCAGATTCTCGGGCGCATTGCCGCGTATGGGCGAGTTAAACCCCGATAATGTGGGCGAAGCAATGGGTATTGCCGTAAAACAGAGTTTTTCTGCTGCGAAAAATGTCGTGGCACGCCCACCAGCCTTGTGTCAGGGCTGTGGACACCGCGATGTGTATGATGCTTTGAATAGGGTTGCCGCCGAGTATCCAAATGCCCGCATCTTTGGCGATATAGGTTGCTATACGCTTGGTGCTTTACCTCCATTCCGTGCTATTGATAGTTGTGTCGATATGGGGGCCTCTATAACGATGGCCAAAGGTGCAGCCGATGCAGGTCTCTATCCTGCTATTGCCGTTATTGGAGATTCTACGTTTACACATTCGGGAATGACAGGTCTGCTTGATGCGGTAAACGACAATTCAAATATAACGGTTATTATCTCCGATAATCTTACCACTGCGATGACAGGTGGTCAGGACTCGGCGGGAACGAATAAGTTTGAGGCTATATGTTTGGGCTTGGGAGTTGAGCCTTCGCACGTCAGGGTAGTTGTGCCATTGCCCAAGAATATGGAGGAGATAACACGCGTAATCCGCGAGGAGATAGAGTATAAGGGTGTATCCGTAATTATTCCACGTCGAGAGTGTATTCAGACCTTAAACCGTAAATTACGTCAAAAAAGAGCACAAAACTAATGAAGAAAGATATCATATTGGCAGGTGTCGGGGGACAAGGTATCCTCACCATTGCAACTATTATAGGCGAGGCGGCGGCAAAGGCTGGCGTAAACCTCAAGCAGGCTGAGGTACACGGTATGAGTCAGCGAGGCGGTGATGTGCAATCGACTTTGCGCCTATCTACAGAGCCTATCTACTCGGATTTGATTCGAGAGGGTTCGGCTGACCTTATCATATCGATGGAGCCTATGGAGGCGTTGCGATATGTTCCATATCTCGTTGAGCAGGGTTGGGTGGTGACCTCGTCGCATCCTTATAAGAATATCCCTAATTATCCCGATGAACAACAGATTGTCGAGGAGTTGGAGAGCCTGCCTCATACGGTTATGTTGCCTATCGAGGATTTGGCTCGTCAGAACAATATGCCCAAGAGTGCCAATGTGGTGTTGCTCGGTATGGCCGCACGATATATTGAGATACTCTCGCCCGAAGAGTTGCGTGAGAGCATAAAGCGCGTCTTTGCATCGAAGGGCGAGGCTGTGGTTGAGATGAATCTTCGAGCCTTTGATTTAGGCTTAAATGCACAGTGTGCGCAATAATCCAAACGCTAAAAGAGTATGAAGATTTTTAGTGAAGAGTTAGTGGCTAAGGCGGTTGAGGAGTTACATATAGCCGACCTCTCGCGTGCAACCATCGGTGAAGTGTTGCTCGTGGCGCAATATCTTGAGCAGGCTACGGGAATACCGTTTGTGCGTATGGACCAAGGCTCACCGGGCCTGCCTGTAAACAAGCGTGGCGTAGAGGCCGAGAAGGCTGCTCTGGACAGAGGTGTTGGCTCGCAGTATCCTGCAGCGGCAGGCGTGTCGGAACTTAAGAGTGAAGCCTCACGCTTTGTAAAAGCATTCCTGAATGTCGATATATCGGCCCGCGCTTGTGTCCCTACGGTTGGAAGTGTTGCCGGTTCATTTGGCTCGTTTATAGCCTGTGTGCAACGTGAGAAGGGTAGAGATAAGGTGCTGTTTATCGACCCCGGATTCCCGATTCAGAAGTCGCAGTTGCGAGTGATTGGTGCTTCGTGGAAGGAGTTTGATATTTATAACTATCGTGGCGAGGCTTTGCGTGAGAAGTTGGAAGAGATGCTCTTGTCGGGTGATGTGGCGGCGATTGTTTACTCTAATCCTAACAATCCTGCGTGGATATGCCTGGAGGAGTCGGAATTGGCTATTATTGGTGAGTTGGCTACAAAATATGATGTTGTGGTGATGGAGGATTTGGCCTATTTCTGTATGGATTTCCGCCGCGATTTGGGCCATCCATTTGAGCCCCCTTATGCTCCTACTGTAGCACGATATACCGATAACTATATATTGATGCTTTCGTCGTCAAAGATATTCAGTTATGCAGGCCAGCGTATGGCTATGATTTGCATTAGCGACAAACTTTTCGACAGGCAGTTCCCCGCTTTGGCCGAGCGATATAACGATTCGGGAGTATTTGGACAAACGCTTATTGCCTCAATCCTCTATATGATTACATCGGGCTGTACGGCCTCGACTCAATATGCCTATGCCGAGATGCTACGTCTGGCTTGTGACGGAGAGATTAACTTTGTAGAGGATACTCGCGAGTATGCTCTGAGAACAGAGCGTATGAAGAGGATTTTTGTAGATAACGGTTTCCATATTGTCTATGATTCGGACGTTACACAGAGAGTTGGTGACGGATTTTTCTTTACGATAGGTTATGGCGATATGAGTGGCGGCGATTTATTGACCGAATTGTTATATTATGGCGTGAGCAGCATATCGCTATCAACAACGGGTAGTGAGCAACGAGGCGTCAGAGCCTGCTGTTCGCGTATGCGCGATGATATGTATGATGTCTTGGCAGAGCGTATGAAGGCTTTTAACGAGGACCATCCACTATAATTATAATCGCTACGCAAAACGGTTTATTATATAGCCTGATGTCCGATTGACGTCGATTCGTTGGCGCTTGTTTCGTGGTGAAAATAGAAAATGTAAATGGAATTTAGGTTAAGAGAAAAAATATAAGAGTATGATTTGGAATCCCAATAAGGAGTGTATGAGTCGAGATGAGATGCACTCTTTGCAGAGCAAACGATTACAGAAGTTGGTGACTTATGTCTATCACAATGTGCCTTTCTATCGCAATAAGATGCAGGCAATGGATATTGCGCCTGAGGATATCACCTCTATCGACGATATTGTAAAGTTGCCGTTTACGACAAAGCAGGATTTGCGTGATAACTATCCTTATGGCTTGCAGGCGGCCCCTGCATCGGAGATAGTTCGTGTACACGCATCGTCGGGTACGACGGGTAATCCTACGATTGTAGGATACACACGCAAGGATTTGGCTGTTTGGTCGGAGGTTATGACGCGTTGCTTGACGGCTTATGGTATTACACGCGAGGATACATTCTCTGTAAGTTATGGCTATGGATTGTTTACAGGAGGCTTGGGAGCGCACTATGGTGTTGAGAATCTGGGTGCTACGGTTATACCTACTTCGACGGGTAATACCGAAAAACATATTCGTTTGATTCGTGACTTGAAGATTACAGGTATTGCTTGTACTCCCTCGTATGCCCTTTATCTTGCCGAGACACTCGATAAGATGGGCCTCTCGAAAGATGATATCAGTCTGCGGGCAGGAGCATTTGGTGCCGAGCCTTGGACCGAGAATATGCGACGTGAGATAGAGGAGCGATTGGGCCTTAAGGCGTATAATTTGTATGGATTGAGTGAAATTATGGGACCGGGTGTCTCTTACGAATGTGAACAACAAGATGGCTCGCATATATGTGAGGACCACTTCTATCCCGAAATCATTAACCCCGATACGCTTGAATCTATGCCTTATGGTGAGCAAGGAGAGTTGGTATTTACCACCTTGACAAAGGAGGGTATGCCTCTGTTGCGTTATCGTACCAAGGACCTCTGTACATTGATGGAGGGTAAGTGTGCTTGTGGCCGTACGTCGGTTCGTATGGGCCGTATCGTAGGTCGAAGCGACGATATGTTGATTATTCGAGGCATAAATGTATTCCCGTCTCAGGTTGAGAGCGTTATTCTTGATATGCCGGAGTTCGAGCCTCAGTATATGCTTGTTGTTGATAGGGTAAATAACCTCGACACCTTGCAAGTACAGGTTGAGGTACGTCGTGATTTCTTCAGCGACGATATTGGTCGTATGTTGGCTATGAAGAAGGTATTGAGCGATAAGTTAAAGAGCGTACTCTCGATTGGTGCCGATGTGCGATTGATGGAGCCGGGCAGCATCGAGCGCAGTCAGGGCAAGAGCAAACACGTTATAGATAATAGAGAGTTAAAATAATTAAATCCGTAGCGATATGAGAATAAAACAATTATCAGTATTCCTTGAGAATAAGACAGGCCGTATTAACGAGGTTGCCAAGATATTGGGCAAGTACGGTTTTAATATGCACGCCTTCTCAATGGCCGAAACCCCCGATTTCGGTATTTTGCGATTGATAGTATCGGACGTCGATAAGGCGGTGGATGTTCTTCGCGAGGCAAATTTTGCTGTAATGCTTACCGAAGTCGTTTGCATCAGTTGTTCGAATGAGGCGGGTGCACTCTCTTCGATTTTGGAGCATCTTGCGGCTCAAGATATATTTATAGAGTATATGTATGCCTTTGCCGAAGGCGATAACGCAAATGTTGTCATCCGTCCCAACGATATCGATAAATGTGTCGATGTGTTGAAGCAATGTGGATGTAACATTGTTGATTGTCTATAATGTTAGTTTTGTAAGAAACGAAACCATATAATTAGTACGTTATGAGAAAAATCATATTGTCGATTGTCGTTTTGGCGATGATGTTTGGTTCGGGCTGTTCTCGCCAAGAGTTGGAGTGTGATGTCTGTGTTTATGGAGGTACTTCGGCGGGTGTCATAGCAGCCTATGCTGTTGCGCAACAAGGCAAAAGTGTTCTGCTTATTGAGCCGGGGTATCGTCTGGGCGGTATGTCGTCAGGAGGTTTGGGCCAAACTGATATTGGAAATAAGCAAGTTGTTAAGGGTCTATCTCTTGACTTTTATCGTCGTGTCGGAGCGCATTACGATGCGCTGGAGCATTGGATTTTCGAGCCGAGTGTGGCCGAGAAGGTCTTTAATGATTATATCGAGCGCGGTAATGTTGAGGTGTTGTATGGACATCGAATCCTTGATGCCAAGAAGGATGATACGCATATAACCTCCATTAAGTTGGAGAATACGGCCAAGATGTGTGGCCGCGCAAATATAAAGGCCAAAGTATTTATTGATTGCTCTTATGAGGGAGATTTGATGGCTCGTTCAGGGGTTGAGTATGTTGTAGGACGAGAGCCAAATAGCAAATATAATGAGACGTGGAATGGTGTGCAGATGTTGCAGAACCACCAATTCCCCGATGGCGTAGACCCGTATGTAGAAAAGGGTAATCCCGAGAGTGGATTGTTGTGGGGTATCTCTCCGTCCAAGATGGCCGAAACGGGCAGTGGCGATAGTATGGTGCAGGCATATAATTATCGTATCTGCCTCACAACAGATAAGGATAATATGCTTCCTATCGAGTGTCCTGCTAATTACAATCCGCAGCATTACGAGTTGCTTCTGCGCGTGATTGAGGCGTTGAAATCCGAGAATCTGAATTCATACTTCATCATCAGCCCAATGCCCAATAATAAGACCGATATAAATAATCGTGGAGCCTTCTCAACCGATATGATTGGAATGAATCACAACTATCCCGAGGCGTCGTACGCCGAGCGTGAGCAGATTATTCAGGCTCATAAGGATTATACACTCGGTCTGTTGTGGTTTATGGGCCACGACGAGCGTGTGCCGCAGAAGTTACGCGAGCAGATGCTGTCGTATGGATTGCCTAAGGATGAATATGTAGAGTCGGACCATTGGACTCCGCAACTCTATATACGCGAGGCACGCCGTATGGTTGGTGAGTATGTCGCAACGCAGGCCGATTGTGAGAACAAGACAACCGTAGAGGATGGTATCGGTATGGCAGCCTATACAATGGACTCTCATAACTGCCAACGTGTTGTTATTGAGAAGAATGGTGTTGCGATGGTTAAGAATGAGGGTAACGTCGAGATTCACGGTGGATTGCCGTACGATATTGCATATCGTTCGATTACGCCCAAACGCGAGCAGTGCGATAATCTGCTTGTTCCCGTATGCCTGTCGGCGAGCCATATCGCCTATGGCTCTATACGTATGGAGCCTGTCTTTATGCTTCTGGCTCAAAGTGCGGCAAAGGCGGCTTGTTTGGCTATTGATGGAGGCGTCAAGGTGCAGGAGATTGACGTAAAGGAGATTCAACGAATGTATGCCGAGAACCCATTGTTGGACGGTACGACACCCGACGTTGTGGTTGATGATGTCGATATTGATGTTGCGGCGGATTCGGGTTGGAAGCGTATTAGTGCAAACAATGGCTATGGCCGTTCGTACTTGTTGCTTGACCCTGTGCGAGCCGATAAGCGTTTGCGTTTCCCGTTTGAAGTCAGCAGTGACGGCAAATATACGATTTATACCTATTTCATTCGTCGTGATGCCTCTTCAAAGGTTACAGAGATTGTTGTAAACGACGGTGCAAAGGATGAATTGGTATGGCTTGATGCAGGTCGTATCACCATTAAGGGGCAGACCTCTGGTGAGTGGGTATCGCTCGGAGAGTATGATTTGCAAAAAGGCAAGCCGTGTTATGTCGAATTTACAAATGGCGGAAAGGTGACAGGGCAGATTTGCGCCGATGCGGTGTTGGTTGTAAAGAATATGTAACACAACTTATACGAGAATGGGGTTGTCCAACAAGATTGTTGAGCAACCCTATTTTTGTTGTCAGTCTAAAGAAAAAAGTGTAACTTTGTGCGGATAATTAAATGATTAAAGTTATGGAAAAGAGTGTGTTTCAATATAAGGTTGCTCCTAAGCAAGTCGATTTTACAAGACGTCTGTCGGTATCTTCAACATTTGATATTATTCTCGGCGCAGCGGGCGATGACGCCCATTCGCGAGGCTTTGGCGTAGATGCTTTGGCACAAAATAACTACGGCTGGGTGCTTTCGCGTATATGTTTTGAGTTGGACTACTTGCCTCAGGAGTATAGCGAATTTACACTTTATACCTGGATTAGCGATTACAATCGTCTTTCGTCTACACGTAATTTCGAGTTGGTCGATGCCGAAGGGCGAGAGTTTGGTCGTGCTGTATCGCAGTGGTGTATGCTCGATTTCTCTACGCGTATGCCTGCCGATATGAATGCTATGGCAAAGGCCCACGAGGGTAATATGGTTGAAGCCCCTTCGCCCTGTGAGCGCCCACGTCGATTGGCGGCCCTTGATGGAGAGCCTGTGTTGCAACATCGTGTGACATATAGTGATATCGATTTTAACCGCCATATGAACACGATGCGCTATATTGATATTATCTTTGATACAATGCCTATCGATATGCTGGAGAAGTTGGATAAGTTGCGTATGGATATCAATTTTATGCGAGAGGCCCGCTATGGCGATGAGTTGTCACTTTTGTGTGAGGAGCGTGACAATATGCGCCTTTATGAGTTCCGTAATGCCGCAGGTGATGTATTATGTCGTGCCTCATTAGAGGAGAAGTAGCACTTGAACTATTAATAGAATCACTAAATTCAAATCTGTAGGTTATGATGCATCCAATTCCACGTTTCATATATAAAAGGTCGAACCAAATCACGATGATTATCTTTGTGCCTATCTTCGCCCTTTTGTTCATCACAATCTATAGCCCATTCGATTTCGATAAGATTGACCCGCAGGGCAGGGCTCTATCGTGGTTGAATATCCCGTCACGCGAGTTGGCAGTACAGTTAATCACGCTGGGCTTGATACTTGTGGGTATGGCCGTAGCCGCCATAAGTAGATGGATGATGGAAGTTTATACGCGTCACCGCGATATTTCTTATCTGCATTATATATTGTGGATAGTATGCGAGATTTTGATAATGTCGTTGATTTTTACCATCGTATCCACTTTTACCGATACCGATAAAAGTGTGATGGAACTCTTCCGCAATTCGACGTTTAAGACCTTTTTTATCTTGCTCATCCCTTATACGATGTGTTACATATTCTTCATTTGGCAGGAGCGTGTAGCGCAACTTCGAAATATTACGCAACGTCTTGCTGAAGATGAGACACTGCTACAGGCTGCTTATATTCAGATTTATGACGATAAGGGTGATATGCGTCTGTCAGTTCGTCGTGAGAATCTGCTCTTTGTCGAGTCGGCTGATAATTATGTTTGCGTATGGTATGTTAATAATAGCCAACCAAAGAAGGTAATGGTCCGCAATACACTTAAGCATATTGCCGAGCATTTGGAATCTACACACATCCGTCGATGCCACCGCTCCTATGTCGTGAATCTTGATTTGGTCAAGGTCCTGCGTCGCGAGAAAGAGGGTGTGTTTGTAGAGTTGGGCATTGATGGTGTTCCCGATATTCCAATCTCAAAAACATATATCGAAAATGTTCAGGATTTGCTGATGTCGGGTCCTGGAATGTAGTGAAAATGGTATTATTTAGGTGCTTTTTTATTGCGGGGTAGAATTTTCAATAGTGAATTTTACCCCGTATTTTTCATTTTTATCCCCTTTAAGGATTTTATCCCTAAGGATGGCTCTTCGACCCAATTATTTTTTTCTTTTACCCCGAAGTCCGATATTCGCAGTTGAAAAACGTGACGAATTGTTTTCTGAGGTTTGAGAATTATAGAAAAATCAAAAAATATGAAACACTATTTAAGTATCTTTAAGGATACAATTCGAGCCAAATGGGAGAAACCCGCAGTGAGTGATTATAATGGTGCGACATACACCTTCGCTCAAATTGCTACCGACATTAAGCGTATTCACGCTATTTTCGCAGGTCTGGGCGTTCAGCCGGGTGATAAAGTGGCTATTGCTGCAAAGAATAGTGCGCATTGGGCTATTGCCTTTTTGGCTACAGTAAGTTATCGTGCAGTTATAGTACCTATATTAAATGATTTCTTGCCTGCCGATATTGCTACTCTTACCGACCACTCTGAAAGCGTAGTGTTGTTCACCGAGTCAAAGACGTGGGAGAGTATGCCGCTTGAGGCAATGCCTAAGTTGCAGGCTGTTGTTAATTCTGATGATTTTTCGGCGCTCTACTCTCGTCAGGAGGGTTTGTTGGAGTCTATAATTAAGGATAACAAAAAGCATATCCCCGAAGTTTATAGCGAGGTGATGAAGATGTCGGTTACCGATTACCAGATTGGTGATTTGGATGATTTGGCCGTTATTAACTATACATCGGGTACAACAAGTTCACCCAAGGGTGTGATGCTTACATCTCGTAATATCTCATCAAACATCAAGTTCGCATTGAATCGTATCCCTGTAAAGGAGGGCGATACATTGATGTCGATGTTGCCTATGGCGCATATGTATGGTATGGCCTTCGAGTTTATCTATCCGTTGTGTGGTGGTGCTCACGTATATTTCTTGGGTAAGACTCCTACGCCTACTATCTTGTTGAAGGCGTTGGCTGATATCAAGCCTTATCTGTTCATTACCGTGCCTTTGGTATTGGAGAAGATTTTCAAGGGTAAGGTGATGCCTACATTGGCGAAGCCTGCGATGCGTATTGCAACATCAATTCCCGGTATCCGCAATATCATCTATGGTAAGGTGCGTAAAACATTGCTCAACACCTTTGGTGGCAATATCACTTCGATTGTCGTAGGTGGTGCCGCTATCAATCCTCAGGTCGAGAGCGTTATGCGTAAGGTTGGTCTGCCTTATACGGTAGGTTATGGTATGACCGAGTGTGCCCCGTTGATTGGTTATGAGCCCTGGGAGACTTTCTGCCCCGGTTCTGCAGGTCGTGCGGTAGATGATATTGATATTCGTATCGACTCTTCTGACCCCGAAAAGGTTGTAGGCGAGATTCAGGTTAAGGGTGATAACGTGATGATGGGTTATTATAAGAATCCCGAAGCAACGGCTGCCGTGTTTACAGAGGATGGTTATCTTCGCACAGGCGATTTGGGCGTAATTGATGCTCAAGGCAATATCTTTATCCGAGGCCGTAGCAAGTGTATGATTTTGACTGCTAATGGTCAGAATATCTACCCTGAGGAGTTGGAGAGCAAACTCAATTCGTTGCCGTATGTTGCCGAATCGCTTATTGTTGAGCGTGAGAAGCGTCTGTATGCATTGGTTGCTGTTGCCGAGAATACCGACGGTATGAGCAAGGACGAGATTGCAGCCACAATGGAGCAGAATCGTCAGGATTTGAATAAGATGTTGCCTGCCTATAGTCAGGTGGTTGGTATAGAGATTTTGGAGGAGGGCTTTGAGCATACCCCCAAGCGTTCAATCAAGAGATTCCTGTATAAATAAAATAATAAACGAATACGCGACTGAGTTTACAATTTTAATTGTATTGGATTGTTTGGAATGTATTTTGCAAAGTACATTCCAAATTTTTTTATTATGGAAGATATTGTAAACAACTATCAGACGAGTATCGATTTGTTGAACGATGCTGTGCGTCGCGAGATTGCATCATCGATGCAGTACATCTATTTTCACATCCGAATGGAGGATGCGGGTTATGAATATGTTGCCCGTTATATGCATAAGGTGGCCATTGAGGAGATGCGTCACGTCGAGATGCTTGCCGAGCGTATACTCTTTCTTGGGGGTGATGTCGATTTGAATCCAATAGAGCCCACCCGTCAATTGCACGAGATGGAGGCGATGTTTGATTTTGCCGTAAAGTTGGAGGAGTCTACCATCAGCCATTATAACTCGGCATCGGCGCAGTGTGCATCGGCGGGCGATAGCGTAACGCAACGGATGTTTCAGGATTTGGCGGCTGAGGAGGAAGAGCATCTTGATAATTTCCGCAACGAATTGCAGAATATGATGGAGTATGGACAGTTATATCTTGCTATGCAGTCTGTAGGCCACAGCAAAGCCATTTCGAAAAAATAACAATCAATCCTCTGCGGAGGCTTTAAGAAGCAAAAATCCTGCGGTTGTTGATAAGTTTTGCAATTTTTGTATTGTTATAATCCTTGACAGTTTGTAACTTTGTCAAAATTTGTAAAACTTATTTCTTATGCTGTCATCATCCGATAGAGAGGCGATAATAGCCCTCATAAAACGCGAGGTCGTACCCGCCATAGGTTGTACGGAGCCCGTCGCTGTGTCGTTGTGCGTGGCTCGTGCTACTGAGTTATTAGGAGCAAAGCCCGATTCGGTGTCGGTGCGTTTGAGTGCCAATATTCTCAAAAATGCTATGGGTGTAGGTATACCCGGTACGGGAATGATAGGCCTGCCTATCGCCATTGCATTGGGTGTGCTTGTAGGTCGCTCGGAGTATGGACTTGAGGTCTTGAAGGATGCTGATGAGCAGGCTGTTGAGGCAGGCCGACGTTTTATCGAGGAGAAGCGCATATCGGTACAATTAAAGGAGGGTATTACCGAAAAATTGTATATCGAGGTGACTGTTACAGCGTCGGGCCACTATGCCGAAGCAATTATATCGGGAGGTCATACGACATTCGTCTATATGCGCCGAGATGATGAGGTGCTGCTTGATGAGCGTAAGCCCTCATCGGAGCAGGCTAATGTGCAGGATGTGGAGTTGACGTTGCAGCGCGTCTATGATTTTGCTACCACATCGCCTATCGAGGAGTTGCAGTTTATTTTGGAGTCGCGTCGCCTTAATAAGGCGGCAGCCGAAAGCGCCTTTTCCGCTGATTATGGTCACTCTTTGGGTAAGACACTGCGTGGCGAAAAAGAGATAAAGATTATGGGCGATAGCATCTTCTCGCGTATATTGTCTTATACCTCTTCGGCGTGTGATGCCCGTATGGGAGGTGCTATGGTGCCTGTGATGAGTAATTCGGGTAGCGGTAATCAGGGTATTACGGCAACTCTGCCCGTTGTGGTTTATGGTGAGGAGTGTGGTGCTTCGGAGGAACAGATTATTCGAGCCCTGACGTTGAGTCATTTGACCGTTATATATATCAAACAGAGTCTGGGCCGTCTGTCAGCACTGTGTGGATGTGTTGTCGCTGCGTCGGGCTCAAGTTGTGGCATAACCTATCTTATGGGCGGAGGTTATGAAGAGGTCGCTATGGCAGTAAAGAATATGATAGCCAACCTTACCGGTATGATATGTGATGGTGCCAAGCCGAGTTGTGCTTTGAAGTTGGCCAGCGGAGTATCGACAGCCGTTTTGTCGGCAATGATGGCAATGGAGCATCGTTGTGTGTCGAAGTTGGAGGGTATTATCGACGAAGATGTTGATACGTCGATACGTAATCTTACTTCGATTGGTCGTGATGGTATGGATGAGACCGATAAGTTGATTCTGAATATTATGACCGAGAAGTGCTAAATATTTGATGAATATAATAACTTCCAAATATTAGGGGTTGTCCGACATACTTGTTGGACAACCCCTTTTTCGTTGCGATTATCTTTGTTGCAGTTAATCGTGAAATACGATTTTCGTAATGAGCGATGTCGCTCCTTGATTCTTCGTAGTGTAATCTTTGGCAGCAACGCTTACTTTTTGAAGTATGTCGTCGTTGTCGCGAAGGGGCGTAAACCACTTTTGTAAATCCTTTGCATTCTCAACTTTGGTTGCAACTCCAAGTGCAACCATATCGCGCGCCTCCTTGAATTTATGGTAATTAGGGCCAAATGCTATTGGTAGAGCAAATGTCGCAGCCTCCAGCGTATTATGTATGCCAACTCCAAAGCCTCCACCGATGTATGACCACGATGCGTATCCGTAAACCGACGATAGTATGCCGACTGTATCGAGTATAAGCACTTGAATATTGTCAAACGAAGTCTGAACATTACACTGTGTGTATCGGATGGCACCACCCTTTGTGGCCTCGATTATTTTGTTGATTCGAGCCTCGTTCATTTCGTGTGGTGCGATGATGAACTTTATCTGAGGATTGTTGTTTATCAAATCTTGCAGGATATCCTCATCGGGGCCCCACGTCGAGCCGGCAACAAAGAGTCGGTTGTCGGCCTTGAACTGCTCTATGATGTCGATTTTTTTAGCAGCCTTCGCTATCGCCGCAACTCGGTCAAAGCGGGTATCGCCGGCGATGATGATATTGTCGAATCCGATTTTGTTGAGCAACTCCTTCGACTCCTCGTTCTGCACGAATATCTGCTCGTAACTATCTAATGCCTGACGCCAACGGCTGCCGTACCACTTGAAGAATACCGAGTCTTGGCGGAAGATAGCCGAGATGACAAATGTGCGAATGTTTCTTGCCTTAAGTTCGTAGAGGTAGTTGAGCCAGAATTCGTATTTTACGAATATCGCTATTTCGGGATGGGCAATGTCCAAGAAACGCTTAACATTCCGCGGGGTGTCAATCGGCAGATAGAATATATAGTCTGCTCCCTCGTAATTCTTGCGAATCTCATAGCCTGAAGGAGAGAAAAAGGTTAGTAGAATCTTATATTCGGGATGCTCCTTGCGTACCTGCTCAATGATGGGACGTCCCTGCTCAAACTCGCCAAGAGATGCGACGTGCAGCCATAAAATCTTATCCGACTTATCTATCGAGCGTGCCATTCGCTCGAAGATGCCTTTACGACCCTCTACCCATTGTTTAGCCTTCTTGTCCCATAAAGCAACAATTTTTACTATCTGCGCATAAAGGAGTATACAAATATTATATAATAACATAATGCTTCTGTTTATCTTCGCCCCTACAAAGGTATATTATTTTCTCAATTAGTCCAAATTACCATCCTTGCTCGGCAATATTGGCAATAAAACGTATGTCGTAACTCTCGTCGGGAAATATCTCTATTGCAATGAGGTCAAACTCTACCTCTCCCCTTATGTTGTTCTGTCGCAAATATGCGGCTGCGGCTCGGCGTAAAGCACTAACCTTTGATGCCGATATGCTCTTCTCGGGCGATATTATCGCTCCAGCCTTTCGGGTGCGCACTTCGATAATATGTGTCACCTCATACTTAGTGGCGACAATATCTATCTCATATCGGCCACTCCGCCAGTTGCGATTACATATCAGATAACCTTTCTGGCGTAGATAATCAATTGCTATATCTTCTCCGTGTGTTCCTGTCGCGGCCTTTGTATTCATATGGGCGATGATGTTATCGTTTCTTGAATTTACGGCTTGACTTCTTATGTGTATTTGTTGCCGATGTCGAGCCCGATGTCGAAGATGTCGATGCAAGGGTAGTGCGGTTTCTGTTACGACGAAAAGCGTAGAACATAATACCAGCACATACCACCATAAACGGGATACTCAACAACTGCCCCATATCAATACCCCAATTCTCTCGCATTGTAAGTTCAAAAGGCTCCTGTACTTCTTTGATATATTCAATAAAGAATCGAATTGTGAAAATCAAGAATACCGATAAGCCGAATACAAAACCTTCGCCTAACTGTTTGCGTTTGCGGGTATATACGTAATATGCTATTGCAAAGATGATGAAGTATCCTATTGCCTCGTATAATTGTGCAGGATGGCGTGGCAACATATCCACTTTGCTGAATGTCACACCCCACGGCATATCGGTTGGTGCGCCAATAATCTCCGAGTTGAAGAAGTTTCCCAGTCGAATAAATCCGCCTCCGAGTGGTGCGACCAATGCTATCTTATCCCATAAATCCCAAAGCGAGAAGTTATATCTACGAGCATACAACCATAGCGAGGTAATTATGCCCACTGTAGCGCCGTGACTTGCCAAGCCTGCATAACCGATAAACTTCCAGCCCGATGCTGTCTTTACTATCGGAATGGCAATCTCAAGCGGATGTGCCAGATAGTAGTCTGCATCATAGAAGAGGCAGTGGCCGAGTCGTGCGCCGATGAATGTGCCCAAGAATACATATATCAATAGTGAATCTGCATATTGTGTGTCGATATTCTCCTTGCGGAATATGCGTACAATGACCAGATAACATAGCGCAAATGCTACGGCCCAACAAGCCCCGTACCAGCGTAGGGCAAAACCTCCTATCGAGAAGATGGCAGGGTCGGGATTCCAAACAATATCAAATAGCATATACTCTCAAATAAATAAACTGCCACAACCGTGTGGCTATGGCAGCCCAATGAATTTTGTTAATTATGATGTGCGTGCCGAGCAACAAAAGTTTCGCTCTGCCACGCCTCTTTGCTCTTATAAAAGGAAACTCAAGTCGTCACCCGAATTTACCTCGAATGTCTCAACGCCCTTCTTGAATATACGCATCGGACGAGAGCCAATCAACTCTAATTTCTCATCCAGCAATCGCAACATACAACCTTCGCGCAAACCTACAACCCAACGGCGGGGATTGGCCTCTATATACTCAAGAATGCGTTGCTCGCGTGTCTCGCCTGCGTGACCTTCGGGGTTAGCATCCAAATAGTGGGGATTGATTTGGAACTTTACGGCTCCGATAGCCTTGAATGATTCGGGCTGCACGATAGGCATATCGTTGGTGGTGCAGATGGTGGGGCAAGTGACGTTGCTGCCAGCCGACCAACCAACGTATGGCGTTCCCTCCTTTACCTTCTTGCGAATAGCCTGCATTAAGCCCTGCTCCTGCATCTTTTTGGTAAGAGCAAAAGTGTTTCCTCCACCGACACATATAGCCTTCGCCTCAAGAATCATTCGACGTGGATTCTTTGCACGATGTACCGAGCGCACCTTGATGCCTATTTCGTTAAAACGGTTCTGTACTTTCTCTTCGTATGCTGCGTATGAAAACGTAACGGCAGCATAGGGGACGAATACTATTTCGTCAATGCCTTGCAAATGCTCGGCAATCTGCTTGATGGGATATTGCAAATAAGCCTCGCCTGCATTGGTGGAGTTTGATATGAGTAAAAGTTTCATAATGCTTTGATTTTTAGGTTTTTAACACCTATGGCGCCAAAGGTGTTGGTAAAATATTTTTATTCTAATGACAAAATTAATAAAAAAAGTGTTATTTTTGCGCAGAAATACATTGAAAGTTAAACCAATCAATAATAAAATTGTTAAACTAAAAAAGTTAAAGTTATGTCAGAGATTCAGGCAAAAGTTGTTGAGATTATCGTTGACAAGTTGGGCGTTAAGGAGTCAGAGGTAGTACCCGAGGCAAGTTTTACAGCACACTTGGGCGCAGATTCGCTTGATTCAGTAGAACTTATTATGGAGTTTGAGAAGGCTTTCGATATCCAGATTCCTGATGAGGATGCTGAGAAGATTACTACTGTTGGCGCAGCTATTGAGTACGTTGAGGCTCATAAGAAATAATTTCAACCAATTATAATTCGCAAAAACGCGCATAGGGATATGTCGGGGCGTAGGGTAGTTGTTACGGGTATAGGTACTATTAACCCGTTAGGACATAATATCGAGGAGTATTTCAAAAATCTTCAAGATGGCGTTAGTGCTGCAGCTCCTATAACACATTTCGATGCATCGAAATTCCGTTCGCGTATTGCTTGCGAAGTAAAGGATTACGATTGGACCCGCTATTTTGACCGCAAGGAGGTTCGTAAATATGACCGCTTTGCGCAGTTTGCGATGATTTCAGCCGATGAGGCTTTGCGCGATGCTGCATTGGTCGAAAATGATGCCATCAATCTCGAAAGAGTAGGTGTCGTATGGGGGTCTGGTACGGGTGGAACGACTACGTTCTACGAAGAGTGTAAAGGCTATGTCGAGGGGAATTATACCCCTCGATTTAGTCCTTTTTTTGTTCCGCGTATGGTTGTTGATTTGGCCGCAGGCTTTATCTCAATCAAATATGGATTTATGGGGCCCAATTATTCGACAGTGTCGGCTTGTGCTTCATCCAACCACGCTATGATTGATGCTTTGAACCTCATTCGCTGGGGTAAGGCCGATATTGTGGTTACGGGTGGCTCGGAGGCCTCAATCAATGAACCCGGAGTAGGTAGTTTCTGTGGTATGCAGGCTCTTTCTACTCGTAATGACGATGCTGCACACGCTTCACGTCCATTTGACGCGCAGCGTGACGGTTTTGTTATTGCCGAGGGTGGTGGAGCGCTTATCTTTGAGGAGTTGGAGCACGCTCAAAAGCGCGGAGCAAAGATTTATTGCGAAGTTGTCGGTGGCGGAATGTCGGCAGACGCGTATCATATGACCGCACCCCATCCAGAGGGTAAGGGCGCGATGATAGCGATGCGTGGAGCATTGGAAGATGCCGGTATGGAGCCTTGTGATATTGATTATATCAATGCGCACGGAACATCTACACAGTTAGGTGATGTAGCCGAGATAAAGGCTATCGTGTCGTTGTTTGGCGACCACGCATACAATCTTAATATCTCTTCAACTAAGTCGATGACGGGCCATTTGTTGGGTGGCACTGCTGCAATCGAGGCTTTGGCTTGTGTAATGGCAATAACTCAGGGTGTAATACCTCCGACTATTAATGTCGAGACGCTCGATGCGGAGATAGATAGCAATATTAACCTCACGCTGGGTAAATGTCAGCACCGAGAGGTACGAGCAGCGTTGAGTAATACATTCGGCTTTGGAGGCCACAATTCGACGATTATTTTCCGTAAAATGTAACATACTGCACCTGAGCCTTGTCTATAAAGGTCAGAGATGTGGGTATATTAAGTGTATTTAGGCTGTCGGACTCGTTGTGTGACAGCCATATCGTTGTTTGAGAATAATTTATGATAGACTTTTTGTTGCGACCTTTTCGTCGTAATTTCGGCAAAGATAAAGCCTTCTATGCAGCCATTGACGATATGTTTGGGTTTATCCCTCATAATATCGAGTTATATAAGTTGGCTCTGATTCACAAATCGGCATCTGTAGTGCTGGATAATGGTCAGCACATCAATAATGAGCGTTTGGAGTTCTTGGGTGATGCGGTGCTTGAGTCGGTGTCGTCGGATTATCTGTTTATAGAGTTTCCTGATAAGAATGAGGGCTTTTTGACGCAGTTGCGCTCAAAGATGGTGTCGCGCCAAACATTGAACGAGGTGGCAAAACGTATTGGTCTTGATGATTATGTCATTACTCATTCGTCGAATAATCTCTCGCAGAAGCATATTTATGGTGATGCTTTCGAGGCTATGATGGGTGCAATCTATTTGGACCAGGGTTACGACTTTGTCAATCGCTTGCTGATTAATAAGATATTTGTCGATTATATTAAAGTAGGCTCATTGCTTGAATCGGAGACAGATTTCAAGAGCCGCTTGATAGAGTGGTGCCAAAAGAATCACCACACCATCTATTTCGCGACATCACACGATAAGACCTACTCATCGACTCACCCATTCTTTTATAGCAAGGTGTTGATTGACAATATGGAGGTCGGTTATGGTGCCGGTGACTCAAAGAAAGAGGCCGAGCAGCGAGCCGCCCACTCGGTATCGCAGGGATTGAATGATGATGATTGCGCCAAGTTGCTCGATAAGTTGGATAATATTGATGCTCTGCACAATCGTAACCGCAAGGTGGAGCAGAAACCTCAGCCGCAACCTAAATCACAAGCCAAGCCACAGCCTGAACCAAAACCCCAACCCCAACCCAAACCGCAGTCTAAACCAAAACCCCAACCCAAGCAGAAGGCTGTTGAGCAAAAAACCGTTGAGCAGAGAGTTGCCGAGCCGAATGATGAGCCAGTTGTCAAGGTAACGCCTAAGCAGGATGTGCAGACCGAAGAGAAACCTGCCGAGCCGACAAAACAACCTTCTCGTCGTAGGCGTGCGGCAAAGCCTACAATGGCCGATGCAGAGAAATCGGTGGAGAAATCAGCGGAGAAGCCAGGTGATAAATCGCAGGAGCAACCTGCTGAAAATATTACTGTTAAGGAGGAGCCTGTAGTAGCAGACGTCAAGCAGGCGGAGGATAAATCCGCTCAAACCAAACCGCAAAAGCCTGCCGCTAAACGTGCGCCTCGTCGTAGACCCTCGCCTAAGAGTGAGTCGGGTGCAGAGACCGATAAATCAGAAGCCGATAAACCAAAGGCCGATAAACCAAAGGCGCCGAGAGGTGCTTCCGAGAAAAAATCAACCGAGAGCAATAACGAGCAAAAGGAGTTATTCTAAACAGACTATATGAAAAATTTACACGATAAACTCTTCTCTCGCGGAGCGGCTTCTCTTACCGATGAGGAGTTGCTGGCTTTGTTGATTGAGTCAGCGGACGATAAGCGTGATGCGTTGAGCATAGCCTCTTCGATTTTGGCTCAGTACGGTTCGTTGGCAACGCTCCCTCGTCAGGAGTTGAGCCGTCTTCGTATGGTCGAGGGAATCGGTTTGCGTCGTGCCGAGCGTCTGCATCTGGCTGCCGAATATGGCCGTCGTGTGGCTATGGCTACAATGAGCGAAGTGGAGTCTGTATCGACAGATAATGATGTAGTCCGTCTGATGCGTCCACATTTCGATACGATAAGTCACGAGGAGTGCTGGGTGTTGTATCTTACGTCGTCTAACAGATTGCTGGAGCGTCAAAGGGTGAGTCAGGGCGGTGTGCAGGCCACAGTGGTGGACCATCGTCTGATTATCAAACGTGCGCTGGAGTTGCTTTCGACACAGATTATCCTGGTTCATAACCATCCGTCGGGGGCTGCCGAACCGAGTGCCGCCGATAAGCAACTGACTCAAAAAATTAAGGCCGCTGCTACATTGTTCGATATTCGCGTATTGGACCATATCATCATCTCTCGCGAGGGGCATTATTCGTTTCGTCGCGGAGAGTTGTTATAATCTTTAACTTGATATAATTCGTTGCTAAATGGTGCTGTGAGGTTGTTTTCGACCTCGCATTGGGGGTTGTTGTGTGAAAAACGGGCTTTAGATGATAAATGTTTTAGGAAAAATACTTATCTTTGCCAATTATAACGACATAAACAAACGATTTTTTAGATATGACACAGGAGGAGTTGTTCAAGAAACTTATCGCTCACTGCAAGGAGTATGGTTTTATATTCCCTTCGAGCGAGATTTACGATGGACTCGGAGCAGTCTATGATTATGGTCAGAATGGTGTTGAACTTAAGAATAACATCAAGCGTTATTGGTGGGATTCTATGGTTAAACTCAACGAGAATATTGTCGGCATCGATGCCGCAATCTTTATGCATCCCCGTACTTGGGAGGCATCAGGTCACGTTGCTGCGTTTAACGACCCTCTTATCGATAATAAGGATTCAAAGAAGCGTTATCGTGCCGATGTGCTTATCGAGGATTGGATGGCCAAGCAGGATGAGAAGATTCAGAAGGAGGTTGATAAGGCCCGCAAGCGTTTTGGTGAGGCTTTCGATGAGGCTCAGTATCGTGCTACATCGCCTCGTGTTGCCGACATCGCTGCTAAACGTGATGCCGTTCATAAGCGTTTTGCCGATGCGCTCAACGATAACAACCTCGATGAGTTGAAACAGATTATTCTCGATTGCGAGATTGTTTGTCCTATCTCGGGTACTCGTAATTGGACCGATGTACGTCAGTTCAATTTGATGTTCTCTACCCAGATGGGCTCAACCGCTGAGGGTGCCAATACTATCTATCTTCGTCCCGAGACGGCACAGGGTATCTTTGTAAACTATCTGAACGTACAGAAGACAGGTCGTATGAAACTCCCCTTCGGTATTGCACAGATTGGTAAGGCCTTCCGTAATGAGATTGTGGCTCGCCAATTTATTTTCCGTATGCGTGAGTTCGAGCAGATGGAGATGCAGTTCTTCGTGCAGCCCGGAACCGAGATGGAGTGGTGGAACAAGTGGAAGAACATCCGTATGGCTTGGCATCGCGCTTTGGGCTTTGGCGACGAGAACTATCGTTTCCACGACCACGACAAGTTGGCGCATTATGCTAACGCTGCTACCGACGTGGAGTTTAATTTCCCGTTTGGCTTTAAGGAGGTTGAGGGTATCCACTCTCGTACCGATTTCGATTTGGGCCGTCATCAGGAGTATTCAGGTAAGAAGATTCAGTACTTCGATGCTGAGCGTGGTGAGAGTTATGTGCCTTACGTTGTCGAGACCTCTATCGGTGTTGACCGTATGTTCTTGCAGATTATGTCGGCAGCCTACTGCGAGGAGAAGTTGGAGGGTGGCGACGAGCGTGTAGTATTGCGCATCCCTGCTGCGTTGGCTCCCACAAAGGTTGCAGTTATGCCTTTGGTTAAGAAGGATGGTCTGCCCGATGTTGCACGTCAGATTATCGACGAGTTGAAGTACGACTACGTTGTGGCTTACGATGAGAAGGACTCTATTGGTAAGCGTTACCGTCGTCAGGATGCTATCGGTACACCGTTCTGCGTGACTGTTGACCATCAGACATTGGAGGATGGTACAGTGACAGTACGTCATCGCGATACTATGCAGCAGGAGCGTGTTAAGATTGAGTCATTGCGCCAGATGGTTGATGAGCAGGTATCGTTCCGCAACTTGTTTAAGAAGATTCAGGCATAATAGACTTAGGTTAGATATTAAACCTATATTGCTATGTCAAAGGATGTCCGCATCAAAATTAAAATAGTTCCTATACTCATTGCTATTATAGTATGCTTTGGTATAGGCTACGGAATTGGTAAACTGATAGCACTATTGTAGTGGGTAGAATATTATCCATAGATTATGGCACTAAACGTACGGGGTTGGCTGTGACCGACCCTTTGCGTATTATAGCAAATGCGTTGGCTACGGTTGAGACCAAGCAGTTAGAGAAGTGGTTGGCAGACTATTTTACGAAAAATGACGTTGATATAATAGTCTTGGGAAAACCTTCGCAGATGAGTGGCCAGCCATCGGAGACGATGCGTTTTATAGAGCCTTTAGCCGCTCGCTTGCGTCGTGCCTATCCCGACAAGAAGGTGGTGCTATATGACGAGCGTTTCACGTCGGTGATGGCTCACCGTGCGATGCTGGATAGTGGTATAGGTAAAATGGCACGCCGTGATAAGGCTTTGGTGGACCGCATTTCGGCTACGATTATATTGCAGTCCTATATGGATTCCATTGAATATAATGCGGATAGATTCCGAGAGGCGTTCAAGTAATGATATAAAAGATATAAAAATAGAAGAATATGATATATCCAATAGTAATTTACGGTTCGCAGACTCTGCGAAACAAGTCGGCAGATATTACGCCCGATTATCCTGAACTGAAGAAACTTATCGACGATATGTTTCTTACGTTGGACGAGGCTTCGGGTGTGGGCTTGGCGGCCCCGCAGATAGGTAAGAATATCCGTTTGTTTATAGTCGATTGTACCCCGTGGGCCGATGATGAGCCCGAGTTGGCGGACTACCGTAAGGTGTTTATCAATGCCGAGATTTACGAACATTCGGAGGAGACTGACCTTTTTAACGAGGGTTGTCTGTCGTTGCCGGGTTTGCACGAGGATGTTCGCCGTCCTGTGGCTATCAAGATGCGTTGGTTGGATGAGAACTTTGTTGAGCACGACGAACTGATTGACGGCCTGCCTGCTCGCGTTATCCAGCACGAGTACGACCATCTGGAGGGTAAGGTCTTCACAGACCGCCTTTCGCCCCTGCGTCGTAATCTGCTCAAGGGTAAGATGACAAAACTCGCCAACGGTAAGTATCGTTGCGCCTATAAGACAAAGTAAGAGAAGCCGTCTAACAAGGTTTTTTTGTCGTTTCTCTCGCCATCAAAATCCTCACATACGCCGAGTATGCTGCATTTTTCGGGTATCGGGGGCCTGAAAATAGCCGTTGTTATACAACTTCTTGCAAAAGAGAGTGGTTGCCCAACCTTGAGTTGGACAACCACTTTTTATGTATATAAATAATTCTATTTATTTCAAATATTTATCCAACCAGCCGAAGAACTCTCGGTTCCAAACGATTGAGTTCTGTGGCTTGAATACCTGATGGGCCTCATTTTCGAACTCCACCAAACGAGCATCTACACCTTTCAAACGAGCCGCAGTAAATGCCTGTAACGATTGAGTGTAGGGGATACGGAAGTCGTACTCGCCTGTGATGATAAGTATGGGTGTATCCCATTTATCGACAGCCTTGTGCGGAGAATTCGCATAAGAGCGTTGTGCAATGGCGTTATCCTTGTCCCAGTAGTTGCCACCGTAGTCGTGGTTGATGAAGAACAACTCCTCCGTCTCGCCATACATCGACTCAAAGTTGAAGATTCCACAGTGTGAGATAAACGCCTTGAAACGGCCTTCGTGGTGACCTGCCAAATAATATACCGAGTAGCCACCATACGATGCACCTACAGCGCCCAAATGCTCTTTGTCACACCACGGCTCTTTGGCTACCTCATCAATAGCGGCCAGATAATCTTGTATGTTCTGACCTGCATAGTCGCCAGATATTTGCTCACGCCACTCGCTGCCGAATGAGGGGCAACCTCGGCGGTTGGGAGCGACTACGACATAGCCCTGCGCAGCCATAAGTTGGAAATTCCAGCGGTAACTCCAGCCTTGCGATACTACGCTCTGTGGACCACCCTCGCAGTAGAGCAGTGTGGGGTATTTCTTTGCGGGGTCGAAGTCGGGCGGAAGGATAACCCAAGTGAGCATCTCTTTGCCGTCGGTAGTCTTAACCATTCGTTTCTCGACCTTGCCCATTTTGACATTGTCGTAGACGTGAGCATTGATGTTTGATAGTTGCTTGAGCGCACCATCCGCAAGATTTACCTCATACAACTCCTTGTCGCGGCTTATAGTCATAAGCGTTGTGAGGCACTTGTCGCCAGCGATACTCATTGATGCGATATCGTGGTCGCCCGATGTGATAACCTCTACCTGAGCGTTGTCAACACCCACCTTGCATACCTGTTGCGTGCCCTCAATAGCCGAGAGAAAGTAGAGTGTCTTTGAATCTTTCCAAATCACATTCTGTGCGCTATGGTCAAAGTCGGGAGTGAGGTATGTATGCTCCTTGCTTTGGAGGTCGTACACAAACAGACGGTCCTTGTCAGACTCATAACCCGGTGTCGCCATCGAGCAGAATGCCAGCTGCTTGTCGTCGGGTGACCAAACGGGGTAACGGTCATAACCAACATACTCCATTATGCGCATACCTGCGTTGGTTTTGATTTTGTTGATGTTGAGTGTTGAGCCATCCTCTGTGTCGTAGATGAAGATGTCGGAATCGGTAGATACGGCATATTCTGCACCCGTCAGAGGTTTGCAGGTGTACGCCAACTTCTTACCATCGTTACTCCAAGCAATCTCGGCAGTGTCGAAGTAGGGCGCAAGTGGTGCATCCCACGCTGCATCGGCTCCGATGATGTCCTTGTCGTTGCTAATGCCATTGTCATTGAGGTCTGCAACGAAAATATGGCTATAATCACCCTCATCCCAATAATCCCAGTGGCGAGCCATCAGGTCACTGTAGATACGGGCCTTCGATTTGTCCATATCTTTGTATATGTCCGACGATTTGGTGTCGGCAGCGTGTACCTTCTTTACATAAAATAGTTTGTCGCCCGAAGGAGCCACTCCATAACCTTCGATGCCGCCCTCGACTTTAGTTATCTGCTTTGGTGCAGAGCCATCAACGCCCATCTTCCATAGTTGCATATCGCCACTGCGGTTTGATGTAAAATATATAGCGTTGCCATCTGCACTCCACTGCGGGTCGTTGTTGTTTGACGTGTTGTCGGTCAATGTAACCTCCTCGCCCGAAGCCATATCACGTACATAAATCTGCGAAAGCCCACGATTCTCGCTCATATTGTATCGAGTGATGGCGTATAGGGCCTTACTGCCGTCGGGTGAGAGTGATGCGCTTGCCAAACGGCCCATCTTCCACATCACGGGCGGTGTCAAACGAGCCTGAGAAATCTCTTCGGGAGTCAATGTGTTGTCAATGTCGAGCGTTGCGGGTTGCTCCTTTGTGGCGCACGCGCCCAACGCAAATGCTGCAAAAGCCATAATAAAGGATAATTTTTTCATACTATTCTATCGAGGTTTAACTTCATTTTTCGTATTTTTGCGTTTGAAACCGTATAGCAGTGTAAAAATGACAGCGCCACACGATATTCTAACCCAACAGAGAGATGGCCGAGTCGCTACTCCCGAATGTAATATGCCGTTGCCCGTAGAGGCCGACGGCACGATTCGCGTATCTTTTGCCGATAAGGAGGTAATCTTTACTCAGCACGATATTTCGATTACGGGTGCTTGTGAGTTACGCCCATCAGCCGACGAAAGCATTTCACGAGCGAAGATAACGACTTTTCTCTTAAATTACAACAACGTAGTAATTATTTCGCCTAACCCTATGCAGCATTTTGTCGATTTCGCATCACAATTCGTATGGGTTGAGGCGGCAGGAGGTATTGCCGTAGATGGTGAAGGTAGGGTGGTGATGATTCGTCGTAACGAACGTTGGGATTTGCCCAAAGGTCATCGTGAGTGTGGCGAGGATTTTGAGACTTGTGCAATGCGTGAGGCTGAGGAGGAGACGGGCGTGAAGATAAAGCATATCGGCAGGCTGCTCACCACTACGCTGCATTGTTATAATCTTTATGGCAAGTGGGAGATGAAATATACGGCGTGGTATGCTATGGATGCCGAATCGTGCGACCTTACACCTCAGAGTGAGGAGGGCATAGTGCAGGCGGAATGGGTTAAAGCGGAAGATGTGGCAAATAGAATAAAAAACTCGTTTTCGACAATTAAAAAGGTCTTTGCTGCGTTCTACGATAAATAGAAAAACAGATTATTATGGTAAATATATTATGGGTAGATGATGAGGTCGAACTTTTGAAACCTCACGTCTTGTTCCTTAAAGGTAAGGGGTATGAAGTTGATACCTGCAACAATGGTTACGATGCCATCGATATGGTTCGTGCCAACTCCTATGACCTTATCATTCTGGATGAGATGATGCCCGGTATGACGGGCCTTGAGACCTTGCCATTGATTAAGGATATTCGTCCTACGACTCCCGTTATTATGGTTACAAAGAGCGAGGAGGAGAATATTATGGACAAGGCTATTGGCTCGAAGATTGCCGACTATATCATCAAGCCCGTCAATCCCAATCAGGTGCTGCTCTCTATCAAGAAGAATGTGCATCAGCAGCAACTCGTGACCGAGCAGATTACGGCAGACTATCGTGCTGAGTTTGGTCGCATTACGACAATGTGCCAGATGGCTTCGTCGTTTGCGGCGTGGAGTACCTTGTATCGTAAAATTACAAATTGGGATATCGAACTATCGGAGTCTAACGATACAGGCATCAAGGAGGTATTGACGTATCAAAAAGCCGAAGCCAATCAGGAATTCTGCAAGTTTGTGCGTCGCAACTATTATGATTGGATAAACAAACGCGCTGACGAGTCGGAGATTCCTGTAATGTCGCATACGTTGATGCGTAAACGTATATTGCCGGAGGTTGATTCACACGAGAAGACAACGCTGTTGCTTATCGATAATTTCCGATATGACCAGTGGCGAGCCATCAGTTCTCTTTTGCGAGGCTACTATGATGTAGATGTCGATGATTTCTATTGCGCCATCCTGCCTACCGCGACACAATATGCCCGTAACGCAATTTTTGCAGGCTTGATGCCGTTGGCTATCGATAAGATGATGCCCGATAAGTGGTTGAACGACAACGAGGAGGGTGGTAAGAATCAATACGAAGAGGAGTTCCTGCGTCGCCAACTAAGTTCTGCTGGCAAGAACTATCGTTGGACGTTTGATAAGTTGGTGCGTCCGGAGGCAGGACGTAAATTGATTGAGAATATCAACCGAATCTACGATGCTGATTTTTCGGTCATCGTCTATAACTTCCTCGATATCCTTTCGCACGCTCGTACCGAAACAGATATAATACGTGAACTTACTGAGGATGAGGCTTCGTTCCGCTCGCTGACGCGCTCGTGGTTCGAACACTCCGACCTGTTTGTGTTGCTCAAACTGCTCTCCGAGCGTGGGCATACAGTAATCATTACGTCGGACCACGGAACAATACGCGTGGATAATCCGATAAAGGTGCTGGGCGATAGGGAAACATCATCTAATCTGCGCTATAAGACGGGCCGCAATTTGCAGTATAACGCTCGCGAAGTATATGAGGTTACCCGCCCCGAAGATATACAGTTGCCGCGTGTAAACCTATCGTCAAGTTATATTTTTGCATACAATTCCGACTTCTTGGTATATAATAACGATGCCAATCGTTTCATTCGTTATTACCGCAATACCTTCCAGCACGGTGGTATATCGATGGAGGAGATGATTGTGCCCTATATTGTACTTAACCCCAAAAAACGTTAATTATGAAGAGATTAGAGATAGATTCATTGTCCGACCTTAAATATGTGGCTCAAGAGGTGGTCGAGTCGCTTGATGGCCGTACGGTAGTGTTGTTGCGTGGCGAGATGGGTGCGGGTAAAACTACGCTTATCAGCCGTATTGCCGCATATCTCGGAGCCGAAGATGTGGTGACGAGCCCTACGTTTGCGCTGGTGAATCAATACGAGGGGCGAGAGTGCCGTATTTTTCACTTCGATTTTTATCGTATTGAAGAGATTGAGGAGGTTTTCGACCTCGGTTATGAGGAGTATTTCTATTCGGGCGATTTGTGTTTTGTGGAGTGGCCCGAAAAGATTGAACCCCTGTTGCCCGATGATGCTATGACGGTACGAATCACCGTTGGCGATGATGAACACCGCATTTTTGAGATAGAGTAGAGATATAAAATAGCGAAACTCACCCAATTACAGACTCTTAATTTGCAAGAGTCTGTTTTTTGTTGTATTTTTGCACGATATAAATAAGATATAAAACTTAATAAAATATGAAACTTATCAAAAATCTGTTTTTAACGCTGATGCTGGCCTTTGTGTCGGTGGCAGTTGTAGCACAGCCTGTTGAGCCTGTTTTCTGGAAAACATCGGTTGAGGCACAGGGCGATGGCCTCTATAAAATCACATTCAAGGCTTCGATTGAGCAGGGGTGGCATCTTTATGATATGGGCCCTTACGAAATAGGAGGCCCTATGGCTACTACGTTTACATTCGAGCCTGCTTCGGATTATTCGCTTGAGGGCGAGATGACCGCCGAGGGCGAGTTGATTAAGCATTATGACGATGTTTATATGATGGACGTGGGCTACTATGAGGGTAGCGTATCGTTCTCACAAGTGGTTAAATCTGCCGAAGGCGCAGCCATAAAGGTTGCAGCGGAGTGGATGTCGTGCAACGACCAGAATTGCGTTAATAGCGATAAGGATTTTGAGATAACAGTCGGAGAGCCTAAGGCGGCAGCCGAAGAGTCGGCTCAGATTGTTGATGCCGTAGCCGCCAATTCGGGCGGTTCGCTCTGGGGGTTTGTGTTGAGTGCCATAGGTTGGGCTTTGATAGCATTGCTTACACCTTGTGTATTCCCGATGATTCCTATGACCGTGTCGTTCTTCTTGAAGGGCTCGGGCAGCGTGGCAAAAGGTCGTTTCCGTGCCTTGATGTATGGCTTGTTTATCGTCATTTTGTACACAGTACCTATCGGAGTCATCATCTTCCTGACGTGGCTCATTGGTGGCGATGCTGTTACAGCCGACATCTTCAATTGGCTGGCTACACACTGGTTGCCCAACTTGATTTTCTTTGCAGTATTTATGGTCTTTGCAGCATCGTTCTTTGGTGCGTTTGAGATTGTATTGCCCGAAAAGTTGGTGAACGATAGTGATGCCAAATCGGACAAGAGTGGCTTGGCCGGAATATTCTTTATGGCCTTGACATTGGTGTTGGTTTCATTCTCTTGCACAGGGCCTATTGTAGGTTCTGTCTTGATTCAATCTACATCAGGTGAGTTCTGGACACCTATCATAACGATGTTCGCTTTCTCTGTAGTCTTTGCTCTGCCGTTTACACTTTTCGCTCTCTTCCCCACTTGGCTTAAGCAGTTGCCCAAGAGTGGCGGATGGCTTAACTCTGTAAAGGTAGTGTTGGGCTTTGTCGAATTGGCGTTGGGTTTGAAGTTCTTGAGTGTTGCAGACCAGACATACCATTGGGGTATCTTGGATAGAGAGGTGTATCTTGCCTTGTGGATTGCTATCTTCTCTCTTATGGGCTTGTATCTGCTGGGTAAACTTAAGTTTAAGCACGATAGCGATATGCCTTATCTGTCGGTGCCTCGCCTTGTTTTGGCTATTCTCTCGTTCTCATTTGTTGTTTATATGTTGCCGGGTATGTGGGGCGCACCACTTACTGCATTGTCGGGTTATATGCCACCATTGCAGAGCCAGGATTTCGTTCTCTCGCAGGCAGGTGGCGCAGTAGCGCAAGCGAGTGACGAGGGCGATAATGCCGTTGTTGGCGTAAAGTATGCCGATAAACTTGAGTTGCCGCACGGTTTGCAGGGCTTCTTCGATATGGCACAGGCTGAGGCTTATGCGGCTGAGGTTGGTAAGCCGTTGTTTGTGGATTTTACAGGTCACGGATGCGTTAACTGCCGCGAGATGGAGTCGAGAGTGTGGTCTGACCCCAGAGTCTTGAAACTCCTGCGCGAGGAGTATGTTGTGGTTGCTCTCTATGCCGACGACAAACTCAAAGTTGATGAGGCCGATTGGGTAACAACAGATGCAGGTAAGGTGCTTAAGACGTTGGGTAAAATCAACTCTTACTATGCGTTGAAGAATTATGGCGTAAACGCACAGCCGTATTACGTATTGCAGGGTGCCGATGGCGAGCAGTTGGTTGAGCCGCGAGGTTACGACTTGGATGTTGAAGCATTTGTCGATTTCTTGCAGCGCGGAGTAGAGGCTTACAAGAAATAAAAGCATATTATCAAAACAATAAACGAGGCAATTTCATAGCGGAGTTGCCTCGTTTGTTTATGCTAAATCACTCTACTTTATTTTTCGTTTGTTCAATTCGCGCTGATAAGCCTTTGCGTTGGCATTATGCTCCGAGAGCGTGCGTGCGAAGTTGTGATAGCCGTCGAATGTAGGTCGGGCACAAAAGAATATGTAATCGTGCTTTTCGAAGTTCAATACGGCATCTATGGCATCAATGCTCGGCATACAGATGGGTGAGGGGGGAAGTCCTCTATTGATGTATGTGTTGTATGGAGATTCATATTTCAGGTGGCGATACAGGATACGTCGCAAGCCAAAATCCTGCATAGCGTATTTGATAGTCGGGTCGGCCTGCAAGGGAATACCCTTCTTTAGACGATTGACATATACACCTGCTATACGGGGCATCTCATCCACCTTGCGTGTCTCCTCGTAAACAATAGATGCCAGAGTTGATACCTCCACGCGATTCAGACCGCTGCGCTTGCGCTTTTCGTCACGATTGTTCTTTGCCCAGAAATCTTTGTACTCCTTGTACATACGCTCTACAAACTCTTTGGGCGTTACGGTCCAATAAAATTCATAGGTGTTGGGAATGAAGATTGAGAACATCGTAAGCGGATTGTCGAATCCCAGCTCCTTAGCCAACTCCTTGCTACTCAAAACTTTGACCAACTCCGTAGAGTCTGCATCAATCTGTTTGGCGAGTTTGCCGGCGAGATAGGCGGGGGTCTTGACGTTGTTCATCGTAACGTTTACGGGTGTTTGCAGGCCGAGTTTGAACATACGCACAATGTCTATTACGTTCATTCCATCCTCGACGATGTAGTGCCCTGCTTTGAACGTCTCTTTCAGATTGAGTCGCTCGGCATATAGGTCAAACGCAAAGTGATGTTTGATGCGTGGCTTTACCGAATCGAGCAACGCGGTGTAGTCCGAGCGCTTCGAGATGAATAATTCGGCACGCTCCTTTACCGCATTCCCCTTAAACGAAATTATGCCCCAAGTGGCTGCTGCTGCGCCAATTACGAGCGCCGCGACAAATATCGAAATCAATGTTTTTTTCATTTCGTGTAAAATATTTTTTGCAAAGATAATAAATTTTTCTACTTTTGCGCTCGGGTAAGTCTTATACGACCAGCTCCCTGAGAATCCCCCAGGTGTGGAAGCAAGCAAGGGTATTAGGTTGTAGCGGTGCGATATAAGTCGCTTACCCTTTTTTTTGTTTTATGGTGTAAGGGTTTGATTTCCACTGCGAGTCTCAAAAATAGTGCAAAGGCATAAAGCACTGCTTATCTTAGATAATTTTATTTATGGCATTGCGAGGAGGACGCACGGTCCGACGTGGCAATCTCCTGTGTTAAAGTATGTAGGGGATTACCACAGTCGCTTTCGCTCCTTCGTAATGACAAGTTGGACAATTAATTATGAAAATCACCGAAAAACTTTTGAAATCCGATAAAAGTGTGTACCTTTGATACTACCTAAACACACTAACAATAACTAAATCGTACTACAATGATTGGCAAAGTAAAATGGTTCGACAGCAAAAAGGGCTACGGATTTATCTTGACGGATGATGGCGGTGAAATCTTTGTTCACTATACAGGTATTGTGGCCGAGGGTTTCAAGGCTTTGACTGAGGGCCAGAATGTCGAGTTCGAGATTGCGGAGAATGAGCGTGGTGGCCGTCAGGCTGTCGAGGTGAAGGTCCAGCCCAAAAAGAAGGAGTAACCTTTTTTGTAAGATTAGAGAGAAATTAAGACTGTTTCTTTGTTTTGAAGAGCAGTCTTATTTTTTAGAGTGGAGTGTAAACATTTGCCCGATGGGATTATTGAAACATTGAGAGTTGCAAGGGTAAGAAAAAAAGAGTATCTTTGTCCGATTTTTTGTAATACGCATTTTAATAGCAGACTATGAGTTTAGAAAAATATGAATCAAAACAGCAGCAGATTCTGAAGTCGGCTGCGCGAATATATCCGTTTATAAGCCGTTTCGATATGCTTACCCCTGCCTTGCAGGATAAGGTCGAGGAGTGGCAGGCCGATGAGGATTGTTGCTCGTTCAAGGTTAAGGGCTTTACCGTCAAGTTGCGTATCATCGAGCGCGAGGAGAACAAAATGATAAAAATAAGCGGTGACGATGAGGGTACATCGGCTCCTATTGATTTTACGTTCTGGATTCAGTTGCACGAGGTGTCGGAGAGCGATACCCGTATACGTTTGGTGTTGCACGCCGAACTGAATATGATGATGCGAATGATGATTGGCGGCAAGATTAAGGATGGCTTGGATAAGGCTGTCGAAGGGTTGGCTATGGCTTTTAATCAGATACCGTAAATATTCGTTGTAAATCATCGAATTTTGTCTTATCTGACAGAGAATATTTAATTTGCGAAAAAAACTCAACATTAATTTGTTAATTGTTGAAAATGTAGTAAATTTGCACTCCCAAAGGGATTTAATGTTAAATAATATAAATTTTCAATTACTATGACTAATAAGGTTAGTACAACAAAGGCAGATATCGTTAATGAGATTGCCAAGAGCACTGGCGCCGAGAAGGTTTTGGTACAGTCTATTGTAGAGGCTTTTATGGACAATGTTCGTAACTCGCTTATCGATAACAAGCACGTTTACTTGCGTGGCTTTGGTAGTTTTATCATCAAGAAGCGTGCGCAGAAGGTTGCTCGTAACATCTCAAAGAATACTACTATTACTATTCCTGAGCACAATATTCCTGCTTTCAAGCCTTCAAAGAGTTTCGTAGCAAAGGTGAAATAACATAACCATTAAATATTTACAACTATGCCAAACGGAAAGAAGCATAAGCGTCATAAGATGGCTACGCACAAGCGCAAGAAGCGTCTGCGTAAGAATCGTCATAAGAAGAAGTAGTCTTTGTAGGACGATTTATTATTGCTTAAAGCAAGTAGGTAAACATAAAGGTAAAGGGTCAGGTTATTATCGCCCTTTACCTTTACCTATATTATTAAATTGAGGTGCTTATTACAATTTTACACAATGATTTAGGTGTTTGGCTTGCGTTAAGCATACGTTGCGGCTTTAGCCGCATCGGCAAGCCTGACCACCCCCAACCCCCGCCTCGCGGCAGGGGCTTTGGTCGCCTTTTCAAGGCTTCGAATGAGGTACAACATTTGGTTGTGTAATTTGGTATATAATTACCTAAATTGATTAACTGATGAATCGAGAGTTAGTAATAAACGTTACTCCAAGCGAGATATCCATAGCCCTCTGCGAAGATAAAGTTCTGGTCGAACTCAACAAGGAGCAGTGCCAGACTGGTTTTGCTGTAGGTGATATCTATCTGGGTAAGGTGCGTAAGATTATGCCGGGCCTGAATGCTGCGTTTGTCAACATAGGTCACGAAAAGGATGCTTTCATCCACTATCTCGATTTGGGCGGGCAATTTCAGTCATTGCAGAAGATAGTCGATAGCCGCCAGCCGGGACGGCGTGGCGTTAAGGTCGAGACGATGAAACTCGAACCTGCTATTGAGAAAGCCGGAAAGTTATCGACATATCTGCAGCCGGGACAGTTGGTAATGGTCCAGATAGCCAAAGAGGCTATATCGACCAAAGGGCCGCGTTTGACGGCTGATATATCGTTGGCGGGCCGTAATGTTGTTCTGGTGCCATTCTCGTCAAAGATATTTATCTCGCAGAAGATTCGTTCTAATGAGATGAAAAAACGCTTGCGACATATTGCCGCAGGAGTATTGCCCAAGAATTTCGGAGTTATCATACGCACTGCAGCCGCCGAGGCTCAAGATGCCGACATCGAGCAAGATATTCTTTCACTTGTCGAGCGATGGAATGAGGCTGTGGGTAACATTCGTAAAAGCCAGGCTCCCGCTCTGTTGATGAGCGAGATGAGCAGAGCAAATACCATAATCCGCGATTCGCTGAACTCAACCTTTTCGCAAATTACGGTTGATGATGAGAAGATGTATCGTGAGATTAAAAACTATATAAAAGTCATTGACCCCCAGTTGGAGAAGATTGTAAAGTTGTACCGAGGCTCGGTGCCCATCTTCGACAACTTCGATATATCAAAACAGATAAAGTCGCTCTTTGCCAAATATGTGTCGCTTAAGCGCGGAGCATATCTTATCATTGAGCATACCGAGGCTATGAACGTTATCGACGTCAATTCGGGTAATCGTACTAAGGCCGAGGTCAATCAAGAGGAGACAGCGATGGCTGTCAATCTGGCTGCGGCTCAAGAGATAGCCCGCCAACTACGTTTGCGCGATTTGGGAGGTATTGTGATAGTCGATTTTATCGACCTTCATAAGGTGCAAAACCGTCAAACGTTGTTTAACGAGATGACAAGACTTATGGCCAGCGATAAGGCCAAGCATACAATCTTGCCATTGTCGAAGTTTGGCCTGATGCAGATTACACGCCAGCGTGTGCGCCCTGTTGCGGTGCAGGATGTGACCGATGTGTGCCCGACGTGCAATGGTACGGGCCGTGTGGAGCCGACGATTCTGCTCGATAGAAAGATTGAGAACCAGATACAATTCCTTGCAGAGGATAGGGGTGCCAAATATATCTGTTTGCGAGTGAGTCCCTATGTGGCATCGTATATATGTCACGGTCTTATTTCTCTGCGTATGCGCTGGATGATGCGCTATAAGGTGTGGTTGCGTGTCGTTGCAGACCAGAGTCTGGGTATGGTTGATGTGAGATACCTTGACCGTTCGGGAGCCTTGCTCATAGAGTAGGGGCAAACTCTTGCGATGAGATAGTGGGGTTGTGTGGTCGATTAATGAAATCTCTGCACAGAAGAGAGTTTGAGGCGTGGAGAGTATAAATAATATTATGCAACGGGTAGAGGCTGCGAAGTCGTTTGGCCTGTTGTTAAAGGAGTATAGAAAGAGTGTTACCGTCCATCTTAAAGATTTGGTCGGTGGGGCTCTTTCGCTTTATGCGGCTACCTTTGTTCGCAAGGTGGGAGGTGTCCATATCTTTGTGGCTGAGGACCGTGACGCTGCCGCGTATATGCTCAATGATTTCTATGCATTGCTTGACGAAGAGCAGGTGTGCTTCTTCCCTACCTCATACAAGAAGTCTATCATCTACGGCAAGGAGGATGCTCAGGGCGTAGTTCAGCGAACAAATACCCTCAATGCCTTGCGTCATCGTCAAGGCGACTATCTTGTCGTTTGTACCTATCCCGAAGCGTTGGCCGAGCGTGTGGCCGATGAGAGTTCGCTCTCCGAGCGCAGTATCACGCTGTCGGTTGGCGATAATATCCCTATTCAGCAATTGGAAGATATGCTCATCGAGCGTGGCTTCGTTCAGGTCGATTTTGTCTATGAGCCGGGCCAATACTCTGTGCGAGGCGGTATTGTCGATGTCTTTTCATTCTCGGAGAGCCGTCCGTTCCGTTTTGACTTTTTTGGTGACGAGGTTGATTCTATACGTCGATTCAATATATCAAGTCAGTTGTCTAACGACAAAGCCGAGCGTGTAGAGATTATCCCAAACCTAAATGCCGACTCCACCGATAAAGTCTCTTTGGTGCGTTTTGCAGGAGATGCGACTTGTTGGTTTTACGATGCGGAGTATGTTTTTAAGCGTGTCAATGATTTGCGCCGCAGATTGTTGGGCGAGATGGATGAGCCTTCGACCATCGATACGATTATGACCAGCCGTAAAGGCCTGCTTGAGGATTTGGAGCAGTCGAAGATGATGCTTTTGAGAGATAATCTCAAGGAGCGTATTGCCGATAGTGTTGTTACGTTTGCAACCACTCCGCAACCCAAATTTAATAAGAATTTTGAGTTGTTGGCAGAGGATATATCTGATGCTTCGGCAAAGGGTTATAAAACTTATATTCTCTCCGAGAATAAAGCGCAGATTGAGCGCCTTGACAATATTTTTCATCAATTAGGACGACGTACCGTAGCATTTGATGCTATACCTATTACACTCAACGAAGGTTTTGTTGATAATGCGCTGAAGATAAATCTTTATACCGACCATCAAATCTTTGACCGTTACCGTCGTTATCGCATTAATGGCGAGATAAAACGCGACGAACAGATGACCGTAGCCGAACTTAACGCCTTGAAGATGGGCGATTATGTTGTGCATATCGACCACGGCGTGGGACGTTTTGGCGGTTTGGTGAAGATTGAGCGTAATGGTAAGATTCACGAGGCCATCAAGTTGGTTTATAAGGATAACGATGTCCTGTTTGTCAATGTTCACTCTCTGCATCGTATTTCGCGTTATAAGAGTGGCGAGAGCGAGCCACCGAGAATCTATAAACTCGGCAACGGAGCGTGGCAGAAACTCAAGAATGCTACGAAACGCGCCGTTAAGGATATATCAAGAGAACTTATTGCTCTGTATGCCAAACGTAAAGCGAGCAAGGGTTTTGCTTTCTCGACGGATAGTTATTTGCAACACGAGATGGAGGCTTCGTTCCATTGGGAGGAGACTCCCGACCAGCAGAGTGCTATCGCTGCGGTGAAAAAGGATATGGAGTCGGAGCAACCTATGGATAGATTGGTCTGCGGAGATGTGGGCTTCGGCAAGACTGAGGTGGCTATACGTGCGGCATTCAAGGCGGCTGTCGATGGCAAGCAGGTGGCGGTGCTGGTGCCGACGACAATTCTCGCCCTGCAACATTATCGCTCGTTTATGGAGCGATTGAGGGATTTTCCTGTAAAGATTGAGTATATCAATCGCTCAAAGACCGCCAAGCAGACTCGCGAGATAGCCGAGGAGTTGGCCGCAGGCAAGATTGATATATTGATTGGTACTCATAAGATGTTGGGTAAGGCTATCCGTTTTCGAGATTTGGGCCTGCTCATAATTGACGAGGAGCAGAAGTTTGGTGTTGCCGCCAAAGAGAAATTGACGCAGATGAGCGTCAATGTCGATACGCTTACGCTTACAGCAACCCCCATTCCGCGTACTTTGCAGTTCTCGTTGATGGGCTCGCGCGACCTTTCGGTTATTTCGACAGCACCACCTAATCGCCAACCGATTATTACCGAGTCGCATATCTTCTCGGAGGATATAATCCGCGATGCCATCGAGGAGGAACTCTCACGCGGAGGACAAGTCTATTTCGTGAATAATCGAGTAGAGGATTTGATGACTCTGCAGGGTATGATACAGCGCCTATGTCCAAAGGCTCGTGTCGGCGTAGGACACGGTAAGATGCCTACCGAGAAGTTGGAGAAGTTGATAATGGACTTTATCTATGGCGAGTATGATGTCCTGATAGCCACGACCATTGTGGAGAATGGGATTGATATCCCCAATGCCAATACCATCATCATCAACAATGCTCAAAACTTTGGATTGAGCGAGTTGCATCAGTTGCGAGGTCGTGTTGGTCGAAGCAATCGTAAGGCGTATTGTTATTTGATAACTCCGCCCGAGGAGATGCTCTCTTCGGATGCACGTCGCCGCCTGCGCGCTATTGAGGAGTTCTCCGATTTGGGCTCTGGATTCAATATTGCGATGCAGGATTTGGATATTCGTGGTGCGGGTAATCTGCTGGGTGCCGAGCAGAGCGGATTTATTGCCGACATTGGTTTCGAAACCTATCAAAAGATTATGCGTCAGGCTATTGCCGAGTTGCGAGCCGAGGGTTTGGATGTCGTAGGATTGAGTGAGGAGGAGGCCGATACAGTGCGTGCCGAGACCTTTATTGAGGACTCTGTTATCGAGATTGAGATGCTGGCTGAATTGCCCGATAGTTACGTTCGTCAGCCTGCCGAAAAATTGCGATTGTATAGAGAACTTGATTCCATACGTCGTGAGGAGGATTTGCAGGCTTTCGAGTCTCGTCTTATCGATAGATTTGGAGCCCTGCCCGAAGCGGCTCAAGAGTTGCTTAATGTGGTGAGGTTGCGCTGGGAGGCGGTGCGTTTGGGTATGGAGCGCGTGAAGGTGAAGAATGGATTGATGATAGTGCATTTTGTTGGCGAGGAGAACTCTCCTTACTATAAGAGCGAGGTCTTTATGACTCTGCTTCGAAAAATTACCGCCGAGCCTGATAGATTTGTACTCAAACAGCACAATAATCGTCTTGCGATGACCGTTAGACGAGTAATAAATGTTGCAGCAGCCGTTGAGGTGTTGCGTAAATTGTAGCGCGACAAAATATGAATTTGGTTGTAGATATAGGAAATACGCTCATTAAGGTGGCTGTTGTCGAGCGCGATGAGGTTGTAAGTATGCAACAAGTCGGCAGCGTTGAGGATATCGATTTTGCTGCACTCGTTGAGCGTTTCCCTGCAATGCATCGTGCTATTGTGGCATCGACGGCTGTGCCGACTGCCGATGTTGCTAAATTGTTGCGCGATAGGGGTTTCGAGGTGCTGGAGATGACTTCGCTTACCCCTGTTCCTATCGGAAATGCCTATATGTCACCAAATACATTGGGTGTGGATAGATTGGCGGCGGCTGTGGCAGCCGTTGAGGTTATGGGTTGCCGGGACTGCTTGGTTGTCGATTTTGGAACAGCCATCACAATCGATTTGGTAGAGGGTGGAATCTATCGTGGAGGAAATATCTCTCCCGGGGTACGCACCCGATTTCGTGCATTGCACGATTATACGGGACGTCTGCCCGAATGCTTGCCTACGGATGAGGTATGCGAGTATGGTAGTACGACAAGTCAAGCCATTGAACAAGGCGTTATGCAAGGCATAACGTACGAAGTTGAGGGCTATATTTCCCATTTTTCGGCCCGAAATGTAAAAATTTCGTTAATTTTTACGGGTGGAGACGCAAAATACTTTGTTAAACGAATTAAAAATGCGATATTTGCAAACTGTGAGTTAGTCATTTGCGGATTGAACAGAATTTTAGAGTACAATGCAAGCATTGAACAAGCAAATAATTAGAATTTTTATGGCCATTGCGCTGCTTTTACCTATGGGAGCAGTGGCTCAAAATTTGACAAGTAGTGTAAATACATATTCACCCTACTCAATGTATGGTTTGGGTGAGTTGGCTACTCCCGGTAACGTGGCAATGCGTTCAATGGGAGGAATCGGTGTTGCTATGTATTCGCAGTCTATGGTTAATATGTTGAATCCTGCAGGTTATGGCAATGTCGCTCGCCAAAGTTTCTTGTTTAACTTCGGTATTGATGCAGGCCACTACCGTAATTCGCAGACGAAATATAATTCGACCTCGACATCGGAAGTCAAGACAGCATACAACTCTGTCAATTTCCACGATATAGCCTTTCAGTTCCCGTTGGCAAAGGGCTTGGGCGTAGGTTTTAGCCTTTCGCCTTATAGCAATGTCGGCTATAATATGTATGGCGATGATTTGTCGCAGGATGTCGCAGGTAACCTTGGCCGTGTGCAGTATAAGTATTATGGCGAGGGTGATGTTACACAGGTGAAGTTTGGCGTGGGTTGGCGTCCCATAAAGCGAATGTCAGTTGGTGTGGCTATGTTGTATTATTGGGGCGATATTATGCGTCATTACCGCGCTACTCCCGAAAATGTGATTACGGGTAGCGGAATATACTCAAGCACTACGGGTATTGATACCTACGACGTGTCAAAGTTTAAGATGCAGGCAGGTATTCAGGTGCATCCCATTATGCAGTCGCGCCATATGCTGACTTTGGGTGCGACATACGATTTGGGCGGAGATTTGACTCCTTCGATGGTAAAATATGTTTATGTTGATAACGTACTTTCATCAGTAGTCCGCAATGTTGAGGATGATGCTTTGCCGTTGCGTTTGCCGCAGCAGGTTAGTGCAGGAGCATATTATCAGAGTCTGAGTATCCGTGCTGGTATAGATTATGTTTACCAGGATTGGGGCGGTCAGAACGAAAACTATATGGAAAACGATGGCGTTATAGGTATTCCTGTTGCCTATACCGATACCCATACAGTCAAAGCGGGCTTTGAGATTGTGCCCAAAGGCTCTGACGTTAGACACTACTACAACCGTATGGCTTACCGCGTTGGATTCTCTTTTGGTGACTATTATCAGACCTTCGCAGGCAGCAATATACGTCAGATGTCAGTGACTGCAGGTATAGGTTTGCCTGTCCGCTTGTTTGGTAACTCATCGGTTGATATCGGATTTGAGTTCGGTATGCGTAATCCCGCCAATGAGAAGTTGTTTGTCAATAACAAGACGATAGGTTTGGTAAAGCAACGCTATTATAAAATAGCCATAGGTCTTACCCTCTTTGGTGAGGACCGTTGGTTCCAGCGCCATAAGTTTAATTAGCCTTCGGGTAAGATATATTGCCTCTATTATAATAAAAGGTGTAGGTGTTACGTTATTATAATAAAGACAAAGTGGAACCTGCTGGGGTTAGGATAGAAGAGTGATTAAGGAAGATATAGTTTAGAAATAAATACATAATAAAATACTAATAAAAACCTTCAATTACAATGAAAAGTGTAAAATTAATTTTGATGATGGCCTTTGCTGCTATTGGATTTACAGCGATGGCGCAGGTAAACTATGATGACCCCAAGTATGCAAAGTGGGGTGCTAACGCAGAAGAGCGTAAGCAGAATATGCTTAACCGCCAGTATTTAGGTGAGGCAGTTGATAACCGCCAGTTGAATGTTGCTGCTGGTTATTTGCAGATTTTGTTGGAGAAGTGTCCTGCTGCATCATTGAATATTTATACAGACGGTGCAAAACTTTATAAGTTGAAGATTAACTCAACTGAGGATGAGAAGCAGAAGGCTATCTATATCGACTCTCTGTTGCACATCTACGATGTACGTTTGGCCAACTATGCTGACCACTCAAAGTATGGTGCAGACTATATCCTTGACCGTAAGGTTCGTGAGATGCTTAACTACCGTCCTGAGGACCGTTCTGGTATCCGCAAGGTATTCGTAGAGGCCCTCAATGCAAGCGCAAAGAAGAATGATGGTAAGCCCAACTTGGAACTTGCTACTCTCTATTTCGGTAACTTGTGCGATGATTTTAAGGTAGATTCTATCGCTGCCGATTTGGTTATTGCAGAGTATGACCGTCTCTCTCCCGCATTTGATGGCGTTGAGTCTGAGGAGGATGTAGAGTTGAAGAATCAGTTTGAGTCTGCTTTCGGTACAAGTGGTGCTGCAAGTTGCGAGAACTTGGAGGCTCTCTTCTCAAAGAAGTTGGAGGCTGCTCCTGAGGATGAGGCATTGCTCAACCAGGCTGTTACTTTGATGTCACGTGCTAATTGCGATAGCGACTTCTTCTTCCAGACTGCAGAGAAGTTCTACTCTATTAAGCCCTCTTCAGAGACTGCTCTCTTCCTTGCTCAGGGTTTCCAGAACCGCAATGAGTTCGATAAGGCTATGAAGTATTTGGAGGAGGCTTTGGCTGTTGAGAAGGAGCCCGCAGAGCGTGAGAAGTTGTATGTCCGTATTGGTCTTATCAGTTTCCAGACTAAGAAGTACGATGCTGCTGCCGCTGCTGCTAAGGAGATTAAGAATATCAATCCTGAGAATGGTTACGCATACTTTATCTTGGGCCAGTGCTATGCGACTTCAGCCAACTGCGCTGAGATTAAGTGCCAGGCTTGCTATTGGGCTGCTTACGATATGATGAGTCAGGCTGTTTCATTGCTTACAAATGAGCCTAACATTCAGGAGAGCGCTCAGAAGATGATGCAAAGTTTCCGCGCTGCGTTCCCCACAAAGGAGGAGTGCTTCTTCGCTGAGTTGCAGGCTGGTGCACGCTACACCATTACTCACGGTTATGCAAGTGGTGTAAGCACAACTGTTCGTTACAGATAAGCATACGATGTTGAAACATTCGCTTATACGAAATCTGTCGGTAGCACTCCCTTTGTTGGGGAGTGCTATCTTGCTATTCTCGTGTCAAGCGAGTGCACCGCAGACGGAGGAGCCCACCGAGTCGCAGAATGCGGAAAATATGATGACAGAATATAGTGAGAATCTCTCTATCGTTATGTCAGAGAACGGGCTGAAATCTTATCATTTTGAGACTCCTTTGATGGAGGGTTATACGTTGGCTCGTGACCCTTATAGAGAGTTCCGTAAGGGTATTAAGATTACGATGTTTGAGGAGGATTCCACCTCAAGCGATGCCGCAACATTAACAGCCAATTATGCCATTTTCTACGAAAACCGTAAATTGTGGGAGGCTAAGGGTGATGTTGTAGTCATCCAAACCAATGGGCGCCGTCTTTATACTCAACAACTTTTTTGGAATCAATCAACTCATCGCATCTATTCAAATGTCGATTCTCGTATCGTCGATGGCGACGAGATGACCGATTGTGAAGGCTTTGAGAGTGATGAGGAGATGGTGCAGTGGAAATACCGCAAATTGAAAGGCGTTACCTATTTCACTATGTCGGAGAATGGTGGCACTAAAAGTGACTCTACAAAGGTTGATAAGACCTCACCAAAAAAGGAGCCAGCAAAATCCACCGCCAGACCTGCTGCAAAGCCCAAAACGGCAAATAAGCCCAAAGCGGGGCAGCGCCCTAAAACACCTATGGTTACCCCTGCTTCACCACGCTTCGATGCACCACGTAGTGGAGCGCAGCGTAAGGTTGAGCCTATTCAGAGTAGTCGCCTTGAGGGGCAAAATATTGAAGATGTATCAAATAAATAGTCTCGTCTCGTGAGTATGGAATCAGCAGAGTTAATCAATTCGGTTATTGTAATCAGCATAATGTTGCTATTGTCGGCGTTCTTTTCGGGTATGGAGATTGCCTTTTTGAGCAAGAACCGTCTGCGCGAAGAGATTGACCGTAAGCAGAGTTCTATGTTTGATGTGGTAGCCCATTTGTTCGAAAAGCATCCCGGACAATATATTACGACCATTCTTGTCGGTAATAATATCTGCTTGGTACTCTATTCTCTCTATATGTCTATTCTGTTGCGTATGTTTGCGGCGGCCATAGGGTGGGAGAGTATGGCAACGAGCAGTATGGTGCTATTCGAAACTATTATATCGACCATCGTGATACTATTTTGCGGAGAGTATCTACCCAAGTCGATAGTTAAGAAGAACCCTAATTTTTATTATAAACTCTTTTATCCGGTAATCTATTTCTTCTATCTGTTGTTATATCCTATTGCGTCGTTTACGACCCTTATTTCGTATGGAATATTACGCTTGTTTGGTCGAAAAAGAGCGCACGGCGATATTGATTATACGTTCAATCGTGAGGACTTAATCAATCTGGTCGAGGGTGAGAGTGTTGAGCCGCAACACGAAGATGAGGAGGAGATAAAATTGTTCCAGAATGCACTCGATTTTGTCGATTTGCGCGTCAGAGACTGTATGGTTTCTCGTGTAGACGTCGAGGCTGTCGATATATCCACATCTATTGAAGATTTGACTCTGCGCTTTATTGAGACAAAGTATTCGCGTATCTTTGTATGGCAAGAGTCGATTGACAATATCATAGGCTATGTCAATTCAAAGAGTCTGTTTGATAATCCCCACTCTATTGAGCAGATAATGATGAAGGTCGATTTTGTTGCCGAGACGCTGCCGTTGCAGACCTTGCTGCAAAACTTCATCAAGCGCAAGTCGAGCGTGGCCGTTGTCGTCGATGAGTTTGGAGGTACGGCAGGTATCATCTCTATGGAGGATGTGCTGGAGCAGATTTTTGGCGATATCGAGGATGAGCACGACGAGCAAAATACGGTTGAGAAACAGACCGGTGAAGACGAATATGTCTTCTCGTGTCGCTTGGAGGTTGAATATCTCAACGAACGTTATGGGCTTGGTATTGAGGAGAGTGACGAGTACGAAACTTTGGCAGGTTATATTATTTCGCACTACGATGGTATCCCGTCGCCAGGAGTTGTCGTTATGTCGGATAACCTTGAAATAAAGGTGCTTCGTACCACAAGGACTCGCGTGGAGCTGGCTAAGGTGATAAAAAAATAACTCTCGAATGAATTAAGTGTGAGAAAATCAGCACAGAGTATGCTGAATTAAGAATAATTTATTATCTTTGTTGGCTCAAAATAGCAAATAATAATAAAATTAAATAATTATGTTGACTCTAAACACATTAAGAACACGATTCGGAGTTGTTCTTTCGATTGTTATCGTGTTGGCGCTTTTGGCGTTTATTATTTCATTGGGCCCCGAAATGGGCTTTGGTAATCAGGACCCCGTAGTTGGTGTAATCAATGGCGATAAGGTTACCTATACTGAGTATTTGGATGAGTATGAGACCGTAAAGGCAAGCAATGGTGGTAATGAGGCTACTGACGAGCAGGCTGATGCTTTGGCACGTGCTACTTGGCAGTCTTTGGTATCAAAGCACTTCCTTATCCCCGATTTCGGTAAGGCTGGTATCCAGGTATCACAAGACGAGCGTTTGTCTATGTTGAGTGGTGAGCACCCCTCACAGGTTTATTACAGTATGTTTGCCGACCAGCAGACAGGTGATTATGACGTTCAGGCCATCACAACATTCTTGAGCCAGATGAACTCTAATCCCCAATATCAGTCACTTTGGGATTACATTAACTCTCAGGCCATTTTGGAGCGTTTGTCTTCAAAGTTTGCGGGTGTAGTTAAGGCTGGTACCTATGTAAACTCTTTGGAGGTTGAGCAGGGCTTGACTGCCGCTAACGAGAGCCGTAATGGTCGTTATGTGGCGCTTCCTTACAACACTGTTGCTGATTCTTTGGTAACCATCAGCGATGCTGAGATTCAGAAGTACTACGATGAGCACCAGAGTTTCTATCAGAAGTTGCCCCACCGCTCTTTGACTTACGTTGTATTCGACGTTGAGCCTACTGACGATGATTTGAAGGCTCTTGAGGAGAAGGTTATGGCCGCAGGTGAGGAGTTTGCACAGGCTGAGGATATTCGCGCTTACGTTCGTAAGAACTTGGGCTCTGTTACCGAGAACTACATTTCGGAGTCTATGTTGAGCGAGGAGGAGGCTGTAATGTTGGAGGGTAAGCAGTACGGTCCCATTTTGAAGGTAAACGAGTGGGTAATGTCACGCCCCGTAGATATCAAGGAGGCCCCCGATTCAATCGGTTTGAGCCACATCGTACTTTCGGCTGCTAATGCATCAGTTGCCGATAGTCTTATGACAGCCCTTAAGGGTGGTGCCGATTTTGCTGCTGCGGCTGCTGCACACTCTGCTGCAACTACAACAGCACAGGCAGGTGGTGATTTGGGGGTTCTTCCTTTCACAGCTGTTCCTGTTGAGTTGGCTGACGATTTGGCTTCAGCAAAGGTTGGCGATATCATCAAGGCTGAGGCTGGCGAGGTTATCCAAATCTTCAAGGTTACTCGTGCCGATGCCAAGAAGAAGCACATCTTGGTAGGCTCTGTAACATTCCCCGTTGAGCCCTCTTCTGCTACACGTCGTACCGTACATAGTGCAGCCAGCATCTTTGCTGTAGATGGTAAGGGCTCGGTAGAAAACTTCAACGCCGCAGCCAATGCCGCTGCTATTACTCCTCGTGTTGCACGTTTGCAGCAGGGTGAGCGTAGTTTGAGCGTGTTGGAGAAGTCTCACGAGGTTGCTCGTTGGGCTCACGGTGCAAAGAAGGGTGAGATTTCAGAGATTTTCAATATGGGTAATGCTTATGTTATCGCAATGGTTACCGATATTGATGACTCTAAGGTTGCCCCCATTAGCGAGGTTAAACTTAACATCGAGCAGACTTTGCGTCGTGACAAGAAGTTCGCGATGTTGAAGGATAAGTTGGCGGGCTCTTCGTTGGAGGCTGTTGCTCAGAGCGCAGGTGTTGAGATTAAGCCTTTCGAGAATGTTAAGTTCAGCGACTATGGTGTTGGCGAGATGAGCCTTGAGCCCCGTGTTGCAGGTGCTGTAGCAACTACCGTTGAGACAGGCAAACTCTCTGCTCCCGTTCAGGGTTATACCGCGGCTGTAGTGTTCGTTGTTGATAACGTGAATAAGGCTGATGCACAGACCGCTGAGGCTGAGAAGGTATTGCGGCAGACAAATCTTGAGGCTACTGCAACTCAGGCATCAGTTATGGCTTTGCAGCGTATGGTTGAGATTGAGGATTTGCGCGGTCAGTACTTCTAATCGACTGCTTAATCAATTCGATAATAATATCCGAGTCTTTCTTGAGGCTCGGATATTTTTTTTCTCTATTTAGAGATATTTTTATCATCAAGTATTGTTATTTAATATTATTTTTATCTATCTTTGTGTAAATATTAGGGTTATGGGTAATATTATTAACATATCTTGTGGTCGTATCTGGGAAATAATGCTCTCAGATAAGAGTCAAACTACCCCCCCCCATATTTAGTCTAAAATACTATAAATCAGTGATATACACCTGTTTGAATACCTGCGCATTAGTTTGCGTGGGTGTTTCGTCGTGCATTTTATTCATTATCTATTAAATAACAAATTAAGCAAAAAAAATTATGGAAAAGAAAAATTATTTAGCACCCGAAGTCGAGGTACTTGAGGTTGCGGTTGAGCAGGGCTTTGCTCAGAGCGGTGTTCCCCAGTATACACCATTTGGTCCCGAGCAGGATTGGGGTTAAACCGATAGCGAATTAAAGTAAATTAACTGTTAAAACACATTTAGAAAGATGAAAAAATTTATTTATGCTATAAGTGCACTTGCCGTGATGATGGCGGTAGGATGCTCGAAGGAGGATGTTGAGACTCCTTCACCCGAATACAAGTTGGTTGTAAATATGGACAAACCTTCGTTTGGCGATGATACTCGCGCTGTTCGTACCTCTTGGGAGAATGGTGATGTTGTTTATGTTGTTTTCGATGGAGATTTGTACGATGGTGCTACTGCGGCAAAGTATTTGACACTTACCTATAACAATTCTTCTTGGACTCCTACTTGGGTTGGTACTAACATTGACGAGGTTGCAGCAAAAGAGACGAAAACTTTGTGCGCTGTCTATGTGAATACTCCTGTAACTCCTGATTTTTGGAATAACGGTCAGAATCTTTCATTTGAGTCTGCTACGCAAGGTGTATATACAATGGCGTGCGAAGATGGTATATATACTGTATCAGACTCTACAATTACATTAAATATCGCTTTGGAGCACGAATGTTCGCAGATTACCGTTCGCGGAATTGATGTTGCTGGAAATTGGACTCTCTCTTGTAACGAGTTGCAGGCTCTGCTTGGAGCTTCTGTTAGTAATAGTAATGGTGCTGGAGGAAGTGCTGGAAACTTTAATGATTCGTTGGCAGGATTTGCAAATGCAGATGGTGTATCGTTCTATGGATATTATCCGGCTGCTACTTCTCCTTCTAATTTGACATTTACACTTACCAACGGAACGAAAACCTACACACGTTCTTTTACAGATAAAGGAGGACTTAAGGCTGGTTATGCTATTATTATGGACGGCCCCGATTCAGGTAAGTGGACTGAGGTTGTTGAGGAGTAATATATCTCTAATATTGTTATAAAAAAGCCGTTGGTAAATGCCAACGGCTTTTATTTGTTTAGGTTGAATAAACAAAAATAGGCCACACCTTGCGGTGCGGCCTATTCGCTTTATATTGCGGTGGGGGATTACTCCTCCATCAACAACTCCAACATCTTGATAGAAGCCTTGGCGATAGGAGTACCAGGACCAAAGATAGCGGCAGCACCATCCTGATACAACTCATCGTAATCCTGTGCGGGGATAACACCACCCACAACTACGATAATATCCTCGCGGCCCAACTTCTTGAGTTCAGCGATAATCTGCGGAACCAAAGTGAGGTGACCTGCAGCCAACGATGATACACCTACGATGTGTACGTCGTTCTCTACAGCCTGCTTTGCAGCCTCCTCGGGAGTCTGGAACAACGGACCCATATCCACGTCGAAGCCAACGTCGGCATAACCCGTAGCAACAACCTTAGCGCCACGGTCGTGACCGTCCTGACCCAACTTGGCAATCATAATACGGGGCTGACGGCCCTCCTTCTTGGCAAACTCGGCACACATAGCCTTTGCCTTCTCGAAATCTGTATCCTGCTTCATACCTGATGAATATACTCCAGAGATTGAACGAATAACGGCCTTGTAGCGACCTACAACAACCTCGCAAGCGTCAGAAATCTCACCCAACGTAGCGCGTACCTTTGCAGCCTCTACAGCCAACTCCAACAAGTTGCCCTCGCCTGTCTTCACGCACTCGGTGATAGCGGCCAAAGCCTTATCAACGGCAGCCTGGTCGCGGTTAGCACGCAACTCCTGAAGACGCTTAACCTGACTCTCGCGTACTGCTGTGTTATCAACAGCCAAGATATCGATGGGAGCCTCTTTCTCCAAGCGGTACTCGTTCAAGCCGATAATCTTCTGCTCACCAGAGTCGATGCGAGCCTGTGTACGAGCAGCAGCCTCCTCGATACGCATCTTGGGGATACCTGTCTCGATAGCCTTTGCCATACCGCCCAACTTCTCAACCTCCTCGATGTGAGCCCACGCCTTGTGAGCAATCTCGTTGGTCAAAGCCTCTACGTAGTATGAACCAGCCCACGGGTCAACCTGACGGCATACGTTGGTCTCCTCCTGGATGTAAATCTGAGTGTTACGAGCAATACGAGCCGAGAAGTCTGTCGGCAACGCGATAGCCTCGTCCAATGCATTTGTGTGCAATGACTGAGTGTGACCCAACGCTGCACCCATAGCCTCGATAGCCGTACGAGCCACATTGTTGAAGGGGTCTTGCTCTGTAAGTGACCAACCTGAAGTCTGGCTGTGAGTACGCAATGCCAATGACTTGGGGTTCTTGGGGTTGAACTGCTTTACAATCTTTGCCCACAACATACGTGCAGCACGCATCTTGGCAATCTCCATAAAGTGGTTCATACCGATAGCCCAGAAGAACGACAAGCGGGGTGCAAATGCGTCAACTGACATACCTGCATCGATACCTGCACGCAAATACTCCAAACCGTCTGCCAAAGTGTAAGCCAACTCGATATCGGCTGTAGCACCAGCCTCCTGCATATGGTAACCAGAGATAGAGATAGAGTTGAACTTAGGCATATTCTTCGATGTGTACTCGAAGATGTCGGCGATAATCTTCATCGAGAACTTGGGAGGATAAATATAGGTGTTACGCACCATAAACTCCTTCAAGATATCGTTCTGGATAGTACCTGCCAACTGGTCCAATGTACAACCCTGCTCCAAACCTGTAACGATGTAGAATGCCAATACGGGCAATACGGCACCGTTCATAGTCATTGATACTGACATCTTATCCAACGGAATACCGTTGAACAAAACCTTCATATCCTCAACAGAGCAGATAGATACACCTGCCTTACCTACGTCACCTACTACACGTGGGTGGTCAGCATCGTAACCGCGGTGTGTAGCCAAGTCGAATGCTACAGACAAACCCTTCTGACCTGCAGCCAAGTTACGACGGTAGAATGCGTTAGACTCCTCAGCAGTAGAGAAACCTGCGTACTGACGAATAGTCCAAGGACGCATAACATACATCGTAGAGTAGGGGCCACGAAGATAAGGAGCGATACCTGCCGCATAGTTCAGGTGCTCCAAGTTTTCCAAATCCTTTGCCGTGTAGTCCGACTTTACGGGTATCTGCTCGGCAGTGAGCCAAGGCTCTGCGGCCTCGGTCTTGGCAGTGCAGCACTGTGCCTTACCGCCTTCGTATGATAAATTTTCAAATTTTGCTCTCATAACTTTGCTTTTTAGATACCCAACTCCTTAAGGTAGAACTTCAGAGTTTCGAGTACGTTACTCTTTACGTTAATGAAATTGGTAATACCCTGTGCCTCCAACTCAGCGGCGCAAGCGGGTGCTCCTGCAACGACCAAAATAGCCTTGCCGCCGAGCAACTCCTTAACCTTGGGAGCCACCTCTGCGTAGTCGTCATCTGAAGCGCAAACCACTACGATGTCGGCCTTAGCCTCCAAAGCAGCCGCAACGCCCTCCTCTACAGAGTGGAAGAATGTATTATCCTGAACGCGGATACCTGCGCAAGCAAAGAAGTTGCAAGAGAACTGTGCGCGTGCGCGAGCCATTGCCAAGTTACCGCAAGTAAGCATAAACGCCTTGGGCTCCTTGCCGCTACGGTCAACGCCCAAACGCATAGCCTCGAATGCCATAGCACCACGGTAAGGAGTCAATACGTTCTCCTTATCCTTGCGTGTTACAACGCACTCGCATACTGCAGCGTCGGCAACCTCTGTGAAGTTGGGGTATTGGTTTGCACCCAACAAAATCTGGCGACGTGTAGCGATGTTCTTATCCTTTGCAGCAGCCGAAGCCTTAATCTTCTCTACTACGAAACCTGACTTGAATGCAGCGATGTAGCCGCCCTTATCCTCAACCTCGAGGAAGAGTTTCCAAGCCTCAGTGGCGATGCTCTTTGTCAAGTTCTCGATATAGTAAGAACCACCTGCGGGGTCAACCACCTGGTCGAAGTGAGACTCGTGCTTCAAAAGCAACTCGGCATTGCGAGCGATACGCTTTGAGAACTCATCGGGAGTCTCGTATGATGCGTTGAACGGAGTAACCTCCAAAGAGTGTACACCGGCCAAAGTAGCCGACATAGCCTCAGTTGTACCACGCAACATATTTACATAGGGGTCATATACAGTCTGGTTCCAAGTCGATGTGATGGCGTGTGCAAACATCTTGTAAGAGCACTCCTTCTCAGGGTTGTAACCCTTAACGATGTTAGCCCACAACATACGAGCGGCGCGGAACTTCGCAATCTCCATAAAGTAGTTTGCAGTAACGGCAAACGAGAAGCGAACCTTACGTGCTACCAAGTCAACAGGAAGACCTGCCTCTGTGAGTTTTACCAAGTAGTCGTGACCTGCAGCCAATGAGAATGCCAACTCCTCTACGATTGTAGAACCTGCGTTGCTGAAGATTTGACCTGATACGTTTACTACGCGAATTCGTTTGTAGTCAGCAGTCTTCTTGATGAAAGCCGTAACAGCCTCGTAGCAAGCAGTACCCTCCTCGTCGCCACAGCAGTAGATACCCTGCTGAGAGAGGTCCTTAACGATGGGGTCGAAGATGAAGTTCATCTTAACCTCGTCCTTGTTCAAGCCCAAAGACTCAACCTTGTCCATAATCAAGTCAGCCTTGGGAACGAAGTCTGTACCGCAGAATGTAAGTTCTACAGCGGGGATGTGGATACCCTCCAAGAGAGTGTCGATGAACTCGGCAGTAACGTTCTCTGTTCCGCACAAGCAGAAACCGAGTGAATTAACGCCAGAGTTAAGGAGTTTCAAAGCCTCCTCGTTAGCAGCCTTGGGGCACTTAACGTTGATAGTCTGGTGGATAGCCCAGTCGTTAGAGTTGTGAGTGCCACGTACATAAGGGAATTCGCCGGCCTGCGAACCCAAAAACTCGATACCTTCGAGATTCTCGGCGCGATAGTAAGGGCGCACGTTGAATCCTTCGGCTGTTCTCCATACGAGTTTACGCTCGTAATCAGCACCTTTAAGGTCTGTTGTGATGACCGCCTCCCACTGCTCGGTTGAAACCGCTGGGAATTCGGCAAACAACTTTTCTTTTTCGGTATTAGCCATAATTGTTTGGAAATTTTAGATTTTAATGTATGTGTTTGTGTTAATTTTAGTTTTCAGTTGCGATTCGTAATAAATCACGCAAAGATACTATTTTATTTATAATAAAACAATCCTTTTTTGTGATAAAAAAGGATAATCTGTTAAGAAAATAACACGGCTGTTGTCTGTCTGCAAAATTATATGGACTATAAAGGTCGCTGTCGTGATGTTGTTATGCGTGGGGATTAATGAGGAAAAATAGTACAAAAATAGCATAAAATGACATAAATAATGGATTTTGCAAAAATGAGGTGTTTTTGCAAAAATTCGGGAAAATATTGCTTGGTTTTGGATTTTTGACCTGTATAATTGCAAAATGAAGCGAAAAAATATCCCTGTTTTGTGAAAAATACGCCGTAAAAACGATAAAATGTCGAAAAATGTATATTTTTGTCGTGTGGCAATTTTTGGAGAATTATCAAAAAAATGATAATTGTAAAAAAGTGAAATTTGCTAATCCAAATGTGCAAACATTAAATATTATAGAAGATGTTGTTAAGATTTAAGATGGTTGAGGCGGCTTTGAACCACAAGGCCGTTGAGGTGAAGGCTCCAAGTGCTCGACCTTCGGACTATTTCGGAGAGAAGGTTTTTGGTCGTAACGTGATGCGTAAGTATCTCGATAAGAATACGTTTGATGCTCTGCTTAATACGATGGATAATGGTACTCCGTTGTCGCTGGATTTGGCTGATAGCGTAGCGGCAGGAATGCGACAATGGGCTTTGGATAATGGTGCAGACCACTATACCCATTGGTTTCAACCATTGACGGGCGGTACAGCCGAGAAGCACGACTCGTTTTCGGACCCCGATGGTAGGGGCGGAGTAATAGAGTCATTCTCTGGTAAGATGTTGGCGCAGCAGGAACCCGATGCATCGTCGTTCCCCAGCGGAGGTTTGCGTAATACCTTTGAGGCCAGAGGTTATTCGGCCTGGGACCCTACGTCGCCAGCATTTATTGTCGATACAACGTTGTGTATTCCTACGGTATTTATTGCCTATACGGGCGAGGCTCTGGATTATAAGGTGCCTTTGTTGCGTGCGATTGCTGCGGTAGATAAGGCTGCAACAGCCGTATGTCACTATTTTGATAAGAATGTGTCGAGTGTGCATACCTATCTCGGTTGGGAGCAGGAGTATTTCTTGGTAGATGAGAGCCTTTGGGCTGCTCGTCCCGACCTTGTGCTTACGGGCCGTACGCTGATGGGCCACGAGTCTGCCAAAAATCAGCAGTTGGAGGACCACTATTTCGGCGCTATTCCTTCGCGCGTGATTAATTTTATGAAGGATTTGGAGTGCGAGTGCCTGAAGTTGGGTATTCCTGTTAAGACTCGCCATAATGAGGTTGCTCCCAATCAGTTTGAGTTGGCTCCCGTATATGAGGAGGCCAATCTGGCGAATGACCATAATCAGTTGTTGATGACTATTATGGATAAGATTGCCCGCCATCATCACTTCCGTGTGTTGTTGCACGAAAAACCTTTCAAGGGTGTTAACGGTTCGGGCAAGCATAATAATTGGTCGTTGGGTACAGATACGGGCGTAAATCTTTTTGGTCCGGGAAAGACTGCCGCCGAGAATCTGCAGTTTATTACATTCTTGGTAAATGTTATTGCTGCGGTCTATAAGCACAATGGTCTGCTCAAAGCCTCAATTATGAGCGCTACGAATGCTCACCGTCTGGGTGCTAATGAGGCTCCGCCTGCGATTATTTCGGCATTTCTGGGTACTCAAATTTCTTCGGTATTGGAGAAATTGGAGTGTAGTCGAGGTGACGATGCCATACGATTTGACGCCAAGAGCGTATTGAAGATGAGTGGTGTATCGCAGATTCCGTCAATTTTGTTGGATAATACTGACCGTAACCGTACTTCACCATTTGCTTTTACGGGTAACCGTTTCGAGTTCCGTGCCGTGGGCTCATCGGATAACTGCGCCGAGGCTATGATTACGTTGTGTGCCGCAGCCGCAGAGCAACTTACCGAGTTTAAGCGTATGGTGGATGCCAAGATTGAGCAGGGTGTGAAGAAGGAGAAGGCCATCTATGAGATTATCAAGCGTTTGATTAAGGATTGCAAGGCGGTGCATTTCGATGGTAATGGTTACTCCGACGAGTGGAAGGTTGAGGCCGCCAAACGAGGTCTGGATTGTGAGACATCCGCTCCGAAGATTTTTGACCACTATCTTACGCCGTCAAGCCTTAAGATGTTTGGCGATACAGGGGTGTTTAATCGTACGGAGTTGGAGGCCCGAACAGAGGTTAAGTGGGAGACATATACCAAGAAGATTCAAATCGAGGCGCGTGTGCTGGGTGATATTACGATGAATAATATTATCCCCGTTGCATCAAAGTACGAGGCTGTATTGCTCGATAAGGCCTACAAGATGAAGGAGTTGGGCATAAAGTTCGATACCGACCTCGAGTTGATAAAAGATATCCAGCGAAATACCGCCAAACTGCAACGCTTGGTGCACGATATGGTCGAGGCGCGTAAAGTGGCCAATCGCATTGAGTCACAGCGCGAGAAGGCTATGTTGTACCACGATACGGTTGCCGTTTATTTCGACCAGATACGCGATTGTATAGACGAGATGGAGGAGGTCATCGACGACCAGTTGTGGCCTCTGCCCAAATACCGTGAGTTGCTGTTTATTCGATAAATAGAAAAATGGGGTTGTTCTACAAATTTATTGAACAACCCCATTTTTGTTAGATGTTTTTGGATAATATGGTTATGAAATATATGATTTAGAAATCATATAACATTGATAATATTGCATAATTGATTGCTTGACAATCTTCTAATGTGTCATCATCGAATGTGATAGTATGTTCTTCGGCATATTCTGTGCCGTTTGTAATCATACTACAGCAATTCCCATCGTATGAGATAGTATATGTATTTGTGTCGGTATATGTCTGTCCATTATATGTCTCCTTCTCTACAACTTTCATTGAGATTAATCTACCTTTGTCATCATATTCGCAATCATAAGTCTCTTGCCAATTGCTGTGTTTGCAATCAATATGATTTATTTTAGGGAATAAGCTATTCTTGTTGTAGATTGAAAATTGTAAATTGCTTATTGTCTCTTTGATATTCTCTATCTCGTCACTGCAATTGCATATTGCGCCATCGCCAAAGTTTTGGCTAATCTTCTGGAAAATGACTTCGTAATCTAAATTTTCCTCGACATTTTCTAAATTCTCTTCCAATTCATTAACACGCGCGGTTAATGCCATAATTTTTTCGTTAAGCACTGCGATAGAATTGCTGTTCGCATCGTCAGAATCTGTAGCGCAAGCAAAGGCTGCGACACAAATAAGTACGCCAACCATAAAGGCTGAAACATTTGAAAAAAAGTTTTTCATATTAGTTTAATTATTATTGTAGCGCGACTCCTATGCTACATTTGTAAATAGAAAGTGTGGAGTCGTTCGTTTATCCGTTTCGAGGCTCTGGTAAACCTATGCATCAAATAAACAATACCCCACACCTGTACAGTATGAGGTAGGCACAGAACGTACCAACAATACATACTAATACAAGTGATGAGCGTTGCGTTATCCTTGATGCATTTGAAATTTACCAGATTTCGAAACAGGGATTAGCGAAACACTTTCACTAAAATATGTCTGCCGAAAGCAAAAGACTAACGACATTACAAAATTAGGAAAAGTTTTGCAATTTACAACTCTCTTTGGGATATTGATATTGCAAATCTCTGCCGAAAATAGTTAAAAATCAAGATTGAAAGGGAAATATGTTTAATGTAATTTGGGAATCTATATCCCCAAATTTTGAATTTTGGATTTTGAATTTTGAATTCCTGTGTGTATCTTTGCACCCGAAAAAATGAGGTGGAAGGATTTGGACTGCTTGCAACCACGAAAAAAATGCTAAACCAGCACATTCAAGTATACGACAGTCAATCTTCCATACGTTAATTGTTTAACACACAAAAAACTATTAAAGTATGGCTTTTTTATTTACATCGGAGTCAGTTTCAGAGGGACATCCCGATAAGGTATCAGACCAGATTTCCGATGCTATTCTCGATGAGTTCTTGCGTCAGGACGCTCAATCAAAAGTTGCTTGCGAGACACTATGTACAACAGGTCTTGTTGTTGTGTCGGGTGAGGTGCGCTCAAACGCCTATGTTGATATTCAGTCTGTTGCGCGTCGCGTCATTGACCGCATAGGTTATAATCGTAGCGAATATCAGTTCGATGCTGCATCGTGCGGTATATTGTCTGCTATTCACGAGCAGTCTTCAGATATCAATCAGGGTGTTGTGCGTGAGGCTGAGGAGGAGCAAGGCGCCGGTGACCAGGGTATTATGTTTGGTTACGCTTGCAACGAGACTCGTGAGTATATGCCCGCAACGCTTATTCTTTCGCACGTTATCTTGAAGGAGTTGGCCGTTATCCGTCGCGAAGGCGAGCAGATGACCTATCTTCGCCCCGATGCCAAGAGTCAGGTGACTATCGAGTACGATGAGGCTACGGGTAAGCCTTTGCGTGTACACACTATCGTCGTATCGACACAGCACGATGAGTTTATCAAGCCTACCGAGAGCCGCAACGAGAAGGAGGCCGAGATAATGATGCAGCAGATGATTCGTGATGATGTGAAGAATATATTGATACCTCGCGTGAAGGCGCGTTTGGAGCGTGCTGGCGACTGCTTGGCCGACCTTATTGGCGAGGAGTATATCCTGCACGTTAATCCTACGGGGAAGTTCGTGATTGGAGGTCCTCACGGTGATACAGGTCTTACGGGCCGTAAGATTATTGTTGATACCTACGGAGGTCGTGGCGCTCACGGTGGCGGTGCATTCTCTGGTAAGGACTCTTCAAAGGTGGACCGTTCGGCTGCTTATGCAGCGCGTCATATCGCAAAGAATATGGTTGCGGCAGGTGTTGCCGATGAGGTTTTGGTGCAGTTGAGTTACGCTATCGGTATTGCCGAGCCTTTGTCGGTGTATGTGAACACCTACGGCTCGAAGCGCCCCGCAGTGTTGGAGGGTATGACCGACGGAGAGATTGCCGAGCGTATCGGTAAGTTGTTCGATTTGCGCCCCGCGTCAATCGTTAAGCGCTTTGGTTTGACGAATCCTATCTTCGAGGCTACCGCATCGTATGGCCACTTCGGTAACCGTCCTTATACCAAGCCTGTGAAGGTCGTTGAGAATGGTGTAGAGGTAGAGCGCCAGATTGAGTTCTTCGGCTGGGAACGCTTGGATGCCGTAGAGCAGATTAAGGCAGAATTCGGATTGTAAAGATTCGTTTATATAATAAGCAAAGGGCGCAGGAATTTTTCTGCGCCCTTTGCTTTTGTGATGTTCATTTATCTCAACTCAACGATATACGGGTGTGTAGTCATCTCCAAGTCAAAATTGTCCATACGGCCCTCGCAGGTGGGTGATGTGCCTTCGGTGGGGTTGAATATGCTGATGTTGTATTTGCGTTTGAGTCTGATGGTTACCGTCTGTTTGCCACCCTCATATAACTCGCCCCATACGATTAAAGCGAATGAGCCGTCGCTCTTTTGCAGCAAGAGGTCGTGAACCTCGGCCGATTGATTCTCGATGGTGTAAGCAACCGACGAGAGTCGTTTGGTGGGCTGGTCGTCATCAAGCAATGTCGTTAGATTATGCAGATAGTGAGCCGCTTTGCGTGGGCGATAATCTTTGTCGTAGAAGCCGAAACTTTGATTTCCTGCCTCGTCGGACCTGTCGCGCAAAATGTACATAGCCGTATGGCTCCACCCTTGAGCAAACTGCGAGAGATAGCACGAAAGATACATCCTCGCCTGCATCTCTTCGGTCATCCGGCCCGAAATAGTGGCACCCGTCTCGGTTGTAACGCGCGGAAGTTGCTGCAATTCCTCATCGCTATATCCTTTGTATTTCTTTAGCCACGTCACGCCATAGTTGCCTTGCAGATGGTCGCCTTTGGCTGCGCTTGTCGGTAGGGAAGAAAACCACGTCTGATTGTTCTTTGGCGCTGACCACGTCGGATGAACAAAATAGTTGTGGCAGTTGGCAACATCGGCAAACCTAACGCCACGAAACTCCGTCACGACATCTGTTGCATCCTTTGGTACTTCGAGGTATTGCATACCGACATTATCGGTCATTGCGCCGCTCTCTGTCGTGGCCCATACGGGGTAGTGACGTAACACCTCATCTTGCTTGACGGCTTGATACAAATCGCGATGCAGGCGCGCTACGGCCACCCAACTCTTGTCGCGGCCACCCTCCTGACCTTTGTAGCGTATACCCCAATTATTAGGCTCATTGTTACCCTCAATGGCGAGCAATACGCCCATTTCTGCCATACGGCGTGAGCCCTGAATCAATTTCTCGATGTCGCTGCCGCCACTGCCGAGACTTGTCGAAATCTTTACCCCCGTAGCCTCGTGCAAGCGTTTAATTGCAGTGACTTGCTCATCGGTATTCATACTCTCGTCGGTGCGAATCCAGCGTGCGCCGATGTAATTAATGCACTCTATGGTGCGCTCCACGCTCTCTCCACGACGATATATTGCGCTATTTACACCTATGCTCTGCAGAAAATCGTAGGCGCTCTGTGCTTTATGCTTCTCTTGTGCCGATGCAAAGCCGCAGGTGAGTAGCAATAAAATAGATAATATGCCTCGTTTCATAAAATGTAATTTTTACAAAGATACTTTTTTCGTGGAAATTATCTCTATCTATTGTGCTAAATCGCATATTTTTTGTATCTTGCATTAGCTAAACCGAGTATGTGGCAAGGAGGTTTGATGCAAGAAATTTTATGCTACGATATAATAATTGCACACTTTGGTGCGTTATAGATATGAACAAATAAAAGAGAGTAAAAATTGCCTATGATAAAATTCGCCTAATTTGAATTATTAACAAGTGAAATTAATTGAGTTATTATGAAAAAGACGGCATTAACAATTTTAGGAACAGTCGTTATTGCGGCAGCCGCAGGCGGTTTTGCAGCATTGAGCGTAAATAAGTATTTGGCAGGTGAGGGTAGTGCGCATAGCGTATTCTCATTGAATGATAACAATACGGCAAGCAATTGGGGTGATGCTACGCCAACGGCGGGTAACCACTTTACGGCTTATCAGGCTGAGCAATATCCCGACCTTACTTACGCTGCCGAGAATGCAGTAAAGGCGGTGGTAAACATCGAATCTGTCCGCGAAGTGCAGTATGGTGGAGGCAGCAGAGGTTACGGCTATGACCCATTCTATGAATTCTTTGGCATCCCCTATGGTGGAGGCAGAGGTTATGGCGAGCCCCAAACACGCGAGCAGAAGGCTGGCGGTTCGGGTGTGATTATCTCTCCCGATGGTTATATCGTGACCAACAACCACGTGATTGAAGATGCGACAAAACTGAAGGTTAAACTCAACGATGGTCGCCTGTTCGATGCCAAACTTATCGGCACAGACCCTACGACAGATGTAGCGTTGATTAAGATTGAGGGCGAGGATTTGCCGACGTTGCCTTTCGGTAATTCAGACGATTTACGTTTGGGCGAGTGGGTGCTGGCTATCGGTTCTCCGTTTAATCTGCAATCGACCATTACGGCTGGTATCGTAAGTGCAAAGGCTCGTCAGTTGGGCGTTATAGCCGAGGAGGCTCCGATTGAGTCATTTATCCAGACCGACGCAGCGGTTAATCCTGGTAATTCGGGTGGTGCGCTGGTGAATACGCGTGGTGAATTGGTTGGAATCAATACCGTTATAAAATCATCGACAGGTAGTTATATAGGTTATTCGTTTGCTGTGCCAGAGACTATCGTGCGCAAGGTTGTGATGGACCTGAAGGAGTATGGTGTAGTTCAACGTGCTATGTTGGGTGTACGCTATCGCGCTATCGATGACCAATTCATTGAGGAGCAGGGCGAGGAACTCGGTATCAAGAAAACGGGTGGTCTGTATGTGTTCCAAGTTGAAGAGGGTAGTGCAGCCGAGGAGGCTGGTCTGCGTAAGGGTGATATCATTACTGCCATTGATGGTACACCGACCAACGATGCATCGGTATTGCTCGAGAAGATTGCGCAGAAGCGTCCTAACGATAAGGTGAAAATCTCATTTGACCGCAATGGCTCGGATAAAAAGGTTGATGTGGTGTTGAAGAATCGCGTCGGTAAGGCTGAGCCTGTGACACGTGACACGATGGATGTAGCCGAGGCTCTGGGAGGTAAGTTTGCCGAGGTGGGCGATAGATTACGCCAGAATTTGGAGATTCGTGGTGGTGTTCAGGTCGTAAGCGTCAAGCGTGACGGTCTGTTGGCCCGCTCAGGTGTGAAGGAGGGCTTTGTGATTACCTATATCAACGATAAGTTGGTTACATCGATGAGCGATTTGCAGCGAATGAGCGATGGCATTGAGACTATTGATGGCGTTTATCCCAACGGTCAGGCAGTGCGATATGTGATTGTAAAATAATTGTAATAGAAGGTAATATTTAGTCAATGCCCGTGCAGAATGATATGCTGCACGGGCATTTTTTTGTTAGAGATAATTATTTGCTGATTAAAGATATAAGTTGTGATTTATGTTTTTAATACGTATATTTGTAAGAGATTAATCCAAATTATCATAACTATGAAAAGATTTTTCCTGATGTTGGCTCTTGTGGCAATGTGTGTTGTGAGTGCCGAGGCTAAAGAGTTTGAGGTTAAACGAGGTGTTAATATCAGCCATTGGCTGTCTCAGAGCAGTGATAGAGGTGAGGTTCGCGTGAAGAAATTTACACGCGAGGATGTGAAGTTGATTGCCGAGGCAGGTTTCGACCATATCCGCATACCGATTGACGAGGAGCAGATGTTCGATGAGGCGCTGAAACCCGAAAAAGAGGCGTTTGCGCTGTTGCACAATGCCTTGGCGTGGTGCAAGGAGTTCGATTTGCGCGTGGTTGTCTATTTGCATATTCTGCGTACGCACCACTTCAATGCTGCATCAAAACCCCTCTTCACAGAGCGTAAGGCGCAGGAGCAGTTCTACGATTGTTGGCGAATGTTGTCGGCAGAGTTGAAGAAGTATCCGCGCTCGATGGTGGCCTACGAACTTATGAACGAGCCTGTTGCCGATGACCCCGAGCAGTGGAATGTTATTGTGAACGAGTGCTTGGCTGCGGTGCGTGAATTGGAGCCCAAACGTACAATTATCATTGGCGCCAATCGTTGGCAGTCATTCGACCAGGTAAAGAACTTGCGAGTGCCCGAAGATGATAAAAACATAATTATCAGTTTCCACTTCTATAATCCCTTTGCACTTACGCACTATCGCGCATCGTGGACCGACCAGAAAGATAATCCGCTTAAGGTAACTTATCCGGGTAATATGGCATCGGCTGAGGAGGTGGCTAAACTCTCACCAGCGATGAAGCAGAAGTATGGCTGGTTGGCTGGCGAAGGCGGTTATAACGATATAAATACCCTTGAAAAGCAAATCAAGCAGGCTTACGATGCCGCTGCTGCAATGGGCCGCAAGGCCTATCTCGGCGAGTTCGGTGTGATTGACGGAGCCGACGAACCCTCGATGATACGCTGGTATCGTGATGTTGTAGCCATCTGCGAGAAGTATGATATAGGTTATACGACGTGGGATTATAAGGGCGGTTTCGGTATCCTGCGCGACAACGGCCAACCGTGGCAGGAGAAGATAGATGCCCTATTGGGTAAGTAATAAAAAATCCCGAACTACATAAGTTCGGGATTTTTTTATTGTTAGCACTTACTGATTCCGATGCGGGCCTCTTCGTTGTCTTTCTCCAATTTTTCATCCTCCTCCCATTCAAACATCGGGAACTCTTTGCCACCAGCGAGCGAGAAACGGGTGTAGGTGATGGGCAGGCCACGTTGCAGGAACTTTGTCTCGTAGGCCGTTTTTACCGACAACTCTGCATCAGCATAGCCCGTTCCGTAGATGTCGTTGTTCGATGCCTCGCACGGCAATGAGAAATGGCGTACAACCTCGTTTGTATAGCCGTAGAGGTGCTGCGAGTCGGTCTTGAGGTTTATCCAACCATCGGCGGCCAGGAACTGCGCGTAGTACTCCAGGAAGATGGGCGACGTGAGGCGTTTCTTTGCGCGACGAGTTTTGAGTTGCGGGTCGGGGAATGTAATCCATATCTCGGCCACCTCGCCCTCGGCAAAGAATGAGTTGATAAACTCTATGCGGGTACGCAGGAAACCTACGTTTGTCATACCGTTCTCCGTAGCGGTCTTTGCACCGCGCCACATACGCGCACCCTTGATGTCAACGCCTATGTAGTTGGCGTTGGGGTTGCGCTCGGCAAGAGCGATGGTGTACTCGCCTTTACCGCATCCCAACTCCAGAATTATAGGGTTGTTGTTCTTGAAAAAATCCTTGTGCCAACGACCTTTCAAGGCGTGGTCCTTATGAAAAATCTCCTCAAATTCGGGTTGTACCATACACCTGAAGGTGAGATTCTCGGCAAATCGTTTGAGTTTATCTTTTCCCACTTTAGTAATGTTTTATTGCTTTTGAAAATGAATACCTGCGGCCTCTACACCCTCAAGTGGCTTGAGTGGTCGCAATGAGAATGTGTATCGGCCCTCAGTCGAGAGTCTTACATCGCGGCGATAGGGTATCTCTATGTCGTTGCTATGGGCTGTAATTCCCTCCCACGAGGAGTCGCAACTCAGGGCAATCCGCTCGGTGTGACGTATGGCATCGGGCGATGTCATTACAACCTCAAACTCTATATCCTCACTGTGAAAGTTGTTGTTTACGTGCAGGACGATGTTGAGGTCGTAGAGCGACTCTGTATCCTCGTTTATGCGTTCGATGGTAGCCGTTTCGTACCAACTGTTTATGTTTACATCGGTCATCGACACCGCCAAATCGGCTTTGCTGCATTGCACAAAAAGCAATACGGCTACGCAATATAGTACGAGCCGCATACTTTTTATGATAGATATCTGTGCGAATTTGGGCATTATTTTATGCTCTGATATTCGTTGGTATATTAATTCTCGACGCTACCGCCTCCGTTGTTGCTGCCACCGTTGTTGTTGCCGCCATTACCGCCCTCGTGGTTGCGCTTGTTGTGGCGATTGTGCCTATCGCGGAAGTTACGGCGGTTATGGCGCTGACCTTCGTGTTGCTCTTTGGATGCGTTGTTGTCAGCATTCTGCGCTGAAGGATTGTTCTTGTCAGTGCGGTTGTCACGACGCTGACCTCTATCACGACGCTGTCCGCGCTCCTGATTGTCGTGTTGCTCACCGCTCTCCTTCTGCTTACCATCCGACGACGTATTATCCTCCGACGCCTTGTTGTTGGCTCTCTGTCCTCGCTGCTCCTTATTGCCTTTGCGGTTGTTGCGACGACGTTTGTTCTGGTTGTCAAAACGTGTGATGCTATCCTCTTCGGTGCGGAATGTCGGCTCCTCGACCTCGATGATACTGTCCTTGTCGATTAACGACTCAACCTTCTTGCCGGCGCGATTCATTGCCAGAATCTCGCGTACTCGCTTCGTAGGAATGGTTACTACGTTGACCATCGCATCTTTACTACTGCTGAACGACATCGTATGAGCCAAGATGTCGGTCTTTACCAAATAATATTCGCCATCGATAGCCTGAAGCGGCTCACGCACACGCGGAAGCGTTTGACGGGCATCGGCATATACGTCATATTCGTACATTAGACAGCACTTCAGTTTTGAGCATTGCCCTGCCAACTTCAGCGGATTGAGTGATATATCTTGTACTCGTGCGGCGTTGGTCGTAACACTTGAGAAGTTGGAAATCCACGATGCGCAACATAACTCGCGTCCGCAGGCTCCAATACCGCCGATGCGGCCCGCCTCCTGACGTGCGCCAATCTGCTTCATCTCGATACGAATGTGGAAACGCTCGGCAAAGACCTTGATGAGTTCGCGGAAATCGACGCGCCCCTCGGCTATGTAGTAGAAAATAGCCTTGATTTTATCACCCTGATACTCCACGTCGCCAATCTTCATATCGAGTCCCATCTCGGCAGCAATCTGTCGCGACTGAATCATCGTGTCGTGCTCCAACGCGATGGCCTCCTGCCAACGCTCGATATCGTAAGGCTTGGCCTTGCGGTAAATCTTCTTATACTCGCCGTTGAAGGGGGTAAAGCCCACTCTTTGAATCTGTTTGGCTACCATATCTCCCGTCAAAGAGATAATGCCGATATCGTGACCGGGCGAAGCCTCCACCGCTACAATATCACCTCGTTTGAGAGAGAGGTTGTTTACATTGCGGTAGTATGAACGGCGTGTGTTCTTGAATCGAACCTCGAATATATCGGTAGGTATATTATTGGGATACTCTTCGAGCCAAGGGGTTTCGTGCAGTTTGTAACATCCCTCGACGGGTGCCACACTCAACTCCTCGTTACAGTCGCAGACTACGAATCCGCGCCCAGGTTCTGGTATATGTTTTTTTGAACAATTATTATTCTCGCTCATTGATGCAAAATTTTTGTAAAGGTATAAATTTTTTTCTAATTTCCGCCCGATACCTCCATTTGTTTTACATCACGTCGTACACGAATGATTGTCAGCAGGGCTGAGCAAGATAATCCGACGATAAATCCGATGATGAGTCCATTAGCCTCCAAACCGCACTTAAATGCCAGAATATATCCAATAGGAATGTTTAGCAATATATACGAAACGAAGACTATAGGCATAATGACTTTTACATCTTGCAAACCTCGTAATATGCTAATAGATAAGGCTTGCAGGCAATCCGATACTTGGAACATAGCAATAAATATTAGCATCGAGGCGGTGAGGTTTATAACCTCTTGATTCGATGTAAATAGGGCGGGAATTTGGTAGCGGAATATGATGAATAGTGTTGCGATGGATATATTCCACATCAGCCCCATCTGGTATGACGCATTCATCGTATCGCGCAAACGGCTGAAATCGCCTCGTCCGTAGATGTGTGAGCAGATGATTGTTGTGGCCGAACCTATGGCAACGACTATCATAAACGTGACATTCATCATATTTACACCTATCTGGTATGCGCTCACCGAGTGCGCCCCGAAAGCCAATACCAATACGCCTGCCAGGGCAAAAACGCTGGCCTCCATAAACATCTGGAACGATATGGGTGTTCCGACACGCATAATTTCGCGCATTGCATTGACGCTTAAACGGGTACGTGCGAATAGTTTTGATGTGTACTCCTTGAATTGTGGTGCATAGATGAAGTATCCGACCATCATCAAACATTGCACGATACGCGATATGAGTGTAGCCAGACCAGCACCAACCGCACCCATAGGCTCTAAGCCGAATTTTCCAAATATCAATACCCAATTCAGAAAGATATTAATGCTGTTAGATGCGATAATTGTCACCATTGCTATGCGAGTGTTGCCTATACCCTCCAAGAATTGCTTTACCGTACCCCATATCATAACGGGCAAGAGTGACCAGATGATGGTGTCGTAATAGGGTAGTGCCAACTCAATCACTTCATTGATTGATGCATCGCTTCCCGATGAAATCATCAAAGCCCCCATCTTATGTATGAGCGGACGTAGGCCAATCAGCAGCAGGGTAGTGGCTATGCTGATGAGAGTAAATAGCACCGCTCCGTTTTTCAGGAGTTTGCTTGCGTGGGCTTTATTACCTTTTGCGTAATGTTCTCCAACCAAAGGGGTGAGTCCAAACGTTATGCCCATCACGGTGATGAATACTATGAAAAAGAGATTCGAAGCATAGGATACAGCAGCCAATGGGTTGGGGTCATCACCGCCGTAATGTCCTACCATTGCAGTGTCGGCCAACTGAACAGTGATTTGCCCTAACTGCGATAATATTACAGGAAATGCAAGACTCAGATTCTCCTTATAAAATGGTTTGTATTTGGTCAAAAAGTTCATAATTCTTGTTGTTATACAATAAAAAGTTGCGCAAAGATACTAAAAATATATATGATTGCGTTATCTTTTAGCAAACGGATGTCTTTTATGAATATTGCAATTGGAATTGTTCTAAAGGTATATTAATCTGTTCTTGTTGGTTGGTCGTTTTGCTCTTTGGTTTGTGGTTATGGTCTATATGTACACAAAATGTTGCAAACGGGAGAGTATATGTTACCTTTGCTGGTGAATTGAAGTTTTTTTTAACATATTTTGACTATTACGATATGATACAGTATTTTAATTGGTTGCCCCAAATTGAAACAATGAATGGGGTTGCAAGTATCCCTAATGAATTGGCCTTATTTACCTATTCCGATATGGTCAAAGGCGATACATCTATCATCGATAAGTTGCGTCAGCCGCATAAATTCGATTTTTTTATGATGATATTCCATTTTGCGGGAAGTGTCAATCTGAAAATCGATATGGTGGAGTATGACCTTTCGACGCCCAATAACTCAATTCGTATTATGCCTTCGCAAATAGTCGGATTGGAGAGCGTTAGCGCCGATTTCGATGCCCACATAGTCGTTATGTCGCGCAGTTTCCTCGATAATCTGTTGGTCTATATCAATGGCAATGTCTCGTTGCGCCCAGGTATAAGGTTTGATGCTATTGAGCCTCTGCAATCTGTTGAGGTGCGAGGTTTGGACCTCTTTGTAAATGCTCTGCGCCGTGTGTTGCAGAATGATGATAATCCCTATCGTATGAAGGTGGTGCAGCACGTTATTATGGCAATATTCTACTCTTCAGAGCGGTTGCGTGATATTAACGATAACGACCCCGCGCGTTCGAGTGCCGATAGCATATCGCGTAAGTTTCTGGAGATGGTGAAAGAGAATTTCCGCACTCAACGTCAGTTGCAGTTCTATTCCGATGCGCTCTGTATTACTCCACGTTACCTGTCGCGTGTAGTCAAGGAGACGACAGGTTCAACGGCAGCCGATTGGATAGAGCGTTATGTTGTGCTGGAGGCTCGTGCATTGCTTAAGAGTACCGATATGACGATACAACAAATCAGCGATTATCTGAATTTCCCCTCACAGACCTTCTTCGGAAAATATTTCAAGCGTCGAGCAGGAATGTCTCCAAAAGAGTATCGTCGTTTGGGATGATAGCCTAATTGGTCGTGGGGACTAATTTGTGTCGTTAATTTGCAATGAATTGAATATGTAAAAGGGCCTGTCTGATATGATTTCGGAGCAGGCCCTCGTCTTCACTATTTTATAGCGGGTTACGCCTTTAGGTTGCTACCGCCTATGCGACTCGTAGCGTTATATCGTCGTTTAGGGCCTCAATCAGAACTTTTCCTCCTATATGCAGTTTGCCATCCACTATAAGTGCCGATAGAGGCTCCTCGACCTTGTCGAGCAGAGTACGCCGCAGGGCTCTTGCTCCATAGCGAGCCTCGTAACCCAAGTGAGCCAAATGGCGACGCGCATCGGGCTGTACCTCTAACGTATAGCCTAATTGTTTAGCGCGAGAAAAAAGGTTCTGTAACTCCAAATCTATTATGCTTTCAACGTCGTCTTGTGTAAGTTCGCGGAAATAGATTATATCGTCAATGCGATTCAAAAATTCTGGTGCAAAGGTGCGCTCTAAAGCCTTGCGGTACTCTCCTGAGGGTGTTCCTGAGCGAAGAGTCTCTTTTGTCGAGGTGTTAAAACCTACCATCGACACTCTCTCTGTCGCAGCCCGTGAGCCGACGTTGGATGTCAGGATGATTATCGTGTTGCGGAAATCGACTCTGCGACCTGCACCATCGGTTAAATGCCCTTCATCGAAGATTTGCAACATTGTGTTAAATACTTCGGGATGAGCCTTCTCAACCTCATCGAACAGAACAACCGAATATGGTTGTCGGCGTACCGCCTCGGTGAGTTGTCCGCCCTCACCATAACCTACATATCCGGGTGGAGAGCCTATCAATCGCGAAGTATTGTGCTTCTCGCCATACTCCGACATATCAATACGGATAAGTCCTCTGTTCTGGTCGAACATCCATTTCGACAACTCCTTTGCCAATAGTGTTTTACCTACGCCTGTGGGCCCTACAAACAGAAATACGCCTATGGGGCGATGATTCTCTTTGAGCCCGGCGCGATGGCGTTGCAGTGAGCGTGTGATGCGTTCAACTGCCTCCTGCTGTCCGATGACTCGGCTTTGAAGGTGGCTGCTGAGGGTTTGCAGGCGCTCGGCCTCACTACGCGATAGTCGTTCGGCAGGGATGCCTGTAATTGAGGTTATCACACGCTCTATATCCTTGCCCGTTATGGGCGTTGGGTTCATCTTTTGTTTGCGTTGCCAAGCCGTACGTTGCTCGTCGAGTTTTGATTTGAGGGCAATCTCTTTTAGTCTTGCTGTTGCCGCCTTCTCGTAGACGAGTGCCGCAACAGCCTCTCTGCGCTCTTTACGCACTTCGGTCAGTAGCCGTTCTGTCTGGGCAATATCGGAGGGCTCCTGCGACGAGTCGATGTGTGAACACGCCCCCGCCTCATCCAATACGTCTATTGCCTTGTCGGGGAAATGACGGTCTGTGATATAACGCTCGGTCAGCATTACACAGGTGTGTAGAGCCTCTTCAGTGTAGGTCACATTGTGGTATTGCTCATAGTGGGGTGCAATGTTTCGCAAAATATTCAAAGTTTGCTCCGCCGATGTGGGCTCGATGATAACCTTCTGAAAGCGTCGTTCTAATGCAGCGTCACTCTCTATATTTTCACGAAATTCGTCTAATGTCGTAGCCCCAATGGTTTGTAATTCGCCACGAGCAAGAGCAGGTTTTAGGATGTTGGCCGTGTCGAGCGAGCCTTGTGTGGCTCCGGCACCCACAATGGTATGTATCTCATCGATAAATACTATCGTATCGGTTGAGCCTCGCAACTCTTCGAGTAGTTGTTGCATACGCTCCTCAAACTCACCTCTGAACTTTGTGCCTGCAATAAGCGAATTTACATCGAGCGCTATAATACGTTTGTTCTGCATCGGGTAGGGTACATCACGTGAGGCTATGCGTAGGGCCAGCCCCTCGACAATGGCACTCTTTCCTACGCCTGCTTCGCCTATTAGTATCGGGTTGTTCTTCTTTCGACGAGAGAGTATCTGTATTACGCGCTCAATTTCGCGATTGCGCCCAATGACGGGGTCTATCTCTCCTTTGCGGGCCATACGAGTGAGGTCTATGCCGAATTTTTCGATTAATCTATTGTGGTCGGCATCCTTTTCGCGAGCATCATCAATATCAAATGTGCGAAATATATTAAACTGTATCTCCGATTTTTCGCCATCATTTGAGTATTGGGCTTGTTCAATGGCAGCATCTATGGTTTGAGAGGTTATTCCATATAAAGCCAATACCTGCGAAGTGGCAGTGGTGGTATCTGCGGCAATCTCCTTTAGAAGGTGAGCCGATGATATAACACCTCTGTCGCTAATCTCATCGAGCAATGCGCCTCGAAACGTATGCATAAATTGTTCTGCCGAGGTCTGCTCCTTGTGGGGCTGAGTGTCGATGAGCGTTCTGATTCGTTGCACGAGTTGCTTGAGTTCCCAATCTTTCAATCTCTCGGCCAAGACGTGGTATGCCGAAGAGGTCTCCTCGCGTAATATCTCCAACGTGAGGAAATCTTTATAGGAGTGGTGGATGTCGGACTTTGTAAGGTCAAATGTGACGCGCGCAAATGCAGCATCCAGACTTTTCGAAATTTTATTTTTCATATCACGTTTATAATTTTCGCTTATATAACGTGAATCGAAATATAAATATTATGTTAAGTCGCGGATGCTTGCTGAAAAGTCTGTGTTAATAATGGTTTTGTTATTTCTGTATTCTCGGCCATTCGCCAATCTCCATATCGCGTATATCGTCGCCATCGATGACAAAACGAATGGCTGTGCGGACCTTATGGAACCCGTATATGCCTGCGGCTCCGGGATTGATGTGCAGAAGTTGATACACGGGGTCGTAGATTACTTTTAATATGTGGGAATGGCCCGCTATAAAGATGTCGGGATGTGCTGATTGAATCATTCTTACGGCTTGAGGTGAGTAGTGGCGTGGGTATCCGCCGATGTGGGTTATGAGTACACGTTTGCCTTCACACTCAAAAAATGAAAATTCGTTGTAAGCCCGTCGCATCACACCTCCGTCGATGTTACCATATACCCCGCGCAAGGGTTTGAAAGATGCAATCTCGTCAGCCAACTCTATTGAGCCGAAATCGCCTGCGTGCCATATCTCATCGACATCGTTGAGGAAGTCGCGTAGCGTCTGGTCAAATGTGCCGTGAGTGTCGGATATTACCCCAATACGTTTCATATCGTGTTATTTGCCGTAGTTGGCCTCGATGTAATCCATAATTTTGAATTTGGTCTTACACTTGGGCAATTCTCCATCGGTCTCATCTGTTTTGATAGTTAGAGGACGACGTGCCAGAGCAAACTCCTTGAGGAAGGTTGCTATCTCGTTTAGATTGTCAAACATTGGAGTGCCGGCCACGTTATGAGAGTCGTAGTTGATAGAGTAGAACCAGTGCGGCCACCCCTGTTTGGTAAACTCATCGGATAGGAATTTCGAGCCATAGAAACCAACGCGCAACATAGTTGCTTTCTCGTATGGTACCTGTCTGTCGGCACTGCCGTGGAACATCATTGTCGGGGCAGGCTGATTATTCCATTCAGGGTTACCATTGGTGGAGAATAGAGCACCTGCGAATGATATTACACCTGCATAATTGAATCCTGAGGGTAGTACCGCTGCGCGTGCCGTACGGTTGCATATGTTCTGTTCTGCTTGCAGAACGGTAATTGCGCCGGCGCTTGAGCCACTTGTGACAATGTTGTCGGTGTCAATCTGCCACTCTTCGGCTTTGTCAATCACAAACAATGTGGCCGAGAATAAATCCTCGACAGCGATATTTATGGCGTTGTTAATTATTCCAATCATATTGCGTATTGAGCCATCGGTGGCTTGCTTGCCAACATTTCTTAGGCCCAAACGGTAGTCAATAGAGACAACATCGAATCCCTGTTTCGTGAGAAACTCGAAATATTGTGCATATAGTTTGTTATCGCGTTGTCCGCCTACGAAACCACCTCCGAATACAAACATCATACAAGGACGTTTGCCTTCGACGGGGGCTATGTAGTGGTCTAAATAGAGCGAGTCTGCGCCCTTTACGGCGTAGAGATGGGTTTGCGGCCTAATGCCATCGGCGCAAACATTCGACACAATGAACAATGAGGCCAATATGGTAATGAGATATCGGTACATAGCGTTATCTGTTTTTGAATCCTGAAAAATATCTATTTATACTTCTTTCCCCATAACTTTCCCATTCTCTCGGCAATTTTCACCTCTGTCTGATTTTGCAGATTGGGGTGGTAGAATTGCTTTCCGGAGAGTGTTTCGGGCATAAACTCTTGCTCGACAAATCCGCCCTCGAAGTCGTGGGCATATTTGTAGTTTTTTCCATAGCCTGCGTCTCTCATCAGTTTTGTCGGAGCGTTACGCAGATGTAATGGAACGGGGCGATTCGTTGTGTCGTGCTGTACAAAGGCCAGGGCTTCGTTGATTGCCATATATGCCGAGTTGCTTTTGGGGCTTGTGGCCAGATATATCGTTGTCTCGGCAAGCGTGATACGTGCCTCAGGCATTCCAATCTTGTGTACAGTATCGAAGCAGGCGTTGGCCAACAATAGTGCGTTGGGGTTGGCCAGACCAATATCCTCTGATGCCAATATGACAAGTCGGCGTGCTATGAATCGTGGCTCCTCGCCTCCTGCCAGCATCCTTGCCAAATAGTAGATAGCCGCATTTGGGTCGCTGCCACGGACTGATTTTATAAATGCCGATATTACATCGTAGTGCTGCTCGCCGCTTTTGTCGTATAGGGCAATATTCTGTTGCAGACATTCGGTTACATAATCGTCGGTAATCACTATGTCTCCGTCCGTTGCTCCCGCAATGATATCCAGAATATTCAACAACTTGCGAGCATCGCCGCCCGAAAAACGGAATAATGCCTCTCGCTCTTTCACCTCCACGTTTCTTGCGCGAAGGCCCTCTTCGGAAGTGATAGCGCGATTGAGCAGTGTGTCCAATTCCTCGTCGTTCATCGACTTTAAGATGTACACCTGACAACGGCTCAAGAGGGGCGAAATTACCTCAAACGAGGGATTCTCAGTGGTGGCGCCTATAAGCGTCACGATACCCTGCTCGACTGCCCCCAGAAGCGAGTCCTGCTGGCTCTTGTTGAATCGGTGAATCTCGTCGATAAACAGAAATGCCGCCGACTGATTGAAAAGGCTCTGCTTGCGGGCCGATTCAATCACTTCACGCACCTCCTTTACGCCTGATGTTACAGCCGATAAGGTGTAGAACGGACGTTTGAGATGTGTGGCTACCAATTTGGCGAGTGTTGTCTTGCCGACTCCGGGAGGTCCCCATAAGATAAACGACGGTACGTTTCCCGTCTCTAAAAATTTACGGAAAACGCCATTCGGACCAACCAGATGGGTCTGTCCTATATACTCGTCTATGCTCTGCGGGCGCAGACGCTCTGCCAATGGTTTGCTCATACGAATGAATTTATGGCAAAGTTATATATTTTTTCGGACATTTTATCTATACGGGAGTTTATCTTGTAGGAGTTTTGGACGTATATTTAGAAAAAGTTTGTATATTTGTAATCATCGAAAACTAAATAAACTTATATGATATGAAAAAACTATTTCTTTTATTGGCTGCCGTAGGTATTTGTGTGGTTGCTACCGCTCAGAGCAAGCAAAAGGCACAATCTATTATTTTTGAGACCGATATGGGTAACGACATTGATGATGCGATGGCGTTGGACCTATTGTTTAAGTATGCCGATATGGGTAAAATCAATCTGTTGGGAGTGGGTGTGCATAAAAATAATCCTCATTCGGCAGAGTATATCGATATTATGCGCGTATGGTATGGGTACAAGAAGGTGCCTATCGGTGTTAATACCTCTTGTGTTACCGATATGGATTGTGTGGATTATTGTACAAAGGTGTGTGACTTGAAGGACAAGAACGGTGAGCCGTTGTTTGCACGCTCAAAGAATCCCAAATATGAGGAGGCTGTTGATATGTATCGTCGTATATTGTCAAAGCAACCCGACAAGTCGGTCGTAATTGCTACGGTAGGTTTCTCGACAACAATCGATGCTTTGCTCAAGAGTGGCCCCGACAAATATTCTAACCTTACAGGTATGGAGTTGGTCGAGAAGAAGGTGGAGTTCTTCTCGATTATGGCCGGTGAATTCGTTATCAAGGATTTTGCTGAGTATAATGTGAATAACGATGTTCCTGCGGCGAAGAACTTCTTTGAAAATAGTCCTGTACCGATGGTATTTATTCCGTGGACTTTGGGTGACCAGATTCAGTATCCTGGCAAGAGCATTGAGAATGACTATACTTGGGCTGAGGCTAATCCTATGGTTGAGGGCTATAAGGCATATCTCCAGATGCCGTATGACCGTCCTACGTGGGATGTTATTGCTGCATATTACGCTTGTGACCCCACGGCGCCCGTATTCCAGTTGAGTGAGGCTGGAGATATCAAGGTTGTAGGTAAGGGTGTTACCATCTTCACTCCCAACCCTAATGGCAAGAGCCGTATTCTTATTCCTAACGAGACGCAGCGTAAGCAAATCCTTGATAATTTTATCAAGATAAACTCTTCGAAGCCCCGTAATTTTAAGAAGTAAACTAATAAAGGACAGTAAATATACTCCGCCATACATTATTTGTGTGGCGGATTTTTTTATTATAAATAAAAGTCCAATTAACCCCGATTATTGTATAAAATGTCAACAACGGTTTGCGTAAATCCAAATTTGTATTATCTTTGCATCGTCATTCAAAATAATCGTTCGGTTATTTAACAATCAGCGAATTATAATTAAAGTACATTTATATGCAGGATTTTAGTGCGCTTGAAGGCAAGACATTGGCGGAATTGCGCGAAATTGGCAAGGTGTTGGGTATAACAGATACTACACTTCGTAAAAAGGAATTACTTGATAAGATTGCTCAAGTGGCTATGGCCGAAGAGGGTAGTGAGCCCCAGAATGGCCGACGTGTCGAGGAGCAACCTGTGGCATCATCAAATGATACTACGGATGGTGCGCCCAAAAAGCGTGGTCGCCGTCCGCGAATGAGTAGTTTGCGTATAGAGGAGAATAAGCCTGCGGGTGAAGTTACGCGTGTGGCATCCGATAATGGTATGACTTCTAACGCAGAGGCTGGTGCGGATGTGGCAGATGTGGTGACATCGGCTAACGAGCCACAGAATGAGCAGACTGACAGGCAGGTTGAGCCTCAGGTAGATAACGCGGGTGCCCCCAAGCGTCGTGGTCGCAAGCCAAAGGCTTTGAAGGAGCAGGAGGAGCGCGAGGCCGCAGCGCGTAATGCCGAGCCGAAGACGGATGCAGAGACAAATGAGGTCATTGAGGAGGAGTCAAAACCCGCGCCCCAATCATCTCAAACCGCTCATACAGTAACGGCAGCCCAAGCCCGTGAAGCCGTAAAGGAGTATTTCGCTGGTGAAATTATCGGCGAGGGTGTTCTGGAGGTTATGCCCGATGGATTTGGCTTCTTGCGCTCGGCAGATTATAACTATTTGAATTCTCCCGACGATATATATGTATCGCCCTCTCAAATTAAACTCTTTGGTTTGAAGGCCGGTGATACTATCAGCGGTGTGATACATCCGCCGAAGGAGGGTGAGAAGTATTTCCCGCTAATCCGCGTGAACGAAATCAATGGTTTGAAGCCCGAATATATCCGTGACCGTGTGCAGTTTGAGTATATGACACCGCTGTTTCCAAGTGAGAAGTTCAATCTTACGGGTAAGGGCCACAATAGCCTGTCGAACAGAGTAGTCGATTTGTTCTCGCCGATTGGTAAGGGACAGCGTGGTCTTATCGTTGCACAGCCCAAGACGGGTAAAACAATGCTGTTGCAGTCAATCGCTAATGCAATTGCCGATAACCACCCCGAAGTATATATGATAGTGCTGCTTATTGACGAACGTCCAGAGGAGGTTACCGAGATGGCGCGTAATGTCAAGGCGGAGGTTGTGGCCTCGACGTTCGATGAGCAGGCGTCACGTCACGTCAAGGTGGCCGAGATGGTGTTGGAGAAGGCAAAGCGTATGGTTGAGTGCGGTCACGATGTTGTTATCTTCCTCGACTCTATTACCCGCTTGGCTCGTGCTTATAACTCTGTTCAGCCTGCGTCGGGTAAGGTGTTGTCGGGAGGTGTTGATGCCAATGCCCTGCATAAACCCAAGCGTTTCTTCGGTGCAGCCCGCAATACTGAGGAGAAGGGTTCGCTCACGATTATCGCCACAGCGTTGATTGATACAGGCTCGAAGATGGATGAGGTGATTTTCGAGGAGTTCAAGGGTACGGGTAATATGGAGTTGCAGTTGGATAGAAAACTCTCTAACAAGCGTGTATATCCTGCCGTTGATGTTATCTCGTCGGGTACACGTCGTGAGGATTTGCTCTTGCCGCGCGAGGTGATGAACCGTACTTGGGTTATGCGTAAATATCTCTCGGAGATGACTACCGTCGAGGCTATGGAGTTCTTGCAGAAGCAGATGGGTATGACCGAATCAAATGAGGAGTTTTTGGCTACGATGAATCAATAAAATTGCCTAACAAGGTGATTTTTGCGTTACGCTTGTGTTCAAAATGCTCATTTACGCCAAGTAAATTATAGGGTGTTTTTGCCTATTTTCTAAGATTTGCCAATAATATGCAAAACATTGTGTTTTAGCGTATTTTG
>JAFQCA010000015.1 GCA_017399485.1 Alistipes sp.
AAGGACGGGCGTTTACAAGGTCAAAGCGGAAACGCCCCGCTTTCCCCTCAAACGACATATCCGTTGCGCCGAAGATGGTCTGCCACTCACGGCATATACCGTCAAGCGCAAGAACATCGATTACTACAAATGCAACCGAACTGGCTGCAAGAACAATGTATCGGCAAAGAAACTGCACCGCCTGTATGCCGAGCTGTTGGATAGCTACACAATACCACCTATGCTGTTGGAGTGGTTCAGCGATGTGGTGTCAGGCATCATTTTCGAGGAGGATAGCGAGCATAAGGAGCAGTTGTCGCTTTTGAAGAAGCAGAAGAGCGAGTTGGAGAACAAGTTGAAGAAGTGCAAAGTCAGTCGTGGAATGGGTGATATTGACGAAGATATTTACACGACCACCGTGGAGGTTATCCAAGAGAAACTCGCAAAAATTGAGGTAGAAATGGCAAAGGTCAAAAGAAATTTATCGAACCTCACCTCAACGGTCGATGAAGTGGTTGCAACCTGCTGTAAATTAGGCGGTTTGTGGAGTAATGCGGAGTTGGAATTATGCCAGGAAATCCAAAATTTGTTGTTTCCGAGCGGAATTTTTTGGGACAAGGAAAATGAGAATTATCGAACCATTGACTGCAATCAGGCACTCTCTATAATCCAAAGAATATCAAGCGGTTATAAAAATAAAAATGAGGAGAAATCCGAAAATTTCTCCTCAAATTTTAAGTTGTGCGGATAAAGGGACTCGAACCCCCACGCCTCTCGGCATCAGATCCTAAGTCTGACGTGGCTACCAATTACACCATATCCGCATTGAACTTTTGTGCAACAAGGTACTTATACCCTCTTTTGCTCTGCAAAGGTAATAAAAATATGTCTATTACGATGCCAAAATCGATTTTTTTTAGGAAAATCGTATTTTTTCGTTATTTTTGTAGGATAAAGAGCGCTTTTATTATGCCAAAAACCATTACCCTGCAACTTCCTCCCAAGCAATCTGCCGATGCCGAGATATATACAGCGTTGGCGGCACGACAATTGGGTATACGTCGCAGTGATGTTGCGATGGTCAGGGTGGTGAAGCGTTCGATTGATGCACGTCGTAGCCCGATAAAGGTGAATCTCACTATCGAGGTATTCATCGATAATGAGCCCCAGCCTGCCCCATTGCATTTTGATTATCCCGATGTGAGTCAGGCTACCGAGGTCGTTGTCGTGGGTTCGGGCCCTGCGGGATTGTTTGCGGCCTTGCGATTGATAGAGTTAGGGCTTAAGCCCATACTTTTGGAGCGTGGTAAGCACATTCTGCCTCGTAAGCAGGATATTGCACTTATTAATCGCAATTTGGATATTGACCCCGACTCGAACTACGCTTTTGGTGCAGGTGGTGCAGGAACATTCTCCGACGGTAAACTCTTTACGCGCAGCAAGAAGCGCGGAGACTACAATAAGGCTCTTCAGACTCTGGTGTTTCACGGGGCTACGCCTGAGATACTCTACGAAGCACATCCTCATATCGGAACCGATAAATTACCTCGTATAATCAGCAATATATGTAATACGATAACTACCGCAGGTGGTCAGATATATTTCTCAAGCAAGGTTACGGGTTTCAAAATCGAGCACGAGCAGTTAAAGGGAGTATGGGTTGGCGACCATCTTATTGAGGGCGCAGCCGTTGTATTGGCTACGGGACATTCGGCAAAAGATATATACCACACGTTGCATCGTGACGGAGTTAGGTTGGAAGCCAAGGCCTTTGCTATGGGAGTACGTATCGAGCATCCCCAGCGATTGGTGGATAGTATACAATATCGTATGCCCCAGCGAGGTGAGTATCTTCCTGCTGCATCTTATTCGTTGGTAAATCAGATTGATGGGCGAGGGGTATATTCGTTCTGTATGTGTCCCGGTGGATTTATTGTGCCTGCGATGACCGATGCTTCGCAGTCGGTGGTAAATGGAATGTCACCAAGCGGGCGTAATTCGCGTTGGGCCAATTCGGGCCTTGTCACCGAGGTTAGGGTTGAGGACTTTGCGCATCTTGAGGCGGAGTACGGTCCTTTGGCGGGTTTGGCCTTCCAGCAGCAGTTGGAGCAGGCGGCGCGCCAGAACGGTGGTGATAGGCAGATTGCCCCTGCGCAGAGAGTGTCGGATTTTGTGGCGGGCCGAGCATCGTCGTCGTTGCCTGCGACATCATACATACCGGGTGTGACACCTTCAAGGTTGGATAAGTGGATGCCGTCATTTATGGCTTCGGCTCTGCGTAAGGGTATTGCGTCTTTTGATAGGAAGATGCACGGCTATCTAACGTCGGATGCGATAGTTGTGGGTGTAGAGTCGCGTACATCAACCCCTGTGCGTATCCCGCGCGACAATACGACATTGATGCATCCCGAGATTCAAGGCCTTTTCCCTGCGGGAGAGGGTGCTGGATATGCAGGAGGAATAGTATCCGCAGCATTGGACGGCGAGCGTGTAGCCGATGCTGTCGCTCAATATGTTAAAATGTAGTATAGAATATGGAGTTATTCGGAGATACCAAGGATTATATTCGTTCGCGATATTTTTATTTGCGCGAGCGATTGAGCCCCTCAAAAATCTCGTCTGCTCGCGAGATACCTATCATCATAAATAGTTTTAACCGTTTGACCACGCTTAAGCGTTTGATTTCATCGCTTGAGCAGCGAGGTTATACAAATATCTATATACTTGATAATTGTAGCACCTATCCGCCATTGGTAGAGTGGTTGAAGGAGGTCCCGTACGAGGTTATTCATCTGCCAAACAATTTGGGTTTTAAGGCTCTCTGGAAACATAAACCTTCACGTAAACGTTTCTGTGGCGATTACTATATATATACCGATGCTGATGTTGAGTTGGATAGTAATTGTCCTGATGATATTGTCGAGCGAATGTTCTCTCTATTACGTGATAACTATCCTTATGCCTTTAAGATTGGGCCTTCGATACGTATTGACGACCTGCCCGATTGCTATGACCGTAAGCAGGAGGTTATCGAGTGGGAGAGTCGATTCTTCACCCGACCAGAAGGCAAGGAACTCTTCCGCGCACCTATTGATACAACATTTGCATTATATAGACCTCGTATAGGTTTGAGCCGCCGTCCTTCGCTGGAGGCATATCGTATGGCTGCGCCATATCAAATCAAGCATTTGCCTTGGTATGAAGATTCTCAGAACCCTACCGAAGAGGAGCGTTATTACAAAGAACATTGTCGCCACACTACAGCGTGGAGTGGTAAATAATCCCAATGCCGTATGACCTGTAAAGTTTTAGTCCCTATATATCGCATCCCGACTCCTGATGAGATGTGTGCCTTGCGTAATAATTGCAGTGTATTGTCTTCGCATAATATAGCCATTGTTGCACCTGAAGGTCTTGACCTTGAGCCTCTTGAACGTGAGATGTCGGCATTGGAGATTATCCGTGTTGGCGATTGTTGGCTTGGTACTCGTAATGGCATTGCTGGGTATAATAGGATGATGATGAGCGCTGAGTTTTATGCAATGTTTGAGGAGTGGGACTATATTCTTATATGTCATACCGATGCGTGGATTTTCCGTGATGAATTGGCTGAATGGTGCGCTAAAGGTTATGATTGTGTAGCCGCGCCGTGGGTTAGACGTAGAGTCTATAACCTGCCAATCATCAAGCAGTATATGGCTATCCGTGCGTGGATGCGTCATCGTAAGGGGCTAAAATGCCGTGCAGACCTCTATGGACGCATAGGTAATGGTGGATTGTCGTTGCGCAGAGTGAAATCGTTCAAGGAGGGTTGTCTTCGTTATGCCGAAACCATTGAAAAATATCTTAAGGGAGGGTCGCATTTCTATAACGAAGATGTGTTTTGGGCAACCATCCCTCAAGATTTTCGTTATCCAGATTGGCAAGAGGCGCTGGGATTTGCATTTGATACCAATCCAGCATATTGCTACAGTCTAATGCAAGAGCATTTGCCTATGGGTTGTCATAGTTGGACCAAGCCCAAGATGTGGCGTTTCTGGAGGAATTTTATTGGCAATAAGGAGTAGTTTTCTAACATTATACACCATTCTAACAGCATCGATTTTATAGGTTTTTTGACTCAGAAGAGGCCTTTAAGTCCTCAAATCCTATTGTCGTCGGGTAGATTTAACAATTTCTTAACATTGTGGATATTGTTGATTATCAGCAATATACGAGGTGTGTTCGTGATAGTTATTAATTTTATTAAATAAATTATTCATTTTTCTTAATAAATAACTTGCACGATATTGTTTTTTGCCTTATCTTTGCAGTGAAGTTTTAAGGTTCATTTAGGTTAGTAGTTTTAGGTTGGTAGAGGATATCGGAAGGTTGTAACCACAATGATGCGTTTCTGTGGCGCACAAGGTTACTAAGACGATGGGCGGTGCTCGCTTGACGTCGAATACCTCCGAGACCTCGATTTTTTTTGCCCAAAATTCACCCACAGGTCACCTGCAATTTACCCACAATTCATTATGCTATATGCTTTTTGTGGCAAATATATTCAGGGTGCGCTGTATCTCTACTGCAATATTCGGCCCTCAATATTTATTTTCATTGTCTCCTGACCGCCCTCGCCAGTAAGTATCACCTGATAATACGCTCCATTGGGATTCTCAACATATTCGGCTTGTGTAATCTCCCACGCGGCATATTGGCTTGCTGCGATGGTCTCAATAACTATTTCGGGTAACTCGGCTACGGTGATTCGGCTTTCGGTCATTAGCCACGCCTCTTTGCCGTCGAAATATATCTCGCGGAGTGTTGTCCCATCCATAATATCCACCTCTGTAATACCTGTCGAAGAGGCTATGTCGATAATAACTGCCGCAGGGTAGTTCTCCGTAAGATAGGTTGTTATGCTTTCGCCCAATATTATCGGTTTGTAGTTCGGCTCGGCACCGTTTATGATTGAGCGTATTAATATGCCGTCTGAAGTATAGTATAAATCGACCTCATTATCATTGTTCGGCCCATCTGATTCGGCCTCCAATACATATACTACCTCGCTGTTGTATCGCTCGACCATATCGACCTCGTCGATGTACCATTGAGAGTACTCGCTTGTTGAGAATGCGTTCTGTACAGCAGCGGGAAGTGTAGTGTAGGGTATGTTGCTCACGCCAAGATACCACACTCCATCGTTGCTGAACCAAGCCTCGCACTCTACCATAATTTCATCCTCAGCCCTGTCGAATTCGGCAACCCAATAGCCCCACGCGCGGCCCCACGTGATGTTTTGAGCCGATGGATACTGTGTCAGGAGCGATTCTACAACTGTCTGATTCGAAGGAAAGATGTTGTCATCATCATCGTTGCAAGCCATAAATGTTACAGCCGCCAAACATAAGAATAGATACTTTTTCATAATAGAACATTTTTTTATTAGTATTCATCTGTTTGTTCTGCAAAAACTGTACATTATTTCTCGAAGGCTGTTGGTGGATGGAATTTAATAGGAGTAAAAAAGACGCCCGACATAACAATGTCGAGCGTCAGTGCTAGATATCTAATCAATCTAAATATTACATCTCGCGAATCCAGATGTTGCGGAAACTGATAGCCTCGCTGGGGTCGCCGTGCATCTGAAGACGGATAGGACCATCGCCGTGAGGACGTACCTGCGGATGACCGATATACTCGGTAGTACCGCGGATAGTAAAGTGGTTGAGCAATACGATGCCGTTGTGGATAACAGTAACCGTAGGTGCTACCTTGTATGTGCCATCCTCATTGAATACGGGTGCGCTGTAAATAATATCGTAAACGTTCCACTCACCGGGTTTGCGCATAGCATTTGCCAAAGGAATGACCTGCTTATATACGCTACCTGTCTGGCCATTTGCATAAGTCTCGTTTTTGTAGCAGTCCAAAACCTGAATCTCATACATTCCCTGCAAGAAGATACCGCTGTTACCGCGAGCCTGGCTTGTACCTGTAATGTTCTCGGGTACACACCACTCGATGTGGAGTTGGAAACTGCCAAAGTGCTGCTTGGTCTCGATGTCGCCCTTGCTCTTATCTACGGTCATCACGCCATTCTGCAACTTCCAGTCGGCATCGCCACCTGTCTTGCAACTCTTCCACGCCGAGAGGTTTGTGCCGTCGAACAATACGATAGCATCCGATGGTGCAGAGTTTGTCTTGATGTCACCGGGTGTTACCACCTTGGGCTGTGGAGTCCAAAACTCTGTCATTCCAGGACGCATAGCCTCTGGCTTGGGGTACTCTTTCTTCTCTTGAGCCGATACGCTGACAGCAACTGTGAGTGCCAACGCTGAAAATATAAGTCTTTTCATATCAAATTATGTATTAAGTTAATTACAATTTAGGGAACTCCCAGCCCTTGCGATATGTGGGCTTGATGAGTTTGTTTGCCTCCTTGTTGTCGAAGCGCTGCTTTTCGTTGTCGTATACCAATGCCGAGCCTACGCGAGCCGAGATGTTACCCAAGTGTGCATATTTGGCGCACATTGCTCCGTTGTCGATTGTGCAGGCAGTCTGCATATTGCGTGTACGCATACAGTTGTAGAAGTTGGCGTGGTGCAGTGGCAGGTCTTGATAGTCGGGCGTACACTTTGCTGCCTCGCACTTGCCCTGAAGAGGATATACCTCCCAGCCCTCGCGGTTGGCTACCAATGTGCCGTTTGTGCCGACGAACTCGACACCGTAATTCTTGCCATAAGGACCCGACTCGATGGTTGTGTTGTTCCACGTCATCACAAAATCATCAAACTCATAGATTACCGACATTGTGTCGAACGTCTCAGCGAAGTTGTCAGGGTAAGCCCAATTACCACCTGTAGCCATAACTCGCTTGGGCATATCCTTGACATTCATACCCCATAGAGCCATATCCAGCAAGTGTACTCCCCAGTCGGTCAACAATCCACCTCCGTAGTCCCAGAACATACGCCACGAGCCGTGGTGACGGCTGGCGTTGTATGTACGCTCGGGTGCTGGGCCTAACCACATATCGAAATCGATGTGTTCGGGAACAGGCGAATCCTTTGCAGGATTGAGAATCGCGGCATAACGGAAGTTAGCCCATACGTTTACTCTTGAGATGTGGCCCAACTGACCGCTATCGATAAACTTCTTCATCTCAATCCACAACTTGGCGCTACGCTGCTGCTGACCTACCGATACCACTCTGTTATAATGCTTCGCAGCCTTTGCCATCATATCACACTCGGCGATAGAGTTGGCGATGGGCTTCTGAACGTAAACGTCCTTGCCTGCCGCACACGCATCCACCAACTGCAAACAGTGCCAATGGTCGGGTGTGCCGATAAGCACAGCGTCGATATCCTGTCGCTCCAGCAATTTGCGGTAGTCGCCATATATTTCAGGCTTCTTGCCTTTGTTTTTGGTTAGTTCTGCAGCACGGCTATCAAGTATATTCTTGTCGATGTCGCAAAGCGCAACACACTCCACGCCCGGTACATTAATAGCATTGAGCAGGTCGGTCCAACCCATACTGCGGCAGCCTATCAAACCTATATTGATACGGTCATTTGCTCCCATAACACTCGCCTTGGGCGATTTTGCATTTACGAGCGAAGGGCTTACGGCACCCGCCATTGCGAGCGCACCCATCTTCTTCAAAAAGTCACGTCTTGTAACCATAATTTTATGAAGTTTTTAGTTGTAGTTCTATTCGTCTGTTTTATGTTGGTCTTCTGCTTTGGCAGCCTACTTTCTGGTCAAGGCCTCGCGAGCGAAACATACGCAGTTGTGTACCTCCTTCAATGCATTTGACCACGGCTTAATCGGGTATTCGAGTTCTATGTCGCAGTGTATAGGCCACTTGTTGTCGCGTATCATACGCAGAATCTCACGCAACGGAGTCTCGCCCTGTCCCCATACCTGATTGAAGTTTGCGGGGTCGGCGTTGGGGCCTGTCTTATCCTTAAGGTGAAGGCTGAAGATGCGGTCGTGATACTTCTCGATAAAGTCGCGCGGGTCCTTGCCTGTAGAGCCGAGATAGTGGCCGCAGTCGAAGTTAAGCATCATCATAGGTGAAACATCCAAAATGGGGTCACAACTGAATCCTTCCTGCGCATATTGGAAGTGGTTGTGCATAGCGACATATACACCGTGCTTCTCGGCAAAGGGGGCTAATCTCTTGGCTGAATCGAGACTCAACTCCTGAACGGTAGCCTTCGCGCCCAAAGCCTTTACGCCCAAGAATAGGCGGTCAATCTCCTCGTCAGACCATCCAGCAGGGCCGCAGTTCAGTACGTGGATACCTATGCCGGCGGCAGCAAGTGCATTGCGAATAGCCTTAATCTTATTCAAATCCATATTCTTGCGCCATTGAACTTGTTGCTCGTAAGAAGCGTTTTCGGGTGCGCCTGCATACTTCGCAAACTCGCCATACATAACTTCTAACGAACTTACACCTGCCTTATGGCAGCAGTCAATCAGTTCTTGAACAGTCTGCGCAGGCTGCCCAATCCAACTATATGTTGAACTACCCACCTGCACTCCTCCAAAGTTAGAATCCAGTGCGGGATTGGTCTTTATCTTCACTTTCTCCTTCGCAAATACAGAGGTTGTGGGCAATAGAGTTGCGGCAGCCAAAGCCGCAGCCGACTGCTTCAAGAATGTGCGTCTTGAGGTCTTTTGGTAGAAAAGTTTTACATCATCCATCTTTTGAAGTTTTAAGATTTGGTGTTAAAAACAAATTATTATGCAAATATAAGTAAAAAACTTCGTTTTGTCAAATTGTATGCAGACTTTTTCGGGGGGGGGTAATGCGCTGGTAATCAGCACAATAATTTTGATGTTATAATAAAAAAACGGTTACTCAACCTATTTGTCAAGCAACCGATTATGCAATGTCTAAAATTTATATGCTTTAATACAGACCCTTTAGCATCAAGTTAAAGTAGATGGGTTTCAGCGCATATACCTTCAGTAACCACGCCACCCACTGCTCCTGTGACATATCCCACAGCGAGAGCGGGAATGTGATTTGCGCCTTCTTGTCGTAATCGAATTCTGCCATCAGAACCTTGCCATACTCGGTTACGATAGGGCAAGCAGCATAACCATCATACTTGGCCTCCGGAGTGCGTCCCTCCATCAAAGCGATGAGGTTTTCGACAGCAATAGGCAACTGCTTGCGTATGGCCGCAGAGGTCTTGCTTGTCGGTATGCCAGCACAGTCACCGAAACTGATGATGTTGTCATACGTAAGGTGGATGAGCGAGTGCTTATCAACCATAGCCCAGCCATCGGCTGCCAAATTACCCTCTGTCCAACTCAGTCCAGATTCACGCACAAAGTCGGGAGCGCACTGCGGCACCATAAAGTGCATAAAATCGTAGTCGTCGGTAAAAGGTGTCACTGTCTTATTGCCTTCGGCATCGGTCTCCACACGCTCGAAGTAGGCCTTTTTAGCCGATGTATCGATACCTTTCAGTCGGCAGTTGATATCTACGGGTATGTTACGCTCCTTGTAAATCTCCTCCAATCGAGGAGTAAAGTAGGGAACGTTGTATAGTTGCTTGCTCCCCGTATAGTAGTGCATATCAATCTTGTCGAGATTGTTGTTCTTGCGGGCATTATCCCACGAGAGCAGACAAATCTTTTTGGGCGCACCGCCGCACTTGTGCTTGGTGTATGTGTCGCAGAAGATACCCTTACCGCCTTTTTCGCCAAAGGCCTTCATTGCGGGCCACGTCTTGGCTGCACCTTCGGGGCCATAGATGGTGTAGGCATTTCCTTGTCCTACAGTCTCGTAAGTGATACCCTCAATGCGTCCCCAATCGTACTTTACACCCGGCACCAAGACCAAAAAGTCATACTCAACGACTCCATTTTTGGCAGTGTCGACTCTGTTCTGTGTGGGGTGGATAAGCGTAGCAACGTCCTTAATCCATTTTACACCCGAAGGCATACAATCCGCTTGCGGCTTCCATACGTCGTCGGGTTGATATACACCGCTGGCGATGAGTGTGAATCCGGGCTGATAGTATTGACGGTCACTTGGGTCGATGATAGTAATGTCGGGATTTTTCAGCGCACGTTTGAGTTGCGCAGCCATACTTATACCTGCCGCACCGCCACCGATGATTACGATACGACCTTTGGCATTGCTCTTTGTTGCGTAGGCCTTGTCGGTACCAGCCGCCAAGACTACACCTGCCGCCGCCATTATCTTAAGAAATTGGGCTCGCGATATTACACCGTCGGCAACCAATTTCTCCATATCTCTTTCAAATTTTGATAAAGCCATAGTTTATATTTTTCGTCTTAATGGTTACAAAGGTAACAAAATTATTATATTTTGCCCAATTTTATTTTGCCGATAAATCTCTTTGTCGCGTACACCTATCGACCAGATAGGCTATCGAACGATACTCAATCCCGGAGTGTGTGGTAAGACCTATCTCGCAGGTGCGGCTGTTGGAGTATCCCTCCGTTGCGCCCGACTTTTCGACGGCAGAGCGCAACTTACGAAGTGCATAGGCGTTGAGTTCGGGGTTGGTAAATCCTTTGTCGCCAGCAAATCCGCAACACCCTACGCCCTCGGGTAATACCACCTCACGCGCACACATCTTGGCCAAAGAGATAATCTTCTCCGCAAGCCCCATACGGCGCATCGAGCAGGTGATGTGCAGTGCAACGGTCGTATCTATTGGCTCGAACGTAAGCCTGTCGCACAGATATTCCAATATAAACTCTGCGGGCTCATATAACTTTATGCGTAAAATCTTTTCGCGCATATGGTGCAGGCAGGGGCTCTGGTCGCAGAGTACGGGATAACGCCCTGCATCACTTGCTCGCCACAACGCCTCCTCCAATTCGGCTATTTTACGGTCGGCTATGTCGCTCATACCCTTGCTCTCCCATATTGTGCCACAGCAGAGATTCTCCATACCTTCGGGGAATATAACCTCGTAGCCCGCTTTGTGCAGCAGCGAGAGCATCTCCTCGACCTGTGCCGCATCGTGACGGTGACAATGGTCGGTACCCATAGTCTGATTTATACAACTCGGATAATATACCACCTTTGGCTTCTCGTTATCCTGTGCTTTCTCTGCCGAGTGGGCCTTGACGATGGCTTGGGGGATGTGGTAGGCCAATGGCATAGAGGGTTGCCAGCGGGGTAGTCCTGCACTATGCATTGCCGATGCGATGCCCGACATAGCCCTCTCGCCCAATGTGCGGTGCGCAGTGTCGGCCAACCATAGCAGTGGTCGCAACGAGGATTTAACCTCGGCAAAATGGTTGGCGGCAAAGTCTCCTATGCGGTGTGTGACGCTACCCTGCGGATGATTTTCCGCGCGTAGCAGGTGCGTCAGCTCGCCCATATTGATGCCCAAAGGGCAACTCGTCGAGCAGAGTCCGTCGCCCGCGCAGCTCTCCTCGCCGAGATATTTGTAACCCTTTTCGAGTTCTTTGAGTAAGGTGGGGTTCTCGCCTGAAGCCTTTAGACGTGCTATCTCACGACGGATAACTATACGCTGACGAGACGAGAGGGTGAGTCCGCAACTCACACACTGCACTTCGCAGAATCCGCACTCAATACAGCGGTCGACAAGAGTGTTGGTCAGAGGTAGTGGCTTGAAGTTCGCGAGGTGGCATCGCTCATCGTCGTTGAATATCACACCAGGGTTGAGGATGCCCTTCTCGTCGAAGAGTCTCTTTATTCGGCGCATAATGTCGAAGGCCTTGTCGCCCCATTCGCGCTTGACGTAGGGTGCCATATTGCGGCCCGTACCGTGCTCGGCCTTGAGCGAGCCATCGTATTTGTTTATAACCAAGTTTGCCACCTGCTCCATTAGTTGTTCATAGCGAGCCACCTCCGACTCGGTCGAGAACGATTGGTTGATGATGAAGTGGTAGTTGCCCTCCAGAGCGTGGCCATAGATGCATGCATCGTCATATCCATATTTGTTGAGTAGTTCGGCCAGTTCGGCAGTCGCTTCGGGCAGATGCTCAATGGGGAAGGCAATATCCTCGATAAGCGATGTGGTGCCCGCACGTCGTGAGCCTCCCACCGAGGGAAATATTCCCGAACGTATAGCCCAATATTTTGCCTGCAAAGCCGCATCAGTCGAGAAGTGAGCCGCCTTGTATAGTTTGAACTCCTTTAATTTGTGCTCTATTGTGGCTATGTTTGTCTGCAACTCCTCTGCGGTGTGCGCTTTGGTCTCGGTGAGTACCGCCGTAAGCCCCACGCCCGTAGTGTCGTTCACCGAGGCGAGTGATTTGGCATCCAACAACTCGGCACTATGCACTATGCGCTCGCCATCACTGTCTGTTAACTGTCGCATTGCCACTACCGCCTTGCACGCCTCACGAATTGAGTCGATGTAGAGCATAGCGCAAGCCTTATGCTCGAAATCGCGCTCCGAGAGCATCGTTACCTCCGACATAAAGGCCAATGTACCCTCCGAGCCGACCATCAAGTGGGCTATGATGTCGAATACATCGTCATACGCGACCAGCGGCAGCAGGTTGAGTCCCACCACATTTTTAATCGCATATTTCTGTCGTATGCGAGCCGTCAGGGCCTCGTCAGCCCGTACCTCGTCACGCAGAGCCTCCAGCGTGCTAATAAAATCGTGGTGTGTGGCGGCAAACGCACGTCGGCTCTCCTCCGAGCCTGTGTCGAGCATAGTGCCGTCGCTGAATATTATTCGCATCGATAGCAACATACGGTCGCTGTTGGCGTGTGTGCCACAGTTCATTCCCGAGGCGTTATTCATCACTATTCCGCCCACCATAGCGCTCTTGACCGATGCGGGGTCGGGCGAGAAACGATAGCCGTAGGGCTTGAGTACCTCGCTCACCTTTGCTCCTATCACACCAGGTTGCAGTCGTATGGCTCGGCCGCCATCCAACACTTCATAATCCTCCCAATTCTTGCCAGCCACGACCAGTACCGAGTCGCTCACCGATTGTCCCGAGAGGCTTGTACCTGCGGCTCGGAACGTAAGCGGAACGTCGAATTGTGCCGCAGCGCGAATAATCTCTGCGACCTCCTGCTCCTCGTTGGAGCGCACAACGATTTGTGGTGTCAGACGATAGAACCCAGCATCGGTACCCCAAGCCAAGCGTCGCAGGTAATCGGTATAGATTCTCTGCGAGGGGATGAACGACTTTATGTGATTGAGAAAATCGAGGTGTCTGCTTTTCATATTTTGCAAAAATTATATGTACAAATATACGAAAAAAACGATATTCGAGATAACCTCAAATATCGTTTTTACTATTTGCGTTGTTTAGAAGTGGCTTACTCCTCGGCATCGTCAGACTCGGCCATTGTGGTGTAAACATTTACCACATCGTCGTCCTCCTCCAACTTCTCCTGCAACTTCTCGACAGCCTCGCGCTCCTCTGGAGTAAGTTCTTTGGTGTCAGTGGGGATACGTACGCCCTCTCCCGATACCAACTCGTAGCCGTTATCCTCAATCCACTTCTGGATGGCTCCGAATGACTCATAAGGCGCACTTACTGTTACCTCACCATCCTCGGCGAAGAACTCATCTACACCCAAGTCAATCATCTCCAACTCCATCTCCTCCAAGTCAAGGCCCTCTGTAGGCTTGAACTTAAACAAGCATTTATGCTCGAACATAAACGCCACGCTACCAGAGTTACCCAACGTACCGCCGCACTTGTTGAAGTACATTCTGACGCTGGCAACCGTACGGTTTGTATTGTCGGTTGCAGTCTCCACCAAGAAGGCTACACCGTGAGGGCCGTAACCCTCGTAAATCATCTCCTTGTAGTCTGCTGCATCCTTGTCCGTTGCACGCTTGATAGCACGCTCGATATTCTCCTTAGGCATATTCTCAGCCTTTGCGTTCTGAATCAAGATACGCAGACGAGTGTTAGACGATGGGTCTGAACCGGCAGCCTTTACTGCGATTTCAATCTCCTTACCGATTTTTGTAAATACGCGGGCCATATGTCCCCAGCGCTTCATTTTTCTTGCTTTGCGATACTCAAACGCTCTTCCCATAATGAGTTATATTTTTGTTGTTATTTTTTGCTGACCGCAAAAATACGAAAATAATTGACACAAAGCAACTCCGCCATTAAAATTATACATCACAAAGCCTCACTCTTAAGAAAAATCATTACTTTTGTTGTCACAAAAATTGATTCACTATGGAAAAGGAGATTTTGGCGGCCATCGAAGTGCTGCGTCAGGGCGGATTGATATTGTATCCTACCGATACGGTGTGGGGTATAGGTTGTGATGCGACAAACGAGGAGGCTGTGGCAAAGATATATGCTCTCAAGCAGAGCCACGACAAGCACTCAATGCTTGTATTGTGCCGCGATGCCGATATGATTGTGCGCTATGTGAACAAGGCACCGGGTATAGCCTTCGAGGTTATGGAAATGAGCGAGAAACCACTGACGCTTATTCTTGAGGGTGCAGTGGGTGTAGCCCCTAACCTCATTCCCGAAGAGGGTACGCTTGGTGTGCGTGTGCCCAATCACGACTTTTGCAGCCAACTGTTGCGCCGTTTCGGCAAGCCTATAGTATCGACATCAGCAAATCTTTCGGGTGAGCCTACGCCGCTAAAGGGGTTGCAGGAGGTTAGCCGTGAGATTATCGAGGGAGTGGATTTTGTCGTAAATCCCCGTTTTCAGGGTAAGCCTACGTGTAAGCCCAGTGCGATTATCGCCTTTGGCGAGCGTGGCGAGGTGAAGATTATCCGTCAATAAGTTTCAGGGTTTATATGGCACTATTAATAAAAACGCCGATTCAGATGCGATTCTCGGATGCGGACTCTTTTGGCCACGTCAATAATGTCGCGCAGCAGATGTACTTTGATTTGGGTAAGACCGACTTATTCAAGGAGTTGTGGCGACTGACCGCAGCCGCCGAGCAGGTACCTGCCATCATTGCTTCGCTCAATACGGAGTTTTACGAGCAGATTCGCTATGGCGAGGAGTTGCTGGTCGAGACTTTCATTGAGAAGGTAGGCCACAAAAGCCTGACGCTTGTGCAACGCCTGAAGTCAGGCGAGCGTCTGTGTACTCTCTCTCGTACGGTTATGGTGTGCTACGACAAGCAGCGCGGCCAATCGATAGCCGTTCCCGCGGAGTGGATACCGTATGTAGGGGAAGAATAAATAAGCATACAATAAATTAGGGTGGCAACTTTTTCGGTTGCCACCCTAATTATTTTATCTTCTGTCGAAAATTACTTCACGAACTTTGCATTCTGCAAATATTCAGCACTCTTGCGAGCAGCCTCGAACATCTCGTCCATAATCTGGTCCTGAGAGTAACGGCTACCGTCGGCGTTAGTCTTCTGACGCAATGAACGGGGAGTCTCAATCTCTACAACATAATCCTTCATACCGTTCTTGTAGAACTGCTTGAAGATACCCTCGAAGTTGATTGTGCCGCTCTCGCCAATCACGAACTCATCCTTGATATGCAACAACTTGATGCGCTTGGGATACTTCTTGAGGTATGCAACGGGGTCCTGATTACCCTTTGTACACCAGTAAACGTCCAACTCGAAGCAAACATACTCAGGGTTGGTGTTCTCAACCAAATACTCCCACATCAACTGGTCCTTGTCAGAGAGTTTCTTGTACTCGCCAGAGTGGTTGTGATAACCGAGCATAAGACCATACTCCTCCTTTGCAATCTTACCTACTTTGTTGAGGTAGTCGCACATCTGCTGAATACCCTTTACAGAGTAGTCGGCACGGTAACTTGGGATAACGAAATACTTACCACCGCAAGCCTTCTGAATAGCGAACAAATCTCTCCAGCGCTGCATTACCTCGGCCTCCTTTGCGGGGTCCTCCTGAATGCTTGAGTGAGTAGATACAATGTTTACGCCGTTCTTCTCGCACAATGCCTTGAACTCCTCGGCTGACAAACCGAATACCTTGGGATTACCTCCCCACTGTACCAACTCGAATACGTTGTAACCCATTGAGGCCAAACGCTCAACCGATGCTTTGGGGTCCTTCTGTACAGCACCCATTACGGAGTAGAGCTGGATGCCGATTTTCTTTGCTTTCTTTGCCTCAGCCGACTGCGGAAGGGCGATTGCACCTAAAACAAATGCCGAACAAGCAATGGCCGTGATAGCCTTGCGAGCAACATTGATAATAGTAGTTTTCATAATAAATGAAATTTAAGTTTATAGTTTCTGTTTTTATAGATTTTTTATTGTCATTAAGCAAAAAGGCGTCTCAACATTTATTGTTGGACACCATCTATAGAACTGAATCCGAGACTTGAACTCGGGGATGCTGTTGCATCCCACGGGGACTCATATTTACATTCCCTCTAAATCTCCCTTTAAGTTCCTTTTCGTTGCTTCGGCTCGGCACTGTAAATAAATTTATATTGCTCTCGCCTTAATCGCAACGTTGCGAAAGGGAGACTTGTGGGGTCCCTCGTTCTGCATTGATGCTTTGTAAATCTCAAGAGATTGCCCACCTCTCTTCCAGAGCTGAATCCGAGACTTGAACTCGGGACCCCTTCATTACGAGTGAAGTGCTCTACCACTGAGCTAATTCAGCAAGTGTTGTCGCCGATGCGACTTACTTTCAAGTGCAAATATCGCAAATATTTTCAAAGATTGAGCATTGAGGGGTGAAAAAATGTAATATTTCCTTAAAAAATTATTAAATTCGCACCGAGAGAGATTTTCTATTGTTGCACATCGGAATTGTGGCAAAAGAGAACTATGTTAAGGTTAATAAGAACAAAAAAAAGGGGAAAATGGTAACATTTATTATCTGTTTGTGCTTGCTCATTGCGGCCTATTTTGTCTATGGCCGTTACTTGGAACGAGTATGTGGAGTCAGCGACTCTGCCGACGTGCCGAGCAAGACTCTGTACGACGGTGTGGATTATCTGCCTATGCCGTTATGGAAAACATTTATGATTCAACTGCTTAACATTGCCGGTGTAGGTCCTATCTTCGGAGCCATTATGGGAGCCTGTTTCGGTCCTGTGGCATTTATATGGATTACGTTGGGCGGTATCTTTATAGGCGCTATGCACGACTATATTTCGGGTATCATCATCACCCGTAACGATGGTGTCAGCCTGCCCGAAGTCGTAGGCCGTTATCTGGGTGGCGGCTTGCGTGACTTTATGCGCGTGATGTCTCTCGTTTTGTTGATTCTTGTCGGAGTTGTATTTATGCGCTCTCCTGCCAGCATCTTAAGCGAGATGGCTCCCGCAATTCCTTATTGGTGGTGGATAGGTATCATTCTGGTATATTATTTTATTGCCACGATGCTGCCTATCGATAAACTCATCGGTAAGATTTATCCTATTTTTGGTGCTGCACTATTATTTATGGCTTTAGGCTTGGCTGGAGTGCTGTTTGTCGGTGATTATACCATCCCTGAACTGACTCTGTCATCATTGCGTAATTTCCACCCGCAGGCGGAGTCTATGCCTATTGTCCCGACGCTCTTTATCTCGATTGCTTGTGGTGCTATATCGGGCTTTCACGCTACGCAGTCACCTCTTATGGCTCGCTGCCTGAACAACGAGCGCGAAGGCCGTGTGTCATTCTACGGCGCAATGATATCGGAATCTATCATAGCCCTTATCTGGGCTGCTGTTGCTATGGCATTCTTTGGAGGTGTAGAGAACCTCTCTGCGGCATTGGCCGAGAATGGCAATAATGCAGCGTGGGCTGTGAATAATATCTCTGTAACGACATTGGGCGTTGTGGGTGGTATCCTGGCTATGCTGGGTGTCGTGGCGGCTCCTATCACTTCGGGCGATACGGCATTCCGCTCGGCTCGTCTGATTGTCGCCGATGTGTTGAAGATTGAGCAACGCTCCATCCCCAAGCGCCTTGCTATCAGCCTGCCGCTATTTGCCATAGGTACGATTCTGCTGTTTGTCGATTTTGATATTATATGGCGTTACTTTGCGTGGTTCAACCAGTCGATGTCGGTTATCACGTTGTGGGTAATCGTTGTATACCTCAAGGAGCATAACCGCAATATATGGGTAGCGCTGCCAGGAGCAATATTTATGACCTATATATGTACTACGTTTATCTTCACATCAGACCAGTTCATTGGAATGGGCAGCACTACGCTCTCATATCTTTTGGGTGGCCTTTCAACCATCGTTATTACGGCTGTGATGTGGTGGAAGGTAGTTGTTAAGAGGTCAAAAACTTTAATCGCAAAGTAGAACAAGATGAACAGAATAACCTTTCAACCTACCTCTTCGGGTTTGTGGCACGTCGAGGGCATCGATTGCAACAGAATATTGCGTACGTCGCGTAATCTGGAGCGGCAGGGCCGTTGGGCCGATGCTTGTGAGTGTCGCGCCGATGCCGTACAGCAGTTGCTCGATGTGGCGGGCGAGGAGTCTGTGCCGCTTGATTGGAACGACTCTTCGTCACGCGCGGCGCTGGAGTTAATCTACGCCTCGGCTATAGATTATTTCTCGATTGACGAGGTTGAGATGGCTACAGCCCTATGGGAGCGAGTGATTGATTTTGACGAGGAGGACCATCTGCAGGCCACCATTATGCTCGCTTTCTGCTATGTCGAGTTGGAGGATTATGATTGTTTGGAGAGTGTCATATCGGATATCTCGCCCAAGACAGCAGAGTATTCGTTGTTGATGTTGTGGTCCACTTACCGTCAAACACAAGGTGTGGAGCGTGATGCGTTGCGCGAGATGCGTACACGCCATAAAGTGTGGTGGGAGGAGTTTGTCGCGTCGGAACATCCTGCCGATGAGGCATTTTTGGCCGATAGGCAGAGTGAACGTCCCTCGCATCGCACTGAGGCCCGTGAGTTCTGGTTTGCAACGGCCCCGATGTGGGAGCGAAATAAGGATTTTATTGAGGCTATATCCAAAGCCTAACACTAATTATTATGAAACGATTTTTTATACTTGCCTTGCTGCTGATATGTGCAGCCTCGGCATCGGCTGCCGATTACAAGTTTGAGCGCGATATAGTCTATCGCGATGTAGATGAATATAGTGCGCAGATGTGCCGTCTGGATGTTGCTACGCTTCAAGAGGCTAAGGATTTGCCCGTTGTGGTGTGGTTTCACGGCGGAGGCTTGACGGGAGGTAAGAAGGAGATTCCCCAGCCGCTGCTCGACGGAAGGTGTGTAGTTGTGGGCGTGGGTTATCGTTTCTCGCCCAAGGTGAGTGTCAGCCAGATTATCGACGACGCGGCGTGTGCCGTTGCGTGGGTATTTGCCAATATTGAACGCTATGGCGGCAGTACATCGAAAATCTATCTTTCGGGCCACTCGGCTGGCGGCTATCTGGTGAGTATGCTTGGATTGGATGCTACGCGCCTGAAGCGATATGGCTATGATGCTAATTTACTCAAGGGCGTAATCCCGTTCAGCGGTCAGGCCATCACCCATTTCGAGGAGCGTCGTTCACGCGGCATAGCCAACACGCGCCCCGTTATTGATTCGCTCTCTCCGCTCTATCACGTCAGAGCTGATGCTGCGCCATTCCTTATGATTACGGGAGATAGGGAGTTGGAGATGTTGGGCCGTTATGAGGAGAATGCCTATATGTGGCGTGTATTCCAATTGGTTAAGCATCCCGATGCTACGCTTTACGAGTTGGACGGCTATGGCCATAGTATGTGCGAACCGGCCTATCCGTTGTTGCAACGTTTTATTCGCCAGCACGAGGCAAAGAGTAAAAAACAATAAAGTATAAGTTTATGACAAGAGTTTTGTTAAAATCAGTAAAGTGGTTGCTGCCGACATTGGTTGTGTTGGTAGTATTGGCAGTGTTGCCACAGATGATTTCTGCCAAGCGCTACAATGCTCGCAAGGCACCCAAAGTAATCTACTCGTACGATGGGCCCAATGTGCGCATCTATTCGAGCGAGGTGACCGACACGTTGCGTATGTTCTTCATTGCCGATACCCATCTGTGGTTGAGCGACGAGCGCGAGGAGCCTTTCCGCCAATACAGTAAGCGTATGGCTTCGGCGTACCACCGCACCAAGCATTTCCAGACGGGCAAGGAGACTAATCCAGAAGCCGCATTTAAGGCTACCGTCGAGTTGGCCAAACAACGTGGGGCCGATGTTATTGCATTGGCTGGAGATATTTTGAGTTATCCTTCGGAGCGAGGTGTTGAGTTCTTGACGGAGGTTTTAGGTGCTTCGGGTATACCTTATTATTACACGTGTGGTAATCACGATTGGCACTACGAGGGTATGGAGGGCCATCGCCTGAAGTTGCGTGATGAGTGGCGCGGTAAGCGTCTGATGCCGTTGTTCAGAGATAATAATCCTGCTATCTATGGCGTTGAGATTAAGGGTGTGCGCCTCGTCTTTGTCGATAGTTCGACGTATGATATCCTGCCCGAACAGTTGGAGTTTATGCAGCGCGAGGTAAAGGATGGCAAGCCATTCATTATGATGCAGCACATACCTATGTATGCACCTTCGCGCCCCTTCGGCTATGGTATCGGACACCCCGATTGGGGAGCCGCAACCGATAACGGATATGAGTTGGAGCGCCGTGAGCAGTGGCCCGAGGAGGGACACCAACCTATCGACTACGAGTTCTATGATTTGGTTACTACGGCTCCCAATCTGTTGGCAACGTTTGCGGGCCACGTTCATACATTCGGCACCGATATCATCAACGGACGTCCGCACTTTACCGTCGGAGCAAATTTCCAGGCTGCATATTACGAGGTGCTTGTAATGCCGATGCCCGAAAAGTAATCAAGACGGCTACAATAATAAATGGGGTTGCTCAACTTACTTGTTGGGCAACCCCATTGTTTTTTGTCTATTTAATGACGTGTGACGTTTCTTGTTACTTACGGTTGCGGATAATCCACTCGGCAATCTGTACGGCGTTGAGGGCTGCGCCCTTCTTAATCTGGTCGGCTACGCACCAAAATGCAAGACCATTCTCTCCGCTGATATCCTTGCGGATGCGGCCCACATAAACGGGGTCCTTGCCTGCGATGAAGAGTGGCATAGGATAGACCTTCTCGCTCGGCTCATCCATCAAAACAATGCCTTCGCTCTCGGCAAAAGCCTTACGTGCTTGCTCGATGGTGATGTCCTGCTCGGTCTCCACCCAGATGCTCTCGGAGTGCGCACGCATAACGGGAACACGTACACAAGTGGCCGATACGGCTATGTCGGAGTGCATAATCTTGCGAGTCTCGTGATACATCTTCATCTCCTCCTTGGTGTAGTCGTTGTCAGTAAAGACATCAATATGAGGGATTACATTATAGGCCAACTGATATGCAAACTTATTTACCGTAGGCTCTTCGCCTGCTACAATCTCCTCGTATTGGTGCTTTAGTTCGGCCATAGCCTGCGCACCGCCACCACTTGCCGACTGATATGTGGCAACGTGTACACGCTTGATGTGCGATAACTTCTCAATAGCGTTCAGCGCTACAACCATCTGAATCGTTGTACAATTGGGATTGGCGATAATGCCGCGCGGAGTGTTGAGCGCATCCTCGGGGTTTACCTCGGGCACTACCAAAGGTACATCCTCGTCCATACGGAATGCCGATGAGTTGTCAATCATCAGTGTGCCGTGCTTGGTAATCGTCTCGGCAAACTCCTTTGATGTAGATGCACCAGCCGATGTCAAGGCTATATCGACACCCTTGAAGTCATCGTTGTGCTGTAATAATTTAACCTCAATCTCCTTGCCTCGGAATGTGTATTTTGTTCCTGCACTACGCGCCGAGCCGAACAATAGCAACTCATCGATGGGAAAATCTACTCTCTCGTTCAAAATAGTCAGAAACTCCTGACCTACGGCACCGCTGGCACCTACAATAGCAATCTTCATAATTCTAACTTAACCTTATATTCTAATCTAACCTGTTTTGCTAAATCTATACGCAACATCTGCTCTCGCGTTAATCAAAAAACTCGTCGGGCGCATTCTGCTGCTGTACTGTACCTTCGTCAGGCGCTAACTCCTTGGGGCAGTCATAAGGCTCCCAACCCTCCGGACGCGAGAATGTAGCATTGCGACTCATCCCCAGACTCGGGTCAGCATAGGCCTTGACCAAGAACTCGCCGACTATGGGCAGAGCCATCACACTACCTTCGGCGCTGTAACTGAGGTGTACCGATTGGTCTTCGCCGCCGACCCACGAGCCCGCCACAAGCGTAGGCGTAACGCACATAAACCACGCGTCACGGTTTTCATTTGACGTACCTGTCTTACCGCCAATCTCCATATCCTTCATACCAAACTGCCACGTCAGACGACCTCCCGTACCAGCCGTAATTACGCGCTGTAACATTGTAAGCATCGTATAGGCGGTATGCTTATTAACGGCATCTTGTGATTTGGGGATGAAACTTGAGATTAAGTTGCCCTGTCTGTCCTCAATACGTGTTACGAATATCGGGTCGATATGTACACCCTCGTTTACGAATGTCGAGTATGCGCTCACCAACTCAAAGACATTAGATTCAAATGCTCCCAAGCAGAGGGCATAAGCGGGGTAGATGTAACTCTTTATACCCATATTGTGTAGGAAGTCGGCCACTGTCTCGGGCTGCTTTGCCTGTTTCATAATCCACGCCGAATAGTTGTTGCGCGAGTTGGCCAATCCCCAATAGAGCGGATGCTGAACGCCGTCATACTCCACCTTGCCTGCCTCTTTGGGCGACCATATACCCGCAGGAGTCTCAATCGAAACGGGAAGGTTGGGGGCATAAGTACAAGGCGTAAGACCTAATTGGTCGATGGCAAACGTATAGATGAAGGGCTTTACCGTTGAGCCAATCTGGCGCTTACCCTGCTTTGCCATATCGTATTTGAAGTAGCGGAAGTTGGGGCCTCCGACGTAAGCCTTGACGTGTCCCGAACGCGGGTCCATCGCTACAAACGATGCTCGCATAATGCGCTTGTGGTGCAGGATTGAGTCGCGAGGAGTCATCACCGTGTCGCGCTCACCCTTGAACGTAAATACGCGCATCTTGCATTTTTCGTCAAACGACGCGAAAATCTCCTTCTCCTCCTTGCCCTCCTTGCGCATCTCGCGATAGCGGTCGGAGTTCTTCATTGCTCGCTTGATTATATTCTCTCTCTCTTCGGGAGTTATGTCCTGGAATAGTACGCCCGTAGCCTTCACCTGGCGGTCCATACGCGGCTGGATTACAGTCTCCATCTGTTTTTGTATCGACTCCTCAGCATAACGCTGCATTGTGGGGTTGATAGTGGTGTAGATTCTCAAACCATCGCGGTAGATGTTATACGGAGTGCCGTCGGCCTTAGTATTCTTCAAACACCAGCCATAAAGCGGATTCTCATCATACTCCTTAACGGCCTGCTCATAGTCCCAGTCGGTCAGATATTGTCGGCGCGTAGGACGCTTGGCGTTCATCACCTGACGCAACATCTCGCGGAAGTATGTAGCCTCACCGCTGTTGTGAGTGATGGGTTTATAGTTAAGCGTAATAGGGAGTGCCGAGAGCGAATCGCACAAATGACGCGATATGGCACCTGCGCTACGCATACGGTTAAGCACCAAGTTACGGCGTGTTACAGCGTTGTCGTAATTCAATATGGGCGAATAACGTGTCGGAGCATTAACCACACCGACCAAGACTGCCGCCTCCTGAATATTCAACTCTTCGGGCGATTTGCCGAAGAATGTACTTGAGGCCGACTTGATACCATAGGCGTTTGAGCCGTAACCTACCGTATTGAGATACATTGCGGCAATCTCCTCTTTGGTGTAGTTGTGTTCGAGTTTGAGGGCCGTAATCCACTCCTTGAATTTCGATTGTACGAGTTTCATCGTGCGGCCAATCTTGCCTCTGTTGCGTACCGTATCGCGGGGGAAGAGGTTCTTGGCCAACTGCTGTGTAATGGTAGAGCCTCCACCTTGTGATTGGTCGCGCAGGACTATGGTACGAATACCCACGCGGAAAAGCGATGGAATGTCGATACCTGAATGGTTGCGGAAACGTGCATCCTCAGTGGCTATAAGTGCCGCTACGACGGGGGGTACCACGTGACCGTCGAGTGTCAGGTGTCGTGTAGAGTCGGCAGGGAATAAATCCTCGTACTGCACGTAAGAGCGATTCTCGATAAAGAATGTGCCGATGACGTGGCCATTATCGCCATAAATCTCGGTTGCGAGGTTGCTTTTGGGGTTCTCTAACTCTTCGAATGAAGGGATACGACCAAAGACACCGAATGCCGCGAGCGTCAGCATTAAAAAGATTAAAACAACGGGGGCCATCGCAACAACCCACATCGTTTTTACAACTCGTCGTTTATCCTGAAAAAACTCTTTTATTCCCATACTTTATTATTCTTCTTTGCCTGCTTAACAAGCCCACTTTTCATCGATAAAATGCAAGGGGCTAAAATTCCAACGTACAAAGGTAAGATTTATTTTTTGAAAAATACGCTTTTCCGACATACTATATCTCCTTTGGAGATAAATGATAGCGCGAAAGGGTGTTAGAAAGGCAATTCCACGCCAGCCGAGATGTAGAAATGGCCCTCACTCGGGCGGTAGAACGATAGTTTCAAAGCAGAAGTAGCCGAGGCGGGCTGGCTGAAGATATTTACATCGAATATAATATCTCCACCCAGTGAATTGAGGTTGTGCCAGCGGTGGTATATACCCGACTCTTGGTCCAATGCAGTTTGTTGATAGCGTGCTATGTCGGCACCTACGTTGAGGCGTATTCGTTTGAAGTACAGAACGCCTTGTATTCCTCCGTCGGGATAGCATATCGGGAATTGATAGTTTAACGAAGCCGCCATATAGTTGCGATTCTCAATCTGCGAGGAGTTGAATCCCCTCAGTAACAACATCGAAGATTTGAAGGTCAGGGCCGAGAGCGCATCCTGACTCTGGAATCCGCCGATTGAGGTTTGATAGACCATAGCCAATGATAGGCTGTTATGTGCAAAGAATCCCGGAGTATAGACTTTGGTGTAGAGGGCCAATAAATCGCTGAAATTGTTGTTTGTGGGATTTATGGCGTATGCAGCCTGCGCCGCAATGCCCCACGGTGGTGCAAAGTCGCGGTGCGATTGACGTACCATATCCTGAAAACCGAGAGTAAATGATGTGAGGTGCAGGCCCTCCTGATAACCTATCGTGGCGATATTGCTTATGCCACCATCGAAATCGAGTTTGCCTGTATTGGCTACCAGACCGTTAGAATAGTCCCATCCTGCAGAGGCTATCAACTGACGTGTGTGGTAACCTCGCTGGAACAAGAGCGGGAATGTTATATCAACTCCTACAGAGTAATATTTGCCCTGCTTTGGCGATATCGGGAACTCAAATTTGTGGCTGTCGGTGTTGTAGATGTAGATTGGGTATATGTTTTGGCTGCCACCGTAAGTTGCATTAAGACTTATCGTTGGGCCTAACCCATAATATCGCAATGTCCCCTTCCAGATGCTGCCTTGTGAGGCGTTGTAGCCGTAAGAGAAGAATCCCTGCATCGAAGAGAGCAGGTTTTGAGTCATTACTGTTGCTCCGACATTCATACTGATGTTCCCCTCCTCGCTTAATGCAAACGGGTCGTATGATAGCGGGGCCCAACTGTGGAACTTAAAGAGATTCAATCCTTTGCGGTAACGCCTTGTTTTGAGAGGTGAGGCTATAGCAGCCGTGTCGGCCTGTGAAATCTTTATTGAGTCCAGATTGATTACATCCCACTGCTCGAAAGGAGGGTTTACCACCTCTTTGGGAAGCCGTGAGTACTCTACCTCCTTCCATACCTTATCTTGGCGTTGGCGGGCAGGGTGATAACCCAACGAGTCATAGGTCGTAAGCAGTATATCTCCATTAGGCGCAGGTGCTGCATTAAATGAGCCATAACGCGAGGTGGTTAATTGATATTCGCGTTTGGCATCTATGTCGTAGCAGTGTATCTCGTCACGTCCGGAGGCTATCGAGCCATAGTAGAGTCGACCATCTTTAGCCCTCAAATCGCTTAATGTAATGTAGGCAGGACGAGTCAGCGGTTTTATGTTGCGCTGAGAATCAACTTCGGCTATCCACATACCTTCGTCGCCCGTGATGATGCAGTAGAAGTTGCGGGTGAGGTTATCCCACGCCAAAGAGTGTATCTCTTGCCCGAAGGGGAGTTGCTCTTGTTGCTCGATGCCATCCTGTTGGCGATAGTGGAACGAATATATGCCGTTGGGGTTGTACTCAATCCACGCCAACCCTCCCGTGTCGTCGGGTGTGGGGTAGAGGATGTTGCTGCGACGCTTTATGCTGCGAGGTTTGCTCTTTCCGAGGTCCATATAGCATAACGTAGAGCGTACACGTTGCTGAAACATTGTACTACGCCTGTACTCGGTCCACCATACTCGCTGCTGATAGGGGTCGTAGATGGGGCGCGTGGAGACATCTCCCGTAAAGCATAGTTGTGTTTCGCGCCCTGTCTGCTCGTCAAGCAGTACAAAACGCGATGGTTTGTCGAGGTCCTCCTTGAGCAGCAATATACCTTTGTCTGCGATACTTTGAGGGTGACTATAAGTCGTATAACTCTTTATCCGGGGTGTGGGGAGCATCTGGCTACTGTTTTGGGGCTGCGGTTGCTGAGCCCAAAAGTCGGTCAGATAGTTAAAGGTATTTTTGAAAAGTTGGTTTGAGGAGAATCCGAAAAGCCGTTTCATTCGCCACCCCTCCGAAATGATTGTCCACGGATGACGAGGGCCGTAGGATGCCATATCGTTGGCCATCTGACGACCTGCAAGACGGTTGCCGTGTACGACCATCTGGTATCCCATTTGATAATGGTCGGGTATGAAATCGCGATAGGAGCCGCAATAGAATTTGTCGCTATTGCGATACTTCTCGGTGATATTACCCATCGCGCGATACTCCAACGTGAAACTCGGTTGTCGGCCTCGTCCGAATGTCGAAGCCTGTGTCTCAAATAGTGTGGCATCACCCTCCATCATCCATAGTGGCATAAATACAAGTCCTATGGTCGAACTCTGCTGGCCGAGTATGTAGGATAGGAATTTTACCAGACCGACGTTGAGGTTGTTGTATTGTGCTGCGTGACGATATTCGTGGGCCACCAACTGCTTGAGCCAAGGCATTGAGTAGCCGTCAATCGAGGGTGAGGAGAGAAACTCGACGCGCTTTGGCAACCACATCACCAATCCGTTGGATTTCATATTTTCGGGGTGAACGACAAACGGAAGGTCGAGCGCCGGGAGTTTGTATCCATAGGCTATATAGGGATTGAGTCTGTCAGCATAGTAGAGCGTGGTGTGGCCGATTTGCGTTGCGCTTTTGGGGTATATAACCTCTACGTTGGGTGTCGAGCCTTTCATCCACTTAAGGCCGAGAGGGTCTGCACCCCAACTGTAATATTGGGCTGAGGCATCTCGTGCTGCGACAACGGCCAGCACGGTCAATATGAAAAATTTTACTACCCTCGTGAGCGACATAACTCTAAACGAAAAGATTTAACCTCCCGCCTTCTTGCATTTGTAACCTGCTGCTATCAATAACTCTACCACGCGGTCACGATGGTCTCCTTGAATTATAATCTCGCCATCCTTGACCGAGCCGCCTACGCCGCATCGATTCTTTAGCATACGTCCCAATGCGGTGGCATCCTCTTCGGTGCCGACAAAACCTTTGATGAGTGTCACGACCTTGCCACCACGTTGTTTGCGGTCGAGCCACACTTTCAGGTTCTGTTTTTCGGGAGGCAGAGTCTCCGCTTCGGGCTCTGTGTCGGTCTGATATTCATAATCGGGATTTGTCGAATAGACCATTCCCAGACGCTGTTTCCAATCGCTCATTGTTGTAATGATTATGCGCAAGTGTGGCCCAAAGTTGCGCCATTCTTGCAAAAAAGTATTCTCTTTCTTCGACGCTTGCAATAAAACGTCGCTTAATGTTTGGTGCAAATTTACTATTTTTATATCTTTACAACAAATTATGAAACGTACAACGGTTGAAAAATTAAAGAACGAAGCCCTTGAGCGTTGTCGTTGTGAGGGTAATTACTCCCTGCCACAGGCGGTTGATGATGGGCGACGTCTGGTGAGAGTATTTGTCGAGGGTTATGAAGATGTAGCCTTCTGGCGCGGTATTTTCGACCATTTCGATAATCCTTATCTGCGTTTCGAGATTTCGGTGCCTACACGCGAGGATTTGCCAAAAGGTAAAAAAATCTTGATGTCGATGATTCCCCAATCGGGCGAAGAGTTGCTACTTTGTGTCGATTCCGATTTTGACTACCTCTTTGATGGGAGGACCGAGCAGTCGGCGGAGATACTCGCCGCACCATATATGTTTCATACCTACACCTACGCGACGGAGAACTATCTCTGTTATGCGCCCTCGTTGCACAACATATGCGTAAAGGCGACCAAGAACGATTGCCATATATTCGACTTTGTTGCCTTTATGCGTGACTATTCGCGTACGATTTATCCCATATTTTTGTGGTATGCCTACTCAGCACAGTTGAGTAGTGAGTCGGTTTTGCCGCTGGTAGATTTCAAAAATACGGTGCGACTCGGATTCTTGGAGTTGGAACGTAACGGAGCCGATACTCTGGCGTGGCTATGCCGCAACGTCACGCGCAAGGTTACCCGCCTTGAGAACGAGAATCCCCGTATGGCCGAGCGTATAGCGTCATTTGCTGAGGAGTTGCGGGCCAAAGGTGTTACGGAGGAGAATACTTATCTGTTTATGCACGGCCACACGCTGATGGATAATGTGGTGATGGTACTGCTTAATACCGTATGCGATAAGTTGCGCTCGATGTCGGTAGCCAAAATCAACGCCTCGAATAAGCAGGGCCTATCTCTGCGCAACGAGATGAGTAACTATATGAACTCCCTGCGTTCGATACGCGATGTGTTGCTCGATAACGAGAACTACACTACGTGTCCGCTATATACCAACCTCAAAGCCGATATACAGAACTATATTGACCGTACGGTGGAGCGTATGAAGAGAGATAGAGATAATGTAAAGATAGTTAATAAATAAGATTGGTTACCCAACCTGCGGTAGTGCTTTTTAGGAGCCACTTTTAGTGGCGACCAAAGCCCCTGCCTGAGGCGGGGGTTGGGGGTGGGTCAGACTTGTAAATGCGGCTAAAGGCCGCAATGTATGCTTAAAGCAAGCAGATAGCCTTAATCATAGGGTAATACGGTATTTAAGCACCATAAATAAATCCGAGATTCATTACGAATCTCGGATTTATTTGTTTTGGTAATTTACGTCACTCCACCGAGCCTTTAGGCGAGGATTGGAGTCTCTAATTTTACATTTGTAGTAGAGATTCCAACCATTTTGTCTTTCGCCAAAATGTGGAATGACGTAGATGCAAAAATCCCCACCAAATTAGTTTGGCGGGGATTTATTTTTCGGTGTATATCCTTAATCCTATTAGATAGCCTTTGTGTCGTAAAGAATCTGGTTAACCTTGCGAACGGCAGCGGCTGAAGCCTCAAACTGAGCCTGCTCCTCCTTTGTAAGGTCAATCTTAACAATCTTCTCGATACCCTTGCGGCCAACAACTACGGGAACACCAATCATAATGTCCTCCTGACCATACTCACCCTCAAGGTAAGCACCGCAGGGGATAATGCGCTTCTGGTCGCCCAAGATAGCCTCTACAACTGATGCTGCAGCAGCACCGGGAGCATACCAAGCCGATGTGCCCAAAAGACCTGTCAATGTGGCACCACCTACCATAGTGTCGGCAGCAACCTGTGCCAACTTCTTCTTTGAAAGGAACTGTGATGCGGGAACACCCTTGATTGTAGCCTTCGATGTCAAAGGAATCATTGTAGTATCGCCGTGACCACCGATAACCATACCGTCAACGTCGTGGATGTTAGCACCTGCAGCCTTTGCCAAGTAGCAACGGAAACGTGAAGAATCCAATGCACCACCCATACCGATTACGCGGTTCTTAGGCAGGCCTGTTGACTTCAAAGTAAGGTAAGCCATTGTATCCATAGGGTTAGATACGATAACGAAGATAGCGCGGGGTGAATGAGCCAAAGCCTGTGATACAACGCTCTTTACGATGTTTGCGTTTGTGCCAATCAACTCCTCACGAGTCATACCCGGCTTACGGGGAATACCTGAAGTTACAACCACAACGTCAGAACCTGCGGTCTTCTTGTAGTCGTTTGTGCAACCTATAAGTTTAGTCTTGAAATCGGTTGTAGCCGATGCCTGATACATATCGAGCATCTTACCCTCTGAAAGACCCTCCTTGATATCAATCAATACTACCTCGTCTGCTACCTCGCGTGCAGCCAATACGTTTGCGCAAGTTGCGCCCACCATACCGGCGCCGATAACTGTTACTTTTGACATAATTTTTTACTCTTTATATGATTCTTAACTATTAAACTCGTAAATGTTAGCCGATAAGTTCAGCATAAGCCTCAGGTGTGAGCAATGCGTCATACTCTGCGGGGTCGCTCATCTTAACCTTAATCATCCAGCCCTCGCCATAGGGGTCTGAATTAACCAATGCGGGGTCGGCATCTACTGCGTCGTTGAACTCTACAACCTCGCCACCTACGGGGATGAAAGCATCGCTTACAGTCTTTACAGCCTCGATTGAGCCGAATACCTCACCTGCAGCCAAAGTCTCACCAACGGTTGGTACATCAACAAAAACGATATCACCCAACTGGCTCTGTGCAAAATCGGTAATACCTACATAGGCATACTCACCCTCGACACGACACCACTCGTGGTCGTTCGAGTACTTCAAATTAGAAGGAATATTCATAACTGTTGTATTTTTATAAATTTGTTTTCTGTTTGTTAGAACGAGTCTAATAAGGTGATTTCTGCGTTATGCTTGTCCTCAAAAACCTCATTTACGCCAAGTAAACTGCGGTTTCTCGGTCTGCGCAAGCCTTAAAATCCCTCTTCTTATACTCGTTCTGCGCCCGATGAATAAAGACAAGGTGATTTCTGCCCCTCCTCATTAATTTCGTTACCCTATAATCCACACAAAGATAGCGGTATTTTTTTAATGAAGGTGCAATTTTGTTAATTTTTTAACAGAAATTCTATCTCTTTGAACATAAATGAGCGTAAATCGCCGTTTTGCATCTCCACATTTAATGCTCCCGTAGGCTCGACACCACGTATCGTGCCGATAAAAGTGCTACCGTCGGCAAGAGCATACAGGTGCTTCTCGTCAAGCCGATAAAGCATTGTGTGATAATCACTTTGTAGGGCATTACGTTCTCCGTTCAGCAGTTGCTTGTAACGCCTCATAATGCACTCCTGTAGTCTCTCCAGCACCTCGTCGCGCTCAAACTCTGCCGCCTGCTCTATTGCCATTGACGTGGGGTTGGGCAGGTCGGCTGAAAATGAGGTCTGGTTTACGTTCAGCCCTATGCCTGCTATTGTGCGGCCAATAGTATTCCCCTGTAATTTATGCTCAATGAGAATACCTGCAATCTTTTTGTCACCAACGTAAATGTCGTTGGTCCATTTTATCTTGGTCTTTATAGAGTATGAGGCTAATGTGTCGGCAACGGCCAATGCGATAACCTTCGAGAGCAAAAATTGTTCCGTCGGAGGTAAAAATGTGGGCTCAAGGATTGCCGAAAGAGTAAGGTTTTGCCCTTTGCCGCTCTCCCAAACGTGACCACGTTGACCGCGTCCTGCCGTTTGGCTCTCGGCCACGATGACGTCGCCCTGTTTGTATTGTGAGCCACACGCCTCGTCATTGGTCGAGGTCAGTATATCGAATCGGTAAATCATCTTTTGTCGTTTTGTGCAAAATATCGCCATAGCGGAGCCGAGTGCAGGCATTGTATTATCTGGTCGTTGTCGAGCAACTCTTTGACTTCATCGCGGCTCATAAGGTGGACATCTATATCCTCCCCTGCTTCGGTGTGCTGTTCTTCGATGCGCTCGACATCGGTAGCCAGAAACGTATATGCAAAATTGTTGTGATTGGTCGGATTGGGCGATGTAACCATAAATTGTCGCCACTCTCCTCCGCCATAACCAGCCTCTTCCAATAGTTCGCGTCGTGCGCTCTGCTCTGCAGTCTCGCCCTCCTCGATGACGCCTGCAACCAATTCATAATGTGTTTGTCCCAAGCCGTGACGATATTGGCTAATCATAACGAAATCTCCTTCGCGTGTAATGGCTATGACGTTTACCCAATCGGGAAACTCCATAATAAACCACTCTGGCACGATGGCACCCGTCGGCAACTCTACTTTTTCGCGACGTATCGTGCACCACGGGCGCTGAATTACATATTCGCTTGTCAATACCTTGAATGGGCGATGTTCCGGCTTTTTCATATATAGACAGAGGTTGTTACTTGCATTTATTCGAATAAATATGATTTTTATGCAGTAAAAATCACTATTTTAATCTTCAAATATAATAAAATATGCTGAAAAGCGGATGAAAATGCTAAAAATTAATACCTTTGCAACCTATAATTACGCAAATAGAGTTATTTAGGTTATGAAGGTCTATAAATTTGGAGGAGCCTCGGTGCGTAATGCCGAGGGTGTAAGGAATCTTCGTCATATTGTTGATGGCGAGGAGAATTTGTTTATCATCGTGTCGGCTATGGGTAAGACAACCAATGCCCTGGAACGAGTGTTTGCCCATATGCAGAAGGCTGAAACAGAGGCTGCCAACGAGGAGATAAAACAGATTCAGGCTTACCACGCCGCCATTGTTGATGAGTTGTGGGGCGAGCCTACCGAGATAAACGAGGTGACGCTTCTGTTCGGTCAGTTGCGTACCATCATCAACGATATCAAGTACCGTAAGGCCGATGCCGAGTTGTGGTACGATACGATTGTCGCGTTTGGTGAGTTGATATCGACAACCATCATATCAAAATATCTTAACCATACAGGTATGCGCAATCGTTGGATTGATATGCGCTCGACTTTCATTACCAATCAGCGTCACAAGGATGCCAATGTAGATATTAAAGCCTCGACACTCCGTCTGAAGGCTTCGTTGGAGAATACGGGTGTCGATGTGTTTGTTGGTCAGGGCTTTATTGGTGCTGCGCCCGATGGCACGACTACTACGTTGGGCCGTGAGGGCTCGGACTACTCGGCGGCTGTCGTTGCTCATATCCTCGATGCTGAGTCGATGTCGGTATGGAAGGATGTGGATGGCGTGTTGAATGCCGACCCCAAAATTTTCAAGGATGCCGTTAAGATTGATGCTTTGAACTATCTTGACACTATCGAGTTGGCATATAGCGGTGCACAGATTATCCACCCCAAGACCATCAAGCCGTTGCAGAATAAGAATATCCCGTTGTATGTACGTCCCTTTGGCGATAAGTCGAAGCCTGGTACAGTAATCAACGGCAACACTCCTCACGCAACTATGCCTATCCTGATTTACAAGAAGGAGCAGGTGTTGCTTATTATCCGCTCGAAGGACTTCTCGTTTGTGATGGAGGAGAAGTTTGCCGTGATATTCTCGCTGTTGGAGCGTTTCCGCATCAAGACACACCTGATTAATAACTCGGCTGTCGATTTGGGCCTGTGTGTTGATTCTTCGTGGCATATAGAGGAGTTGATAAAGGCGTTGGAGGCGGAGGATTTCGAGGTGGAGTTGCACGATAATGTAGGCTTGCTCACCATCCGTAACTATAACGATGACCTCTATAACCGCTATGTACGTCAGCAAAACCATATCGTGCGTCAGGTTAACCCCGAGTCGGTGCGTGTGGTGTTGCGCGAAACTAACTTTTAGTTTCATAGTATAGCCGTATCTGTGGTCGCGCGCGGATGAGGCTTATGAAATAGATAAAAACCAATCAATTTTTAGAGGCAGAAGGGTTGGATAGAGTTTTTAATGTTTAGATTTTTGTCGTCATATAATGGCTTTGGGCTCAAGACGACTTGTCGCGAATCTAAAGTTTGACTCTATACAACTCGACTGCAAAATATTGGTGACTACCCATCGCGGTGGTTGCCGTAGTGTTTTACTGTTAAATCAAACGAAGTATGAAAAAATTGATTGTAACTATTTTGTGTGCGATGGTATTCTGTGTGCCGTCGATGGCTCAAGGTATTAACGACAAGGCCGATAACATCATCGGTGAATATCTTACAGACCGCGGAGGTCACAAGAGCAAGGTTCGCGTTACCAAAAATGCCAACGGTACCTACAATGCTCAGGTTTTCTGGGTTGAGAATCCCAACGACAAGGATGGCAAGAAGCGTAAGGATGTGAAGAATCCCGATAAGGCGTTGCGTAATGTCGATATCGACAAGGTTGTCATTGTCGAGGGTTTGAAGTATGACGCAGCAAAGAAGCAGTGGGGCGGTGCAAAGATTTATGACCCTACAAAGGGTATCAAGGTTAATGCTACAGCCGAGTTTGAGACTGCCGATAAACTCAAATTGCGTGGTACTATTCTGGGCGTAGGTGTTACGCTCTATTGGACCCGAATCAAGAAGTAAATTAGCGAAGTCGTCTAACAAGACTCTTTTGTCGTTTCTCTCGCCCTTAAAATCCTCACATACGTCAAGTATGCTGCGGTTTTTCGGGCATCGAGGGCCTAAAAATAGTTCTTGTTATACAACTTCTGTGACAACAACAGAGGCTGTCTTTTCGAGACAGCCTCTGTTTCTTTTATCCTATTTGTTGGCGGTTGATTAGTCGTGCAAGCCTCGCTCGCGCAAGTACTCTAATAGATATTCAGGGCGGTCAGTCTGAATCATTGTGGCGCCCATATCTACCAACTTGCCATAAACCTCATCGGCAGATGTAACCCAAGCCACGTCATCGCTCAAGCCGCCGCACAATGAGTTCCAGAGTGAATTAACCCACAACTTCGAACCGTCGGCAATCAAGCGTTGCATAGCAGACTCCACTTCGGGTGTGTATTCTCCCCAGCAAATCTCATAAGCCAACTGTGGCTCATCGTCGGCGATATACTCTTCGAAGAGTGCCATACTCTTTGCGTTGGTGGGGGTAATGATAGGCATATAGAGCAGGTTCTGCTCGTTTGCCGCCATCTTCTCGCGTATGCTTGCAAGCGAACTGCTGCCCTTGATGAGTATCTGCTCGGTCACTCCCATCTCTTCGGCCAGAGCCAATACCAAGCCGTAGTGGTTATAGCCTTTGTCGATGTTAATCACGATGCGGTCCTTGCAAACCTCCAAGGCCTCACGCAATGTCGGGACCTTCAAGTCGAGTGAGCAACGAGTGCCGTGTGCGGTCTTCATATAGAATTTCTGCAACTCCTCGTATGTTAAGTCAGCCACGCGGCCTTTGCCCGTTGTGCAACGGTCTATTGTGCCGTCGTGCATCAATACCAATACACTATCCTTTGTAAGTTGTATGTCCAACTCCACAACGTCGGCTCCCATCTCTATAACCGACTCAATAGCGGGAATTGAGTTTTCGGGAAAATTACGCCAATCGCCTCGGTGGCACACCACCAAAACATTCTTCGACTTGGGGTTGCGAATCTCCTCGACGATTTTCGCCGCACGCTTGTCATCGGCAGCGGTGTCGCTACACGCCGAGAACATCATTGTTGCACCTATGGCAACAAACAGTAAACGGAATAATTTCATTTTAATATGGTTTTTGTAGATGGTTTATACTACTTTTTGCTCTGCTGTCCGCTTTTGTTGGTATAGAGGAATCGGCGAATCTTCTTCGAGGGAGTCTTCTCAAACTCCTTCTCCTCCTCGCGCACCTCGGTGATGCGTGAGAAACGGTTCACCTTTGAGTTTACATACTTCATAACATCCTGCTTTAACTCCTCCTTCTTCTTATCCCACTCGGCCATCTTCTGATTCCACTCGTCGCGGGTAATCTCCCACTTCTCGGCCAACTCGTCCTTCAAACGCTCGATGGCGTCAGAATCGAAGTGTACCAATGCAATCAAGTGACCATCGGCCTCTGTTACGACAGACTCCGATACAAAGACGTGTGAGTTGAGTACCGACTCAATCTCTTCGGGGTAGATGTTCTCTCCGCTGGGGCCTACAATCATATTCTTCAAACGGCCCTTGATAAAGATGAAACCCTCCTCGTCAATATATCCCAAATCACCTGTGCGGAACCAGCCATCTTTGGTGAATACCGATGCTGTAGCCTCCTCGTTCTTGTAGTAGCCCTGCAATGCGCAAGGAGTCTTTACTACAATCTCGCCGTGACCTGTTTCGGGATTTATATCGTCCAATCTCACCTCTACACCTCCCATAGCAGGACCTGTAGAGCCCAACTTGACACGAGGTGAAATCTGGCCGGCAACGAGCGGTGCTGTCTCGGTCAAGCCATAACCGATAGCATAAGGCATCTTTGCATCCATCAAGAACTGCTCAACCGTCTCATCCAACTTCGAGCCACCGATGAACAGACGCGCTCTACCACCAAATGCCGCTATCAACTTCTTACCAGCAAGACGGTGCAAGAAACGGCGGATAAAGCCAACGCCATAGAGCGTAGCCATAAACTTGTTGGCTGTAAACTTCGCCAGAATCTGGCTGTTGAATACCTTCTCGATGATGAGCGGCACGATAAGGAAACAAGTCGGGCGTACTTTGCGCAATGCCGGCAGAAGTACCGATGGGGTAGGTGGTTTCTCCAGATATGTAGTGCTTGCACCTGTTGCTATGACGTAGAGCATACCCAACGAACACTCGTAGGTGTGCGACATCGGCAACACCGAGAGCATAGAGTCCTCTGGGCCGATGGGGTAGAGGTTATACAAAAGGTTGATTTGTGAAGCCAGATTATAATGCGTCAGCATTACACCCTTAGGAGTTGATGTTGTACCCGAAGTGTAGATTATAACGGCCAAATCCTCAGGCTTGGGTATTGTGATAGAGCCCTCGGCCTCGACCTTTTGCGAAATAACGCTTAGGTTCTTTGTGCGAATCACGATATTGAGGTTGGCTACAGTCTCCTTCGAAATTTTAGTAAAGAGTTTGTCTGACACCAACAACGCCTTAGCCTCCGAGTGCTCGATTAACTTGTCAATTTCTGCTCCTGTGAAGTCGGGCATAATAGGTACGGCAACCATTCCCGATGTTACGATGGCGAAATAAGATATACCCCAATTAGGCATACTGCTACTCAAGATAGCAACCTTGTCGCCAGCCTTCAGTCCTGCACCGACCAAGATGTCCTGCACCTGCTTTACGCGTTGGCCAACCTCGTTATAAGTTACGTCCTCGCCACCCAGCATCGAGAAGGCAATTTTGTTGCTATACTTCTTGACGCTATTATGCAGCAATTCGTACAAAGTGTTCAATAGTTCCATATTAATGTTTTATCAAAGAATAAATTTGGGTGCAAGATAGTGAAAATTATTAAAATATAGGTACATTTGTATGAAAAACGTTTATGTTAGAGGCTAAATACATAAGAAATTTGGTCAAAACGGAGGGTTTTGACCTGTGTGGCATAACCGCTTGTCGTCATCTTGCAAAAAATGAGGAGGCTTTTGGCAGGTGGTTGGCAATGGGTTATGACTCTTCGCTTGGCTATATGCGTAATTATCTGGATAAGCGTTTCGATGTTGCGGCATTGGTCGAGGGAGCGCGTACGGTTGTGGTATGTGCCGCCCCGTATGATGGCGATATTGCTCCCAAAGAGGTTGATGTTGTGCCCCAATATCCAAAGATAGCCTCTTATGCCTGCCGTCGTGATTATCACAAAGTTATCCGCAAACGCCTTTTGGCGGTGTTAAAGCAGTTGCAGGCGCGATATCCTCAGGTGCAGGGTCGCGTTTTTGTAGATTCGGCTCCGCTGATTGAAAAGCAGTTGGCCGTAGATGCCGGTTTGGGTTGGATAGGTCGCCAATCGTTGCTTGTAACGCCCCGCTATGGTAGTTATGTTATGCTTGGAGAGTTGGTATTGACTGAGGAGGTTGATGTTTACGATTCCCCGTTGCAAACGGTAGGTTGTGGCGAGTGTCGTCGTTGTATCGAGGCTTGTCCGACAGGGGCCATAGTGGATGATATGGTGATTGATACAGCGCGATGCATATCGTGCCATACCATTGAGACTGCTCCCGATGATAGAGTCGATTTGCACGGTTGGGTGTTTGGTTGTGACGAGTGCCAGCGATACTGTCCTTATAATCGCTCGGCCAAACGCTCGGAGCAATGTATTATGCCGCGAGAGTTTTCACCGCAAGATATATCTAATGATGAGTGGCTAATGATGAGTGAGGATGATTTTCAACAACGATTTGGGCATACACCCCTGAAACGTGCAGGCTTAAAAAAGATACAGTCCAATATAAAGCGATAAATATACAACTTCAGTAAAAATGGGGTTGTCCGACATAAAGTTGGACAACCCCTTAATCTTATCTGTAAATATCAATAGCCTGCTTATTCAGCCGCAGCCTCAGAAGCCTCTTCAGGCTGTGAGCCGCTCTTGATATCGTGCAACTCAACCTTGAACATCAAAGCCTCGTTGGGGCCGATGCTACCTGCGCCACGTGCGCCATAGGCCAACTCGGCGGGAATCCAAAGAGTAATCTGACCACCCTTGCCTACGAGTTGCAAACCCTCTGTCCAACCGGGGATAACGCCTGAAAGGCTGAACTCGATAGGCTCGCCACGCTTATATGAAGAGTCGAATACGGTGCCGTCACGGAGTGTACCCTCGTAATCAACGTTTACAACGTCGGTAGCCATAGGCTTGAGAGTATCATCACCCTTGCGGTCAATACGGTAGAGCAAGCCGCTCTCGGTCTTCTGTACGCCACTCTTCTTCTCAACCTCTGCCAACCACTCCTTTGAAGACTCGGCATTGCGAGCGGGAAGAACTGTCATAAAGTAGTTCTGGATATAAGCCTGAGACTCCTCCATTGTCATTGTAGCCTCACCTGCGATAGCGTCGTTCATAGCCTTCTTGAACCAATAAGTCTGCAAAGGCAAACGAGATGTACGCATATTGGTACCCAAATCGCAACCGTAAGCCTTTGATACATTGGTACGCTCCTCCTCGCTGTTGAAGATGTCGAACTGAGTGAAGTCGGGCTGCTTTGTAGAGTCCTTCAACATCTGCTCGCCGATATAATCGGTCATACGATGAGGACGCTGCTCAGAGAAGAACTCCTGCAATACGGCAATAGCCTCCTGATGAGCAGTCTCATCGTTGGTCTCCTTAAGCAAAGTTTCCTCTGCAGTGTTAATCAAAGCCTCCCAGTCAAACTTCATCTCAGGCATATCGCTAGAGATACCCAAACCAATGTTGGCACCAATAGCATATGAGAGCGAGTCGTAGTTTGACGCATTGCCCTTGCTTGCTGTTGTTGTCGATGTCTTACCACCGCAAGACATCATAACTGCAGCGCACATAATTGCTGCACAATAAATTAATTTTTTCATCTTTCCTTGTTTTATTTGTTTTGTATAAAATTTTCCTCAAAAATTGTTCGTAGCCATTAACGACGTCGGCGTTTGACCTCTACGATATTTACTTCGTAACGCAACAATTCGTTGGGCTTTATACCCTTTTCGTTGTTGCCAATCGAGCCGTAGGCCAACGATGAGGGTACCCAAAGTGTGAGTTTACCTCCCTGACCAACCAATTTAACACCTTCGCGCAGGCCGGGGATAAGTTTATTGACAACTACTCTCAACGTATCGTCACGATTTGTTGCCAAATCCACCTCCTCGCCTGAAATACGGCTTGCACGATAGGTGATGGCTACCGTGTCACGGTCATTCGAGAGAGTGTTATTCATATCACCCAACTCCTCAACCTTGTATGTCAGGCCCGTACGAGTGCGGACGACTTTGTTGTCACCTGCAACCAAATCGCTAAGATATTGCTCTTCGTATTTACGAACGCGCTCATACACGTCGTAATTCATATATGCGAGGAAGTATGTGCGTGCATCCTCCAATGTCAGCAACTCCTTGCCGTTTAGGGCATCGTCAAGACCTTTTATTACCGCTTCGGGGCGTATGGTAGAGTCCATCTTCATAATGTTATATGCGATGTTCATACCTATTACATACGACAACGAGTCTGTCTGGTCGGCCAACTGCTTGGTAGCACTGCTGCCCTTCGAACCGCTACACGATAGCAGAGCAACGGCTATGCCGATGCATAATATAGCGCTTGTTATTTGACTTATAAGTCTCATCTGTTTTGTAAAAACTTCTTAACGCTCCTCGATAATTTGCAAATCACTATAGGCAAAAATCTTACCCTAATGCTCACCTTGCAAATAGCGATAGGAGACTGATAGTTAGATTATAAATGCGTATAACCTCGCAAAGATAGGCAAAAAAAATATTTTTCTATATATTTGTAGTGGAAAAAACTAATAAACTATCGTATGAAGGTCGTAATTGACAGCGCAATACCCTATATCGTGGGTGTTTTGGAGCCCTATGCCGAAGTCGTTTATCGTGCGGGAGAGCAATTTTCGTCGTCCGACGTCAGGGATGCCGATGCATTGATTATCCGTACCCGTACGCGATGCGATGAGGCTTTGCTGGAGGGCTCGAGGGTAAAGTTAATAGCCACTGCGACCATAGGATTTGACCATATCGACCTGCAATATTGTGCCTCGCGGGGTATAGAGGTTGTGACTGCAGCAGGTTGTAATGCCGCAGGTGTATTGCAATGGGTCGCTGCGACATTGGCTCTGCTTGCCCGTACTCAATGTTGGCAGCCCGACCAGATGCGATTGGGTATTGTCGGCGTAGGTAACGTAGGCTCATTGGTGGAGCGATATGCTCGCCGCTGGGGATTCGAGGTCATCTGTTGTGACCCTCCGCGACAGGAGCGCGAGGGGGGCGATTTCGTTGCGATGGAGGAGTTATTGCCTCAGGCCGATATTGTAACCCTGCATACTCCGCTTGATGATACCACCCGCGGGATGATAAATCCGCAGACATTGGCGTTGATGAAACCCTCGGCAACCCTTATCAATGCATCTCGAGGCGAGGTGGCCCAGACGGAGGCTCTGCTTGCAGCGCGGCAGACTCTATGTTTGGATGTGTGGGAGCGAGAGCCGAATATCAATAGAGAATTACTTGCCAAAGCCTTTGTTGCAACACCCCATATAGCGGGATATTCTGCTCAGGGTAAGGCCAATGCCGCAATGGCTGTGGTGCGTGCTGTAGCCCGTCGTTTCGCATTGCCGCTTGCGGGGTGGTATCCGTCGGTGGTTGAGCCTGTCGAGCGCAAGGATATAACGTGGGAGGATATGTGTCAGAGTGTAGAGCGTTATTGCAATTTGCCCTCCGAGAGCGCGATACTAAAGAGTCGCCCTGCGGAGTTTGAGTCGTTGCGCAACAACTACAATTACCGCGAAGAGTATTTTTAGAGAGATTGAGTGCATTGCACACAATAAATTTTGTACTGCGGTTGGGTTGTGCTATCTTTGCAGTAATGTTTTATGATTGAAGGCAATTTTATGAAACAAAAATTATTATACACACTCCTGTCGGCCCTACTGCTTACGGTGGGTTGGTATGGCGGTGGAGGCTTTACGATGCTGGTGGCTCTGTTGCCCCTGCTTGAAATAAGTCGCGGGTATGGCTCGTCGGCCCGCGATTGGTGGCGTATGGCAGGCTGGGCTGCATTGGCTTTCGTATTATGGAATGTCGCTACAATTTGGTGGGTGTGGATTGCTGCTCCCATTGGCCCGATAGTGGCTACTATATTCTCTACGTTCTGGAATCTGGTGGCATTTATGCTCTACCACTACGTCTCAAAACGTGCCCGCAAGGCGGTAGCCTATACATTGTTAGTTTCATCGTGGATTTTTACCGAGTATTGCTATATTAGCGCCGAGGTGTTGTCATTCCCTTGGCTTACTCTGGGTAACGGTTTTTCGGGCGATGTGTGGGCTGTGCAGTGGTACGAGTTTACGGGTAATCTGGGCGGCTCGTTGTGGGTGCTGTTGTCGAATATAGCAATATTTGAGGCGTGGCATAATCGTTCGCGATGGAGCGTGGTGCGAGCAGGAGTGGTTGTCCTATTGCCCATAATGCTCTCTCTTGCAATGTATTGGAGTTACAAGCCGTCGGAGAAACTTGTTAAGGTGTCGGTTCTGCAACCCAATGTCGATTGTTATGAGGAGAAGTTCAGCGACAATGCAGTTTGGCAGATGCAGAATATCGGAGATTTGTTCTCCTCAGTGCCTCGTGACGCGAGAGTCGTTGTTCTGCCCGAAACAGCCCTGCCTGAACGGCTGAATGATGACAAACCGCTGCAGAGCGGAAATATATTAACCCTGCAAGAGTTGGTTGAGGAGCAGTGTGCCGATGCAATGGTTGTTGCGGGTGCATCTACCATAAAATTTTACCCCAAAGGCGTTGCACCATCCGAGACGGCCCGTCGAGGTGATGGTTATTATTACGATTTTTATAATTCGGCGGTGGCTGTAAATAGTGACTCGGATAGCAACCTCCATCATAAGATGCGTCTGGTAATTGGTGTAGAGTCTATGCCGTTTACAAACATCCTGAATAAATTTGTCGATTTGGGCGGAATAACGGGCCAACTTGGTCGTAACGACAAAGCAACGGTATTCGAAAAAGGTGGGGCGACGTTTGGTCCTGCAATATGCTATGAGGGAATATATGGCGACTGCTTTGCCCGTTTCGTAAGAGAGGGTGCCGAGGTTATGCTCGTAATGTCAAATGATGGTTGGTGGGGTAATACTCCCGGTCATCGCCGTCTGTTCGACTTCTGTCGTTTGCGTGCCGTTGAGACGCGTCGAGCCATAGCGCGTAGCGCAAATACGGGTGTGTCGGGATTCATTACACCACGTGGCGATGTGACTGCGCGTCTAGATTGGGAACAACGAGGCGTTTTGAGCGAGGAGGTCGAGGCGCGTAACGATAAAACGATATATGTATTGTATGGCGATTGGTTGGGCCGATTGGCGACGCTTGTGACGGCTTTGACGTTGCTCTACTACTCGGCTTACCGCATTCGTCGTCGTAATCATCTTGTGGATTAATAATTATCAGATAATGAATTACTCTCAAACTTTAGAGTTTCTGTTCTCGTCATTACCTTCGTTTCAAGACGTGGGTGCTGACGCCTATAAGCCCGGTCTGGAGCGCGTAGCGGAGTTTTGTCGCCATTTGGGTAATCCTCAGCGTAACTACTACACGATTCACGTGGCTGGCACCAATGGTAAAGGCTCTGTGTCGCACATTCTGGCTTCGGTGTTACGAGAGGCGGGTTATCGTGTTGGATTGTTTACATCGCCACACTTGAAGGATTTTCGTGAACGTATGCGTGTCGATGGCGAGATGATATCGAAGCAGCGCGTGGTCAATTTTGTGGATAAAAATATGGCCAAGATGCAGGAGTTGCAACTCTCGTTTTTTGAGATGACGACGGCTATGGCATTTGATTATTTCGCATATAGCGATGTCGAGGTTGCCGTTATCGAGACAGGTCTTGGCGGGCGATTGGATGCTACGAATATCATCACTCCATTGGTGAGTGTGGTGACAAATGTAGGCTTTGACCATACCGATTTGTTGGGTGGAACGTTGCGAGAGATAGCCACCGAGAAGGCGGGTATAATCAAGAAGTCGATACCTGTTGTGGTTGGCGAAAGCAGCGATGAGTATGATGATGTATTTGAGGCTGTTGCAGCCGTAGGTCGCTCGCGCGTAATCTATGCCGAAGATAGTTTCCGCTATATCGAACATCGAGTAGAGGGTAGCAAACAACATATAGCATTGGAGCGAATGTGTGATGGCCGTCGCTACGATTTGGAGTTGGACCTTACGGGCGATTATCAACGCAAAAATGCGGTCACCGCTGCCGCCGTCGTACATTATCTTCACGACTCTTCGCCACTCACGATAAGCCGTCGCGCTTTTGTTGATGGGTTTGCTAAGGCTGCCTCATCGACAGGCTTGGCAGGCCGCTGGCAGACTTTGGGCGAAAAGCCTTGGGTTGTCTGCGATACGGGGCATAATGCACACGGCATATCGTATGTGGCATCGATGTTAAAGGATGCGGCGCAACGCTATAATCGTCAGATAATAATAATCGGCTTTGCACGAGAGAAAAATATCGATGAGGTGTTACCGCTTTTGCCGCGTGAGGCATACTACATCTTTACACAAGCCAATGTATCGCGAGCAATGCCTGTCGAGAAGTTGGCTGAGCAAGCCGCAACAGCAGGTCTGCAAGGAGAGATTCAGCCAAGCGTTGCAGAGGCTATGGCACGAGCAAAAGAGATTGCAACACCTGAGGATATGATATTTGTCGGAGGAAGTAATTTTGTTGTCGCCGAAGTGCTGTAATGCGGTGAGTTGCAGAGAAAAATATGACTATAAACGAAGAGAGGTTGCGCCCATCGCGCAACCTCTCTTTCACAACATCAAAACCGAATTATTATGAATTGCACTTAAAAATGTGCTACAAGTGTCTGTCTTATATGTGCGTTTTTGTAAAAATTTTGTGTAAAAAACTGCACCTGTAAAAATCCGCTCCTGCAAAAATCCACGTCTGTAAAAATCCGTCCCTGCAAAAATCTGCACCTTATAAAAGCCTGCTCCCTTGCCGATAAAATCTGGCCTACGCGTTACCCATTGGGCCCATACCTACGATGGGGTCCTCGTTGTTGCGTGAGGGTTGAGGAATCTCAATCTTGCCTATGTTGCTCTCGTAGCGTGTAATGTTCTCTTGCAGAGAGAGTAACAGACGCTTCGCGTGCTCGGGTGTAAGTATCACTCGACTCTTTACTTTAGCCTTTGCAAGGCCTGGAAGTATAGTCGCAAAATCTATAATAAACTCCGATGTAGAGTGCGAAATAATAGCCAAATTTGAGTAATTGCCCTGCGCAATATCCTCAGTCAACTCTATATCGAGTCCTTGCTTCTTAAACTCTGCCATAAAATTATTTTTTTGACGTTACAAAAATAGTTTGTTGTAATAACTTTTTCGAGGAAGGAGTGATAAAGTTATTCATAAATTATTAACAAAATTGCCAAGTTTCCTAAAGGTCATATTTGCGTGGCCTGAATATATTTGCAGTGCTCTCAAACGATGGTTTGCCGTCATTCAAAACGCGTGAATAGGCAACAATGTATCTAAGTTTGGGCGAATATCTGCAAAGGGTTTTAATATTTTATATTAAATGCCTATCTTTGCAACCGAAATCTTGTGCAAATTGCTTTGCGCGGATGAACACACACAGAAACACACAATGGTGATAGATACTATCGAAATACTATTCCGCGGTATGTGCGTCGGTCTGGCTTCGTCGATTACGGTGGGCCCTGTGGCTGTTTTGTGCATACAGCGTACGTTGAGCAAAAATCGTCGCTCAGGGCTCGTGTCGGGTATGGGTGTTGCGGTGGCTGATACACTTATGGCTATCATAGCCTTTTTCTTCTATTCGATGTTGCAGGCGCAAATCGAGGAGTATAGTATGATTTTGCAGGTCATAGGCGGTATTTTTGTTGTCATCGTGGGCGTCTATATCTTTTTCCAGAACCCTGTGCCGCAAATACGCAAAAACCGTGCAGGTAAAAAAGACCCGTGGCAGGATTTTTCGTCAATGTTTGTATTCACGTTGGCTAATTTTGTTGTCGTTATTCCCTATCTGTTGGCGTTTTTTGCAATGTTCAACGTGGGTTTGCAGTCACACGACGATATGGCATCGTTGGTGCGCGGAGGTATAACCATCGCGGGCTTTTTGGCAGGAGCACTGCTTTGGTGGGGTATGCTTACTCTCTCCATTGACCTCTTCCGCAAGCGATTCCGTCCGCGTCATATGCTTACCATCAACCACGTTGCGGGTGTGATTATCGGGGTGTTGGGTGTCTACACCATTCTATCTACGTTTTTTAATATTTTACCGAAATAATGAGTACAGATTGTAAGCCGAGTAAAAAGATTGTAATTGCCATAGATGGTTTCTCGTCGTGTGGCAAGAGTACATTTGCCAAAGCCATAGCCTCTCGATTGGGTTATATATTTATAGATACGGGAGCGATGTATCGTGCCGTCACTCTGTATGCTTTGCAGCAGGGTGCGATACGTTCAGGCATTGTCGATAATGATGCTGTTGTGGCTCTGCTCAATGATGTTGAGATAACCTTTAGGTTCAACCCCCAGCGTGGAGCCAGCGATATATATGTCAATGGCGATTTGGCTGAGGGTAAGATTCGTTCTATCGAGGTGAGCAACTGCGTCAGCAGCGTAAGTTCGATTCGCGAGGTGCGCGAGAAGTTGGTTGCGATGCAGCAGCAGATGGGCCGCGACAGAGGTGTGGTGATGGATGGCCGCGATATAGGTACTGTTGTTTTTCCCGATGCCGAGTTGAAGATTTATATGACGGCAGATGCCCGCGTAAGAGCCGAAAGACGTTATGCCGAACTCAAGGCTAAGGGCGACGATGTGACTATGGAGGAGATTTTGGAAAATGTCATCTCGCGCGACAATGCCGATATGACACGCGCCATATCACCTCTGCGTCGAGCCGATGATGCCATAGAGTTGGATAATTCATATATGAGTGTTGAGGAGCAGATGGCGTGGTTTATGGAGCGTTACGAGGCGGTAATAAATAGTTTATAGCAAAGATGTATATCGAGATAGACGAAAATTCTGGTTTCTGTTTTGGTGTGGTGCGAGCCATATCGAAGGCCGAGGTTGCGCTTTCGGAGTTGGGTGGCGAGGTCTATTCTTTGGGCGATATTGTGCATAACCGTATGGAGGTGCAACGTCTGGAGGATATGGGCCTGAGGACCGTCACTCACGACGATATGACATCGCTCAAGGGCCGCGACCTGTTTATCCGCGCTCACGGTGAGCCGCCTTCAACCTATCGCCGAGCCGAAGAGTTGGGTATTCGCGTAATTGATGCTACCTGTCCTGTGGTGGCGCAGTTGCAGCGTAAGGTCGTTGTGGCGCACGAGCAGATGCAGAGCGTAAACGGTCAGGTGGTCATCTTGGGTAAGCGTGGTCACGCCGAGGTTGTAGGTCTTACAGGTCAGGTTGCCAACCCGACAATCGTTATTGAGCGCGAGGAGGACCTCGATTTGATAGATTTCGAGCGCCCCATCTTCTTCCTGTCGCAAACAACGCAGAGTGTGTCGCTGTTCTGGGCTTTGGCCGAGCGTATGAGGGAGCGATTGAGCGACGAGAAGATGCTGACGGTTGATGATACCATCTGTCGCCGTGTCTCCAATCGCGAGAAGGCACTTATGGAGTTCGCCCGACGATTCGATGTGGTTATCTTTGTATGCGGCAAGAAGTCAAGCAACGGCAAGGTGTTGTTCAATGTGTGCAACAGCGCCAATGAGCGTAGTTATAATATTGAGGAGGAGGCAGAATTGCAGGATGAGTGGTTCGAGAATTGCCAAAGCGTAGGTATCTGCGGAGCGACATCAACACCGGCGTGGCTGATGAAACGTGTGGCCGAGGCTATACGTTCAAAATATGTTGAATAAATTTTAGATTGATTATGAGATACTTTATCAGGGCGTTAAAATATTTCGCCGCATTTTGCGTTTTGTATTTTGCAATAGTATGGTTGAGTGTAATGACCACTAAAGGTATGGACATCAGCGCGTGGGATTATATCGTTGCAAACTTCCAGACTACACGAGGTCAGTTGCTTGGCCTGGCTGTTGTGGTTTTGTCGGCTGTATATCCTCGTATGGGCTTTATGACGCGACGTGTGGAGTGTGATATGGAGGCCGAGCGCGATTACATATTGCGTGTTTTTGCGGCAGCGGGCTTCACGCTAAAGGAGGAGAGCGATGGCCGTATGGTCTTTCGTGCTGACAATATCCTGAGCCGTCTGTTTATGTTGTTCGAGGATGAGATTGTGGTCGAGCAATATGGACAATGGATTGATATTTCGGGCATACGTCGAGGTGTAGCCAAAGTGCTGTACCGTACGTGGGGAAGATAATAAAGAGTTAAGATGAAGATAGTAAAGAGATATGGTCTGTTGTTGCTCGTCGCTGTTGTTGTGACGGGTATTTGGGCTGCGAAGGATGATTTCGGATTGGGCCGTAATATGGAGGTTATGGTCAATATGATGCGCGAGTTGTCGTTGCAGTATGTCGATGAGGTCGCACCAGAGAAGTTGATGGCAGGCGGCGCGGCAGGTATGGTGCGCAATCTGGACCCCTATACCCAATATATGTCGGAGAGCGAGATGGAACAATTCGAGACTCTGGCTACGGGTAAATATGGTGGTATAGGTGCGACAATCAGAATGAAACGCGATAGTAGCGGTGTAGTTGTAGCACAACCCTACAAAGGCTCGCCGGCGGATTTGGCGGGCCTGAAGATTGGCGATAAGTTTATCACCATCGAGGGCGAGGATGTGACCAAATGTTCGACAAGCGATATATCGTCTAAACTAAAGGGTACACCCGGCACGAAGGTACGTTTGAGTATCGAACGAGTGACTACGGGTAAGGTCGAGGAGTTTGAGATTGAGCGTGCGCGTATTGTAATACCCGGAGTCCCTTATGCGGGCTTTGTTGAGGAGGGCGTGGGCTATATTGCTCATAACGATTTCTCGGATGGATGCTACGACGAGATGCGTGCTGCTGTGGAGCGTCTGCGTCAGGAGGGTGAACTCAAAGGGTTGATTCTGGATTATCGTGATAATGGCGGCGGTAGTCTGCCTGAGGCGGTTAAGATTCTCTCGATGTTTCTGCCTAAAGGTACCGAAGCGGTGACAATGAAGGGCCGCACCGAGCAGTCTAAGCGTTCGTACGTTACCGAGACAAATCCCGTATTGCCCGATGTGCCTATCGTGGCGCTTATCAATAGCAATTCGGCTTCGGCTGCCGAGATTGTGTGTGGTGCATTGCAGGATATGGACCGTGCGGTGTTGATGGGCCAGCGCTCTTTCGGTAAGGGGTTGGTGCAGTCGGTCTTGCCGCTTGGATACAATAGTTATTTGAAACTTACAACCGCGAAGTATTACATCCCGTCGGGCCGTTGCGTGCAGCGCATTAACTATTCGGCCCACAACGACAATAGTGGCCGTGATATTATCCCCGATTCGCTGATTCAGGAGTTTAAGACGCGTAATGGCCGTAAAGTATATGATGGCAAGGGTTTGATGCCCGATGTGGAGACATCGCCGGAGTATATCAGTTCATTTGCCGTTATGCTCTACAATATGGGCTATATCGAAGATTTCTTGGATGGTTATGTACGTCGTAATCCCAACCTTGAGGTCGATAACCGTACATTCTCTATCACGGACGAGGATTATGAGGCGTTTGTTGAGTTTATGGCCGACAAGGATGTGCCTTTCAAATCGCGAACTCGTGCGGCGCTCGATGCTTTGAAACGAGACTCAAAAGATGAGCGTTACGATGCAGCCTTTGCTGAGGAGTTGCAGCAGATAGAGTCAAAACTCAAGGATTCGAAGGAGGATAATTTGCGCACATATCGTCAGGAGGTGTGTGATTTAATCAATGGCGATATTGTCCTGCGTCACAACTATTATGCTGGAGTGGTAGAACACAACCTTGTAGCAGATAGCACCGTGATGAAGGCCGTAGAGTTGCTCGGCGACAAGGCACGTTACGAGAAGATACTTCGCGAGCAGGATACCAAGAAGAATTGATTTTTCAAGCCGAGCGGTGGATTATGGATTCATCGAAAAAAGCAGAATCCCTAAAGGAATAAGTAAACAAAAGCGACAATGAAGTTTCCCAACATAATGAAAATATCGTTTCGCAGTCGTATATCGATACTTGTAATAGGTATGATATTGGCTGTCTTGTCGCTTGTATATACCAATACTCTGGCCGAAGTGTTGCGCCAGAAGGAGCAGAACGATGTTAAGTTGTGGGCTGCGGCTATGGAGCGTGTGAGTCACGATGCGTTTGGTAACTATCAGGTGGACCCACTCATCTCGCATATCTTGAGTACGCAGAACAACATCCCCTTCATCATAACCGATGAGAATCAAAACTACATCGCCAGCAACCGCATCCCCGAAGAGGTATTGAACGACCCCGAACGATTCCGCGCCAAACTCTACGAGTTGATGGAGGAGAACACACCGCGTACGGTGAAGATGATGTGGGCCAGCGGTCACTACCATATGATTTTCTATGGTCGTTCACAGTTGTTGTCGGCTCTCTACTATTTCCCGTATGTGCAGTGGTTGATTATCGCGATATTTATTCTGTTTACATATATCGCCTTGCGCTCAACAAAGCAGGATGAGCAGAACCGCGTATGGATAGGTCTGGCAAAAGAGACGGCTCACCAATTGGGAACGCCCATATCGTCGCTGCTCGGCTGGGTTGAATATCTTCGTGCGCAGGAGGTCGATGCGACGGCCATCGATGAGATGAATAAGGATTTGACTCATCTGATGAAAATCGTAGACCGTTTCTCAAAGATTGGCTCCGAGACTCATCTCTCGCCGATGAATGTCAATGAGGTCGTCGGTGAGTCGGTTATGTATTTCCGTAAACGCATACCGCGTAATGTTACGCTGTCGTACAATGGTTTGGCCATAGCCCCCGTTAAGGCCAATCTTAATGCCGCACTCTTTGAGTGGGTTGTTGAGAATTTGATGAAGAACGCTCTGGATGCTATGCAGGGGCACGGCGAGATAGATGTATATGTGTGGTCTACCGACAAGTCGGTTATAATTGATGTGAAGGATACAGGTAAAGGTATCCCCAAGAGTAATTGGAAGAGAATATTCTCGCCGGGTTTCACGACAAAGACGCGTGGCTGGGGTTTGGGACTATCACTCTCGCGTCGTATTGTCGAAGATTATCACCACGGTAAGATTGCCGTTGCCAAGTCAGAGGTGGGCGTGGGCACCACATTCCGTATAACCTTAAAACGAGTCATCGAGTAATGGTCGAGCAGGTCGAGAAGTTGCAAACCTATGGGTTGGATACTCTGTCGGAGTACGCCTTGCGCCGTCGTGTAGAGCGCTGGACGGGCTCGCTGGAGCATCCTGACTCAGTGGCTGCACGTTATCCCGTCGGTGATGAGGTTGCCTCAAGCAGTACCTTGAATGAGATTACGGGCCAATGGCAGCAGATGCGAGAACCATATATCGAAGGTCAGGTGGCCGATGTGTTGGGAGAGCAGTCATCGTTGGCATATAATGTAAGGCCGTTGGACGTAACGGTAACAGATAGCCTTACTACGGTTGCCGATAACGTTAGTAGCGAGACAGAGGTGGCAGATGCGCTCCTTGCCAATGCCAATGTAGAGGCTTTGTCGCGTAGTGAGGCCTTCTCGTCACTTCCTCCCGATTTGGCTAATGCTATGCAGTTTGCTGCCGAGCAGGGTGTGGTGTCGGGAGAGTCGTTTGTCTTGTCGAATAATTGGGACGCGGTTATATCTGTCGGATTCAATCTGTTTGTTGTGGCAATATTTGTAGGTTATCTCTTCTGCTTGTATCGATATTTTGAAGATATGATGGCTCTTTTGTATTCGGTGTTCCGCCGAAACGTTATTTTGTCGGATAAAGTTGTCGAGCGTCGTCGCAGTGAGATATTCAGCGGTTTCTTAGGGAAACTTTTTCTGCTCGGAGTAGCCTTTGTCGGGGTGCTGTCGTTAGCGTGGGTAAATGCGGGCCGAGGTGCGGAGTTGGGTATAGGACAGGATATGGCCCTGTATGCCGTTCCATTGAGTATTGGAATCTTCTTGGCTATTATAATCGCACAGAGCATAGTATTGTCGGTTGTCGGAGTTGTAACCCAATCATTGTCGATGGTGTCGGCTCTTATACGAGTTAGGCTGATTTATTTTGTATTATGTGTGGTGATAGTTGCCCCTATATTGCTTATTGCCTTGCTGGGGCGAGGTGCTGCATATCAGGTGTGGATGAATATGGGCCTTGTGGCTGTCGCAGCGACGCTATTATTATATGCAAAAGAGAGTGTTGAACTCTTTATTTCTAAAAAAGTTTCAATTTTGCATTGGATTTTGTACCTTTGCGCCGTCGAAATTTTGCCGTTTACCCTTGTGTGGCAAATTGCGACTCGCTTGAGATAAGTAAATAAAATATATAAATGGTAAAAAACGTATTGATATCACAGCCTCGCCCTGCGGTGCTGGAGAAATCGCCCTTTTTCGAGTTGTCGAATAAATATGGCATTGAGGTGGATTACAAACCTCTGATTAGAGTAGTTGGTGTATCCCTCAAAGAGTTCCGTTCACAGAGAATTGAGATTCTGGACCATACGGCAGTAATCTTTACTTCAAGAACTACAGTAGATAGTTTTTTCAAGGTATGCGAGGAGGCCCGCATTACTGTTCCCGAAACGATGAAGTATATATGTAATACGGAGGCTGTTGCACTGTATCTGCAAAAGTATATCGTCTATCGTAAGCGTAAGATTTCGTTTGCCGACGGCTCGTTTACAGGATTGTTGGAACTTATCATCAAGCATAAGAGCGAGCACCTCTTGCTTGCATTGAGTGAGCCCCATAAGCCTGAGTTGCCCGATACACTCACAAAACTTAAACTCAACTATAGCCCCGTTATATTGGCCAAGACTATTGCTGCCGATATGAGCGAGTTGAATCCTTCGCAGTATGATGTTATGGCGTTGTACTCTCCTTCGGATGTAAAGAGCGTGACAGAGCACTTCAAGATTGAGGAGTTGCCCGTTATTGCAGCATTTGGAGAGGCTACGTTGCGTGCCGCATTGGATGCAGGTATGAGCGTTAAGGCATCTGCCCCCTCTCCAGAAGCACCTTCGATGGCCAAGGCCTTGGATTTGTATATCAACAAAATTAAGCGTGGCGAGGTCGTTGCCGATGCCGAGGTGAAGAATGACGAGGCCAAGGAGGAGTTTATTCGCGTGCAACAGAATAAATTGGCTAAAAAGAGCCGTACGCGCACATCGTCTACTTCAAAAAGCAGTAAATAAGAGGGCGCGAAGTACTCTCCTACAGATGTGTGACAATTCACTTGCGGGAGATGTGCCGCTTGCCTGAAATATAAGATTGACGGATGCTTGATAATTCACTCTCACGTGCCGAGCGACTGCGCTCATTGTCTGCTATTCGCCGATTATTCGGTGAGGGCCAGAGTGGTTTTGTCTATCCGTTTCGTTATAATTTCTTGATTCATACCGATGCGCCATCGGCCTCTGAGGAGTCGATGATTCACTCGTCGGAGTATGTCAAGGTTATGTTCTCGGTGCCGAAACGATTTCACAAAAGAGCCAATAAGCGTAATTTGTTGAAGCGACGCTCTCGCGAGGCCTATCGTCTTAACCGTGAGCCGATGATTAACCATCTGTCGAGTCGCGGGCTGAGTGTAGAGTTGGCGTTGGTGTATTCGGCCAAAGAGTGTCACTCCTATAAAACCATAGAGTATGCCGTGCAACGAATTTTGGAACAAGTTATCAAGCGCTCTTAAGCGACTGTTTGCTTTGCCGTTGCTGGCGTTGGTTAAATTCTATCAATATTGCATTTCGCCTTATACACCTCCTGCGTGTCGTTTTACGCCAACCTGCTCGCAGTATGCAGTCGAGGCCTTGAAGAAGTATGGCCCGTTAAAAGGGGGTTGGCTTACGCTGAAACGTTTGGCGCGCTGTCATCCGTGGGGTGGAAGTGGTTACGACCCTGTGCCGTAGTAAGGTGACATAACCAGAGTCGAGAGAAGATAGTTGGGTGTAAAAAGTGGAACTACCAATAAATAATTCTAAAAAAATAGGCTGCTAACAGAGTATTGTTGGCAGCCTATAATGTATAATATAAGGTATATTAGTATTGCTCAATCTGTACAGGTCCGATAAGTCCCGACGCGGGGATGTCGGAGTGTGAGCCATAAGGATTTGCCGTCAATGATATCTTGCGCTGCTCGGCTGGCAACTGCAAATCACCCACGATACGGTTTACCCACTTATTTACAACCTCTACACGCAAGGTGTTGTCGCCATCCTTTATATATTTGCTGATATCGACCTTGAAGGGCTCGCACCATACACCACCAGCGTATGTGTCGTTCACATATATCTTAGCCATACACTCTACGCGGCCCAAATCCAGGACAGTACGTTTGTCGGATTCTGAAATATTGATGTTGGTTGTGTAGTTGATTGTTCCAGAGAAGTAGCGCAAGTCCTTGTCGTCGCTCTTTGATAAGTCGGTAAGCGACGTTAGGGTAATATCGTTGTGTGACGATAACTTGCCGTCAAACGCAAGAGTCCACTCGCCACTGACGGGCTCTATCTTAATAGGTTCGGGATAGTTCTTGCTATCCTCTGCAGCGCGGCCACTCTGACGGAATACGACAAAGCAACTGCCCAAAGCGTCCAACTTGATAGGAACTTTGACTCCCTCCTCCAGCATCTCATATTCGGGTAATGCTCGAATCGAACCATCTTTGGCATCCCACACCTCGGGACGCATATTATCGCTTACGCGGAATGTCGGAGTGAACTCTATAGCCTCGTTGCTCTGATTTGATACGAAGTAAATCTCGGCACCCATAGTTGAGCGGTGGTTATACAATACGGGTACATCTGCCTCCAACGCGCAGTCGGGGGCGAGCCCAATCTCGGCAAAAACCTCTTCAAGCGAGTAACCGTTGAAGATGCGGCCCTTGCCATATTTATTTACACCCTTCTTGTCGAAACAGTCGCCCCACAATTCGCGGCTCATAGCCTCGACGGCAGCATCTGCAGAGGGGTAGTTCTGCAAACTTGGCGAGTGTAAGGGCGGTGTGCCGAGTACAACGGCGCCATCGCTTACCATACGCTTAATCTTCTCCAATAGTTCGGGACGCATATTGTCGATAGGCGGCAATACCAGAACGCGGTATGTCGTGCCGTGCGGCAAAACAATATTGCCTTGTGCGACGTTGGCGCCTAACATCAGCACTTCGGCGTTGATGTAGTCAAACTGATAACCCTTTGGCAATGCAGGGCTCTGCAAACCTGTCATCTTTGGAGCATCCTCACCTATGAGGTATGCCACATCGGCCATATTAAGTCCCTGCTGCAACATATAGTTACAACGCTTCACATAGGATGTAAAGAGGTCGAGGTGTGAATACCAGGTGTTGTGTGAATCAAACTCGTTGCCAAATGCAGCATTGATGCCCGGATAACGGTCTTTGTCAGGCTGTTGGATATAGAGATGCAGCAATGTGGCATTGATACCCTCACAGAAGAAGCGGTCAGTGCGCTGCTTCATATCAATAGGTGAACGAGAGTAGGCAGGGCCTCCCGATGTGTTAGACTCGGCCCAGATGCGACGTTTGCCATAGATGTGACCACACGACGATGCAGCACGGTTTTCTATATCGCCCAATTCTCCGACACTCCAAAACTCGCCACCAATCTCGTCAGACTGTCCGCCATACTGCAAAAACTCGCCGGGGAATCCCCAGTGACCGTAGCACTCCAACCACGTAGTAAGTCCGTGAGCATTGCTCACCTCCTTCAAGCCGCCAACATACTGATAAGCCACACGGTCTGCAATGAAGCGGCGCAAATCCCACAAGAAACGCTCACTCTTCTGCTCGTCGCCTACGACATAACCGTAATATGCGGGCAGATAGGGCAACATCGAGTAGCCGAAGGTAGCCTCAAACTCCTTAATCATATCGTCGGTGAAGTTCTGGCCTCCCGTCTCGTAACTATCCTGCACTACGACTTTGAATGTCTTGCGGTCCTTTTCGGGTATGCGGCGCAGAATCTCGCCTATATATGCATCGAAGTGAGTTTTAACGTGGTGGCGACTCATCTTGTCAATCTCGAGACCTGTCGCTTCTGGTGTTGCGGGAGCATTTGTTACGCCCGTAGGTGTCATTCCTGTGTGCAGGACAATCCACTCTCCTTCGGGAACATCCCAAGAAAGTGTGCCGTCGGCTGCGACCTTATCGCTGATGTCTATAACCTTCGCTGGGTCGATAGCGTATGCCGTGTCGTCCAACTTAGGCTCGGCAGCCCACATATAATGGTCCCAATAGGGAAGAGGTGTCTGGCACATCTTTGTCAAAGTCTTTTCTGCATAAGATGATAGGCGCGCTATGGGCGAGAGTTCAATCTCGTCAATGCCGCCAGCCTGTGATGTGGCATCCAACAATAGTCTGAATTCTGATGCTGTCGTTGCGGGCAATGCAACAGTAATGGGGGCGTAGGGGATAAATCCTACGTTTAAGTTCGCGTTTGAACGGTCAATCTTGAAGTCGGCAACGGCCTTGAACTCGCCATCTACTTTTGCCTGCAGATGTGCCGTTGTGAGCATTGGACGATGCGAAGGATAGATTACAAGTGAACGAGCGGTTATGGGTGTGTCGCCCAACGAAAGTGTAATCTCATTAGGCTCATTGTTTTTGAGTTCGGCCATACTCTTTACGCCTTTATCGAGCGTAATCTTCATATCACCGCTTTTGACACTCTGGCTCATACCCTGCTGTGCAGGATAGGCAATGGTGCGTACGTGCTGAAAATCCTTATTCGGAATATCCAACTTCACATTTACCGATTGCGGGCCTTTAAGCATACTCTGCGACGAGGTCAAATAACGCATAGCCTCTTCGGGCTTAACCCACGGGCCTCCCGACTGACTCCAGCCCGGAGAGTTGAATATTCCTATCTCGATGTCGAGTTCGGTAGCCGTCTTGAGCGCGGTGTGCATAACCTCCCACCACTCGTCGCTGAAGATTTTTACGTTTCGCTCGGTGTAGAGTCCGTCTTGACCAATATCACCAATGAATGCGCGATTGATTCCGGCTCGTTTCATAGCGTGAAGGTCCTCGACAACACCCTCCTTCGATATATTTCCCGATATCCAATACCAATAGACTGCCGTCTGTACCTCTTCGGGCGGAGTCTGGAAATTGCGCTCAAATTCTGATGAGGAACAAGCCCCCAATCCTAAAACGCAGATTGCAATTAAAAGTTGATGAAATCTCTTCATATCAATAGTGTTATTAAATTTAATAGTGCGATGTGCCGCTTGCGATTATTGGGTTTGCGGTATAACCCCATAATCAAAGCCTGAGACACTTAAGTCTGAAGGAGGCACATTCAAAACAAAATTAACTATTTTATATGATATTTGCAATTGTAGAAAACGATGTGTCAAAAAACGAAGAATTTATATCATTCTAAAAATAGAAATAGGGTTGCCCGACACGTTAGTCGAACAACCCTTCAAATGCTAATTTGTGTCAAGAATATTACCACTTGACCTCGTCTGCCAATATGTCGCCGTCGGCTGCATCCTCCGCCGTGAAACTATTGGCTGTATATTGTATACATAACATCACTAACTCTACATCGCCCGTATTTCTCACCGAACGGATGCCTTCGGGTGCTACACGTACGAGGCTGCCTTCACCTACAGTGAAAATCTCGCCATCCACCTGAAATTCGCCCTTGCCTGCAATAAATAGATATATCTCTTCGTGATTTTTATGTTTGTGCAGGAATCCTGTTTGTGAGCCTACGGCAAAACTTTGTAACGAAATCTCGGCCCCTGTGGTGTTTAATGCTCCACCGAGAAACACTTTGCCGGGAATATGGACTTCGGGAGATAGGGTTAGGACATAATTACTCAACTCCGATAAGTTGCCAACTGTTATGGCTGTGAAGTTTGTACCGCCTGAAATGTTTTCAACCTGTTTCATTTGTTAATAGTTTTTTGTTTGTTACTAAAAGAAAGTTTATTACTTTTGTATATGCAAATATATAATTGAGAGTAAACTATTGCAAGAGGGTACTTTGCTGTTAGATAGTTACTTATGGGTAACAATTGTTGGAAATTAATAATTTGCTGAGATGAAAAAATATGAAAATTTTTGCCCCGTGAGAGATATTCTCTCTCGCGTTTGTGACAAATGGTCTATTTTGATAATGTACCATCTGCAGACAGAGCAGGTGATGCGATTTAACCAATTACAACGGGCCATCCCCGACCTGTCGCAGAAGATGCTGACGCAGACTCTTCGTAAATTGCAAACGATGAGTTTGATAACACGTGAGGTTTATCCCGAAGTCCCACCCCGTGTCGAGTATCAACTCACCGACTTGGGATGCTCGTTTATGCAGCGTCTGCAACCAATGATTGAATGGGCGATAGAGAATAGAGAGCAATGCGTAAAATAGATTCTCAAAGAATGGATTATAGGCCAATAAGTTGTAAAATTTAATTTTTAGATATACATTTGTCTAAAGAATGAGCCTTATTTGCGAAAAATCTAACCAAAATTATATAATATGAAGACAAGATTTAGACTTTTAACTATTCTTGCTGCATTTTTGACTGCAGGACTGTTTGTTAATTGCAGTTCAAATGCCGCAACAGAAGTAGGGCAACTTACTGAGGCCCTCGATGCATCTGCTTGGGAGAATTCAATATGGATTTCAGCAGTGGATGCCCCCGTGGTTACAAATCGTAGAGAGACGAAGGACCGTGCTGCCGATGGCGCAAGTTGGTTCCTCTCTACTGTAAAGAACGAGCAGAAGGTTGTCGCTGCAAAGTGGATGACCTCAGGTCTTGGCGTTTATGAGATTTACCTTAACGGTCAGCCCGTAGGTAACGAGTATTTGAAGCCGGGATTTACTCACGTTCTTAAGACTCGTCGCTCGTTTACTTACGACCTTACCGATGCCTTCAAGTGTGGAGCAGGTGCCGAGAATGTACTCTCTGCACAGGTTACTCCGGGATGGTGGGCCGATAAGATTGTTACCCCTGGCGGAGATGGTTTTTATGGTACAAAGTGTGCCTTCCGCGGTGTGTTGGAACTTACCTATGCCGACGGCTCGAAGAAACTTTATGGAACCGACCTTGAGAATTGGAAGGCTGGTATCGCAGGTCCCGTTAAGCACTCTGCTATCTTCGATGGTGAGGAGTATGATGCTCGCGAGTTGATGGGTTATGATACTCCCGAGAAACTCTCTACTCCCGAAGAGAATAAGGAGTTCAAGGGTGAGATTCTGCCGACAAATGGTGCTGAGGTTTATCTCCGTCACGACCTTACATTGAGCCCCGTTGAGGCTTATACGTGGAAGGATGTTGAGGGCGCTAAGGAGAATGAGTTTGGTAAGGTTGTCATTTTGCAGAAGTTTGCAGCAGGTGAGCCTATTACGGTTAAGGCCGGTGAGACTTTGGTTGTAGATTTCGGCCAGAACTGCGCAGGTATTCCTTCGTTTGAATTCAAAGCGAAGGAGGGTACAGTATTGACTTGCTTGCCGGGTGAGTTGCTTAACGATGGTAATGGTGCCACGAGCCGTGGTATGGATGGCCCGGAGGGTAGCGTTCACCGTACAAATCTGCGTACTCCCGCTACTGCATTCCTTATGAAGTATACTTTTGGTGCTAGTAACAAGTTCGTCAAGTATCATCCTACTCGTACATTCTACGGTTATCGTTTTGCGTCAATCACAGCGACTGACGATGTTACAATCAAGTCGGTAACATCTATCCCCGTAACATCTATTGCTCAGGATTTGGAGATTGGTAAAATCTCAACAGGTGATGAGTCTATAAATAAACTTATCTCTAATACATATTGGGGTCAGCTCTCGAACTACCTCTCTGTTCCTACCGACTGCCCGCAGCGTAACGAGCGTTTGGGTTGGACTGCTGATACACAGGTATTTACCGAGACTGGTTCATTCTTTGCCAATACTCTTACATTCTTCCATAAGTGGATGCGCGATATGCGTGACAGCCAGCACCCGTTGGGCGGATTCCCCGGTGTTGCTCCCTATGCACAGTATGGTAACGAGTATATGCGTTTGGGTTGGGCCGATGCTGGTATCATCGTGCCTTGGACTATCTGGAAGCAGTTTGATGACAAGCAGATTGTAGAAGAGAACTGGGAGGCGATGGATTTGTTTATGAAGCGCATCTACGAGACCAAGTATGACCACGAGACACTTCGCGGTGAGAACGGTAACTACCATTGGGCCGATTGGTTGAGTTATGAGCCTTTGGAGAGTTGCGGTGGCGGTATCTACGATAATGGCAAACTACGTCCTGAGGCTGTCGATTATTGGAACTACCTCTGTTCATCATATTGGGTTATCGACGCTACAATGATGCGCGATATGGCTGCTGCCACAGGTCGTGATGCTGCGAAGTATCAGCAGATGGCCGATGAGGGTAAGGCATATATCAAGGCTAACTTCATCAACGCCGATGGTACATTCAAGACAGAGATTCTCAATACAATGCAGACTCCTGCTCTGTTCGCATTGAAGAACGGTATCGTTGAGGGCGAGGCAAAGGCCAAGATGATTGAGCGCCTGCGCCAGAACTTCGTAGAGCACGACAACTGCTTGCAGACAGGTTTCTTGGGTACCTCTATCTTGATGGCTACTCTTACCGAGAATGGTATGGCCGACATCGCTTATGAGTTGCTCTTCCAGCGAAAGAACCCGAGTTGGTTGTACTCTGTAGATAATGGTGCAACAACTATCTGGGAGCGTTGGAACAGTTATATGGTTGACAAGGGTATGGGTCCGCGTGGTATGAACAGTTTCAACCACTATGCTTACGGTTGCGTTTGTGAGTGGATTTGGGAGACTGCCGCTGGTATCTCATCAGACCCCGCAACTCCCGGTTTCAAGCACATCATTATGAAGCCCGTGCCAGACAAGCGTTTGGGTTATGTGACTGCCGAGTACAACTCTGCTGCCGGCCTTATCAAGAGTGCCTGGAAGTATGAGGGTGACAAGTGGATTTGGGAGTTCACTATTCCTGAGGGTGCAAAGGCTACTGTTACACTTCCGGGTGAGACAGAGTCGAAGACATACGAGAGCGGAACATATACTCTGACAAAGTAGTTCTTAGCAGAGTGGTTAAAGAAAATAGGCTGCATCAATATTGGTGCAGCCTATTTTGTGTTGTTTAATAGCGGTTTTATATAGCAGAAGTTCTTATTTCTCGATATAAGTTATCTCTATGTTTTTCTCTCCCAGAGCCTTCTCTACGGCTGCGGGGAACTCCTTATTGAATTTGCAATCAATCCAAGGTTGGCCTATGCGACCTCCGTCGGCATCGAGATATTGTATATAGGTGTTGTTCTCCATCTTTGGTAACCATTCGGGCTTGGCGGCAACTACATTTATAAGATTGGCGTCACTACGGTCAAATATATTATTACGGATGACAAAATTGTAAGCCTGATTGTAGTGCATCCACCACGATTTGATGTGGGCTCCCCACGCAGGTTGAGGATGTTGCTCTCCCCAGCCATATCCTGCAAGGCGAAGGATGTTGCCTTCGTAGAGAATGTTTTCCATATAACTATCCGTCGGCTTGAATTTGGCTCCCAAATAGTATTCAATCGACATTTCGCAACGCTCAATAAGGTTGTTCGAAAATCTTACGTTACGCATCATACGCGATGTGTCGCTAATATCCTCTTGAGTCTGGTTTGTGATACCCGCATCGTAAATCTGATATATATAGCAGTTGTCGACTATATACTCACCACAGCCACCATATATCTCTACAGCATTTCCATAACGTACATATTGGCGACCTTTTGGTGGGTATGGAGTAAGGACCGAGCCACCAATCCAGCCTACTACGCAGTTGGTCACCTTCAGACTCTTGGTTGTGGTGCCACCAATACCGTGCGAGCCTCCATACATCACACATAGATTGTCAATATGTACATTATCGACTGTCTGCACAATCGTGCCGCGAGTGAGGAGTTCGATGGAAGAGAATCTCTCCGAAGGATTACCTTTGGTCGAACATAGGTAGAGGCGTTTCTTGTCTTGATAGTCGTGATAGAAATCTAAATCTCGTTTTAGGTCATATCCACCCGAAAAACTCTCCCCCGTATAATTGTGAGTCGTTTGGCCATCCTCGTCAATTACTTTTAATACCTTTATCGCAACTTCGTCGCCGCCATTAAATACAAGCGTTCCTACATCGTCAGGCAACTCTTCACTATACATATAGACGTTGGCAGTTGAGGTCTCAATCCACTCGCCTTTTTTGGCTGCATCGTAAGGTGAGCCATATATGCGGGGCTTTTCACCACGTCCGTAAGCCGAGTATGTAACACCCGTTTTTGTAAGAATTCGTCCACGCCATATATCCCCACGACGGAACATCACTCCATCGTTTGGCTTTAGGTCTATGGAATTTACCTTATCTAATGAGCGCAGAGGCCTTTTAGGAGAGAGTCCGTCATTCTGGTCATCACCATCAGCCGAGACGTAATATATTTGGCCCGACGGTCTGACTGTGGTTTTTGACGATAACACTTTGCGCTTTCTCTTCTCGGCGCGATGGTCAATGTCTTTCAAAGTCTTGGATGATGTCTCCTTTTGGATATCTGTATCCTGTGCTGCTGGTGCACAGGACGATGATGCCGTCACTGCAAATAAAAGACTTGTCAATATTGTATATGCCAACTTTCTCATACGAGGGTTTTTGTTATGGGTTAATTATAACATAAAGGCCTCCAATGTTTTGGGGATTCATTGGAGGCCTTAGGTAGATTACGATTTACAATACGATAGGCTTGTATTTGGGGACAAAAGCCTTCATAGCCGACCAACTTGCCAAATAAGCCACGGCGCAGAACGAGAAGGCTATCATATAACCAGCCTCGATACCTGTATATCCCATAAATGCCATATTGGTTTGCTCGGCATAGTCGAAGAGTTTACCTGCTCCCAACTGTATTCCAAACGAGCCGACACCACCAGCCATACCTCCAATACCCGTGATGGTTGCAATCATCGACTTGGGGAACATATCACCCACCGTCGAGAAGATGTTTGCTGACCACGATTGGTGTGCCGCAGCCGCGATACCGACAATCACTACGGGATACCAATATGAGTATTGAGACAAGGGTTGAGCCAATAGTGCCAATAGCGGGAAGAATGCAAAGATAAGCATAGCGCGCATACGGCCCGCGTAAGGATTCATCTTGTATTTCTCGATAAAGATAGTCGGCAGATAACCACCCACCAACGAAATCATTACGATGAGATACAGAACGCCCAACGCTAATTGGAACTCGAAACTTGTAGATGACATACCGCAGGCGTTTTTCAAATATGATGGCATCCAGAACAGATAGAACCACCATACGCCGTCGGCGATAGCCTTACCCGATATGAAAGCCCAAGTCTGACGATAACCGAAACATTGCCAGAGCGATACCTTTGGGGCTTTCGCGGCTTCCTCGGCAGCCTTCTGTGCAGCGGCAGCCTCATCGGCAGAGTCCGAATTGATATACTCCAATTCGGCAGCATTGACCATAGGATTTGCTTCGGGCTTCTTGTAGAGGAACTGCCAGAATCCCATCCATATAAAGCCTAATGCTCCGATGATGATAAACGCAGCCTCCCAGCCGAACTTTGCAGCCAAAACGGGAATGGTGAATGGAGCGAGCAGGGCTCCGATTGTTGAGCCTGCGTTGAATATACTTGTTGCATAAGCACGGTCCTTCTTGGGGAAATACTCTGCTGTCGCTTTGATAGCGGCGGGGAAGTTACCGGCCTCACCAACTGCCAATACGCAACGGGCAATGATAAAGAAGGTGAGCGATACGAGAGCAATCTTTGATATGAGTTCTGCATTGTCGATAACCGCGCGTAAAGCCTCAGCGTCGGGCAAGCCAACAACCCACTCAGTCGCCACACCGCACAAAGCGTGAACACAGGCACCTACCGACCAGATACCTATACTCCACATATATCCCTTTTTGGTGTCGAGTTTATCGACAATTCTTCCAGCAAATAGCATCGCTATGGCGTACACCAACGAGAAGATACCCGTCACCCAGCCATAGTGTGAATTTGTCCAATGAAATTCGGGACGGATGAAATCCTCCCACGTAAGTGACAATACCTGTCGGTCAAGATAGTTGATTGTAGTGGCAAAGAAGAGCAGACTACAGATAACCCAACGGTAAGAGGTCATTTTGTTTTGATTCGTGTTAGTCATATTGTTTAGGTTTTATTTAGAGTCATTGTTATTGCTTGGCTTTAGCGATGATGTCTAATGCGTAGCGACATTTGTCGCTGATGGCTTGCCAATTACCCTCAACAACAGCCTCCTTGGGGAAGAGTTTTGAGCCCATTCCGACAACCGTGACACCCGCCTTGAACCACGCATTGAGGTTTTCCTCCTCAGGCTCGACGGCTCCCGTAGCCATTATCATTGACCAAGGCATCGGGGCTTTGATGTTCTTTACGAATGAGGGGCCTCCGACATTGCCTGCAGGGAATATCTTCACCAAATCGCATCCTGCTTCCTGAGCAAATCCAATTTCGCTCACCGAACCACAACCGGGAGTGTAGGGTATTGCACGACGGTTGCAGACCTTTGCAATATCGGGATTAAAGAGCGGCCCTACGATGAAATTAGCACCCAACTGTATGTAAAGTGATGCGGTGGGGGCATCGACAACGCTGCCTACACCAAGTATCATATCGGGACACTCCTTGGCGGTCCACTTGTTCAGGCAGCCAAAAATTTCGTGAGCATAATCGCCGCGATTAGTGAACTCGAAGGCGCGAACACCTCCTTCGTAGCAAGCCTTCACAACCTGCTTTGCTACTTCGAGGTCGGCATTATAGAATACGGGGACCATACCCGTACGTTGCATTGTGGCCAAAACCTCAATTTTTGTAAAACGTGCCATATCTGTGTTCGTTAAGTTTTAATTATGATGGGGAACTCTTTATCTCGATACTCGGCCTGACCCATCACCCTTCATAAGATTCTCGACCTCGCTGACTGTAACAAGGTTAAAATCGCCATAAATGGAGTGCTTCAGGCAGGATGCTGCAACGGCAAAATCAAGCGCGCGCTGGTCATCTTTGTATTCGCGCAGGCCATAAATCAATCCACCCATAAATGAGTCACCTCCACCCACGCGGTCTACGATGTGGGTAATGTCATAACGCGGTGATTGGTAGAGTCTCTCCCCGTCGAAGAGTACACCACCCCACGTGTTGTGGTTGGCATTGATTGAGCCTCGCAGAGTAATGATGACCTTCTTGGCTCTGGGAAAACGCTCCATAAGTTGTTGGCAAACGCTACGGAATGCTGATGCCTCGACCTTGCCTTCGGTTGCCGTAACGTCAAAACCTTCGGGCTTGATGCCAAATACCTTTTCGGCATCCTCCTCGTTGCCGAGTATTATATCGCAACACTCGACAAGTGCGGGCATAATCTCCGATGCCGACTTGCCATATTTCCAAAGATTCTTGCGGAAGTTCAAGTCGCACGATACGGTAATGCCTCGTTTGTTGGCGGCTTGGCACGCCTCAAGGCATACGGCAGCAGCCGATGCGCTTATCGCGGGGGTTATACCTGTCCAATGGAACCAATCGGCACCCTCAAATACCTTATCCCAATCAATCATTCCACTCTCGATAGTCGATATCGAAGAGTGTGCGCGGTCATAGACGACTTTGCTTGGGCGTGCTACGGCTCCCGTTTCGAGGAAATAGATGCCCAGACGCTCGCCACCATAAACAATATTGCTGACTCCGACATTGCGTTTGCGCAGTTCGGCTACGCACGAAGCGGCAATGTCGTTTTGTGGCAGTCGAGTTACGAAATCGACTACCACGCCATAATTAGCCAATGATACCGCTACGTTAGCCTCGCCTCCGCCAAATGTGGCAGAGAAGGAGTCGGCTTGCGAGAAACGGAGATATTGTGGAGTTGCCAAACGCAACATAATCTCACCAAAAGTGACAACTTTACTCATAAAAGTACGTTTAATAAAAACATCTTTACAAAATTAGAAAAAAAAACCGATAAATCTAACATCTTGAGTGCCGTAGTGCGAAATTTAGAATAAAATTATGTATATTTGTCATATGTGTGGATAGTAGGACTATCCTACGATGTTAATATGTATAACCTAATTTTTTATAGAATGAAGTTTATATCTATTTTTAAGACGTTTGCAATGTGCGCAATCTTGTCGTTGGTTGCTTGCGGCGAGGCGCCGTCGGATGCACGTTGGCGTATGTGGTATGATAAGCCTGCTGAAGTATTTATCGAGACGTTGGTGATGGGTAACGGTCAGCAGGGCGCGATTATTTACGGCGGTGTCGAGCGAGAGCGTATCGATTTGAACGATATGACTTTGTGGTCGGGTGAGCCTGTCGATGTTAATGTCGATACGTTGGCCGCCAAAGAGGGCTTGGCTCCAATTCGTGAGGCACTTGCCAAAGATGATTTTGCCGAGGCAAACCGTTTGCAGAAACGCCTGCAGGGTAGTTTCTCGGAGTTTTATCTCCCAATGGGCTCGCTCTTGATTGATTTTGAAGGGGCGAGCGAGGTGAGTAATTACTCGCGTGAGTTGGATATCAGTAAGGCATTGTCGAAGGTGAGTTATTCATCGGGCAATACCCAATATACTCGTACCTATTTCGTTTCTCACCCCGATAAGGCAATGGTCGTTGAACTCAAGGCCGAGGGTGAAGGCAAGATAAATGGTCTGCTCTCATTTGAGAGTAAGTTGCGCTATACGACTCGCTCGGAGGGTGGTGTGATTTTGGCCGAGGGATATGCTCCCTACCATATATCGTATCATCGTGAAATCTCGTGGGATGAGAGTCGCGGAATGCGTTTCACGACAATGATAAAGCCTGTGGAGTGTGATGGTCAGGTAGTGAGCCAGGATGGTAAGTTGCAGTTGAAGGATTGCCGTCGAGTGGTGTTGCTTGTGACGGCTGCTACAAGTTTCAACGGTTTTGATAAAGACCCTGCAAAGGAGGGCCTCGACCACGCGGCTATCGCTGCTGAGCGTATGGCAGCGGCAGAGAAGTACTCTTTCAAGCAGTTGCGTCGTCGTCACGTTGAGGACTTTGCATCGTTCTTTGATAGAGTCGATGTTCAGTTGGGAGCAAAGAGCGAGGTGTCGCCGTTGCCTACCGATGAGCGACTTAAGGCGATGACAGCGGGCGAAAAGGATAATAATTTGGAGATGTTGTATTTCCAATTTGGTCGTTACCTGATGATTTCGGCATCGCGTACCGAGGGTGTGCCTATGAATCTGCAAGGTATCTGGAACGATAATATGACAGCCCCCTGGCATAGTAACTATACCGTGAATATCAATACCGAAGAGAACTATTGGCCTGCCGAGGTGCTGAATCTTTCGGAGTTGCACGAGCCTCTGTTGTCGTTCATTGGTAATATTGCCCAGACGGGTAAGTATTCTGCTCGCAACTACTATGACTGTGGCGGTTGGGTGACCTGTCATAATTCGGATATATGGGCTATGTCGAATCCCGTAGGCGAGTTTTGGGGCGACCCGTCGTGGGCTTGTTGGCCTATGGGCGGAGCGTGGTTATCGACTCACCTTTGGGAGCACTATCAGTTTACGCTGGACAAGGAGTTTTTGGCCGAGCGTGGATATCCCTTGTTGAAGGGTGCTGCCGAATTCTGTTTGGATTGGCTTGTGGAGGATAAGCACGGTAACTTGATTACCTCGCCTGCTACCTCGCCTGAGAACTACTTCCGTACGCCCGATGGATATGCAGGGCCTACGGCTTATGGTACAACGTGTGATTTGGCAATTATCCGTGAGTGTCTGTCGGCTACGGCATCGGCTGCCGAGGTGCTGGGCATAGATGAAGAGTTGCAGAACCGTATTGCCGATGTGATGAAACGCCTATATCCTTACCAGATTGGTCATAAGGGCAATTTGCAGGAGTGGTATTATGATTGGGAGGACCCCGAACCTCTGCATCGTCATCAATCTCATCTTATAGGACTCTTCCCCGGTAGTCATATCACTCCCGAAAAGACTCCCGAATTGGCTGCGGCATCGGCCCGCTCATTGGAGTTGCGAGGTGACAAGGCTACGGGCTGGTCAACAGGCTGGAGAGTAAACCTATGGGCGCGATTGTTGGATGGCGACCACGCCTATAATATCTATCGTATGTTGCTCACTTATGTCGATGATGGCCGTACTCAATATGCTACGGGAGGCGGTACATATCCTAATCTGCTGGATGCTCATCCGCCTTTCCAGATTGACGGTAACTTTGGCGGCGTATCGGGTGTAGCCGAGATGTTGTTGCAGAGCCATCACGGCAGTATCGACCTCTTGCCCGCATTGCCTACAGCGTGGAACGAAGGCAGTTACAGAGGTCTGCGAGCACGTGGAGCCTTTGAGGTCGATTTGCAGTGGGCCGACGGCAAGGTGTCGGGCGGACGAGTCCTCTCGCTTGAGGGCGAGCCTTGTACAGTGAGAAGCAGTAGCCCGTTCAAGGTTGCAGGTGTCGAGGCTGTAAAAGAGGGTAAGTTCTATGTTGCCAAGTTTGCGACCAAGAAGGGTGGTCAATATAAAATTGAAGGAGTAAACTAATTAGTTATATATGATTATGAAAAAGTATCTGTTGTCGTTCGTGTTGATATTGCTGGCTGTAGCCTCGTTTGCACAAGGTGATGTGGCTGGTGCTAAGGAGAAATCCACCCGACGAGAATTGTATATTAAGCCCGATACGAAGTGTATTCCTTTCCGTATCCCTGCTATAGCGACAGCCAGCAATGGCGATTTGGTTACGGTGTGCGACTATCGTTTCAGCCGCGAGGATATTGGTGTGGTACTCAATGGTCGTATCGACCTGGTGTATCGCACAAGTAAGAATAATGGTAAAAAATGGGGTAAGACCTATATCTTGGCTGAGGGTAAGGGTGAGGCATCGCCCAACTTTATGAATGTGGCCTTTGGTGACCCCGCTATTGTATCCGACAGAGAGAGCAGCCAGATGATGGTATTGAGTTGTGCAGGAAATGTGTCGTACATTAAGGGTACGCGCCATCATCACCAAGCCATAGCACGTTTTTATAGTGGTGATTATGGTAATACCTGGAGTGAACCTGTCGATATCTCGGAGAGTATTTATGAGCAGTTTGACAATAGCCCGTTAGGCCCTGCCAATTCGATGTTTGTGGCCTCTGGTCGCATCCTGCAGAGCCGTTATATTAAGATGGGCCGTTTCTATCGTCTTTATTGCGCTGTTTTGGTGCAGCCTGTCAAGGGCTCTTGGATGAATTTCGTGCTATACTCCGACAACTTTGGTGGCGATTGGCGAGTATTGGGCGGTGTGGATGTATCTCCTATCCCGCGTCAGGCCGATGAGGCAAAGGTTGAGGAGTTGCCCGATGGCAGTGTGCTGATTAGTTCGCGCGTAGGTGGAGGCCGTCAATTCAATATCTTTAAGTATAGCGATGTTGCCGCAGGTAAAGGCGTGTGGGGTGATATGGCTATGTCGAATGCGGCAAATAAGGGTGTTGAGGCGAAGAGCAATGCCTGCAATGGCGAGGTGATGTTGTTGCCTGCCCGCCGCGTAAGTGATGGCAAGGAGTTGTATCTGTTGTTGCAGTCGGTTCCGCTCGGCCCGCAGCGTACCAATGTAGGTATATATTATAAGCCTCTTGAGTCGGAGGCTGATTACGCCTCACCAGCCAAGATTGCTGCCAATTGGGAGGGTTACTATCAAGTAACCAAACTCGGCTCGGCATATTCGACAATGTGTTGGCAGAAGGATAATCGCTTAGGATTCTTCTTTGAGGAGGAGACCTATTCACCGTGGACGGGTGGCGGTTATACGTTGGTTTACGAGAACTTCTCTATCGAGGAGTTGACCGACGGCAAATATGAATTCAACAATCGATTGGCTAAAAAGATGGGGATGTAATGCTCGCACATCGTTATTTGAGATAAAGTGACTATAAATTTGTCTACATAGTAGTCATTTAGTATATTTGTCACCGAAAATAGGCATAGACGCAGGAAATAATATACTCTTTAATGCGTTTATGTTGATGATAGTTTTTGTGAATAACTAAAACAAAAGTAATATGAAAAGATTTTTGGTATTGTTGGTCGTTGCATTGTGCTCGGCTATGTTGTTCTCATCGTGCAAGAAGGATGAAAATAACCTTAACTATGATGAGGTGTTGCAGGGTAAGTGGTTGGTTAAGAGCATTTCGCCCGCGTTGGATGATACTTATATCCCCGAAGGCTCTACTGTGGAGTTCAAGTCGGATTATACTTTCACGCTTGGTTCGCAGTGGAATACCTATTTCAAGGCTTCGACTTGGCTGACATCTATGGAGCGCGGTACAAACGATGTGTACCTCTTGATGTTGGGTATGGATAACAAGGACGAGTCGGTAGTGATTATGGAGGGCCGCGTCAATCTGTCGGGTAAGGATACTATATATATCGATTGTGCAGACGCATTTATGCCGAGTGTCACATATAGATATATGTTGGTGCGCCAATAGTATATCCCGACGTGATACGGATGTAAAGTTTAGGCTGTTCGGCAAGTGTCGTGCAGCCTCTTTGTTAAAAATAAAGAAGGATGGAGCGTCATATAAATATTAATGATTTCGATTATCCGCTGCCCGATGAGCGAATTGCCAAGTTCCCGCTTGAGAGGCGTAGCGACTCCAAGTTGCTAATATATCGTAATGGAGATATCACAGCCCGCCATTTTTGTAATCTGGCGGAGGAGTTACCTGCTGGCTCGTTGCTGATATTTAATAATACCAAAGTGATTCGTGCGCGAGTGATTATGCATAAACCTTCGGGCGCACGTATCGAGGTGTTCTGCCTTGAGCCACATCAGCCTGCCGACTACGAGCGCGCCTTTGCTGTCAAACAGCAGTGTGAGTGGAGTTGCATTGTCGGCAATCTGAAGAAGTGGAAGGAGGGTTTTGTTCAGATAGACTTTGATTACGAGGGTGTTGCTTGTCAGTTGCGAGCCGAAATAAAGGAGCGCGGTGAGCGTGAACATATCGTGCGCTTTGAGTGGGATGTGGACCTTACTTTTGGGCAGTTGTTAGAGTATTTGGGTCGTATTCCTATCCCTCCATACCTCAATCGTGAGAGCGAGGAAATAGACCTCACTCGTTATCAGACTGTCTATTCGAAGTTTGAGGGCTCGGTGGCCGCACCAACGGCTGGCTTGCATTTTACCACCGATATGATTGAGGATATGCGCAGTAGAGGTTTTGGCTTTGACGAGGTGACGCTTCACGTGGGTGCGGGTACGTTCCTGCCCGTAAAGAGCGAGAATGCAGCCCAACACCCTATGCATACCGAGCATTTTGAGGTGCGTCTTAAAACTCTCGAAAACTTGCTTGAGCACGTTGGTGATGTGACAGCCGTAGGCACGACGAGTGTGCGCACTTTGGAGTCATTGCCTGTGTTGGCTTGGCGCATACATCAAGGTGGAGAGCCACGCGAGGAGCAGGTGATAGGGCAGTGGGAGAGTTATGATATACCGCACGATTATATGGGTCGTGATGTATTGGAGGATTTGATTGGCTATATGAAGCGCAACGGGTTGGAGCGCCTGAAGGCCGCAACGCAGATAATGATTACTCCATTGGGATTCCGTTTCCGTATAGTGAGCCGTATTGTGACTAACTTCCATCAACCAAAATCGACTCTGTTGTTGCTGGTGTCGGCATATATTGGTGACGATTGGCGCAGAATGTATGACTATGCTCTACAGAACGATTTTCGTTTCCTATCCTACGGTGATTCTTCTCTATTGATATGTGATAAATAACGAAAGTTGCCTAACAAGGCTCTGTTGTCGTTTCTCTCGCTCTCAAAATGCTCATTTGCACCAAGCAAACTGCGCTTTTTCGAGCATCGAGGGCCTAAAAATAGCCCTTGTTATACAACTTCCAAGAATCAGGGGTTGTCCGATACATTTGTTGGACAACCCCTTTGTTCATCTACATTAATCCTCATCTTCCAATTGGAAAATCTCTTCAACCGATTTAGAGAATATCTTAGCCATCTTTAGTGCCAGCACCGTCGATGGTACGAATTTGCCGCTCTCGATAGCGTTGATGGTCTGTCGGCTTACACCTGCCGCATCGGCCAGTTGCTGTTGCGTCATTCGCACTTCGGCCCGTGCGACTCGTATCTTATTGTTCATTCTCGACTCCTTTCTTTAATATCCACATCTTCCAAAGGTAAACCACCATAAAGATAAGTGGAATTGTGAACATATTATACATCATTACGTGCAAAAAATCAAATGAGTAGAATATTAGCGATGCAACGATAAGTATAGCCGAATTTACATAAAGCGCAAAGAGTAGTGCCTGCTGACGTATTCCTGAAATCATTTCGTCCTCCACTTCCTCTTTTGAGCAGGTGATGAGCAACATACAGATTATACTGCCGATGATGGCTATATTTGTAAATAACTCTACACTTGAATCTATTATGTTGAGTATCTCGTGAAGTACTCCTGACGAGTTTTCCAACACTTCGGTGTGTATCATAATCATCATTACAGCGTCGAGGATTAGGATAAAGGGGAAAATTGTCCAGCCGACCTTCTTGAATCGGTGTGGAAAAAGTAGTGTTTTCATAGTTGTAATAGTTTACTTGTTTGTAATAGTTGTTATATATAATTAATTGTAATAGTTTAGAGTCTAAATTCGCGGCTTTGGCGACGCAGTGCCTTCATCTTGCGCTCGAAACGACCATAGTAGAGTATCCAGATGATAAAGGGCGCAAGTATCGGGTCGTCGTGGGTGATGGCGAAGGTGTTGTCGGCTACGCAGGTTAATACTATGCGCGCTGCAACCCATACGACTAACACCAAGTAGCAAATCTCCTTGAGCGTTTCGCCACGCAGCGCGGCAGTCATCTCGTCTTCCTCCTTCTCGCGTGAGCAGGATACGAAGAAGATGGCAAGATAAAGCGCAATGCTCAAGACCTTGTTTATTGTCATTGAGGTTGTTACCACATCCATAGATACATCGCCACCGTTGGGCACGTCAAACAACGTGATTTTGAGAACTAATGCAACGAGCAACGCCAATAACAGTGCAAACCCGACATATCTGAATGGGTGGGGCAGAAGCCAATTTTTGACCGAGCCTTTGATGCGACCGATAAGGTCGAATGGAACGTTTTCTTTCATAGTGGTAATAGTTATAAAATTATCTCCTCTTTTAGATTCCTGTTATCTAACCAGCGTTGGATTATATATACGGTTGGTAGAATAATCATAAATATTGCGAAATTATTGACAATAATTTGCACAAGGAAAGTGGGTATGCCGCTGGGTAGAAATACACAGGCGTAACTGATGATGAGTAGTGAGATATTGATTGCAAATGCAATCATAAGCGAGTGTAATCTTTTTGATATAGCCATCTCGTCTTCGATTTTCTCTTTTGAGAAAAATATTAGAGCCGCACCGATATAAATAGCAAGTGCTAAAAGTGGGTTGAAAAGGTGAGGTGCGGCTACATCGCCATACCAGCACAATTCTCCGTTAGGCGCGGTTGTCTGTACTCGGTCATAAATGAGGCGCGACCAAATGGGAAATTCAAAACTCTCTTCTTGAAGCCTTGGACCAAGTAGAGCGTATGCCCATTGGGGAGTGGTGTGGACCCAATCGTAGATTAGGCCAAATCCCCAAATTATCGCTACGAGCCATACCGCTATTCCGATAGGTCGGCAAAAGTGAGGTAATAGAAATCGTTTCATTGTGTGTACTAATTTTGTTTAATAATAGTTGATTGTACTCGAATACAATGCAAATGTAAAGCAAACTTTACAAAATAGCAAGTGTTTTTGACAAAAATTTTCATACACAAAAAATTAGGGGACTATAAGTCCCCTAAAAAATTCTATTTCTTCGGTTAAAACTCCGACGTGAAGTGGAAACGTATGTCCTTAAAGTTTTTTCTGTCAAGGTGTGAGCACAAATGTAGCGATGGTAGGGATAATATTATCGGTAAATCTGTAAAAAATTATGCAGTAAGAGGTTACATTCAAAGAAAAGTTGTATATTTGTAATATATTTTGAAGAAATATGAGCGTAAATTTGGAAATGTCAAATAAATTGTTAGCAAGCAAGCAAGCAAGCTAGCAAGCAAGCAAGCAATTTACATTATAATTCATAACGGCCGAGCGTTAGACTCGGACGAGATTAGTCCCTGTTTGGTAGGAGCGTAAGTTCCTACCAAACAGGGACTTTTGTGTATATGTTTGACTGATTATTAACCATTTAATAGTATTTATGCAATGAAAAAAGAAGTACAAATTCAGGCGGCTTACGAGGCCCCGCAGTTGGAGGTTATCGAAGTGGTGGTAGAGAAAGGATTTGCAACGAGTGAGTCTTATCCTGGTAGTAATCCAATTTTCCCAGGTGGATTCCCTGATGAAAGTCCACTTTAATGAACCGAATGTCTAACAGATTAAATTTTTTGGAAAATGAAGAAGATTTTTATGGCTGCTATGGCATTGGTGATGGCAGTATTTACAAGTTGCTCAAAGGACGATGTGCAGTTGGAACGCAACAACGAACTGAAAGTGACCTTTAATGTAGTCGATAAGGCTGGTTTCGATGCTGATACCCGTGCCGTGAAAACCGGTTGGGAGGCTGGTGATGAGGTTTTGATTGTTATGCAAGGTAAAGAAGATGCTTGGCGTGGCGAAGACCTAAGTTACAACTACCTTAAGTTGAGGTATAATGGTACCTCTTGGACGATTAACCTGACAGGTCTTGATAAATCACTTTTAGAATCTGGTAAAAAATATAGTGCTATCTATCATCCAGGAACTATCACGGTTGAGAAGAAATATACCAATAGAGATGAGTACTATTTAACTGGTTATAAAGGTGGTGAGTATTTGTATAATTCATCGTCATCTACATATACATACAACGCAAGTACTTCCAGTATTGATTTAGGCACCATTGAATTGATGCGTTATTCTCAAGATTTCCAAATCTCTGTAAAGGAGTTGGCTTCGGCAGGCAAGGCCAATGGCACTTGGCAAATGTGGATTAAAGACGAAAATGGCGAGACAGCGTCTCGAATATACTATTGCCCTGCAGACTATGCATACTTATCAGACGTTGGCGCTTTTTCTACTTATAGTAAAAATTATAGTTCTGGCATCAACTATAAAGGTGATGTAGTCTTTTACTTTACGAATGCAGGTTCCGACGAAACTTCTTTGAAGATTGAATTGACTGATGGCTCAGATACTTACACTTATACCACTACCACCATACCAGCACAAGGCAAGGCATATACTTTGCCGGCAATAACTGATGCGAAGTGGGTTAAATAGTGACAAATGTTAATATTATTAGAGGCTGCCTTGGTGCAGCCTTTTTTTGTAGGAAGATAATTTATGATTATGGGATGACGAATCAATATATCAGCCAGTCTATATAAGTGATTGCTTTCATACGTTAGTTAAGTACTTAAAAATGTGGCAAAATATATTGTTGTAATAATTTTTTCGCTATATTTGTATAGGTGATATGTATTATTCATTTTATAATATAAATTATTATGGCTTATAAAATTATTGACATCGAGGGCGTAGGCGAGGCTTATGCTGCGAAATTGGAGGCTGTTGGTATCAATACTCCTGAGGCTTTGTTAGAGGCTTGTGCATCTGCTAAAGGTCGTAAGGAGGTTGCTGAGAAGACTGAAATTAGCGAGAAACTTATCTTGCGTTGGACCAACCACGCAGATTTATTCCGCATTAAAGGCGTTGGCCCTCAGTTCTCGGAATTGTTGGAGGCTGCAGGTGTAGATACTGTTAAGGAGTTCCGTCACCGTGTTGCTGCTAACCTCAAGGCAAAGATGGAGGAGGTTAACGCAGAGAAGAATCTTGTAAACCGTGTACCTTCAGAGAGCGAGTTGCAGAAGATGATTGACCAGGCTAAGGAGATGGAGCCTGTGATGACCTATTAATAGGTTTTTCGATTATAAATAAAGGTGTTAATCTTTTTATGATTAACACCTTTATTTTTGCAACGTTATCTCAATTTTATATACAACTCTCTCGATTCGCTTATAAAATGATTTGTTGATGCTTAAAACTCCGAGGTGAAGTGGAAACGGATGTCCTTAAAGTTTTCCTGCGCCAAGGCCAGTGCGTAACTTGTGTCGGCGAGGAATACATCGCGTCCGTGTTTGTCGACGGCCATATTCGAATGCTTACGGCGTTTGAAGTCGGCCAACTGCTCCACATTATCACTCTCAATCCAGCAAGCCTTGTGAATCGAAATCGGCTCCCAGCGGCACTTTGCGCCATACTCGTGCTCCAGACGATACTGGATAACCTCAAACTGCAACTGACCTACCGTACCGATAATCTTGCGGCCATTGAGCGACGAGGTGAACAACTGCGCCACTCCCTCATCCATCAATTGGTCTACACCTTTTGCCAACTGCTTGAATTTCATAGGGTCGGCATTCTCAATATAACGGAATAACTCAGGTGAGAATGAGGGAATACCCGTAAACTTGAGTTTCTCACCCTCAGTAAATGTATCACCAATCTTGAATGTTCCCGTATCGTGAAGACCTACGATGTCGCCGGGGTAGGCGAAGTCGATAACCGACTTTTTCTCGGCCATAAATGCCGTAGGTGACGAGAACTTGAGTTGCTTGCCACTGCGTACGTGGAGGTAGTTTTTGTTGCGCTCAAAGGTGCCCGAACATATCTTCATAAAGGCCAGACGGTCACGGTGGTTGGGGTCCATATTGGCGTGAATCTTAAATATGAATCCTGTCATCTTCTGCTCCGAAGGCTCGATGTTGCGAGTCTCGGTAGTCGAGGGACGAGGTGAGGGGGCAATGCGGATAAAACACTCCAGCAACTCCCTGACACCGAAGTTGTTCACCGCAGAGCCAAAGAAGACGGGAGCCAACGTGCCTTGTAGATAATCTTCGCGGTTGAAATCGTCATAAACGCCCTCTACCAACTCCAAATCCTCGCGTAGTTGATTAGCAAACTTGGGCGTTATGTAATCATCCAATTCGGGAGATGCAATATCGCTGAAATCGACAGTCTCGGCATCGGCTGTCTGACGCTCGTCGGTTGTAAAGAGCGAAAGATTCTTCTCGTAGATATTATATACACCCTTGAATGTGTCGCCACTTGATATGGGGAATGCCAAAGGACGTACGCGAATCTGCAATTCACGCTCCACCTCATCCAACAAATCGAAGGGGTCCTTGCACGGACGGTCCAATTTGTTGATAAAGACCATTACAGGGGTGTTGCGCATACGGCATACGTTCATCAACTTGCGTGTCTGCGCCTCGACACCCTTTGCGCCGTCAATTACGATAATAACCGAATCTACGGCTGTCAATGTGCGATATGTATCCTCGGCAAAATCCTCGTGACCGGGGGTGTCGAGGATGTTGATTTTCACATCCTTGTAGTTGAATCCCATAACCGATGTGGCAACCGATATACCTCGCTGGCGCTCAATCTCCATAAAATCGGATGTGGTACTCTTCTTAATCTTATTGCTCTTTACTGCACCTGCAACGTGTATGGCACCTCCGAAAAGGAGCAACTTTTCGGTAAGTGTGGTTTTACCGGCATCGGGGTGCGCAATAACGGCAAATGTTCGTCGTTTGGTTATCTCGTCAATTAACGCCATATATTTTATATTCTAATCGTCAATATTTTTTTAATTGCTTTATCGGCACTTTGCGTTTTGCTCTTTGCACTTTGCTTAATCTGCGCAAAGTTACGAATTTTATTTTAGCCCACCGCAAATTATGTGGTAGTATGATATCTGTGCAGTGCGAAAATGTGAGTCTACAAGTCGAGCAATCCCTCCGGTAGCACCATCTTAATGCGCTCGTTGTCGAAATCTATGTGTGCAATAAACTCCTCAACAGCAGGAATCAATCGTTCACCCTCGCCGAAATCGACACCGAAAAGAGGGTTTATCTCGCTCTCGTAGTAATCAACAATCTCACCTTGTAAGCCGCTGGCCTCGACGCTGAAACCGATAAGGTCCTCCATATAGAACTCATCGCTCTGCTCGTCGCTCTGCGCTATGATGTACAACTCCTTTCCCAACAACTCTTCGGCTCGACGTGGAGTGTCGAAGTCGGCAAAGTGTACTGTTGCACCTCGCTGTCCGCGACGCTCGAAACTCTCGCACCACAGAGGAACATCCAACGAGTCAATCTCGACAAACAGAGGCTCTGCTGTGAAGTCAAACTCATCGTCAAACTGCTCGTACAAAGTTAGTGATACGCCGCCAGAGCGGGCCTCACCAAAGAGTTTGCCTACTCGTGCGACGGCTATACGGTCCTCGTTAATCATAACTATTGATTATTTGAGTAAATATCCTCAATCTAAAAAATAAGGACTGCCTAAAATCTTATTAGACAGTCCTGTGTGCTTAAAAGAAGCATTTTCGGCAGGTGATTTACTCTGCAGCCTCCTCTGTAGCCTCCTCTGCGCTCTCGGCAGCAGCCTCAGCGGCCTCAGCAGCGGCAGCAGCCTTCTTCTCTGCGATAGCAGCAGCACGCTCCTCCTTAACCTTAGTTTCGGCAGCAAGTGCAGCCTTCTCGGCAGTCTTGGCGTCAGTAGCAAGTTTGTTTACCTTAGCGGCAATCTTGCTCTCCTTCTCACCCAACCACTTGTTGAACTTAGCCTCAGCATCGCTCTCTGAGAACGCGCCCTTGGCAACACCGCCCAACAGGTGCTTCTTGTATAATACGCCCTTGTACGAGAGAATTGCTCGACAAGTATCGGTAGGTTGTGCGCCCTTGAGTAACCAATCCAAAGCTCTATCGAACTTCAAATCAATTGTAGCAGGATTCGTGTTGGGATTGTAAACACCCAATTTCTCGATAAATCTACCATCACGTGGCGCTCTGCTATCTGCGGCAACGATATGGTAAATAGGAGCACCCTTCTTACCGTGACGTGCCAAACGAATTTTAACAGCCATTTGCTATAAAATTTAATTAGTTAATAATAAACGCAAACCCTACTCTTTGGGTTTTGTGGCGCAAAGGTAAGAAAAATAAATTCAAAATTCAAAATTCAAAATTCA
>JAFQCA010000002.1 GCA_017399485.1 Alistipes sp.
TCGATGGTCTCTTTTGTCGAAACGGCGGACCGGCACAAAAACACGTGGTCGTTCGACATATCCTTGAACGCCACCAAACGATAATTTTCGGGGTGAATACCTTTCTTCATTGTTTGTAATGTTTTTGAATTAAATACTTTTAAGCGCGACAAAGGTAAGCAATTTATTTCATATTGCAAACTTTCCTAATAAAAAGTTTGTTATTTCTATCTTATTTCGTAGGGCTAATGTTATGTAAATGGCATCTATAGAATTTATGTAACGCATAAAGAGTAAAAATCTGTTTGGCACTTTGCCGAGCAGATTTTTATGTGGATATTTTTAGATACTTAATATATGATGCATTGAGGTGGTTGTTGACTATACCTTCTCTTTTATGCGGTCTGCTGCGACTTTGGCAGCCTCCTCGGTGCGATGCTTGGCGCGGGTAATGCCCTCCTCGACAGTGTGTTTGCACTTTGTTGTACACTCCTCGATGTTGCCTGCCACCTTGTCGGTACCTACCTTTGCGGCATTCTTGGCTCGCAGGGCAGCCTCCTCGGCATAGTGCGCGGCCTGTTGTACGCTCTCTTTGGCCGCATTGCGTAATTTTAGACTCTCCTCCTCGGCACGGTGTATGGCGCGCTCGATGCTGTCGCTCGGCTTTGATGACTGTGCAGAGCGATGTTTGTTATCTTTGTGTTCCATATGTTGATGATTAATAACGTTCCGACTTGCGATTTGCAAATAATGATGCGATGCATAATAACACGATGGCGCCAATCACAGATGCTACAAGTGCGCCAAAAGTAGTGGTGGGTATCCAGCCCAGTAACCCTACGAGCCAGCCACCCAAGAAGCCGCCAATGATACCGATGATAATATTAAGCAGAAGCCCTGCGCCGCTACCGCGCACAATAAGGTTGGCAAGCCATCCCGCCACCAGACCTATAAGCAAATACCATAACCAAAACATAATAATACAATTTTACGGTGTTTGCTTCGGAATAGTGCAAAATCTGTACCCAAATATCCGACAACGCTATATAATATGTTGTGTTTTGCAAGGCATTTTACTCCTGCATCTTGAATTTTAGGTCGATACCCTTATCCTCTTTGGCAAATTGGGCAATGTCGTAGGAGTTGAGTTTTACTTCGCCTGTAATAAACTCGGGTATGTTGTATGACTTCATAAAGCGGTCATAGAAGTCGGGGTCGCGTTGCGGTAACAGAAATGGCTTACCTACATTGCCTTCGCTATCGACGTAGGCGATATAAGCGTGTGTGTATAGGCCATTCACGCGGCGGCTATTGAAAAGTATCCAGCGCGAGTTGCTGCTCCACGAGTGGTAACTCTCGGCAGCGTCGCTGTTGGCGGCTGACATATCGACCTCTTGGCCCGTTTTTAGGTCAATCATCTTGAGGTCGGCATCACGGTGCCATATCGAGAAGTTGCCGTAGTCGGCCAATGCATAGAGCATATAACGGCCATCGGGCGATACGCGAGGGAATGAGACGCTACGTCCTCCTATATGTGCGCTATAGAGAGTGTCAACCTTTTCGCCAAAACGGCGTTGCTCGGCGTCAAAGTCAATCACGCAGAGACTGTATTTTGCACTCTTGAATTCGTTGGGCATATTCACCGAATCTGCCGAGCAGAAATATAGTTTGCGTCCGTCGGGCGAGAATGTCGGAAATGTTTCAAAATATTTTGTTGAAAACAGATTGCGAGAGGTAATTATCTCGTGTCGCTCGACATCGTAGACAACAACATCCGATGCTCCATCGTAAACCTCGACACGATTGTGGTCGTTTGGTAGATTTATTAGTCGGGTCAGGTTATTTGTAAAAGCAACATATTTGCCCGAAGGATGCCACGACGGATAGACCAGCGGCGAGCGGGTTTCGGGAGTTGTGGTATTTAGTTTCTCGATTTTCTTGCCGTCGGTGATGATTGTGCCCGTGTGCATCTGTCGCATATGAAAGAGCATCTTGTCGGGATTTTGCCCACAGAACGAGTGGCAATTGACACAACCATAGTCGGCAGCCGAATTTTCGATGATGGGCTTCTGTTCGAAACTCTCTATGTTACGCTGATATATACCCATCTCGCACCACGATTCATAGCCGGGCTCAATGAGTCGATAGGCAATGTGAGAGTCGATAGGCTCTGCTGCGATATTTATCTTGAATGGGGCGTATGTCATCCACCCATCATCATCCTTGACTGATACAACGACCTCGATTATTCCTCCGTTATCGACGGCTTGGCTGATGATATTACGCCATTTGCGGGCCGATATTATAATGCGTGAGTCATCGCTCTTGACGATTGCGGAATTCCCACCTGTCACAAATCGTGCTTGAGCCTCTGACGAGTGGCCCTCGATGCGGAAATTCAGAGGTGCTATATTTGCGGGGATGGTTACATCCATATAATCGGGGAAAATAGCCAAAGGCTTGTCAGCCTCACGGCCATTCTCTTCGCTGTGAGAACAGCCGCATAACGCTACGACATATACGATAAGTAGAGTCAATATAATAAGGTGTCTTTTCATACAATACTGCTATTTTGTAAACATATAATAATACCAATAGGTCTCACCATAGGACTTGCGCATTATCGAGGCGAGATTTCGGTTGTTGTAATTCTTTGCTGCAAAGTTCTGGAACTCCAAGAACCTTTTATGAGTTGTTTCGTCTATCATATATTTACCTTGAATCGATTTGTTCTGTGTAGAGTATATGAGCAGTGCTTCGGCGAAAGCCTGCGGCAATTTGGGCATTGTCGCAGTGCCATAAACTCGTGAAACAATTTGGTGAAAACTCTCAAGGTCCATATTGAGCAGATACCCTACACACTGATGTTCAAACGTGCGGCGCGATAGGTTGCAGTGGTTTATGTCGTACAATAGGTCGAAGTTCTCGGCCATACGATAGGTCAAATCTATGTTGTGCATATTTTGTCGTTGCTCCTGCATCATTGTAGGCAGAGGTGTTTTATCATCGAGATATGCACGCTGCTCGGTAGCCCACTTTCGATAGCGAAGGCTCTTTTCGAGTATCGCGATATATTTCTCGGCTATGTCGTAACCGCTTTCGCCACCATAAATTATATTGGTCTGCACCAAACGTTTTAACATTCGTGGATTGTAACTATGATTCACAGCGATACTTTCGCTATTCTTCTTGAAGGCTACCTCCTGAGCAATAGAGGTATTGCCCAATGCAAAGTGAAGGTCGCTAAGTATGCTGAATATAAGTGGATTGTTGTCACTCCAGTCCATTGTGATACCCTCTAATCCCAACTGCGTGTAAGCAAATGCCTTGTCTCCCAAAGCATCGGTTTGTATCAATGCTATATTTTGTATCAATATGTGAAGTGTGTTATCTACACCCTGCTGCTTGCATAGTCGTAGCACATCATCCCATTGCTCATTTCGCAGATAGTAATCCAACTCTTTGAATTTTGTGACGCTTGGGTGCATATACTCTTTGTCCTTGCAAGAGAAATTTACCACCATAGCCACAAGAAGTAACTGCACGGCTACTTCGGCATATTTACGCATAGGTGCGATATTGCCCCTATGACGCAACAGAACCGATATGGCACATATAATAGGCATAGCCACCCACGCAAAATAGAACTCGGTGTCGGGGCGTAGCATAGGCTTGTAATATAGGTCGGGTGTGAAAGCATATCTTACCTCTCCCAACAGATGAATATAGTATATTGCAATCCAGCCTGCTATGGCCACTAATGCCATTGGAAGAAGCGTAAAATAGGCTTTGCGTGGGGTGGTAAGTAGTTCGTAAACCGCGATTGATGCAATAAACATAACTGCGGCAGGGCCTGCTGCCCAATAGAGTAACAGCGCTAAAAGCGATGATATGATGACTTTTGTAGTGTGTCCCTCGATTTGTAGATATATGCGTATAGCCGCCGCAGTCATTATGTATGAGATTATGCCACTATATTGATAGTCATAATCGACCATAGTCGCTATCTGTAAAGCAATAGGTATAAGCCATAATATGGGTGCATTGGCGTTCGGAGCAATACGCTTTATGATACTTCTGCTCAACACACCTACGCAAAGTAAAGCCGTAGCGACAAAGATTGGGCCTATATACGATAGGTAGAAGAATTGAGTGAAAAACTCCTCAATTATTGTTGCCACACCTGCCACTTGCCACAACTTGTCGCTCAAATATGCTCCATCGAAAAGAAACATCTGTGATTGCTCTATGTATGGAAAGTGAAATGCGTGTTTTATCTGCATATACAAGACTATTGCACACCAAAGCACTGCCCAGAATATGCTGACACTATATTTTTCTAAATTTGTATTTTTCATAACTTTAAGTTGAAAGAATCTTTGTATATTTAACTGATAAAGGTAGCAATAATTTTTAATATAACGCTCTTTTTGTCTCTTTTTTCGATTCTCTACCTGTCTGCTTACCTGCAAAGTGAAATAAAAATCGCTGATAATTAATAAAGTATTCTAATTAATTATATCTTTGTACAAATAAACATAGCGGGTTAGGCAAATTAATCTAAAAAATAATATTATGAAGAAGAACTTTTTTGTTTTAGTAGTCGCTCTTTTGTCGCTCTTTTCGTTTGTGAGTTGCGCAAAAGTTGTTATGGAGGATAACTATGTTGTGCTGGCTTCTGAGGCTGTGGCACAGGATGCCGAGTGGTTGAAGGTGGCAGAGGCTTTACAGCAAAAACACTCTGCCGAGTTGATTATCTACAAAGAGTCTCCTTGCGAGACTATGGAGGCTTTGCGAGAGATTAAACCTCGTTATGTGGCTATTGTCGAGAAACCCGAAAATCTTGGTCGTGATTACGTTATTGATATGCATCTGGCAAGTCGCGAGATTGACGATGATATCTATGCCGACTTTGTTTGGGGTATGATAACAGGTTATGATGCTGCGGCGGCTATGCGTATGGTCGATAATAGCACCGAGCCTCTGCTTATCAAGGATGCTGTTGCAACCATAACAGAACTCAACAGCGCAAAGTGGTTTGATAATTACGGCTGGGTTGATGACCACCACAAGGGCCTTTGGGGCGAGAAGCAGGGCCGTCATAGCGAGGTTAAGCGTGATAGCGTTGCTCCTGAGCAGGTTTTGCGTAAGTTCTCTGACCTCTATGTGAAGTATAATCCCGACTTGGTTGTGACTGCAGCACACGCTACGGAGCGTAACTTGGAGATGCCCTTCTCGTTGGGTAACTTCAAACCTAAAGATGGTGGCCTTTATGCTGAGGACCGTTTCACCAAAGAGACGTGGGATATTGAGCAGAGCGGTAAACGCAAGGTATATTTTGCTGTTGGTAACTGCTTGATTGGCAATGTTAATAATACGAAGGAGAGTATGGCTATCGCGTGGATGAACGATGCTAATGCTGCAACGATGATTGGTTATGTTGTAACGACGTGGCACGGACGTAACGGATGGGGTGGTTTGAAGTATTGGATTACCAACCCTGGTCGCTATACGCTCTCGGAGGCTGTTTATGTTAATCAGCAGGATTTCTTGCATCAGCAGCATCAGTGGTTCCCATCGTTGCTCAAGGAGCGTTACCCCGATTTTGGCAGGGATGAGTTCCGTTTGGCTCGTCAGCGTATGCAGGAAGTGTTGGGTGACCGCTACTCAATGGAGGAGATTGGTTTCTGGCACGATAGAGATGTGTTGGCATATTATGGCGACCCGAAGTGGGATGTGCGTCTTCAGGAGGTTGAAGGCGAGACCGACTTCGAGGTGACATCGGAGATTAAGGGTAAAAAGTGCTACATTACAATCAAGACCAAAGATAACTTCAGCCTTCAGCGTATGAAGGGTGATAATTGGAAGAAAGAACACGTTTTGGATTTGCCGTTTAGTTATTTCTTTCCGCAGCGTCTTTGCAATCCGACGCTTGCCGAAGGACAGACGTGGGATGTAGCAGTTGATGAGAACTTCCTGTTGGTTTATAATGCCGATTTCGAGCCCAACTCAACCTATGAAGTTGTTCTTGATTTGAACGCAGAATAACTATATAGTAATATTACAAAAATAGCGCTTGGCCCAAAGGACCGAGCGCTATTTTGTTGATTTCGTCTGAATCGTTATTTCGATTTGATATATTCGTCAATAGCCTTTGCAGCCTTGCGGCCTGCTCCCATAGCCAAGATGACTGTTGCGGCACCCGTTACGGCATCTCCGCCTGCGAATACGCCCTTGCGAGTCGTAGCACCCTCTTCGGTTGCGATGATACATCCTCGACGATTGGTCTCCAAGCCCTTTGTCGTGCGCTTAAGCAGAGGATTGGGTGATGTGCCGAGTGCCATAATTACTACGTCACACTCTACCTCAAAGTCCGAGCCCTGCTTCTCGATGGGTGAACGGCGGCCACTCTCGTCAGGCTCGCCCAACTCCATCTCTACGCAACGAAGACCTTTTACCCATCCCTTCTCATCGCCCAAAATAGCGGTAGGGTTGGTAAGCATACGGAACTCGATGCCCTCCTCTTTGGCGTGATGTACCTCCTCGCGACGTGCAGGCAATTCGGCTTCCGAGCGACGATATACGATAATCGATTCTGCGCCTAATCGTTTGGCTGTTCTTACAGCGTCCATTGCTACGTTACCACCGCCGACAACGACAACCTTCTTGCCTACATATATCGGGGTGTCGTACTCGTTATCAAAGGCGCGCATCAAGTTGGCACGAGTCAAAAACTCATTTGCCGAAACAACTCCATTAAGGTTCTCGCCGTCAATTCCCATAAAGCGGGGCAGACCGGCACCAGAACCGATAAATACAGCATCAAAGCCCTCCTTATCCATCAAATTGTCGATAGTGATTGTGCGGCCAACAACAACATCGGTTTCGAATTTCACTCCCAACTTGCGCAGATTATCAATCTCGCGAGCCACAATCTTCTCTTTGGGAAGGCGAAATTCGGGGATGCCGTAAACCAATACGCCTCCCAATTTGTGTAAGGCCTCAAATACTGTTACATCGTAACCCATCTTCGCCAAGTCGCTTGCGCAGGCCAATCCCGATGGACCACTGCCAATAACGGCGACCTTGTGACCATTCGCAGTGACACTTACACACCCTTTGCACTCATTTTCAAGACTCCAATCGCCTACGAAGCGCTCCAATTTACCAATAGCCACAGGCTCGCTCTTTATACCCAAAATACAAGAGCCCTCGCATTGGTTCTCCTGCGGACATACGCGCCCACATATACTCGGCAACGAACTATCTTCGGCGATTATGGCCGATGCGGCAGCATAGTCACCCTCTGCAATTTTGTTTATAAAGGCAGGTATATTGATATTTACGGGACACGCCGCAACGCAGCGCGGATTCTTACAATTCAGGCAACGTGAGGCCTCCAACTGTGCCTCCTCGCTGTTATAACCGTAGCAAACCTCCTCAAAGTTGGTAGCACGGATAGCAGGCTCCTGCTCACGAACACTTACACGCGGAATCTTATTTGCCATAGCAGTTACATTTATGGTTATGTCTTTCATTAGACTCACTCTCTTGAGAGCGGTACATTGCCTGACGACGCATTGCCTCGTCAAAATCAACCTGATGACCGTCAAATTCGGGGCCATCAACGCAAGTAAAGTATGTCTTACCGCCTACCGAAACACGGCACGCGCCACACATTCCCGTACCATCAACCATCAACGCATTGAGCGAAACAGTCGTGGGCAGAGAGTATTCGCGTGTGGTGAGTGTCACAAATTTCATCATAATCATAGGGCCGATGGCGACACACTCGTCGTACTGCTTGCCCTCGACCTCTATCAACTCCTTGATTTTGGCTGTAACCATACCTTTGAAGCCGCGACTACCGTCATCGGTTGCTATGTAGAGATTTGAACATACACGCTCCATCTCCTCGGTGTAGATAAGCATCGAAGCTGTCTTTGCTCCAATTATTACATCTACCTCTACGCCGTGCTCGTGCAACCATTTTACTTGCGGATACACGGGGGCTGTACCAACGCCACCTGCCACAAACAAATAGCGGCGGCCCTTCAACTCCTCGCTTGACATATGTACAAACTCTGAAGGGTTACCCAACGGACCTACAAAATCTGCGATGTAATCACCCTCGTTTAGGGTACATAATTTGCGTGTTGATACTCCAATGGTTTGAATTACAATAGTGACAGTGCCCTCTGCTTGGTCAAAATCGGCAATGGTCAAGGGTACACGTTCACCTTGCTCATCTACGCGAACAATAACAAATTGTCCGGGTAGTGCGCTTGCGGCCACTCTCGGTGCCTCGATGCGTAACAGATATATATTATCTGCCAACGCTCTTTTTTCTACAATCTTAAACATAAGCATTGTGAGTTCTGTTTAGAACTCGATGGTTTCTCTAACTAATCTAACATTTTAAGGTCGGGAATTCCTATAACCTTAATCTATAATTATGGCCGTTACGCGCATAGTCTGCATAGGGCGTGTCGGGTCGTTAGTAATTATCTTTATGCGGTCCACCCATACTCCATAATCACATTTTGATGTATCGAGCGTTAGATTAAGCGTCACCTTTTGGCCTTTGCGAATCTTGTCGCCAGCCTTTAATGAACATTCCAAAGCATTACTTTGCCACTCTACGGCTCTGATAATCAAATCTTTTTCACCTTCGTTAGCCAGCGTTACCGATGCATCCGAAGCCTCGCGACCATATTTTATGTCGCCAAATTTAATAAATTTTTTTGATAACTCGGCAATAGGTGCCGATATATCGTCATTCGCACTATCGAATTTATCTACCGCAATAGCGTGTGTGCTGAAGGAAGTCCTTGATTTTTTGCCATTTACCTCAATAGCATATACATCGCTCAGTGTGCCGTATTTGTCGCTTTTTGCAGGGACAGAATATATCAGGTTAAACTCCCCTCGCTGGTTGGCGGGTAATACTTTCGGATATTCCAATGTGAATAGTCCGCTACTCTGTTCGCTGATGAAATTAATATTCGCGTCGCTCTTCGAGGTGTTAATCCATCCTATTGTTTGGTTGACACTTTCGCCACGTCCTACGTATGCAAAGGCGTGAAAGTTAGATGAAAGGCGTACACCCTCGCCTATGTCAAAGGGATATTGCTCCTCTATGCTTTTTACGCGAGGCTCAATAGTACCCTCGATTGCAAGATTAATCACTTGCTCCGATGCCGAAGTCAATACCGATGCTACTTTGGAGAAGTGGCCGGGCCGATTCATCGGGTCTATCGATACCACTATCTCACCCTTCTCGCCACTCATAATAGGCTTGCGTGAATAGGACGGAGTTGTGCAGCCGCAACTTGTCGTCACGTCGAGGATGACAATAGGCTTTGACGTGGCATTTGTAAACACAAATTTGTGCTCCACATTGCCACCATCCTCGGCAATTTTGCCGAAATTCCATTTCTCGCTCTCAAACTTTAACGGGCTATTTTGCGCGTATAAATTTACTGTGCAAAGCATAAAACACAGCAAATTCACCATTTTTTTATAATATAGTATCTGTCTCATATCGACTGCAAAGATATATTTTTTTTAATTTTTTTTCGATTTTTCTTGCACGTTTCAAAAAATGCGCCTATATTTGCACTCGCAAAACAAAACAAACACGTTCTTGTAATAATTGCCTGAATAGCTCAGTTGGTTAGAGCACATGACTGTTAATCATGGGGTCCTAGGTTCAAGTCCTTGTTCAGGCGCATCGGGAGTTTAGCTCAGCTGGTTCAGAGCATCTGCCTTACAAGCAGAGGGTCGGCGGTTCGAATCCGTCAACTCCCACA
>JAFQCA010000016.1 GCA_017399485.1 Alistipes sp.
GCTTTTCCTCCTCGCGGCTCGGCAAAGTGAGTAAACTCACTCTGCCCTCGCTCCGCAGCGTCGGTTGCCTCACCTTTTTACGGCTAAAAAGGTGAAAAAGACACGAAGTGGATTAATTTTGGAGAAGTGAGGTTATGTTACAGACTCCTCCGTCACTCGCAAGCGAGTGCCACCTCCTCTTGCTTTAGAGGAGGAATAAATGAGTATAAAAACGTCATTCCACATCACGAATGAAAATGAGTGATGAATGGAATCTCTACATTAAATAGTCATTTAGGTTAGAGACTCCAATCAAAATCAGCAAGCCGATTTTGTGGAGTGACGCCCTTAACAATATTAATAAATATAATTCCGCACTTTCTTTTTATATGGATGTGTAGGTTTTTTATTCCCGCCGATGAGCCTGCGACGGATGTGATGGTTAGTTATGGCAACTATTGTTATTTTCTTTGTGACGTTTGCGATGTCTCTGTTAGAGATGGCAGAGTAATGCTGAAGAAGGATAATCTGTTGAGCGATGTCTGTTGGAGCCTGCTGGGCTCACGACTTAACTTAAGGATAGTATCTACAACAAGAGTGTGCCCAAAACTTGAACACACTCTGTTAAAGAATTATTTGTCATCGCAATCAATCTCCTATTCTTTCAGAAGTTTATCCATTTGCAGCAGCATATCGATTGAGCGATGTGAGCAGTTTATCCAATCGGTACTACCCCTGACGCACCACAACGTGGGAAGCATACCCGTCGAGATATTCTGCATAATGGTGATGTTGTCAATCATAGCCTTTGCTTTGCTTAAGTGTAACTCATTGCCCGTATGCTTGTAGAGATACAACCACGCCTCGGCCATATTGCAGGCGCTATAATCTATCGGAGTGCGATATTTATACTGCTCAAGTACGCAGGGCGCAAAGTATATCCTCACACCGTGCTGATTGGGCAAATAGTCCCAACATACGAATTGGTCCTCGCTGAAGCGTATCATATCGAGAGCATCCTGCATTTCCTTGTCGCTTGTGGTCTCTTTTGCGAGCAGATAGGTGCCGTAAGAGGCGAATGTGCAGTTTGTCAGGTTTTCGTAAGGTCGAAGTCCCAAGACAGATACATCCTCAAATTGTCCCGTCAGGTCAAATTTCTCGACGGCCACCTCTTGCATCCATTGCTCGGCTTTGCTACGCATATCTTTGTATTTTGTGATGCCGTACTCGCTCTCAAGGCGCAGCAGATACCACAATAGAGGGTCTAACGATGCTTTTACCTCATTTACGGGCTCGCCCGTCTGGTAGTCAATCTTTATCGGGAACGACCCATCTTCGGCCTGCAGTCGTGTGTAGGTGTCTGTGATATTCATTGCGCGGTCAAGATACTCCTTCTTATCGGTTATGTTGTAGAGTTCGAGCAGGGCGTGAGCAACGATTAGCGGCTCGAAGGTCATCGTCTTGCCTATATTATCGGCGTGACGCGAAGCGACATAATCCAGATAATAGGTCGGCGGAAAGTAGGCCAGAGGCGCATCGGCGGGCTGGCTTTGGTTGATGAGAAACTGCATAGCGTTCTCGGCAATCTTCAGCGCATCATCCTTGAGCGACGGGCACAACTGCGCAAGCAACACCTCGCAGCGAACTGTCGAGCCGATAATCTTGCAGGCATAGGTGTTGTGGTCGTATGACATATCAGGCTCAACGCTATGTTTCCAACTCTGTATGGCGCCCTTATTATGCCACGCCAGCAGGCCTAATATAGCACACTCCTTGTAATCTCTTACAGCCTCGTGATAGGGGCCCTCGAAGGGGAAGTCGCGCAGAAACTCTCTTTCGCCTACTGTTGCAATAGCCTTACCCTCATCGTTCATCGCCTCTACCTTCAAGACTACCTGTCCTACCTCTATATCCTGCCATATCGGAGAGAGTGATGTATTTGGCTTTTGTGCCGTCATAACCCACGATTTCTGTTCGGCGTTGTCTTTTGGTGTGACGGTATATTGGTAATAGGCTGCTCCCTCGACCTCTTTGAAATCAAATGCAGGAGCATAGATGAATTTGACAGCAAACTCGTTCCAATAGGGGTTGCGCCCCTCGTAACCGGGACGTATGGCTGTGTTATACTCTTCGGCTGCCTGTGCATTTAACTTCTCGTAGTCTATCTCTGTATTGTTACACGCAACCAATAACACGAGCAGTAGTGCTAAACTAAATCTCTTCATAATCAAAGGTTTATGGTTTGGAAAATTGGTTAATAAATGTATTAAAAACCGCCCCGCCCTTTGTGGAGGCGGAGCGGCGACATTATCTGTTGCTTATGGTTGGTTTAATCCTCGTCAGTATCTGTATAAGCCTTCAACAACTTATCCTGAACATCAGCGGGAACCTGCTCATACGATGCAAACTGCATTGTGTATGTCGCAGCACCTGATGTCAAAGATGAGAGTGATGTAGAGTAGCGATACAACTCTGCCAAAGGTACACGTGCATTCAGACGGTCAAATCCCTTGTCTGACTCCATACCCATAATCATTGCGCGACGGTTCTGCAAATCGCTCATCACAGCACCCATATACTCGCTCGGTGTCAATACCTCTACCGAGTAGATAGGTTCCATAATCTTTGGACCTGCATTACGGAATGCCTCCTTGAAGGCGTTACGCGCAGCCAACTTAAATGAAATTTCATTTGAATCTACGGGGTGCATCTTACCATCGTAAATCACTACGCGGATGTCGCGAGCGTAAGAACCTGTAAGCGGACCCTCGTCCATCTTCTCCATAATACCCTTCAAGATAGCAGGCATAAAGCGTGCGTCGATAGCGCCACCCACGATTGAGTTGTAGAACTGCAACTTGCCGCCCCAATCGAGGTCATACTCCTCCTTACCCTTGATGTTTACGGTAATCTCCTTGCCGCCAACCTTGTACTTTGTAGGCTCGGGCATACCATCGTAGTAGGGCTCGATAACCATATGTACCTCACCAAACTGACCAGCACCACCAGACTGCTTCTTGTGACGATAGTCGGCCTGTGCTACCTTTGTGATAGTCTCACGATAAGGAATCTTCGGTGCGAAGTACTCAATCTCGAGTTTGTTGTCAGCAGCCAGACGAGTCTTGACAATGTTCAAGTGGTGCTCACCCTGGCCCTGAATGATAGTCTGCTTCAACTCCTTAGAGTACTCAACCAAGATAGTCGGGTCTTCGTACTTAATATCGTTAAGCAACTTACCCAACTTCTCCTCGTCGCCCTGCTCCTTAGCCTTCACGGCTGCGCGGTAACGAGGCTCGGGGAATACGATAGGCTCAACCTTAACGTGTGCACCTGCGGCAGCCAATGTGTCGTTTGTGCGTGTGCCCTTCAACTTAACGGTGCAACCGATATCGCCTGCTGCGAGTTCAGTTACCTTAATACGGTTCTTACCTGCTACGGCAAACAACTGTGAGAGTTTCTCCTTGTTGCCTGTACGGCTATTAACCAACTCCATACCCTCGGTAATCTTACCACGTACTACGCGGAAATATGTAATCTCACCGATGTGCTGCTCAATCTGGCTCTTGAAGATGAATGCTACAGCGGGCTGTGTCTCGTCTGCTACCAACTCCTCGCCCTCGATGCTCACGAACTTGGGAGCCGATGTGGGAGTAGTTGGACCAGGTGCTACGTTGATGATGAACTCCATCAAACGCTTTGTACCGATGTCGCGCTTACCAGAGCAGCAGAAGATAGGCATAATCTCGCGGTTAGCAACACCCAACTTCAAGCCTGAACGGATATCATCCTGTGTAAGTGAACCCTTCTCGAAGTAGAGTTCCATCAATGCGTCGTCATATACGGCAGCAGCCTCCGAGAGTTCCTGGTTCAACATCTGTGCATACTCCAACTGGTCCTCAGGAATATCCAACTCCTCACGAGTACCATTCTCGTCGGTGAAGCGGTACATCTTCATCATCAATACATCGATGAATGATGTGAAGCCGGCACCAACCTCGACGGGATACTGCACGATAACGGGCTTTACTGATGAAGCGGCACGGATGCCCTCCATTGTAGCCTCAAAATTGGCCTTGTCGCCATCCAACTGGTTGATAACGCCGATAAGCGGCTTATTGAGGATGCGAGCATAACGAGACTGAATCTCGTCACCTACCTCCCAACCATTCTGAGCGTTCATCACCATAACACCTACGTCGCCGACCTTGAAAGCCGAGAAGAGGTTGCCGCAGAAATCGTCAGAACCCGGGCAGTCGATGATGTTGAGTTTACGGCCCATAAACTCTGTAAAGAGGGTTGTCGAATAGATAGAGCGCTTATATTCGTGCTCGATATCTGTGTTGTCAGAGAGTGTATTGTTATTCTCTATACTACCCCTGCGGTCAATAACTTTACCCTCGAAAGCCATCGCCTCGGCAAGGGTAGTTTTTCCCGTGCCGGGTGCGCCGATAAGAACAATGTTCTTAATCTCCATTGCGGAATAATTTTTCATATTCTGTGAAGTTTTATTAGGTTTTACATCTTTGTGTTCGAATTATAAAGTTACGAAGATTTTTTTAATCTGCAATAAGCGTAGGCTAAAAATTATACAAACTGCGCGAATTAGTTAAAAAATAGCCCATTCAACTCTCCAATCAGGCTGTTTTTAGCCTCTCGGTGTCGCATTTTTTTTAATCTGTCTGCACTTTGGCAATATATTATTAAAGGTATATATATGCGCTCACTAACGCTTTGTTGCATACTTCGCATAAGGATTTATTCTGCCAAAAAGACCTCATTGCGTGGCCATTGCTTAGGAGCATTGGCTGTACCCAATACCATCAGAGCCAGCGTTGTTGCAGCCTGCTCTTGATATTCGGGTATGCTCTTGTTGAATATATCACGTTCGGTGTGCCATATTTCGGTGTATTGGAAGTTATAACCCTTTGGGTCGCCCCAATCGGCCATCTGTACGGCAGGCACTCCCGCTACCGAGAAGGTTGAGGCGTCGTTGCCACCTGTGCGAGTAGGCTTTTTGAAAGGAGTGATTGCACTAACTTTGAAGTCGTAATCGGGATACAACTCTTGAATAGGTTTGGCTATCTTCTCATACTCCTTGAGCATCGATTGCGGTACCGAGAACGATGTGTAGGGCAGGGGTCCTCCATCGCGGTTGAACATATTCGATATGTTGGGCAACATATCCTTGTGAGCCTCCACCCACGCCTTTGAGCCCAACAGCCCGAACTCCTCGGCAGCGAAAAGAACGAATATTATTGTGCGGTCAGGCTTCGCTCCCGATGCCATTATCATACGTGCAGCCTCCATTACAGCCGATACGCCAGAGCCGCAATCGACACCTCCCGTTGCCACGTCGAAGGCATCGAGGTGTGCGCCCACAACGACATATTCGTTAGGATATTTCTTGCCCTCGATTTTTGCAACTACATTGTTATATGTCACGGGGCCAATCTTGAAGTGGTTGCGGATATCGAACTCCAACTCTATCTGGCGACGTTGTTGCGTTAGGGTATGTATGTGTTTGTACTGCTCCTCGTCGAGAAGGATGTTGGGTACGGCGGGAAGATTGTCGAATGACGCATCGCTGTTAAGAACTACATCTCTGTCGTACAATGCACGTATGGGCACCGTAGCCGCCTGAATGAATCCCAATACGCCGGCCTGAATCATCTCGTCATAGAATAGTGCAGGAGTAGTGGTGTCTATCCTCTTGCGCTCGCCATCCTCGCCGGCGTGTTCGCGGTTGTACTTTGTGGCTTCGGCATTTGCCTCGATTATACGGCGACGATTCTCTGTGGCCTTCTCACCGTGCGAGATGCCCCAGCCTCCGCTTTGACCATTAACCAATACCCACGCGCCGCGCAATACACCGCGCATACGATTGAACTCCTCCTGTGTGCGAGGCTCTATGACGACGTGTCCTTTCTGTTTTCCTCGTGTTCCCGAAGAGTATGAGGGTGTGGCAAAGTGCAAAACCATAGACTCCTCACCCGTCATACGTCCCCACCAGCCAGCGCGGTTAAAACCTACGCCCAACTCACCTGCTTTCTCTAACGTAACATCCAAGCCCCACTCCTTGAATGAGCGTACGGCCCACTGCTCGGCATTCTCACAAGCATCAGAGCCTGCGGGACGGCCACCTATACGGTTACACAATATGTCGAGATGCTGCATTGTGCGGTTATCCTCGCGTGCCATCTCCATAATCTTCTTCACTGCCGCATCTTGAGCCCATAGGCCAACGGGCATCAATAGCAGTATATAAACAAGTAGTCTCTTCATCTCTCTTTAACCTAACTTTTAGGGATTTTTATTCGTAATTTATATATTTTGTATTACGTCATTCCACATCACTAACCTAAAGTGAATGATGATTGGAATTGCTAAAAGAAAATGCCCAACCAAGCGTGGTGGGCATTTTCTAAAATACTTATCTTACGCTTGTGCAGCCTTACTCGATAACCTTCTGCCAGATAAGAGCCGACGAGCCGAGGATGGCAGCGTTCTTGCCCTGAATACCTGAAGGCAACAACTTAACCTTGTTCTTGAAGGTTGCCAACATATGCTCCTCCATATACCACTTTGTGGGCTCGAAGATGTGCTTGCCGGCCTTTGCCAAACCACCGAAGAGGATGATAGCCTCGGGTGATGTTGTAGCAACCAAGTCAGCCAAAGCCTTACCCAATACCTCGCCTGTGAAGCGGAATGCCTCCTTTGCGATAGCATCACCCTTGTCGGCAGCAGTTGAGAGCATTACAGCCTCAAACTTAGAGTAAGGAATCTCGCGCAACTCACTGTCGTTGCTCATCTTTGCCATCAACTCAAAAGCAGTACGCTTGATACCTGTAGCAGATGCGTAAGCCTCCAAGCAACCCTTTCTACCGCAACCGCAGTCACGACCTGTAGCACGGCTGTCAACCATAATGTGGCCATACTCACCAGCGAAACCGTCGTGGCCATAAATCATCTCACCGTTGCTAACGATACCAGAGCCCAAACCTGTACCCAAAGTGATAACAGCATAATCCTTCATACCCTTTGCGCTACCAAATACGCCCTCGCCGATAGCAGCAGCATTAGCGTCGTTGGTGATAGCAACCATAACACCGGGGAATGAAGCCTTGATGTCATCCACAAAGTGGAACATACGGCGGCTCTCGTCGGGATTAGGCTCGTCGTCGCGGAACTTCCACAAGTTTGCGGGAGTCTCAATCATACCTGTATGGTAGTTTGCATTGGGGGCACCGATACCGATACCAATCAACTCAAACTCAAATGATACGCTGTCGATAAGTGCGTGCATAGCCTCGCACAAAGCGTTGATGTAAGCCTGATAGTCGTCAAATTTCTTGTACTTTTCTGTTGAAATTACTGATTCACAGAATACGGTACCCTCCTCATCGACCAAACCGAACGCGGTGTTAGTTCCGCCGATATCGATACCCATAGCCAATTTTTTCATAGCAAATCGAAGTTTATAGTTAAATTTATTAAAAGTAGTCTTATGTAATAAGTTTGTCAAAGTTAAGTATAAAATTCGTTTTCTTCAAACTTTTTCTTAATTTTGGGGCAGTAATAAGCAAAAACTTATACCAAACTATGAGAACTAACGAGGAAATCCTATCGCTTTTTGAGAATTATCTGGCTCAAATATCTATGCCCAAAGAGCCGCAACTGCTCTATGAGCCTATCATATATTCGATGTCGGGTGGTGGTAAACGTATCCGACCTACGTTGCTGTTGCTCGTGTGCGAGGCTTTTGGTGGTGATGCCGTTGAGGCCTTAGGGGCTGCGGCTGCGGTTGAGATGTTCCATAACTTTACCCTTCTTCACGACGATATTATGGATAATGCCGATGTGCGTCGTGGCAAGGCGTCGGTATATGCGCAGTGGGGCGAAAATGTCGCTATCTTGTCGGGTGATGCTATGATGATTTACACCTATCACCTGTTGCGTAAGGTGCCGGAGGATAAGTTGGCGCGTATTATGGATATTTTCACGCCTATGGCATTGCAGGTGTGTGAGGGCCAGCAATACGATATGGACTTCGAGCAGCGACAGAAGGTGTCGATGGCCGAGTATATGAATATGATTGAACTCAAGACGTCGGTGCTGCTGGCAGGCTCGGCAATGATTGGAGCCATATTGGGTAACGCCTCGGAGAGTGATTGCCGCAAGATATATAACTATGCGCTGGAACTCGGTTTGGCTTTCCAACTGCAAGACGATTGGTTGGATAGTTTCGGTACCGAAGAGGAGTTGGGTAAGAAGATTGGTGGCGATATTTTGGAAGGCAAAAAGACCTGTCTAATGCAGCAGGCTATGAGCCACGCATCGGATGAAGATAGAGAGATTTTGCGCTCTACACATCTGGATTCGACCTTGAGCGCCGATGAGAAGATTGCCCGCGTCAAGGCTGTCTACGAGAAGTATGATGTGCCCCACGCTATTCAGCGAATGATTTCAACCCGCTTCGAGCGCGCCATTGCCATATTGGATACACTCGATTTGGATAGCGCACGTACCGAGTATCTGCGTATATATGCCGAGAATCTGATGAATAGAAAGAAGTAACAGATGAATTATATACGTCATTCCACAAAATCCGATAGAGGATTTTGATTGGAATCTCTAATGTAAATTCAGGAATGTCGAAGTCTTATGTATATATTTTGACTAATAAATCGAGCACGACTTTTTATACAGGTGTTACGAGCAATCTGAATCATAGGATAATGCAACATAGAAACAAAATGTATGATGGATTCTCTGCTCGATATAACTTAACAAGGGTCGTATATGTTGAAGAATTACCTTCGATAACAGATGCGATTTTGAGGGAAAAATATATAAAGATGATGTCTCGGCAACGCAAATTGGAACTAATAAATAAACATAATCCCGATTGGGTAGATTTGGTGTGATTGCCGATTGAGTTGTATATTAATGTTGTAGGATACGTCACTCCGCCGAGCCTTAAAAGGTGAGGATTGGAGTCTCTTGCCTCAAACTCTTGCTTGTAGAGATTCCAATCATCACTCTCTAAAGTTCGTGATGTGGAATGACGTAAATATTTTTGGCTGTAAAAATTAAATATAGATGAATATTAAACGTTCCGACATAGAGATTATGGCTCCTGTGGGGTGTATGGAGTCGTTGCACGCGGCCATTGCGGCGGGTGCCGATGCCATATATTTCGGCGTGGGAGTGTTGAATATGCGAGCCCGTTCGAGTGTCAATTTTACGCTCGACGACTTGGCCGAGATTGTGCGTACGGCTCACGAGGCCAATGTGAAGACCTATCTGACGGTCAATACTATCCTCTACGATAACGAGATGGAGGATATGCGTGCTATTGTAGACCGTGCCGCCGTCGAGGGAGTTGATGCCATCATTGCAGCCGATGTGGCCGCCATTATGTATGCAAGAGAGAAGGGTGTCGAGGTGCATATCTCTACACAATGTAATATCTCTAATATCTCGGCTGTGGAGTTCTATGCGCAGTGGGCCGATGTGGTGGTGCTGGCGCGTGAGTTGAGCCTACAACAAGTGGCCTACATCTCGCAACAAATCGAGGAGCGCGACGTGCGAGGCCCAAAGGGTGAGAGAGTCCGTATCGAGATGTTTGCGCACGGAGCGTTGTGTATGTCTATCTCTGGAAAATGCTATTTGAGCGAGCACGAGGAGCATTGCTCGGCCAATAGAGGTGCTTGTCGCCAAATCTGCCGTCGCAAATATCTTATTACCGATATGCAGACAGGTCGCGAATTGGCTGTCGATGGCCGCTATGTCCTCTCACCGAAGGATTTGTGTACGGTTGATTTCTTGGATAAGTTTATAGGTGCGGGCGTCAGGGTTTTGAAAATCGAGGGCCGTGCACGTGGTGCAGAGTATGTGAAACGAGTTGTCGAGTGCTATGATGCGGCTCTTCGCGCTATCGAGAGTGGCGAATATACTCCCGAATATGCCTCATCGCTCAAGGAGCGTTTGGCTACAGTCTTCAATCGTGGTTTCTGGGAGGGTTACTACGCGGGCCGCGATATTGCCGAGCATAGCAACCACTATGGCTCGTCGGCTACTCGTCGCAAGGTATATATAGGCAAGGTGACCAACTTCTTCAAGAAAATATCGGTTGCCGAAGTGCTGGTTGAGGCTGCGCCGTTGTGTGAGGGCGATGAGTTGCTGTGGATGGGTGAAACGACGGGTGTCGTGGAGATGAAGGCCGAAGGCATAGTCTTCGAGGAGCAGGTCGTTAAGGAGGTTAAGCAGGGTAACTACTGTTCAATCAAGATGCCTCAGCCGTTGCGTCGTGGCGATAAACTCTACAAGATGGTGCCTGCCGAAGAGTGCTAATGACAAATACTAAAAAATAGGAAAGAAAAAGGCTGTCCGACCAAAGAGGTTGCGACAGCCTTTGTTTTATGGTGCACGGTGATTCGTATTACAAACCCTGCAAGTGTACAATCGACTTTACAGGGGCAATCTTCTCCAGTAACGATGCGCCCTTCAGGTCGTCTAACTCAACGAGGAACACAAATTCGTCAATCACAACCTCGCGCTCAATGCCATCTTTAATCACCTTGTGGCTTAAAATCGATTTTGCAATGCCTTCGGCAGTACCTCCTGTGGCCAATACGTCGTCGATTATTGTGAGGTGGATTTTGCCATCCTCACCCACTCGGCTTGCAGCGATATCGCTCAGACGATAGTAGAGGTGGTCGGCTCCATACTCCTTCATAACCTCTACGTCACACAAATCACCCTCGTTGTAGGGTAGTTTGCCGCTTTTGCGGATGGGGATAATATTCTCCACCTCGTTTTTGCTTATCATCAGCGGTGCGGTAAATAAAAAACCTCTGGCTTCGGGGGCTATGACGTTTGGTGCGGTGACGCGATTGCCTATCTCGCTCATTAACTCTGCAAATATTTTCTTGTCTTGCAGCAAAGGGATGATATCGACGAAAATAATTCCCTTTTTAGGGAAGTCATTGTAGAACTTTAGGGCCTCTTTTATCATAGTATTTAATTTGTAGATTGATAAACTTTTTTGCTTGTAGTACAAAGATACGATTTTTTTTACCTCGAAAGAGTTATTTTATCATAATTATGATATAATTTTTGTTTTTTTTTCTATCTTTGCATCAATTGGAAAATAATGAACTTAAAATGCCGAAGTTTTATGACAAGGTAAATGTGCTGAAAAAGCCCGAATGGTTGAAAATACGTTTGCAGAGCGACGAGGCCTCGGCTGAAGTCGAGCGTATAGTCAAGGAGCACTCCTTGCACACCATTTGTAGCAGTGGCCTCTGCCCCAATAAGGCGGAGTGTTGGCGTCGTAGGACGGCTACATTTATGATTTTGGGCGATATATGTACACGCGGATGTCGATTCTGCGCTACCAAAACAGGCATACCCCTTGCACCCGATGCATCCGAGCCACAAAAGGTGGCCGAGAGTGTTCGGCTTATGGGACTTCGACACGTTGTCGTGACTTCTGTCACACGCGATGACCTTTCGGACGGTGGAGCCCACCATTGGGCTGCCGTAGTGGAGGCTATCCGTAAAGAGAATCCCGACGCAACAATTGAGCTCCTTATTCCCGATTTGGATGCAAGGGCCGATTTGATAGAGATTGTGGCCGCATCCGCGCCCGATATTATTGGGCATAACATCGAAACCGTCGAGCGACTTACCCCGTTGGTGCGCTCTCGTGCGAAGTATCGGACGAGTATGCGTACGTTGGAGATAATCTCCAAAACGGGCATTGTCTCGAAGAGTGGACTGATGGTCGGACTTGGCGAGAGCGATGATGAAGTAATGCAAACCCTTGGTGACCTGCGTGATGTGGGTACCGAGATTGTGACGCTTGGTCAGTATCTTCGACCCTCTTTGGAGCATTATCCCGTTGCGGCGTATATCACTCCTGAGAAATTTGAATGGTACCGACTCCAAGCGCTGGATATGGGCTTCAGTTATTGTGCAAGTGCGCCTTTGGTGCGCTCGTCATATTTGGCTGATGCCGCTTTGGAAAGCGTCAAGGCTAAGGCCGCACGTTAATGTGTAGCCGATGGGCTTTGCGCAGAGCGTAAAGCGTATGATGGAGGTAGAGTACAGAGATTTGGGCCGTATGGGCTATTCCGAGTGCTGGGCATTGCAACGCTCGCTGTTTGAGCGTTTGATTTCTGCCAAGCGGTCAGATGTTGCCCCTGAGCAGGCTGTTGCCGCGAATATGGCGGGTTGGATGCTCTTTGTCGAGCATAATCCTGTCTATACGTTGGGCAAGAGCGGCAAGGAGTCCAATATGTTGGTTAGCGAAGAGTATTTGCGCTCCATCGGTGCCGAGTTCTTTCACATTGACCGAGGTGGCGATGTGACCTATCACGGCCCTGGGCAGATTGTTGGCTATCCCATCCTCGATTTGGATAAGGTGGGTATAGGCCTTAGAGAGTATATCGACCTTTTGGAGGAGTCCGTAATCGGAGTATGCCGCGAGTGGGGCATCGAGGCAGGACGTATTGCCGGTGCTTCGGGAGTGTGGTTGGAGCCATCGACGTCGTGTGCAAGGAAGATTTGCGCCATCGGAGTTCGCTCCTCGCGCTATGTGACGATGCACGGATTTGCGCTAAACGTGGCAACCGATATGCGTTATTTCCAGCATATCAACCCCTGCGGTTTTGTCGATAGGGGCGTTACGAGCCTTGAGAAGGAGTTGGGCCACGAGGTGGATATCGAGCAGGTGAAGCAACAACTTGTAAAACAATTAAGTGAAAAATTAAATGTTAAAATATATAAATAATAAAAATGTAAGTTATGCCTATAGAGAAGCGATGGGTCGTGAGGGCCCGTGGCGACGAGAAGGCAGTGGCACGCTTGGCGAGCCATCTTCGTATGTCGCCCGTTCTCACGAACCTACTAGTTCAGAGAGGCATAGACACCGTAGAAAAGGCTAACAAATTCTTTAACCCGCAACTTGGCGACCTCCACGACCCATTCCTGATGAAGGATATGGCCAAGGCCGTCGAGCGCATTGAACGTGCCATAGCCCATAACGAGAAGATTATGGTATATGGCGACTACGATGTTGACGGTACAACCGCCGTAGCGTTGGTTTATAAGTTTTTGAAGCAAATAGGTCACAAAAACCTAGTTTTCTACATCCCTGACCGTTATAATGACGGTTACGGCATATCGGTTAAGGGCATTGATTTCGCCGCGCGTAAAGGCGTGACGCTTGCAATAGCCCTCGATTGCGGTATTAAAGCCGTAGAAAAGGTTGTTTATGCGAGAGAGAAGGGCGTAGATTTCATTATCTGCGACCACCATCTTCCGGCAGAGGAGATTCCTTCGGCCGTAGCAGTTCTCGACCCAAAGCGCAACGACTGCAACTATCCTTTCGATGAGTTGTCGGGTTGTGGAGTGGGTTTCAAACTCGTGCAGGCTTATGCCCAGAAGCATAATATCCCCTTCAAGGATATTGAGCATCTGTTAGACCTGCTCGTGGTAAGTATTGCATCCGACATTGTGCCTTTGACGGGTGAAAATCGTATTCTGGCCTATTATGGTCTGGAACGTTTGAACCGTATGCCATCGTCGGGATTGTTGTCGATAATAAAGATTTGCGGTCTTGAGGACCACAACATCACAATCGACGATATTGTGTTTAAGATTGGTCCGCGTATCAACGCTGCAGGTCGTATGCGTATGGACGAAAACGACGAAAATGCCGCCCCAAGTGGAGGCTTTGCCGCCGTTGAGTTGCTGGTTGAGGGTAACGAGAAGCAGGCTCGCGAGTTCTGTGACGTGATTGACTCCTACAATCAGGACCGTAAGAATATTGACCGTAGCGTGACGCAGGAGGCGCACGATTACATCGAGTCGCACCCCGAAATGAAGAACCGTAAAAGTACGGTTATCTACAATCCCAAGTGGATGAAGGGCATTGTCGGCATTGTTGCGTCGCGTCTTATCGAGACCTATTATCGTCCGACGGTTGTGCTGACGATGAGTAACGGTTTTGTGACGGGCTCAGCGCGCTCGGTACAGGGTTTTGACTTGTATCAGGCTGTGGAGTCTTGCTCCGATTTGTTGGAGAATTTTGGTGGCCATATGTATGCTGCGGGACTTACGATGAAGCCCGAAAACGTAGAGGCATTCACCAAGCGATTCAACGACTATGTCGATGAGCATATCGACCCGCAGATTTTGGTGCCGCAGGTTGATATCGACAGCGAATTGATGTTCTCGGATATTACGCCTGCGTTCCATCGCCAACTCAATAGTTTCCAGCCTTTTGGTCCGGGTAATACGGCGCCAGTGTTTGTGTCGCGTGCTGCCAATTCGTATGGAGACCCGAAGTTGGTGGGAGCCGATTTGGAGCATCTGCGAATGGATTTGATGCAGCAGAATAGCCCTCATTCGGTGATGCAGACCATAGCGTTCCAGCAACCGACACACTACGAGTGGATTCGTTCAGGCCGTCAGGTTGATGTGTGCTATCAAGTTGTTGAGAACCACTATCGTGGGACAGTTAGTACGCAGTTGCGTATTAAGGATATTAAACGAACGTTATAACATTTGCAAGTACGCTCTATCGCTGCCCGCAAGGGGAGAGGAAAGTCCGAGCAACGCAGAGCGCCGTACGAGTTAATGGCTCGATGTCCGTGAGGGTGTAGTAACGTAACAGAAAATAACCGCCAGGGGCGAGTCTTTGGGGAGGGGAGTGATGAATTTCTTTTTCTTTAAGGCTTGTTTCGGGTAAGGGTGAAAAGGCGGGGTAAGAGCCCACCGCAGCGGCAGCAATGTCGTCTGGCAGTACGTCTTACGGGTTGCAAGACCGCGTATACCGACAATTAAGGGTTGCTCGCTCAATGTCGGGGGGTAGGTTGCTGGAGACTGCGGGTGACCGTAGTCGTAGATAAATGATAGAGGCTTCCGCAAGGGAGTACAGAACTCGGCTTATAGTATTTGCAATAATTAAGGGGCTGTTCCTTGGGGAGCAGCCCTTTTTGTCTGATTCAAAATCGTTTTTTATTCAAATATCAAAAACTCCGCGCTGGAGGTCATACAGTGTGGGCAGTAGCAGGTGCGCAACTGCTCACACTCTATATTTCCGCAGGTGGGGCATACCCAATAACAGGTAACGGATGTCGTGTCGTCGCTCGCTTTCTCGGTGGCGATAGCCTGCTTTAATAGGGTAATCATCTTTACATCGCTTGCATCGCACCACGTCAGCATACGTGCCAGATAGCGGTTGCCCTCATCCATAGCCCCAGTGATGCACTCCTGCATCTTACCGTGGTGGTAATCACTCTTTTCGCTGATGGCATTTTGCAGATGCTCGTGTGTCGAGGTTAATGCCACGGGAACCTCGACAGGAGGCGAGAAGAGCCCTCCTAATGAGCCGATGGCATCTTTGCAGTTTTCGCACTGCACCTCCTCGGCGAATGATATCGCCCTGAATAGTGTGGCAATCTGTGGCGCTTGCGCCTGTTGTGCGTGTATGGCATATTGCTGGTAGCGTACGCTATGATGGTGTTGTTGTCGTCCTAATTCGTTAAGTCGTTGCAGTGTGTCGTGCCACAGATGCTCTTTGTTGTGTTGAGGTCGCATCTTGCCATCGATGTATGCGGCACCAAGAGCAAGCAGGCTCACGGTGAAAAATGTAATGAATAGTGCAAAGAATCGTTTCATACTTCTGTCGTTACATAAATTATGCCTTAATAAAAGACTGCAATAACCGAAACCTGTTATGCCGAAACTCTTTTTTTGCGTAAAACGTAGCGGGAACAATCTTTTTTTTGTGTATCTTTGAGAAGTGAAAAAATCAAATAATAATATATTGTCAAAAATGAAAAAAGTAGTCATTGTATTGCTGTGTGGAATGTTTTGTTTGCCGCTAAAGGCGCAAATCGCAGTGAACTCTTCGGTTGAGAGTGTTAAAATCGGTGGTTATGTAGGTAGCCGCATTGACGATTGTATCGAAAAGCGTGTCAAGGCGCAGGATGTGGAGCACTTGGTTGAGCCTTTCCGCTCACGCACTGAGTCGCACCGTTGGCAGAGCGAGTTTTGGGGTAAGTGGATTCAGGGCGCAATAGCATCTTATCGCTATACGCGCGATGCTGAACTCTACGAAATCATCAAGCAGGGTGCCGAGGGTTTGATGGCGACACAAACCCCCGATGGCTACATCGGTAACTACGCCCCCGAATATCAACTCCAACAGTGGGATGTGTGGGGTAGAAAGTACTCTACGCTCGGTCTGTTGGCGTGGTACGATTTGTCGGGCGATAAGCGAGCCTTGAAGGCTGCGCGTGGTGTTATCGACCACTTGATGACGCAGGTGGGCCCGCAGGCTACGGCAATCGCTATGACGGGTAACTATTTCGGTATGGCGAGTTGCTCGATATTGGAGCCCGTTGTCTATCTATACCAGCGTACCAACGACAAGCGCTATCTGGAGTTTGCAAATTATATCGCCGAGCAATTGAATTCGCCCGAAGGCCCGCAACTGTTGGATAGAGCCGATAAGCCTGTAGCCCGTCGTTTCCCGCACCCTGAGGTCTGGTGGTCACGCGAGAATGGTCATAAGGCTTATGAGATGATGTCGTGCTATGAGGGTTTGCTGGAGATGTATAAACTTATGGGCGAGAAGAAGTATCTTGATGCTGTGGAGAAGACCGTCGAGACAATCATCGAGCAGGAGATAAACATCGCAGGTTCTGGTAGTGCCTTCGAGTGCTGGTATGGCGGCAAGGAGCGCCAGACACAACCTACTTACCATACGATGGAGACTTGTGTGACGTTTACGTGGATGCAACTTTGCAACCGTCTTTTGCAGGTGACACACAATCCGCAGTTGGCCGACAAGTTGGAGCAGACGATGTATAATGCTTTGATGGCCTCCTTGCGTGCCGATGGTGGTCAGATTTCGAAGTATAGCCCGTTGGAGGGTGTGCGCTCGGCAGGCGAGGAGCAGTGCGAAATGCATATCAACTGCTGTAATGCCAATGGCCCGCGAGCATTTGCCCTGATTCCGCAGGCTATGTATCACGTTCAGAATCAGGAGGCGGGAGATGTGGTCTATGTAAACCTATATGCCCCCTCTGAGGCGACACTTGCTTTGTCGGGAAAGAAAGCGCCCAAGGTGACACTCTCGCAGAAGACAGATTACCCCGTAGGAGGCCGTATCGAGATAGAGGTTACCCCCGAGAAGGCTGCTACATTTATGCTATCGTTGCGTATTCCTATGTGGAGCGCATTGGATAGAGTCAAGGCGACAGTAAACGGCGAGCCGTTGAAGGTCGATGCTTATGGCTGGTTGCCTATTACGCGAGAGTGGAAAGCGGGTGATAAGATTACGCTCGAATTGGATATGCGTGGTCGCCTTGTCGAGCAGAATAACTATCAGGCTATTCAGCGAGGCCCCGTAACTCTGGCTCGTGACAGCCGCTTTGGTGATGGCTTTGTGGATGAGACTTCGGTGGTGGAGCATAAGGATGGATATGTGGAACTCACTCCCGTAGGCAGTGATTTTGCGTGGATGGCCTTTACCGCTCCTATGAAGTTGGGTACCGACCTTGAGGGTAGTTCTGCCATCAAGCAGATACGTATGTGCGATTTTGGTTCGGCAGGCAATACCTGGGAGCGCAATATACGTTATCGCGTATGGTTGCCCAAGACGCTCAATGTTATGAAGTCTCCTTATGTGCCTTATAATCGTCCGTAGAGCGGCTCTTCGCGGCAGATATCGCCATTTTAGTTCTATTTGAGATTTGGGATGTATGTTTGCCGATGGTAAATTATAAACATTGTAGCGGGGATGAAGATATTGATTGTTGAGGATGATGCTTCGTTGAGTGAGATTATCCATCGAGCACTGGTGGCTGAGGGCTATGTTGTCGAGACGGCATCTACCTTCTTTGAGGCCGACAGCAAATTGGCGGGATATAGTTATGACTGTATCCTGCTGGATGTTATGTTGCCCGATGGCAGTGGTCTGCATCTGCTGGAGCATCTGCGAGCATTGGGTAAGCGCGAGAATGTAATAATCATATCGGCCCGTGACTCTGTTGAAGATAAGGTGGCGGGTTTGGAGTTTGGTGCAGATGATTATCTGCCCAAACCATTCCATACGGCGGAGTTGCTGGCTCGCGTGAAGAGCGTTTTGCGTCGCGGACGTACTGCGGGTGAGTTGAGCATCAGTCTGGGAAATGTGGTGCTGAAGCCCGAAAACAGAGTGGTGACCATCGGCGGCAAGGAGTTGTCGTTGTTGAAAAAGGAGTTCGAGATATTGCTCTATTTTATGCAGCGTCCTTCGCACGTTATAGATAAAGCCGTCTTGGCTGAGGCCGTATGGGGTGACTATGCCGATGACTCCGACAATTTCCAATTTGTATATGCCCAGATAAAGAATCTGCGTCGCCGACTCGCCGATGCCGCGGCAACGATTGAGATTGTTGCGGTCTATGGATTTGGTTACAAATTGATTGTAAAAGAGTAGTAGCCCCTTGAGAGTCCTTTTGAGTGTGAGAGAATAAAAAATGGCAGAATAAAATTGGTTTTACGATGCGCCTCATCTATCGCATAGTAGTTCGTCTTGGTATAGCGCTGTTGATTATAATGTCGCTGTGGGCCACGCTGTTCTATTATACTATGGTTGATGAGATTCGAGACGAGGCTGATGACTCGCTGGAGGATTACTCTGAACTAATCATAACTCGTGTTTTGGCAGGTCGTGCATTGCCGCAGGTGGGCGACGGTTCGAACAATAGTTTTACCCTGACTCCCGTAGATGCATCTTATGTTGCCGAGCGACCACACCTAAAATATGAGGACCACGATTTCTATATAGCCGAGAAGCAGGAGACCGAGCCTGCACGTGTGCTGACGACTATTTTCCACGACCAGCAAGGGCAATATTATGAGTTGCGAGTGGCTACTCCCACATTTGAGAAGGTCGATTTGTTTCAATCAATATTATGGTGGGTGGTAGCGTTGTATATTGTGTTGCTGCTTATTACGTTGGGCGTCACGATGCTTATTTTCTATGGCAATATGCGCCCTATGTATGCGATATTGCGGTGGCTTGACGATTATAAGCCCGGTGTAAAGCCGAGTCCCGTACCCATCACCGCCGATGTTAAGGAGTTTGCCCGTTTGGGCCGAGCCCTGCAAGGAGCCGTTGACCGCTCGGAGGAACTTGTCGAGCGTCAATCGCAGTTTATAGGTAACGCCTCGCACGAGTTGCAAACCCCGCTGGCCATAATAGGTAATCGTGTAGAGTGGTTGTTGGATGAGGGTAATTTGACAGACGAGCAGGGCGCGGAGTTGTTCAAGATACAATCTACACTTGCACGTGCCGTACGTCTTAATAAGACCTTGTTGCTCCTGACAAAGATTGAAAATGGTAAATTTCCTGACAGCGTTCAGGTTGATGTGGCGAGGTTGGTGCAGGATAGCGTAGAGATGTATGGCGAGATTTATGCGTCACGCCAGATGACCGTTCAGGTGGATATTGAGGATGATGTGAAAGTCGAGATGAATGAGTCGTTGGCCGCAACGCTTGTGTCGAACCTTATAAAGAATATGTATGTCCATAGCGCTGAGGGTGCTGAAGGACGGGTTGTCGTCGGTAACAACCAACTCGTTGTCGAAAACGATGGTGAGCAGACTCTGGATAGAGACCGCATATTTGACAGATTCTATCAGGGCTCCAAAAGCAAAGGCTCAATGGGGCTGGGCTTGCCGTTGGTTGCAGCCGTATGTCGTACATATTCATTGGGCGTAAAGTATCAGTTCAAGGCAGGCCGCCACTGCTTCATCGTCGATTTTTCTTGATTCGAGGATTGTTATCCGACCTTTTCTCGGCTAAAGAGAAGAAAAAATGCAAAAAAAATCTGCAAAAAGCCTATTTTTTTCAAATTCGTTTCAATATTGTGTATAATCTTTGTACTGTGAGAAAGAGATAAACATTATAAGGATTTTAGATTATGAAAAAATTAGGTTTAATTATTTCGGCTGTGTTTTTGACTTTGGGAGTGGCTTGTGCCGATGTTGACCGCCCAATATCAGTTAATGAATTACCCCAGAAGGCTCAAAAATTTTTGAAGGAGCATTTCTCAAATCGCGAGGTGTCGTTTGCAAAAGAGGACCCCGAACTACTGCACAAAGAGTATGAGGTGGTGCTGACCGACGGCACGAAGATAGAATTTATGGCTGGTGGTGAGTGGAAGAGCGTGGATTGTCGTTACGGCTCGGTGCCTGCGGCTATCGTACCAAAGCAGATAAAGGATTATTTGGCGCAGAATTATCCCCAAGCGGTGGTGCTGGGTATCGATTACGAGCGCAAGCAGTATGAGGTTCGCCTGAATAACCATTTGGAATTGACCTTTGACAAGAATTTCCGTTTGATAGATATTGATGATTAAGACTTGGTTTTAGAATAATATTATTGATGGGTTGTATTTAAGTATTAAAGTGTGTTTAGTGAAGGAGGCTGCCGATTTCTAATCGGCAGCCTCTGGATTTTTATACTTATTCTCTAAATGTAGATTCTTATTCACCCCACATCACAAATACAGGCATACTCAATTCTGCCTTGTGAGGTGTGGCCGTAAGCAGGCCTGTGCGTTTGTCGCGGCTGAATACCTCAATACGGTTGCTGTCGCGCTCGGCGACGATTATGAACTTGCCGTCGGGCGACAGGGTGAAGTTTCGTGGGTGAATACCCGTATTGATATAGCCTATCTTCTCCAAAAGTCCGCTGCGCTTATCGACGCTGAAAATTGATATGCCATCCTCCTTTAATCGGTTGCTGGCATAGAGATATTTGCCATCGGGCGAGAGGTGTATATCTGCCGAACCACCACCGCCTACACTATCCGATGCTATCTCTTGCAGTAGGCGAGGCTTTTCGCCGCTGATGTCGAATAGGCAGACCGTGCCCGACAATTCGTTCAAGACGTAGGCCTTGTCACCTCGCTTCGAGAATGTCAAATGACGAGGTCCTGAACCGCGTTTGAGAGATGTACGGGATATTATGTTGCCAGCGTGGTCTATTTGCAGCAGCAAGTCACATCCGAGGTCGGTGATATAGATGCTTTCACTCTTTGTTTGAGGGAATATGCCGTGAACGTGCGAGCGTCGTCCCTCTTCCTTTACGGGATGAGCCGTAGCCGCCGCGAGTGAGCCATCGGTATTGATGCCCATAATGCTGAATGAGCCGCCCGTATAGTTGGCAGTCAGGGCCTTGCCATCAGCAAGTGCGACATAGCAAGGGGATGCTCCAAATGTCGGTTGGCGGTTGATTAACTCCAACTCTCCGCTCTCGGCATTATAGCGAAATGCGTTGAGTGCCGAACTAAGGTTATTGCCACCCTCGCTCACAGCATACAGGAATCGTCTGTCGTCAGATAGCGCCATAAACGATGGATTGTCCACTTCGGCTATCAACTGTGGTTGAGATAACTCGCCCGTTGAGGTGTCGAAATAGCAACGATAGATACCTTGACTCTCTTTGGCTGTATATGTACCTATGAGCATAGGCAACCGCTTCCCGTTGCCTTGTCGTGCTTGACAAACAACACTTACACCGCAGAGGGCCAACGCGAGAGTTGCAACGAGGAGTCTATATCGCAATGTGGGGCGCATAAAGTGTCCGATTATTCGTCGTAACTTGAATTATCCCAGCAGTGGGTACACAAATCCTCCTTCTTAAGGCCGATAGCCGCCACCAAATCGTCCAAGCGTTGGAACTTGAGCGTGGTGAGTTGCAGGTGGCGGCACATAATGCTGACCATCTCCTTGTATTTGTCGCTATCGGGATTTGCATACTGCTCAAATACCTCGTCAGGGATATTATCGGTACCCTCAATGTCGCGTATCACACGGCGAGCGTAGAGGTCGTATGTGCTGCGAGATGTCGAGAAATTTAGGAATCGACAAGGGAAAATCAACGGCGGGCAGGCAATACGCATATGTATCTCCTTAACACCTGCATCAAGTAACTTAACTACATTATCCTTGAGTTGTGTTCCACGCACGATACTGTCGTCCATAAATACAATCTTCTGGTCTTTGGTGAATTTGCTGTTGGGCAACAATTTCATCATTGCTACCAAATCACGCATCTTCTGATTCTGTGGCATAAAACTGCGTGGCCACGTGGGAGTATATTTCACGAAGGGGCGCTTGTAGGGGATACCCATCTCGTTAGAGTAACCTATGGCGTGGCCTACACCCGAGTCGGGAATACCTGCTGCAAAGTCGGGATGGATATCGGTGTCATATTTGGCCATAGCGGCTCCGCAACGGTAACGACAATCCTCTACGTTGATACCCTCGTACCAAGCCGAAGGATAACCGTAGTACACCCACAAGAATGAACAAATCTGCTTGCGCTTGCCTGGTGCTGTTACCTGATGTATGCCATCGGCTGTGATGCGGACAACCTCGCCAGGACCTAAGTCGCGTACAAACTCATAACCCAAATTGTCGAAACTCGAACTTTCGCTTGCGCATACGTAACCCTTGTCGCTTTTGCCGATAGTGATAGGCGTACGGCCAAATTTGTCGCGTGCGGCATATATGGCGTGGTCGGTAAGCACCAATATAGAGCAAGAACCTTTAATCTTTTTATGCACTAACTCTATGCCGTCCTTTATGGATTTGCCTTGACCGATGAGGATAGCGACCAACTCCGTAGCATTGATTGTTGAGCCCGACAACTCGGCAAAGTGGTGTCCTTCAGCGAGCAACTCTTTTGTCAACTCCTCGATGTTGTCGATGCGGGCAACTGTCACAACGGCATAGCGGCCTATGGGTGTTGTTACAGTTATGGGTTGCGCCTCCTTGTCGGATATGATACCTACGCCCATTGTGGCATCACCGAATTTAGGAAGTTCGCTCTCGAACTTATTACGGAAGTATCCATCTTCCAATGAGTGAATAGACCTTGTAAAAACACCATCCTTGGCGAAGGCCATACCTGCGCGCTTTGTTCCCAAATGTGAGTGATAATCAGTGCCGTAGAAAACGTCGTTTACACATTCGTTACGCGATACACAACCAAAAAAACCTGACATACTCTATTTTGTGTTAATTATTGTTCAAAATCATTTATATCCTGCAAAATTACTATTCTATACTGAAATTCCAAGATGAAAATGGCTTTCCATAACTAATTTTTACATCTTGATAAATTAAATCAGCATTTTTCTTTTTACATTTTTCAATAAATCCATTATTAAATTTAATCTGCATACGTCCTATCATTCTGTTGTTTAGATAAAACGCTACATATGATGTTTGATATTTTTTTATAATAATATCTTGAGCCCTGCTAACCTCTACTGTAGCAGGCTCTGTCTTTAGAGTATAACCGTTCTTATTATATGTTATAACCCAAAATTCAATAGGAGAATCACTGTGAAATAATGCACTTAGTAAGTTGGGCTTGTCTGTTATATTTGACCAATTCTCAATGACTGCATCTCGAATTAAATCAATATACTCATCTGTAGTAGAACTAGGTTTGCGTTTTCTAAACCAATTGTTAATATCTCCATATTTATCACTCATCTCTTTGATATACATATTTGTATATCGGGGTAGTTCTTCTTTTAATGTAGATATTTGCAATTCCGATATAAATCGTCGCCCCGTAACATTTAATGAGCAGGTATTGGCATATTTTACCGATATTCCAATTTGTAGATTCTTATCATTAGAATCTTTTAAGTGTAGAACAATATCTGATGGCCCAATATTGTCGTTTTGAGTCTCGAATGAAACATCATAAAGCGTTAAACCTCGTGATTCAAGCGCATCTAATATTTGTTGAATATCGGTATGCTCTATGATGTCGTAAATCTTTGTTTTGTCAAATCGGCTATTAATTGCCTCCAAAACCATCTGCTGCTCAGCAGTAGATAATAGTTTATAGAATAGAGCGATTTCGTATTCTACTCCCGTGTTGATGTTTTGCCTGATTTCTTGTAGAGTGTAAGGGTATATCATAACTTAACGTGTTTACAATGTTATAAGTTCGGCGACTGATATTTTCAGCCCGGTGGCTATTTTTAATAGTGAAAGATATGAAGGATTTCGCTCTCCTCGTTCTAGCATCCCTATATAATTTCTATCAACGCCAGCCAATGTGGCTAGTTGAAATTGAGTTAAACCTTTTTCAACTCGCTTAGCCTTTACACATTGCCCTAATTTAACAAGTCCTTCTTCTTTCATACTTAATACCTACAATAAGTATCATTAAATAAAAAAGCATTGCTATTGCAATGCTTTTTTTGTATTCCATTCAGGAAATAATGATAATGTCTGTTCCTTAATAATTTGCGGAAATTGAACTTCCAATGAGTATTTGTGTTGCAAATTCTTATCGCCGAACATATATCTTGCAAAGAAACTCACAAGCCCAACATTTATACTATTGCCAAATTGTTTATAGGCTTGTGCCTTTTTCTCATCATATTGAAACGAATCGGGAAAACTTTGTAATCTCGCACACTCTCTAGGCGTAAGAAATCGTTTCCTTTTTCCTACGATAGATGTTTGGGTAATGGCAACAAGTGCAGGAAAATATGTTCCAGGTTTTACTCTTAATCCCGATGGCCGTATTTGCATTATATGTTCCCAAATATTAGGATTTGGCATATTGCCTGCCTGCCACTCTAGTTTGGCCTTTGCTCCGAAGAAATTTCTATTCCTTTTGGCTTTTATTAACCACTTAGATATAAAATCTTTATTTTGCTCCCATAACTCATTATTTTTGAGTATAAAATTTAATTGCCATTTGGGTAGCGTTTCCATCTCTGAAAAATAGGGATTTTCTTCGATAGGGCATAGACAATCACTCCAAATGGGGAATCCTGGAAGTTTTTCACATTTTATATTTTGGATGAATTCATTCCAATTATCAATCCACTCTATTTGGTCCTCTCGCAATTTGTACGATGACAAATCGGGTATTTCATTATCGTCTAATAGTATATCATCAATGCTGCAAGGAGGTATTTTACCTATGTTAAAATAGAATGGGGGTAATTTGCCAATATCTTTTCTTACACACATAATGAATACTCGCTCTCGATGTTGAGGTACTCCTATGTAATGAGGACTGAAGATTACTGGCTCATCAATAACATTATACCCTAAACCATCCAAAGTGTCGTGGATTACTCTCCAGGTATTACCTCCGTCGTGACTTGCTAGATTTCGTACATTCTCTAATAGGGCATATTTGGGCTTGTGATGTTTCAAGATTCTACATATATCGAAGAATAGAGTACCTTTGGTCTCGTCTGCAAATCCAAGCCTTTTGCCTGCTTTAGAAAAAGATTGGCAAGGAAAGCCTCCGCATAATACATCGTGAGGGGGGATGTCTGTTACATCAACTTTTGTAATGTCACCATCGGGCTTTATGCCGTAATTATTTTCATAGGTTTTTCGGCAGTCGGCATCAATATCACTTGCATAGACACACTCTCCACCAAGGTCTGCCATAGCCTGATGGAATCCTCCAATACCACAAAATAAGTCTATAAACGTGAACTGCATTATTTTAGGTTTAATTATGCATTCTACCCTGCTTACAAAATTAATTAAAATTAGCCAATCCGCAAAACAAAATTTATTATTAGTTTATTAGAGAAAACACAATCTATCCCGATTAGACTGATGGGATATATACTATTTTGCTTGTACGAGAAATTTCGTTTCGCAAAGCAACTCGCATCAAGCGCAAAGATACGAAAAAGTAATCTATTTTCTTTGTTGCGATTGATATTTTAGTTATTTTTGTGTAAAGTAAAGCGAGGAGAGGTTATGAAGAGGATAATACCTGTTATATTGTTGGCACTGCTCTGTTTGGGTGTTGAGGCTAAGAGTTTAGAGGTTGAATACTCCAATGGCAAAGGCGAAAAGGCTCAGACGGTGAAGCGAAATGCCCGTTATTGGCGAAAGATGGCCGATGGTATGGCGCAATCGCTGATTGATAAATTTTGGGGTGCTTCGTTTGAAGGATATTCTGACCGTTACTACTTCAACTATGGTAGCAATCTCTCGGATATGACCACCCAGCACTATTGGCCACAGGCCCACGCTATGGATGTGATTATCGATGCCGCGATGCGTACCAAAGATAAACGCTATTGGGCGATGTATCCTCTGTGGTGGGATGGCGCTCCGCGATTCAACTTTTCGGGCCGTCGGGAGGATGCGTGGTGGAATGTCTTCGTCGATGATATGGAGTGGATGGTTTTGACGCAGATAAGGATGTTTGAGAGCACTTCCGACAAGATGTATTACGCTAAGGCCCGCCAGATGTATGATGATTGGATTTGGCCGACTTGGGGTCCTGAGGATGAGGGGCCGTGGTATGGCGGTATCACTTGGAAGACCGATGTCGAAAAGTCGAAAAATGCCTGCTCAAATGGTCCTGCGGCGTTGATTGCAGCGCGATTGTACCGCTTCTACGACAAGGCTGGCGCAAGCGGTGGCCAATCAAAAGAGGAGTATCTGATACAGGCCAAGAAGATATATGCGTGGTTGCGTGAGACTCTGTTTGATGAGCAGACGGGTGCTGTGGCCGATAATATTGCGGCCAACGGTAAGATAAACCGTAATTGGATATTCACCTACAATCAAGGTACATTCCTCGGTGCTGCGCACGAACTATATAAGATTACGGGCGACGAGCGCTATTTGGCCGATGCGGTGCTGGCTGCTCGCCACGTTGTTGAGCGGATGTCGAATAATCGAGGTGTGTTGTCGGATGCTACAAGTGGTGACGGAGGGTTGTTTCACGGCATCTTTTTCCGTTACTTTGTGAAGTTGATAAACGAGAAGTCGTTGGATTATCCTACCCGCAAGCAATTTCACGACTATCTGACTCACTTGGCAACCGTTATGACCGAGAATGGTATCAACCACTCGACGATGCTCTATGGCGGTAGTTGGTGGAAAGCGCCAGCCGATAACGCGAACGTCGGTCTTACGCCGCACGTGACGGGTTGTATGTTGATGGAGGCTATGTGCGTGTTAGAACCGTTGAAGTAGAGATTTTTACTAAAATGACGATAGGAATATTATGAAAAAATTGTTCTCTTTTCTTTTTGTTGCCGCTCTTTTGATTCCCTCGATGGGTGCTGTGGCGCAACAGAAGTATGGCGCAAAACCATTGGAGTTTGAATCGTTAAAGGAGTGGAAGAAGGTGCATCGTCCAGCCATTATGGACTTCTTCCTGACGGATGTCTATGGACATTATCCCCAGAAGCAGGTCACTCCGCGCTTTGAGTTGCTTGAGCAGAGCGACAAGGCTCTGGGCGGCAAGGCAATACGCAAGCAGGTGGCAATCCATCTGGATGGTATGCCGACACCTATCTTACTGCTTATCTATCAGCCTGCGGGCGTGAAGGGCAAGGTGCCTGCATTTGTTGGTATGAACTTCAAGGGTAATCATCAGATTAATATCGACCCCGAAATCATCATCTCGGCCAATGCTCCCACAGGCAAGGATTTGGGAACAGATGCCCCTCGTGGTGCAGCCTCGTCACGCTGGCCTCTGGAGGAGATTGTGGGTGCGGGCTATGCCGTCGCTACAATCTATCGTGGCGATGTGGACCCCGACCACGATGACGGCTTCAAGAATGGTATTCACCCATTGTTCTATCGTGCCGGTCAGACCAAACCCGACGCTGAGGAGTGGGGTACAATCGGTGCTTGGGCGTGGGGCTTGAGCCGCGTGATGGATTATCTGGAGCAGGACAAGAGCATCGACCATAAGCGTGTTGCCGTCATAGGCCACTCACGTTTGGGTAAGACGGCTTTGTGGGCTGGTGCTACCGATGAGCGTTTTGCAATTGCTATCTCAAATGATTCGGGTTGTGGTGGTGCTGCGCTTTCGGCCCGTAAGGTAGGCGAGACTGTGGCCAAAATTAATAAGTCATTCCCACACTGGTTCTGCGACAACTACAATAAGTATAACGATAATGAGGAGGCGTTGCTCGTTGACCAGCAGGGCCTTATCGCATTGATAGCACCTCGCCCCGTATATGTGGCAAGTGCTACCGAGGATACTTGGGCTGACCCTGAGGGCGAGTTCCTGTCGGCTCTGTATGCCTCACCCGTATATGAGTTGTATGGTAAGAAGGGCCTTGCCGTGAGTTCGATGCCGAAGCCTGAGCAGCCGTCAATCGAGGGCTATGTAGGCTACCATATCCGTACGGGTAAGCACGATATTACGCTCTACGATTGGCAGCAGTATATCAAGTTCGCCAATCAGCATTTTGGCCGTTAATATATCGGCAAAGGAGAGACGAAATAAAAAATAGTGGTCGTTCCAAACGGGGCAACCACTATTTTTTATCATCTTTATCTTACTCCAGATACTCAATCTCCATTGAGTAGTCCCACTGCGGGAAGTAGAGGTTGCCACCTCGCCACTCGACCTCGCCACGCTGGAAATCGACGGTCTCGCTACGTGGATAAATCTTCTTGGGATATAGAGGCATACCGTAATCCGAATTGACAATCATACGCCACGCATCCACACCACCCAAGAAGTAGTCGCGCTCGGCATCGGTGTCGGCATAGTCGGGTACACCGAATGATTGGTCAACGGGCACCCAGCCGTAGGGCTCGAAGTAAATCATACCCCAATCGTGGAGATTCCACCAGTCGGGATGTACGACAAAGCCACTCTGCCAATGTGTCGGGATACCGCAAATACGGCATAGTGTCATAAAGAGCAGCGTCACCTGACCGCAGTCGCCGTGTCCGTTCTCGACTACATATTCGGGTATGTTCTCGATGGTAGAATATTCGCGCGCCGAGGCCCACGGGAAGTTGTCGTTCACCCATCGGAAAATCCTCTTTGCCTGAAGATAGGGGTTACTCTCCTCGCCTATAATTTGCTTTGCAAGGGCTCGCATCTGCGGTGTGAAGATGATGTGTTTTTCACGCTCGGCGGTGTACTCCTTGTATAGTTTCGACTTTGTGTCGTAGGGTTGAATAGCCGCAGCATCTATCTTGTGCCACTCGCCGCAGGTGGTGTACTCAAATGTCTCGCTGAATGTTGTCGGCTCGCCAGCAATGGCCGCCTGCTCCATATAGAGTGTGCTGTGAGCATATTTTTCGGGAGAGAGTTTGTATTCGGGCAGCGATGTCGATATTAACTTTACATCCTTCTGCCGCGGAACATCGGCGCGCGGGAATGGGAGCCAGCAACGTACCACCTCGCCCGCAGGTACAGCATCGGCATCAACCGTCAGAGTATAGGTTATGCGGAAGCGTTTAGGCTCTACGACATTGTTGCCGCTATGCTCGACCTCCTGCATTATTTTGTTTATATCGCGCTCCTCCTCGGTCTCTTCGCCACCCGAAGGGTCGCCCGTAGCAGGGCCGTTTTTGATTGCGATACACTCTTTGTCGATGCGGAATAGATTGGGCCCGGCATTGCGGAAATAGAGTTTCTGGCCATCCAAGACCATACACTCCAAAGCCTTCGACTCCTCCCATTTGCGCATCTGTTCATCGCTGACGTCAGGGATGTAGTGGCTGATATAATCTTTTATCTGCTGCTCGGAGCGGTTGAAATCGACTAATAGTCGCTCGTGAAGGTCCTCCTCCCAACTATAACCTTCGACGGGCTTCTGCTCGGCGCAAGACGCCATCAACAGGCCAAGTATCAGTGCGAAAAAATATCGTTTCATAGACCAAATATTTTATTTGTGTTTATCTTTCGGCTAAAGTTTTACTACGCCAATGCCCGGCAGGTCGTTAAGCGTGATTTTACCTCCTACGACCTCCATACCTTTGAAGCGGTCATTCGATATGAGCAGGTTGCCGTCAAGGTCGGCGAAATCTACTGCGGGCGAGAGCTGTGCCGCAGCCGAGCAGGCACACGACGTCTCGGTCATACAGCCTATCATCACCTTCATATCCAACGCACGAGCCAACGTGAGCATCTTCCACGCCTCACGCATACCCGTACACTTCATCAATTTGATGTTGATACCCGTGAAAATTCCCTTCTGTGCCGTTACATCCTTCAGTCGCTGAATCGATTCGTCGGCAAAGACGGGTAGAGGACTGCGCTCGCTCACCCACGCCGTGTCGTCAATCTGCGTTTTGGGCATAGGCTGCTCAATCATTACAATGCCTCGCTCGTTGAGCCAATGAATCATATCGAGGGCGTAGTGCTTGTCCTTCCAACCTTGATTGGCATCAATCGCTATAGGCAGGTCGGTAACCGAGCGTATGGTCTCAATCATCTCTTTATCGTTGTCGCGTCCGAGCTTGACCTTCAGTATGTTGAACTTGGCTGCACACTCCTCTGTCTTGGCTCTAACGACGTCGGGGGTGTCGATGCCAATGGTGAATGTCGTTGATGGCGCTTTTGTTTTGTCCAAGCCCCATATCCTATACCACGGCGCTCCCAACATCTTGCCCACCAAGTCGTGCAGAGCGATATCTATAGCGGCCTTTGCTGCGGCGTTACTCTCCGACAAAGAGTCTATCTCGGAGAGTATATCCTCCAAACGTGTGGGGTCGTCGTAACGCTCCAGCACTTTGGCTGCCTTGCCGAAGAACTCCATTACACTCTCGACTGTGCCCAACTCCTTCTGCAAGTATGGCGGCATCGACGCCTCACCATATCCCGTCAGGCCTTCGTATTCAATCTCCAACTGCAGGCCCTGCGTTGTGGTACGTGACGATGTGGCTACGGTGAACGTGTGGCGCAACTGCAATTCGTAGGGGAAGTAGTTCAGACGCATACGAGAGCCTGTCGTACCCTTGTTGATATTAAAAATCTTACCTTCATTGCGGTTGCATCCGATAGCCAGAGCCGAGCCCGCTGCTATGCAGGCCATATCTCTCAAAAACTCTTTTCTTGTAGGCATAATCTTACATTTTATAGTATGGGTTTGTTGCTGTTGTATTTAGTTGAGGCTCCTTGTTGATGTAGGGCAGCACACGCGCCGCAAACAACAGTCGGCCCAAGTTGTAGGAGTCGAAGAGCGCATCATCCTTATCGAAACTGCTGATACGCACATCGCCCTGCGAGTGGATAAAACGCTTGTTGCCTATGTAGATACCGACGTGAACAACTCGCTCTTTGCGTGTAGCGGTAGCCTTCTGTCCGAAGAAGATAAGGTCACCCACCTGAAGATTTGAGAAGTCTGTGGCGATGTCGATATGTTCGCCTGTATATGCCTGCTGTGAAGCATCGCGAGGGATTATTATGTCGTGCATAAAAAGCGTAGTACGTACAAAACCGCTGCAATCGGCTCCTTTGGCCGATGTGCCGCCCCAAAGGTAGGGTATGCCGTGCAGAGTCTTTGCGGTTGCGATAATCGACTCGGCATCCTGCTTGAGCGAGGCACGCCACTTGCTCTCTATAACAGATATTGATTTAGGGATGTAACCTTCGCGGCCATCGGGGTATGCCACGTGGAAGAATTTGCCCTTCTGCCCGATATATCGAAGTCGGCAACCTCCTGCAACATCGGATATGACGTCGCTACCGACTTTAGGGGTGGCGTACACCCAGCCGTGATGCCCAGTGACGATAACTTTCTCTGCTGCGTTCCACGCCGAGAGTTCCTCGCGGGTTACGGGGTGTATGCCGACACGATGTGTCCACGCCAGATAGTTATCGGGAGTCTGTATGTGATACCAGCCATCGCGTTCGATAATCTTAACGGGCATACCCAGCAGGGCCTGAGTAACCATCTCCGATGAGTAGTCAGCCGATGAACGCAGGGCGCAGGTCGAGATATTTATTATGCCGTAAATCGTCTCGCCGTGTACTTTGCGATTGGGGAGTAGCGTCACATTATCTGTAACGGAGTAACCTTTGTCGCGCAAGGTCTTGATGAGGGCGGCGTGAGCATCTTCCTGCGTTGTGCGGCCTGTCAGCGTGACACTATTCTGCTGGACCGTGTAGTCGATGTTGAATATAGCCACGCGCTTGTCGGGTGCATATTTCAGGCGGATATCGTCGGTGATTTGTTTCACCTCGTTGAAACTGCTGTTCTCTTGAGCCGATATTGTTGTTGTGGACAGAACAACAGCCAAAAGAGTAATGGTGTGGATGAAAAATTGTCGCATATATAGTAATTGTTATTTACCGATACTCGAATCGGCGTTTGTTTATATGGTTTTGCCATTACACAAATATACGAAAGTTATTACGAAAAACAAAAATAAGCCTTTTGGCAAAGGGCGTTCACCTCAATATCGCTTACCTCAATATAAAAGGTTGTGGTAACCGCACAAAAAAAGCGACTGCCTAAAGACAGTCGCTTGCCTTAAACATTTGTGCCACATCGTGCCAACCCATCGAACATTTATAGAAGACTACTTGAAGATTGTCGAGTTTATCGAGTGGTTAAAAGATTTTTATCCAGAAAAAGCAAAATTTCTCACGAAAAAAGCCCCGCCTTGAATGACGGGGCTTAGTTTTTAAGATACTAAATCGTATTCGATAATAGCATCTGCTTCAATAATAACACTCTTACTACCAAAAGTAAGATTATAAGTATAAGGCTTAGTATTAGTAACATTGGGGCAATTGCTTTTTAATACAGTACAAATTTTCGATAAGCAATCATTCAAAGTTTCACGAGTAAAGCCCCAGTCAAAATAAACATTAGCAAATTCAAGGTCGACATTAATTTTACCACCTTGAATTCCTAATGAAACTTTATCCCCGTGATAGAGGATAAGGCATTGTTGATGGAATCCTAGATTCTTATCAACAACTTTAATAAAAATTACCCTTTTCATAATTTTAATGAAATTAAGCAACGGCATCAGCGCCATCATAAGTTTTAATTGTTAATTAAGAATCTGCTAATATTATTAGGAAGTATACAAAGTTGAGCTCAGTAACGGAATGGATTAGCAGTTACAGGATTATTATAAGTATCGCCATTCCCTTTGTTTTTATCAGTAAGTCGACACTGCAATTATAGTGATTTTTTATTTGTGCGCAAATTATTTTTGTGTTTATTTCAAATTTAATTGTTTTAGCGCTTCAATGGCTTTCTGGTTGCCTTTTTCTCCTGCTAACTTATAGTATCCAACTGCATCTTTGTATTGTTTTTTATCATAAGCATCATTTGCAAACTCCATTATTAAACCAACATCTTCTATCGGAAATCCGAGCATTAACTCTGCAACTTCATCTGCAACATCTTTGCCTTCCTTTGTAAGTTCTATCTTAATACCATTATTAATAATATCTTGGTCGAAAATTTGAGGCATGTCATCTTTGTTTAGATAGTTATGATATTCTTCTCCTTTTGGGATATACATAATATCAATAGTAGCACCTTTAAGCACTCGTTTTAATATAAATGGATATAAAAGTATAGTATTTTTTAACCACGCCAAATCATCATCTTCTTCAAATAAATTAGCAATATTATTCAATGGTATAGATATCGTGCCAATTTCTTCCTGACTTTCTATAATACCATTCTCTGTTGTTATATATCCTCTAATAGGAGTGGTAAATGTAAGGGTTACTACTTTATCTGAATAAACTACATAATTAATTATACATCCCTTAAAATATTTTGTCTCATTAAGGCGTACGTTATTAGGGGTAACACTCTTTAAGTTGTTGCCATTTATATCTATATATCCATATTTCCTAGAATGAGTATTAAATTGAGACCAACCATTATAAAACTTCCCTTGCGATACAATCTCATTGGGGTTTGTTTGTGATGTATGCGTATTTGAAGAAGAATCTTCAAATAATTCCTTTATCCAACCGATTCCAAATCCAACTAAAAATAATAGTCCTATGCCAATAATTATCACCCACTGTAATACTTCAAGAAAATCTAATCCAAAATTATTATATCCCCTATCTTCTGCAACTTCATGCATATAATATGATTGAGCAAAAGTCTCATATCTAAACACCATTAATACTACTATACCTAATATTCGCTTACGTAATTTTAATGTATCCATATTACAAAATTTTATATGTTACAATAACCTTCATTGGTAATTAGCGATTCTTATTATTTCTCTTTCACTCCTTTTTGTCGTGGTATTGATTATTCCTTTGTGAATAACGCATATATCATTTTCATAGAATCGTCCATTTGATAGATTGAAATTCTTGATATAGTTATATGCAATACCCAACGAACTACGTTCTTCTCCTTTCCCCATAATAATTCGTACAAATTTATGAAATTATTCGCTGAATGAGTCCCTTTATCCATATAAAAAGTGACCATTTTAAGACTAAATTTATAGCCTCCCTTTTCAAAGGGAGGTTTGGGGGCAATATCATTGCGGAGTATCCGCACAAAAAAAGAGCAATCTTGTGAACTGCTCTTTTTCTGTGCCACATCGTGCCAAACTATCGAACCTTTATAGAAGACTACTTGAAAATCCTTGACTTCATTGATTGGTTAAAGGTAGCCTATCCTGAGAAGGCAAAATTTCTCACTGAAAAATCTTGACAATATCATCGCTTCACACGATTTTATATAAAACGAGGCGTTATAACCACTTATCAAGGTTAAGTTTTCGGTTTTTTAAGGACGATTTATATGGAAATAATAAAGAGAAAAAATATGAAACGTAGTGATAAAATTCGATAAGATAAAAATCGTAAGTTCAATAGAAAATGTAAAATCATTAAATGAAGATGTATTTGAAAATAAAGTAAAAGATGGGTGTATCGTAGAGCAACGATATACTATGATGTCCCCTTACTATCTATATATCGAGGCAGATTATCGTGAACAAGAACTCATTTTAGAGTTTACGGGAAAGATATTAAAAGACGATTATAAAGATTTAATCCACATAAACAATATCCAAACTTGTCTATTTAATATCAATGATTTGGGTTTATGCAACCTCAACATTGGAGGGATATTGGCAGATGGGGAGATAGTCAAGGCAGATGTTTGTTTGGATGTTGATTACCCCGATTGCAAGGCATTAACAAAATCACTTCGAGCTAATGTGTCTAATTTCAACAAGTATCTTGTAAGAAACATCGGCGACAACTTTGTGATTGAAAAGAATGTGCAGACCAAAGGATATAAACGCCGTTTAACCATCTATGACAAGGCGAAGGAAATTCATAAAGCGGGCAATCGAGGCTTCTTATCAACATTGGATAATCCACAATTACTATTAGACTACTTTGATGGTAAGATAAGGTTTGAACTCAATCTCAACAGCAAGGAACAAATCCGCAAGTCGCTCAATATTTATGATACTTCTATCGGGGCGGTACTTAATTCAACCTCCACGCCCATTTGGGATTTACTCGACAATGCCATCGAGGAAAGTGTTGGCGACACTGCTTGCTCCAATCTTGCCGACCTGAAAAACCGATTGATTTTAGAGTACTGCGGCGGTAATTTGGCGAAGGTGGAGGCGTTATTGCGAAACTACTATTCCAAAGGCACACACATATCGCAAGTAATGAAACCCTATCGGGCATTGGCAGCCAAATTATCCGAGAACCTCACCCCATCACTCAAACAACAACTCCGCAACCTGCTTATAGGTAAGAGTATATAAATAAATTATAGTAAAATATATTATTTTCTCTCAAAATATTTGCATTTAGGCTTTTGCTGCATTATTTTTGCAGTAAATTTAGTTATAACTAAACAATGGATGAGAAGTTTAGACTCACAGAATGTGAATTTATAAATAATCAATATGGACTGCATTTCCATAAATTAGTCATCAATGATTGTTGTTTATTTGATGAATTTTATGAAGATGTTTGGAGGTCTATTAAAGGCAAGAAAACATTATCATCAATAATAGCTCGTATGGAAAATTTTGGTGATAATCTTTTACCTAAAAAATATTTTAGACAGATTAAAGAACTTGGAAGAAGCGATATATTTGAGTTTAAGCAGAACGATGTGAGAATATACGTACAAATGGTAAAGCCAGATGTTGTAATCATACTTGGTGGATATAAAAATAACCAAAAGAAAGATATTCGTAGAATACAAAGAATAGTATCAAATTTATAAAACAGCACAAAACAAACTACATTATGGAAAGAAAAGATTTATTGCAAATGCCCGATTATTGGATTACGCAAATTCAAATGGCGATATACAATTGTGCTATGGATTTTATGAAAGAAACAGATAAGAATAGAAGCCAGTTAGCAGAATATTTAGGAGTAAGCAAAGGTTATATCTCGCAATTATTAAGTGGAGATTATAATTATAGTCTATCAAAGTTAGTTGAAACATCAATGGCATTTGGATATATTCCTAAGGTTAATTTTATTCCAATAGAAGAAGAGATATATATGGATGAACATCGCAGTACATTTATATTGACATCTTTTGAAAGTCCAAATAAATTTGAATGTTTTAATAGTGATAATTATACAGCTGCTTAAGATATGATTGGTTTTAGAATGTCGCAAATTAAGGTTGAGCAATTTGCTATTTTATGCGATACTCAACCAGATGGGGAAATAGGTTTTAATACCTCATTATCATTTGGTTTTAATCCCATCAAATCCGAAATTATAGTAACAACGAAATATGAGTTAATGCAGACGGATAAAAAGATGGTAATTTTAGAATTATCTTGTCTTTTTGAAATCCGCAAGGAAGATTGGGATTCATTAAAGAACGATAATAAAATCACATTCCCAAAAGATTTTTTGGCACATTTAGCAATGCATACAGTAGGCACTGCACGAGGCGTTTTATTTAGTAAAACAGAAGGAACAGTATTTAATCAATATATTCTTCCTCCAATCAATGTTGCTTCAAAAATATTAGAAGACATTACAATTAATGTCAGTGCTGAGTAGTTTCTAGAAGTCTGCATCAATTAGTGTATTCAACCTTCGGGTGTATTCAGAAAAATCGGCAGCCACAATTAAGTGACTGCCGATTTTCGTATTCGGGTATATCAAAGATTTTTTTGCGAAATAGAATATTTTACATACCTTTGTCCTAACAAAATTGTTAAACAGTATTGTTGAATTGTAAAATATATGGATAATCAAGAGAAGCAGAGTAAAGAGCAGCTGATACTTGCGGCGGCGGAGCAGGAGTTTTTAACCAAGGGTTATGATGGAGCACGAACCACCTCAATCGCGCAGGCGGCGGGTGTGACGCACGCAATGCTACACTACTACTACCGCACCA
>JAFQCA010000017.1 GCA_017399485.1 Alistipes sp.
ACCCTCTGAAACGATGTTTCAAAGGGTTTTGCTTGATTTTGTCCTCAAAACTTTTGGACTTGGAGCGGAAAACGAGACTCGAACTCGCGACCCCAACCTTGGCAAGGTTGTGCTCTACCAACTGAGCTATTTCCGCAAAATGTTTAACCTAAGCAATCAATATCTCTTGATTGCGAGTGCAAAGATAAGGCAAAAAATTTATTTACCAAAACTTTTTTCAAAAAAAATATAATTACACAAAAAATTCTTTCGATAAAGTCATTCGCAAAACAATGTTTATATTACTTATAGTCATTGATTGCAAAAGGAGCACCGTCTATATTATTCATTGATAACGCCTATTTAGCCATCACAATTATATCAAAACACAACATTAGATTGATTATAAATCAACCCAACAAAATAACGTAAACGGTTACAAACAAGTATATACAACGTAGCAACGACCACTCGTTGTTACTCGAGTGTCGAGAAATCAATATCGGGAGCCTCTGTTGTATTACCCTTACGCTCAAAATAGGTTCCAAATGTCATATACTCATCAAAAAATCCTCCCATAGACAGGAAGAACTGCTCGCCATCCTTACCTCCTGTATAGTCGAGACGCATCTCTTGACGGCCTGTTGCATCACAAGTAAAACGCGCTCTCGTCACAGGAATCCATCGGCCATCGGTAGTACGTGCCCACTGATTGCCGTAATATGCCTTTCTGTTGATATAGCCCATTACGGGGTTAAAATTCTCCAGGAACGAGTGAGCGTGTGTATACCAAGTAGAGATTTTCGGACGTCGGAACGAGGCTACAAGTACCCACTTAGCCTTCGTGTTGTCAAAGAAGTAGGCTGTATATACAGTATTACCCTTACCGTCAGGTCTAACCCCCATAAGGAAACGGCACTTCTCGCCAGCCTTCCAATCATAATGCATATAACTCTGTCCGCCAGAGCCTTAGTTTCCAAAATCCTGAACCTTCACACCAGCACCTTTCTTAACGAGAGTCACTCGCAATGAGTCGGGAATCTCGGCTGCATTATCAGTCTGATAAGGGCTCCATACAGAGAAAAGCACTCTTCTTGGGTGAGGGCTGTTATTCTGCATACCGAAATAACCCTCGCCAAAACCACAAGCCATATAATAACTACTGGGGATATCTCCCTCTTCAGGTACAACTATCTCGTTGTAAAACCACTCTATATCTTCACGAGGTAGCGTATATCCCAAATGTACCGATGGGCCTCTTCGTCCGAAATGTGCGCTGAAGTCTGGTGCAACACACACCACAGGACTCACATCGCCACTTACAATAACCGATGCAATAGAGCCAAAATTAGAGCCTTTATTTATCTTTATTCCACGAATATCCATCTTGATATATCCAGGATTCTTCACCTTGAACGTGCCGAGTTCTACACGCGACAAAGCGTCGCTATTGAGCGTAACTCTTTTCTTCTTACCCAACAGAGAAACCTCAATAGAGGAGTTACCTTTTGCCTGAAGTGCGATGTTCATATTGCCACTTTCTTTGGTCCTGAAGTAAAAACTTATCACAGTTTCTTTATCATTCCAATCACGTATGGCACAGTTACCCTCATCAATAGATGCTCCACTACCAGAAGTAATATACGCATTTCCCGCCAAGGTTACAACGCTCTCATTCTGAGCAACTACAGGCAGAGCCAAAAACAACGCTACCGCCAAAAATGCCAATTGTAAAAATCCCTTTTTTCTCATAGATATAAATAGTACATTTAGGTGTATCAATATTAATTTCAAGTATTCTATACTTCGTTCCTTCTGCAAAGATACAAAAAGTTATTTGCCGATGCAAAATACTATTTTCCGATGCAGAGTTTTTATTTTCCCACACAAAATGTAAAATGGCAAATTTAACCGATTAGTAATCAGCGTGTTGCAAAATTCTCCTGAAGAACAAAAGTTTATTCGGGGGACAGACAGGGGACTGCATTTTTGCAAAGAAACACATAAAATCTGCAAAACGCAATTTTTTTTAGATTTTTTAACATATTTGCATTTCGTTGTATGGTTAAATGGTCTTTAATTGGAACTGAAATTGCACCTCCGATTGCTATTAAATTTAGTGGTTTAGTTTAGTCCAATGTATATATAGAATAGAAGTAAACTAAACTGGCCTTATCACCAAATTTAAGAGGTCTATCATAGCAGTGGCTTTACACTCTTATAAAATGCACTTTGCTCCTCTCATTTGCAGATGTTATGTGTTTCTTTATATCCGTCTACCTTTTAATACTAGTTTCTGAGAAGTGCAAAAACATACTCTTTTTGCTTCTCAAAAGAAGAGAGATTTAGGACTTTTTTTGTCCAGCAAGGATTGTTATTGGGGTAAAATGTGATTTTTATAGCCTAGAATGAAGGGATAATGTGAAAAAAAAAGAGAATTGAATAAGAAAAAGGAATAGGCTAAAGATTATCAAACTTGAAGAGATTGGTATGCAAGTATAAATTTATTTGTAAAATTAATAAAGACCAGTTCCCTTAAAAATATAACAAACAGCGTTAGAAGAAAATCTAACGCTGTTTGAGTGAATTATAAGAATTCGATAATTATTTAATCCCCCTTTACTACATCGGCAGGGTTTTCGCGGGCGGCTTTGAGGCTGCGGTGGGTGACAAGTGCAAGGGTCAGAAGCATCACCATAGCCAACGCCGAGAGATATACCCACCAGCCGATATGTGTCTTGTGGGCGAAATCTTTTTGCCACTCGTGGATGATGTAGTAGGCAATGGGCGTAGCCATCATAAAGCAAGCAACAACAATCTGTACATAGCGAGAGTTGAACATCCACAACATACCCGATGTGGTTGCGCCAAACACGCGGCGTATGGCAATCTCCTTGCGGCGGTACTGCGTCTCGAAAATCACTATTCCAAAGACTCCCATCAGTGAAATTATAATCGAAGCGAATGAAAACATCGACAAAATCACCGTTTGGTTGCGAGTCTCGGCATACATATCGGCAATCTGGTCCTCGACGCGTCTGATGTTCAGGTGATGAGGGTTAGCCCCAAAGCGCTCCATAACATTCTGCACAAATTCTTGAATCTGCTGATAGTCGGCCTTTTCGTGCATACGCAGATAGAAGGTGAACAGATTACTTGTATCAGCCATCTTAACTATCGCATAATGCACATCGGGACGATTGACCGAACGGAATCGGCAACTGCGGATAAGACCCTTGAGGCAATCTTGTAACTCAAATTCATTCTCCAACTCTGGGATGATAGTGTTAAACTCATTTGTGATGACAACCTCGTGCTTTGAATTGGGAGAGAAACCTTCGCCATCGACGGGCATACGGAAGAACTGCAAAAAGTTGTAGCGTACATTCAGACAATCTAAAATGACCTGTTTTTTCTCTTTGTCACGATATATAAGCGCGTCCATAGGTTGCAGGATATCGCCCATTGACATAGTCGCATCGACAATCATCGGGTTTTTAATCAACTCGTCGAGTATGGCCTCGTTATGCTTTACTACTTTACTTGAGTATGTCTCGAATTTCATCACATCTTCATAGTCGAAGCCCATATCGTAGTTCGTCATATGACGATACTGCAACCAGCAGGCTAAAGTGACTATTATGAGTGCCATAGATATCGAGAACTGCACAATCGACAGAATTGCGCGCAGGCGTTGTCCCGCCTTCGAACCTCCGAAACGACCCTTCGCTGCAAGCGATGGCGAGAATGAGGTGATATACCACGCAGGGTATAGTGCGGCAGCAATAGCCATCGCCACCACGATGCACAGAATCCACGCAATGGTCGCAATATTATCCTGCAACGCCAACGAGCAGGTGACAAGTTTGGCTATTGATGTATCCTGAAGAGCAGCTATTAGATAGAGAGCCAACCCCAGCGAGATAAGCGTCAGGGCCAACGCCTCGAACAGAAAACTCCAACGCAACGAGCGATTTGTTGCACCAAACACCTTACTGATGTTCACCGCACGAATACGAACAGGAATCAGCGCAAAGAAGAAATTGACAAAGTTGATGAAGGCAATTAGCACCGTCAGAATCGCCACAGCCATCAGACTGTATATTGTCGTCGGGTCGCTCTGCTCCTGCTCTTTTCTTCTTACGCCTTGGCTTTTTACCTTGTAGGAAGAGAAATAAAAATCTTTCAAGGCTACAAAATGTGTGGGGTGCTTTCTCACTTTTCTCCCGTAAGATGCCATATGAGTAGTAGTGTAATTTTCGACCCACAAATCCTCAAATTTCTTAATATCTGCACCCTTGCGCAACTTTATGACTCCCGCATAACTGTTAGTATAGAGTATATTTATAGATTGGTCATTGTCGTCTAACTTTCGCAGAATATGGGAGTCAAAAAATATAGAATTTTTGGCGAAAGCCTTGAATACGCCCACCACCTCACACGATTCATCCATCTTGCCATAGTCGCTAACGGTGTTGGCGAAGTAGAGCATATCGCCTAACCCGACACCCATAGTCTTGGCCACAACATCAGATATGATGATTGTATTGGGTCGGTCGAGTTGCTTTTCGTCGCCCGAAATCATCTCTATTTGCAGAGCCTCCAATGCGGGCAGTGTGGCCAAGTAGGAGAAAAATTCATAGCGGTCATAGCCCCCATTGTTTGATTTATATACATCCATATACTCTGATGTGAACGAGAATAAACCTCCCACCTCCACATCGGGAGACTGTTCGATAGTCTGCAATGTGATGCCTGCTGCACCACCGATAGTGAGGTCCTCTGTTCCAATCGAAGGAGAAATGTTGATATAGACCCTATCGCTGTCGGGTATAGAACTATTGTATGTTAGACCATAATGCACCTGTGCCATCAGGATGTAGAAAGCCATAAATGCAATGGTCAGGCCCGCAATGTTTAAGATTGAGGCTGTCTTGTAACGCTTGAGCGTTGTCAGAAAGTTTTGAAATGCGATTTTCATATTTTTAAGTTTTTATTTATTCGCCCTTTACTACATCGGCAGGGTTTTCGTTGGCGGCACGCCAACTGCGGGAGGTTACAAGAGCCAAAGTAACACCCATAATCATCAGTAGAGCCACAACAAATACCCACCAATAGATATCTATTCTTTCGGGATATTTTTGCAACCATATATCCACAACATACCACGCCACGGGCGTAGCCGCGATAAAGCACGCTACCACTATCTTTGCATAACGGGCATTGAGCATCCAAAGAAGTTCGGTTGTTGTCGAGCCAAACACCTTGCGTATAGCAATCTCACGGCGGCGGTGCTGCGTCTCAAACCACACAATACCAAATACGCCCATCAACGAAATCACAATCGCCACCAACGCAAACCAGCCAATTACGAACATCGATTGTCGCACATCGGTATACTTACTTTTAACCACTTGAGTGAAAAAGTATATCTCGGGCATCTCCTCTTGAGGATTTACCTTCGCAATAGAGGCTCGAATATGATTCTTCACCTCCTTGATATCTGCCGTAGGTTGCAAACGCAAATAATAGTTGCGATGGTCGTTTTGGGTGATAATATATGCAGAAGGATATCTCCTACGGTCAATAGATGTTGTGTAAACATCACTCACATAACCATTCAAGTGGCGAATCACAAGGTTTGATTTTCGTCGCAGGTCATCTTTGAGGTTGATATTATACTTTTGGGCATCCGAAATATTCATCAGTGCCACAGCAGGTTTGCTAAACATTCTATCTACGGCATAACTATCGTCAATCCACTCACCCTGCATCAGTTTTATGCCCATTACATTAAAGAAATTAGAACTTACACTATGTACATTAATCAAATTATCGTCTTGGTCCACGCTAATAGCCTCCGTATCGGGCTTCGTGAAGTAGAACATACATAATGCAGTCTCCTTAAAAAATAGATTTTCTGATGATGCCACATCCACCACATCGGGATGTGAACTCAATTCGGCTCTCAACACCCCACTCTTTTGAGACATCGCATTTGAAGTCTTAAAGGTGAGCAGATTATTCTGCTCGAAACCAAGGTCGAAATTAACCATATGGTGATATTGCAAGCCGACAAAGAGAGTGGTAATTATCAAAATCATCGAAATGGTAAATTGCACGCAGATAAGCATTACTCGTAAACGCTTACCATAGGTTGAACCAGCAAAACCCGCCTTTACTGCCAACGAGGGGTTAAACGATGTGATATACCACGCAGGATAGAGCGCTGCCGCCACAGCCATCACAACGCCAATCACAATTACCACAAGCAGAGCCAATGGGTTTTGCGACACCTGAATAGGACAAGCAAGATAGTTGTCAAGAGGTAAATCCATCAAGGCAAACGAAAGATACGACATCAAAGCCAATGCGCATACCACCAAACCGACAGCCTCAAATACAAAACTCCAGCGTAAGGTGGCAATCGACGCTCCAAACACCTTGCTGATATTCACTGCACGCAGACGCACAGGCACCAATGCAAAGAAGAAGTTTACGAAGTTGATAAACGCCATCACAAGTATCAACAATGCGATAGCCAATACTACAGACATTACTTTGGGGTTACTTAAATTTACGCCACGACCATTGCCTACCTTGGTGTCCAGATTAGCCCACTGCATCTCTGTGACGGGAAGCATCATACTGGCCTCAATGTCCTCACTCGCACGTTTCTCGTCTTCAAACTCGACACACAAAAAGTCGTAACGAATCTTGTTATAAACATTTAGGAAATCATCAGGCGAAGCCCCCTCCTTTATCTTGATGAAATAGGACTGCACGCCATATCCCCAATAACGCTCGTCTAACATCTTATCGCCAATGTTTTCAAACATAGCCACTTCGAAAAATTCGGAGAAATAATTATTTAACGGCAGGTCTTTGTAGATGGCAACCACCTCTACTTCTCGCTCTGGTGCATCGTCTGAATCTTCGCTATACTCATTTGGCATCGCTATAATATCGCCGAGGCCTACACCCAAACGCTTTGCCTCGCTTTGGCTTACGATAACCGTATTGGGGCGAGCCAACTCTCTCTTGTTACCAGCAACCTCATAGATTGGTATAATATCAAGCATCGGCAACGATATTTGTCGAATAAATGATGTGCGGAATTTCATCATCTCACCATTTGAACGATGTACCCACAAAGAATGATTTGCAGGGTCATACATAGGACCGAGTACCATTCCTCCAGCCTCAACTATCGGAGATTGAGATATGGCTTGCTCTGCCAGATAGCGCCCCATAAATGTACTTATTTCATTGGCCCTCTGTTCGCAAAGCAGAAAAACTCGCTCATTGTCGGGGATACATTGATTGTAGCGGACATAGAAGATAACCTGTGTCATAATTACATACATTGCAAAGAATGCAAGTGTCAAGCCTGCGATGTTGAGCACCGAGGCTGTCTTGTAACGCTTGAGCGTTGTGATGAAGTTTGTAAACGCAATTTTCATAGTATTTAAGTTTTTAATTATTTATGTTGTGATGCGAGGGGGCATCACCCGCCCTCGCACCTAAAGCGTGTCGTCGGAAAAGTCGACTCAAAAGCCTACTCCGCGACAACGATTACATACGGCTACGGACATCCGTTACCAACTTACCATCAAACAAGCAGAGGATGCGCTGTGCGTAGGATGCGTCGTGCTGTGAGTGGGTTACCATAATTACGGTTGTACCCTCGCTGTTGAGTTCGCGCAAAAGATTCATCACCTCCTGGCCATTCTTCGAGTCGAGGTTACCCGTAGGCTCATCGGCAAGGATAAGTTTGGGGTTGCTCACCAGGGCACGCGCAATGGCTACACGCTGCTGCTGACCTCCCGACAACTGCTGCGGGAAGTGCTTTGCACGATGGGTCATATCCATACGCTCCAGCATTTTCTTTACGCGTTCCTTGCGCTCGGCTGGCTTCACGCCCATATAAATCAGCGGAAGTTCGATGTTCTCCGATACGTTCATCTCGTCAATGAGGTTAAACGACTGGAACACGAAACCGATATTACCACGGCGGAAATAGGTGCGGTCACGCTCACGCAAATCGCCAACCTCATTGTCCAAGAGCATATACTCGCCACTTGTCGGGTTGTCCAACAGGCCCAAGATATTGAGCAGCGTTGATTTACCGCATCCCGAAGGGCCCATAATGGCGACGAACTCGCCCTCCTTAACCTCGAACGATACGCCTGCAAGGGCTACTGTCTCGATTTCCTCGGTGAAGAAACTCTTCTTCAAATCCGTTACTTTAAGCATTGTCATAGTTGTAAAAATTTAATTGGTTAATAAATATGTTTATTCTGTTTTAATCATTTCGATTGGGTTGGCGGTGGCGGTGTGCCAAGTGCGGGCAACCTGAATAGCATAGACAACAGCCAAGACGAGTGCTGCTCCTGCGGCAAATATCCACCACGAGAGCGGAGAGCGCAAGCCCGCAATGGTCTGCATCCACGCCGAACCCGCCATATAGGCGATAACGACACCGAAGGCTGTTGCTGGGATGGTTATCCATAGCAGGTCGGCGGCAATCATCACCATCACCTCGCCGACGGTAGCGCCCGCCACCTTGCGGATGGCAATCTCCTTGCGGCGGCGCTGCATCTCGTTATCCATATAGCCAATCAAGCCCGACAGAGCAATAATAAGCGTAATCATACAGATGACAGTGATAATATTGCGCATACCCACTTGTTCTGATAAATATATCTCTATATCCTCCTTGTATGGAGTAAGTTTCGCTCTATCGAAACCTGAAATAGTTTTCAATAGGTCTGACACCTGCTCTTTATCTGCCGAAGTAGCACTATCAGAGAAGCGTATGGCTATAACATACAAATCTTGTTTCTCTGAAATTTTAGAATTTTCCAACATTATCACCGTCGGAGCATCTATACCCTGCACACTTGCACCATTAAAATTCTTGACGACACCAACAATTTGCAGAATGTGGTGTGTCGTATTGATTTGCTTGCCGATGGCAGAATCTTTCCACCCCATACGCTCGACGAAGAGTTCAGTAACGAGGCATTTATCCGTAGCATCGTCTTCGGTCAAGTAACGACCATCTACTAACTCTATATCAATCATTTTTGGCATATTGTGGCTCCAACGAACATACGCATACCTAAATAATGGAGTATGCTTTTCATTATCTGCAAGTATGTAAGATTGCGTTAAAAAGAGTTCGACAGGACTCGTCCCCAATGCAACATCTTCGATAAATGGCAATCGTTTCAATTCGCTGGCAACGACATCATAAGATACGACTTTTGTATTGGGAATAAAATTCCACGATTCATCTTGAGGCCTGGAGATTATGGCTCTATATATATTTTCTGTTCGAAATCCATAATCGAAGTTGCGGCTATAATTTAACTGTCGCATACATATAAGCATAAATATCAGAACTGCGATAGTGCAACTCATCTGGATAAACATAAGTGTGCGCTTCCAGAAACGATAATTATCGTTACTGCCGCGGAAAGCAGTCTCCAGCCTAACCTGTGAGAACAACCACGCAGGAATAATGCCCGCAAGCAAGAATGCCGCGCAGCATACCACAACGGGTATCCACATCTGATGCAGTGAGAACATCTGCTTTAGCGACCATCCAATAAATGTTAGCAACTCTTTTTCCAAACACCAAATCATAAATGCACCCCAAATCGTTGCGGCTCCTAATATCAACAGAGTTTCCGACAAGAACAAGCGGAAGATGTCACGCTTTTGTGCACCGTGACAGCGCAACATTGCGATTGTGCGACTACGTTCGGCAAGTGACGAGATTGAGAGCAGAACATAATTTAGACAAGCAATACTCAAAGATATAAAAGCCAACAGAGATAGCAGTGCTAGTACGATTGTATCCTCGGTATCGACAAATCGCTCGGCAACACGCGTAAAGTGTAGTTTCATTTCATATTTTTTCGTATTTTCGGGAGCACCTACTCTATCGAAAATATCCTCCATATTACGCTCAACATCCTCGATTTTAGCCCCTTTTTGGAGTTTGATATAGGTATCAAATGGGTCTAACCAACGGAGCGAAGGGTGCAGATATTGGTCAATATCAAACTGTGCAATTATTCCCACACGATAGTTTATGTAATTTAATTGTGTGGCCTCGTTAATATTTTCATAGACGCCTTGTACAGTGTACTCATAGCAGCGTTTCTCACTATAAACAATCTTAATACTCTTGCCTAATGGGTTTTCATCACCAAAGATTGTTTGGGCTATGTCTTCAGAAATCATAACCGAACCCGGTGAGGATAGCGCATATTCAGGGTCTCCACTAATGACTTTCACGCCAAAAGTTGAGAAGAATGAACTTGTTGTAAGTAGGATATGACTCTCAATTTCATCTTTGTCTTGATACAATACTTTGCTATTGAAATATCCATAAACAGGGACAATACTCTCAATTTGAGGGTTGTCATTTTTCAAAGCCTCGTATATGGGTGAGAATATACGATAATCAACATCGGGTTCTGGACTTTGTTCAACGCCAGAATACTGACCTACGCAGTAAACTTGTTTGTGATTAGGTATCCAGCGATTCATAGAGTAATTATACCCCACCTTTGCAAAAATTATCAGCGCGACAAACAATCCAAGCGAAAGTGAAACAAATCGCGCCAGGGTGTTGCCTCGGCGGTTGGCCAAATAACGGAATGAGTAGTTTAATGTTTTCATAATGTTTTGAGGTTTTATTATCTCTTCAAAATCAGTACATCGTGAGAGCCGAAGTTTTCGTAAGCCGATGTGATGACCTTCTCGCCTGGCTCAAGCCCCTCCAACACCTCGTAATGCTGCGGATTTTGGCGACCTATGCGTATGTCTCGACGATAGGCCTTTTCGCCCGAGGGGTCTACGACATATATCCACGAGCCGCCCGTAGTCTGATAGAACGCACCTCGAGGGATAATGACAGCCTCGCTCGCCTCGCCGAGTTGCAGATTTATGTGGTAGGTCTGACCGATACGGATATTTTCGGGGATGTCGCCCGCAAAGGTGAAGTCGGCGCGGAACTGACCGCCACTTACCTCGGGATATACTTTGCGGATGACCATATCGTATTTGCGCTCCTGACGCTCGATGGTGGCAGGCAGCCCGACAACGATGCGGTCGATATAGTGCTCGTCAATGAGTGTCGCAACCTTGAATGCCGACATATCGTTAATCTGACCAATAGACGAGCCCGAGCCGACGTTACGTCCCAGCACCACATCCAATGCTCCCACCTCGCCGTCGATAGGAGCCTTCACCAGAAGATTATCCACGCGTTGGCGGATGAGTTGCATATTACGAGCCATCGATTGCAGGTCGCTCTCCATCTGCTTCACCTGATTGGTACGATAGAGCGAATCCTGCTTTTGGCGCTCCATAATCAGCGAGCGACGTTTCACTGAGTACTCGTAGTCCTCCTTCGATTGTAACCACGTCTCACGCGCCAACAACTCTTTTTTGTAGAGCACATCGTTGTTTGTGAAGGCGCGACGCTTGCGCTCGACCTCCATATCAAGTTGCATCTGTTCCTGACGGAGGTTAAGGCGATTCTGCTCCATCGAGATGAGCGTGTTGCGCAGGATGTTCTGTTTCTCGGCAAGGTCGGCCTCCGAATTGAGAATCTGCATCGATAGAGAGTTGTTGGAGAGTTCGACAATCACATCGCCCTTTCGGACCATCGTACCCTCCTCGGCCACGATGCGCTCCACCAAACCCGACTCCATAGGCGAAATCTGCACCGTGGTGATGGGCTTCACCGTACCCGCCAGACGCACATAATCGTTGAATTCGGTCTGCTCGACAGGCGAAATTGTGAGGATATTGGCATCCACGCGCAGCGTAGATGAGTTATCGCGCAACAGCAACGCTACGACCAAAATCATAAAAATTGCCGCTACTGCATAGGGTATATTTTTCTTCTGCAGGATGGCTCTCCAGCCTGTTTTCTTCTCAAGTTTGATATCCATAGTTTTGCCGTTTATTCTGTTTTAATCATTTCGATTGGGTTGGCGGTGGCGGTGTGCCAAGTGCGGGCAATCTGAATGGCATAGACAATAGCCAAAACGAGTGCTGCTCCTGCGGTAAATATCCACCACGATAGCGGAGCGCGCAAGCCCGCAATGGTCTGCATCCACGCCGAACCCGCCATATAGGCGATAACAACACCGAAGGCTGTTGCTGGGATGGTTATCCATAGCAGGTCGGCGGCAATCATCACCATCACCTCGCCGACGGTAGCGCCCGCCACCTTGCGAATGGCAATCTCCTTGCGGCGGCGCTGCATCTCGTTATCCATATAGCCAATCAAACCCGACAGAGCGATGATGAGCGTAATCACGCAGATAACGGTGATTAGATTACGCATAGCCTTTATTTCATACAGGCTATCCTCCAGACGCTCTTCGTAAGAATACATCTGCAATTTATCGTTACCCGTCATATTTTTTAATATTGCGAGCACCTGCTCACGCTCTTCGTCGGTGGCTTTAGTAGAGAAACGCATAGCAACAGTGTAGCGCTTTTTCAGTGTGAACTCAGAGGATTTATATATCACAGCAGGTATTACAGTTCCCTCTATTGCCGACATAAAATCTTTCACAACACCCACAATCTGATAGTTTCCTCCCCAAGCTCCGATATATTTGCCAATAGCAGAATCTGTCCAACCCATACGCTCCACCAAAAGCTCATTTACAAGGCATTTGTCCCTGCCATCATCTTCAGTCAGATAGCGACCATCAACCAACTCAATACCTAAAAACTCGGCAAAGTCTGCTGACGACCATTGCAAATCAATATAGTGAAAAAGAGGTTTTCGTTGTTCATCTGCGGTAGTGAGGAATATCTGCGATGTAGAGGTATTCAGAGGATTATCTCCGATTGAAACAGCCTCAACAAACGGGAAGCGTTTAATCTCACTCAACACAGCATCGCACGATGGAAGATTATAATCGAAATTATTTCTCTCTTCCTCTGGCGGATACAGAGGCACAGCATAAATATTTTCTATGTGGTAGCCATAGTCCATATTACGGCGATACTGTGTCTGACGAATACATATAATCATAAATATCAACACCGCTACGGTGCATCCCATCTGCACAAACAGCAAGGCTCGCTTCCAGAAACGATAACTCTCGCCGCCACCTCTAAAGGCTGTCTCCAACTTGACTCGTGAGAACAACCACGCAGGAATAATGCCCGCAAGCAAGAATGCCGCACAGCACACCACAACGGGTATCCACAATAGATTAAGTGAAAACATTGTATTAAGATGCCAACCAACCATTGTTAAAATTTCCTTTTCTAAACACCAAATCATAAAGGCTGTCCAGAGTGTTGCGCTACCGACAATTAACAATGTCTCAACCAAAAAGAGTCGAAAAATATCGCTCTTTTGCGCACCGTGACAACGCAGCATTGCTATGGTGCGACTGCGCTCGGTAAGCGACGAAATAGAGAGCAGAACGTAGTTCAAACAGGCAACAACCAGCGCCAAAATAGCCACACCCGACAATACGCGCAAAGTGCTATGGTTATCGGTATAAAATTCGCAAACAGGAGTAATGTGACATACGGTTTTATTTACCTCACAATTGTGGATAAACTTTTCAGGAGCACCTGCTCTTTTGGCAATTCCGATTACATCTAATTTAACATCCTCCACCTTTGCTTTTTTATGTAACTTTACATATATTGATACAGGCATAAGTTCCCATTTATATACGGGATGGGAAATTTCGGCGCGAGTAGGGTGATATTGCATCAAAACCTCAGGCCCAACTAATCCGTAGAGGCGTGTTGGTTTACCCTCCCAACCGCGATAGACACCTTGAACAGTTAGTTCAAATGATACTTCGGTATTGTCATCAGAATAAACTTTAACACTCTTTCCCAAAGGATTTTCTTCGCCAAACAACTTCTTTGCACACTTTTCTGAAATCATTGCAGTATAGGGCGATGATAGTACTGTTTTGGGGTCGCCGCTGAGTACCTTTATGTCGAAGACATCAAAAAATGTTTCGGAAACATATCCTATGGTAGTGCTTACAGCATCTTTATCATCATACGATATATCACGAACATCTCTACCGACAATTGTTCCAGCCTCAATTTGAGGAGTCTCGTTAAGTATTCTCTCATATATAGGGTAAAACAGTCGATGGACAATGCGAGGGCTTCCATACGAACTTGTGCCCAAAGTATATATGCGTTTATTATCAGGTATCCAACGTTCGTAAGAGTATTCAAAGCCCACTTGCGCAAATATGATGATTGCGACAAACAATCCAAGCGAAAGTGAAACAAATCGCGCCAGGGTATTGCCTCGGCGATTTGCCAAGTAACGGAATGAGTAGTTTAATGTATTCATAGTTGTAATTTGTTTTTCGTGTATAAATCTATTTTGCTAATATAACTATTTTTTAATTGCGGCAGACTCGATGAACGACACTCCGTTGTAATAATCAACGATGCGACATTGTATTATGTACGATAGCCTTGTGCGGAGCATATCAGCTTCAGCCTGCAACAGTGCCATTGATGAGGTCTGGAGGTCAAGCGGCGAGACCATACCCTGCTCGAACTTTTGTTCCATACCCTGATAAGCAACTTTGGCAGTATCTACACGTTTGCGGTTGACGATATATTGTGCGCCATAGCCCTGCATCTGCTGATAGGCACGAGTAATATCGGTCTGAAGCGAGCGACGGACATCCTCGGCATTGATTTCGGCGTTACGCAGATTATTGCGGGCGCGCAGTTTGTTATGACGGCGGTTAAGCCCCGAAAATATGGGAAACGATATTGAGCCGAGCGATAGGCTTGTACCCTTGTTGTCCTTAATCTGCGAAAGCCAATCGGAGGTTGGAGTGGCTAATCGGCCCATACGGGTATAGTAATTTGTACCGTAACTGAAACTTATGCCTGATGAGAGGCTGGGAGCCATCTGCCACTTGGCATTCGATAGGCTTATCTCGGAACTGCGCACCGAGCGTTCAGCATTAAGCACCGAATTGTGATTGGCGAGTGCGTAATCTATCACGCCGTCGAGCGACGATGCAATAATGGGGCTGTCTATGCCTATGTCGGGGTTGATTTCAAGCGGCTTATCTTCCTGATAGTTCATCGCCGAGCCTAACGATATGTAGGCCATTTGCAGAGAGTTTTGATTCGACAGGAGCGTGTACTCATTGCTCGCAACCGTCGCCTCTACCTCCTGCATATCGGCACGACTGCGCTGGCCGAGTTCGAACTGTGTCTTGATGAGTTCCAATGAGCGTTGACTCTCCTTGAGGCGCTGCTCGGCAATATCTACCAGCCCGATGTAATAGACCACGTCGAAGTAGCACGACATCACCTCACGGGTGACATTCTCCCTTGCGGTCTCGAGCGTACTTTGGCTTATCTCGCGCGAGAGTTTGGCCTGCTTGAGCGAATTGATTAAACGCCGTGCAGAGAATATTGGCACCGATACGCTTGCACCATAAGAGTTGCTGAACGTTGTAATTGTCGTGTAGGCATTGTTGGCAGGGTCGATGGCTCGACCAAAACTCAAAGATGCCGAAGTCGATGCGCTCATCGCTGGAAAGAATTCTGCAATGGCAGCCTTGTATTCGAGTTGGGCATTGCTGAGACTGTTTTCGTTCTGCTGAATCGTAAGCGAATTTTCCAATGCATACTCCATACATTCCAGCAGAGTCATTTGCTGTGCAAATGATGCGTGCGATAAAAGTGTCAAAAAAATTGACACCGAGAGGGTTAAAATAGCCTGTTTCATATCGTTTTTGAGTATTTCTTCGTTTTAGGTTGTAGTATGCCGAAACCGTGCCAAAGGTAATATTACACTGATAAGCAATTATTTGAGAAAAAATTCCCCTCAAAAAGTGTCAAAAAATTGGACAGTGGTGTAATTTTTTTTGACAGTGGAACTTTTTCTCTATAAATTTGTAACAAACAAGAGCGATGGCAAAGCAAGGACGATTGATAATAGTAGATGACAACAAGGGCATTCTGTCGGCAGTTAAATTGCTGACAGAAAAACACTTTGCGTCAGTCATAACGCTCGCATCACCCAATGTGCTCATCTCGGAACTCCGCCTTCAGGGGGCAGATGTTGTTCTGCTGGATATGAATTTCACAGCGGGCATAAACTCCGGCAATGAGGGACTATATTGGCTTAAGCAGGTGGTGGAAAAATTTCCAGAGACCAAGGTGGTGTTGTTTACTGCTTATGCCGATATTGACCTGGCTGTAAAATCGATGCAATTTGGTGCCGTAGATTTTGTGGTGAAGCCCTGGGATAACGATAGGCTTATTACTTCGCTGCGAAATGCCTATAATATGAGTCAGGGGGAGAATCGCAAGCGCAAAAAGGAGTCAAATGCTCGCGATGAAGTGCCGATGTTCTGGGGTCAAAGCGAGGCGATGAGCAGGGTCAGAGATATTGTGGATAAGGTGGCCACCACCGACGCCAACATATTGATTACGGGAGAAAATGGAACAGGCAAAGAGGTGTTGGCAAGGGAGATACATCGTCGCTCATTGCGTCGCCAATCTCCTATGGTCAGCATTGATATGGGGGCAATTCCAGAATCGCTGTTTGAGAGTGAACTATTTGGCCATAAGAAAGGTGCTTTTACCGATGCGCACATCGACCGTGAGGGAAAATTCCTCGTAGCCAACGGTGGCACGTTGTTTCTCGATGAGATAGGTAATCTCTCGCAGCAGTCGCAACAGAAGATGCTTGTGGCTCTACAAAATCGCAGCATCGTGCCGCTGGGTAGCGATGAGGTAGTAGCGGTGGATATTCGTCTAATTGCTGCTACAAACCGCAATCTGTTCAAGATGGTTGGCGAGGGCAATTTCCGTCAGGATTTGCTATATAGAATCAACACCATTCACATCGAACTACCCCCTCTGCGCCAGCGAAAAGAGGATATTTTGCCTTTGGCTGAAATCTTCTTAACACGCTATGCCAACCGTTACAACAAGGGTGAACTACGCTTCACCGAGGAGGCACAGCAGGCCCTCAAAGAGTATCTTTGGGAGGGTAATATACGCGAGTTGCAACACACCGTAGAGAAGGCTGTTATTATGGCTGAAAATCGCGATGTGGATGTCGAACAATTGCGTCTGCAACCCATAGCACCATCTTTGCAAAAGGCTGAAGGCTCAACACTTGAGGATATGGAGCGCCGTATGATTAGCGAGGCCATTGCATCGAGCGATGGCAATATGACAACCGTCGCACAGCAACTTGGTATCTCGCGCCAGACGCTATATAACAAGATTAAACGCTATGGGTTATGAAACAGCGCACCATTCCATATCGCAAAATCCTGCTCTCGGCAGGAAGTGTGGCACTCTCTGCCGCACTGATTGTTGTGGCTGTATTCTACGACATCCGTTCGTTGCTCATAGTCTCCATTCCTGCTCTTGGCGTGTCGCTGTGGCGTCTGCTTGCCATATATAGCGATATAATGAAGCGAATAGAGAGTGTATTTGAGGTAATTGAGGGTAACGATATGTTGCGCCTGAATGATAATCCCCAATACACCGACAATGCAATGGTCAATTTCCTGCTCAACCGCATTATGGAGGTGATGAACTCGGTGAAGATGCAGATAAAGGAGAAGGAACGCTACATTGAGCTGATTATGGAGTGCGCCAATATTGGTATCCTCACCGTAAAGGAGAATGGAATAGTTGTACACGCTAATTCAAAGGTTGTCAATCTGTTTGGACTGCGCAGATTTTCGCACATTGACCAACTGCGACCACAGTCAGAGTTATTGGCTGAGAGGCTGATGAACATAAAAAATGGCGAGCAAAAGGTGGTGCGCTATGTCAATGAGATGGGTGAAATGACACTCTCGATAGGATGCTCGCAGATGATGCAGGGCGACCAGCGTTTGCGTGTGATTACCGTTGGCGATGTGAATAATATGCTTAATCAAAAGGAGCAGGAGTCGTGGGATAAGCTGACTCGTATCCTCACACACGAGATTATGAATTCATTAGCTCCCGTGACATCCATCAGCCACACCCTGCTCAATTCACAACTCGACGCGGATAAAGTGCAGAACGGATTGCAGACCATACATTCAACCAGTGAGCGATTGCTATCGTTTGTACACTCTTTCCGTCAGGTGACACGCATCCCTACGCCCCAACGAAGCCCACTGTTGCTAACGGAACTTGTTGAGCACGCCGTAACTATCCTGGAGTGGGATGGGATTGAGTGCAGTGTTGAGATTGTACCCTCCGAGACGATGGTCTATGTGGATCGTACGCTTATGGCACAGGTGCTGGTCAATATATTGAAAAATGCGCAGGAGGCTTTGGCTTCAGTAGATGGGGAGCGATGGGTACGAATAAATAGCCGTCTGGATATAAGCGAGCGCATCGTTATAGATATAAGTAGCAATAGCGGGCCTATTGCCGATGAGATAGTTGAAAATATCTTCACCCCCTTCTTCTCGACCAAGCCCGATGGCTCAGGCATCGGCCTCGCCTTCTCCCGCCAGGTAGTTCGTATGCACGGCGGCACCCTATACCTCTCGGCAAACACCCCCGCCAAGGTGACATTCACGATGGTGCTGGAGTAGGGGAGACTTATGTAAAATACATTTCATCAATTAAGCTTCGCATTGACACCCCATCTGCTATTGCGTTTTCCGTTCTCTCTTTTGAGCAGACTTTGCTCGATGTAGATTTCTGCGCTTGAACGTTTTACCGATTTGCTGATATATTTTGCAATATCAATCCGTGTCGTATGAGGCTTCTGATGCGGGAATTACTTTCCGATGCAGAAAGTGTAGATGATTATCAATCAGCTATTTAGCACTCTAAAAGGTACAACCACTCATTTGGCAAGTCGTTGAGAATGTGTAAGTTAGTGATTTTCAACGCGCTTTTCGCCTTGTACCTCCATTTTGGAATGTAAAAGTAAGTGTAATTTCTTGAATATCAAAACCCGAGGTACAAAAACTTTCAACAAATCGCATTTTTTACTCCTAAACGGAAAAAAAACGGCTCTGAAACCGCAGTTGGAATCAGGGCCGTAATTTTGTGCAGATTTTAGAATATTGTTCCCC
>JAFQCA010000018.1 GCA_017399485.1 Alistipes sp.
GAAGTTGGAGGCTAAGGTTGTAGCACAGGCCGAGGGAAACAAGAAGACAGTCATTAAGACTTGGTCACGAGCAAGTATGATTTCGCCTGACTTCGTAGGTCAGACAATCGCTGTCCACAACGGAAATAAGTTTATTCCCGTATATGTAACAGAGAATATGGTGGGTCACAAGTTGGGAGAGTTTGCTCCTACCCGCAATTTCCGTGGTCACGCAGGTAACAAGAAAAAATAGGAAAGACTATGGGTGCAAGAAAAGCAATAAGAGCCGAGAAATTGAAGGCTGAAAAGAAGCAGAAGGCTATCGCTATTATGCGCGATTGCCCGACCTCACCCCGTAAGATGCGTTTGGTTGCAGACATCATCCGCGGCGTTGAGATTAATAAGGCACTTGGTATCCTTCGTTATTCAAAGAAGGAGGCGTCAATCCGTTTGGAGAAGCTGCTCAAGTCGGCTATCGCCAACTGGGAGGCCAAGAACGAGAACGAGCGTCTTGAGGACGTTAAGTTGTGTGTAAAGGAGATTACTGTAGATTGTGGTCGTATGCTTAAGCGTATCCAGCCCGCACCTCAGGGTCGCGCACACCGTATTCGTAAGCGTTCTAACCACGTAACCATCGTAGTAGATAAAATGGTAACCGCAGAAAATAACTAAGCAAATGGGACAGAAAGTAAATCCAATAGCAAACCGTCTTGGTATCATCAAAGGTTGGGATTCTAACTGGTATGGTGGTCGCGATTTCTCAGAGAAATTGGTAGAAGACGCTAAGATTCGTAAGTACTTGAATGTCCGTTTGGCAAAGGCAAGTATTTCGAAGATTATCATTGAGCGTACATTGAAGTTGGTCACTGTAACCATCTCGACAGCACGTCCGGGTATCATCATCGGTAAGGGCGGTCAGGAGGTTGACAAACTTAAGGAGGAGTTGAAGAAACTCACCGGCAAGGATGTTCAGATTAACATCTTTGAGGTAAAGCGTCCTGAAGTTGATGCCGTTATCGTAGCCAACAACATCGCTCGTCAGTTGGAGGGCCGTGTATCATACCGTCGCGCCATTAAGACTACTATCGCATCAACAATGCGTATGGGTGCCGAGGGTATCAAGGTACAGATTTCGGGTCGTGTAGGCGGCGCCGAGATGGCTCGTTCAGAGACAATAAAGGAGGGTCGTATTCCTCTTCACACATTCCGTGCAGATGTAGATTACTGCTTGGCAGAGGCACTTACAAAGGTAGGTATCCTCGGTATCAAGACTTGGATTTGCCACGGCACGGTTTACGGTAAGCGCGACCTGTTCGAGATTCAGGGTGCAGCCTCACAGCAGGGTGGTCAGAACCAGCAGCATCGTGGTGGCAAGGGCGCTCCTCGTAAAAGACGTAATAACAATAAGTAAGTAGGACCTTTTAAAAGCGAAAAACATTATGTTACAGCCAAAAAAGACCAAGTTTAGAAGAATGCAAAAGGGTCGTATGAAGGGTTTCGCTCAGAGAGGAAACCAACTTGCATACGGTTCATTCGGAATCAAGGCATTGGAGTCAACCTGGATTACAGGTCGTCAGATTGAGGCGGCACGTCAGGCCATCACTCGTTATATGAAGCGTGAGGGACAGATTTGGATTCGTATCTTCCCCGATAAGCCCATCACCAAGAAGCCCGCTGAGGTACGTATGGGTAAGGGTAAAGGTAATCCCGAAGGCTTTGTTGCTCCCGTTACACCGGGACGTATCCTCTTCGAGGCTGAGGGTGTACCCTTGGCAATTGCACAGGAGGCACTCCGTTTGGGCGCACAGAAGCTTCCTATTACAACTAAGTTTATTGTACGACGTGATTACGTTGAATAATCTTTAAGAAGAAAGAAGTTATGAAAAGTGCAGAAATAAAGGAGATGTCAATCCAGGATTTGCAGGAGCGCATCGCAACAGAGAAGGCAAACCTCGCACAGTTGAAGGTGCAGCACGCTGTATCTCCGATTGAGAATCAGTCAATAATTAAAAAATCTCGCAGAGACATAGCTCGTATGCTGACAATTCTGCGTCAGAAAAACGCTAAATGTTAATTACCACTATGGAAAGAAATCTTAGAAAAGAGCGTATTGGGTTGGTTGTCAGCAACAAAATGGAGAAGACCATTGTGGTTGCGGTAGAGCGTAAGGTAAAGCACCCCATTTACGGTAAGTTCCAGAACAAGACAACAAAGTTTGTTGCCGAGTGTTTGGACGAGACCATCAAGGAAGGCGATACCGTTCGTATTATGGAGACCCGCCCGTTGAGCAAAACCAAGCGTTGGAGATTAGTACAAATCATTGAAAGAGCTAAGTAGTTATGATACAGCAAGAAAGTAGACTCGTAGTAGCAGACAACAGCGGTGCGAAGGAAGTACTTTGCATCCGCGTGCTTGGCGGAACAAAGCGTCGCTACGCCTCTATCGGCGATAAAATCGTCGTAACGGTGAAGAGCGCAAGTCCCTCGGGCGACGTGAAGAAGGGCACCGTATCTAAAGCGGTAGTAGTTAGAACGACCAAGGAGATTCGACGTGCTAACGGTTCGTACATTCGTTTCGACGACAACGCCGTAGTTCTTCTTAATAATCAGGGTGAAATGCGTGGTACGCGTATCTTCGGTCCCGTAGCGCGTGAGTTGCGTGACCAGTATATGAAAATCATCTCGTTGGCACCTGAAGTATTGTAATATTAAAAACAGATTAAAAAATGTCAGTTAAGTTACATATTAAGAAAGGGGATATGGTTTACGTCAATGCGGGCGACAACAAGGGCCAGCAGGGCAAAGTCCTGAAGGTTGAGGCCGCCAAGCAGCGTGCAATCGTCGAGGGCGTAAATATGTGCAAGAAGGCTACTAAGCCCAATGCCCAGAATCCTCAGGGTGGAATCGTAGAGCAGGAGGCTCCGATTCACATCTCAAACTTGCAGGTACTCGACCCCAAGAGTGGCAAGCCCACTCGCGTAGGTCGCAAGGCAGATGCAAAAGGTAAATTAGTTCGTTACGCTAAAAAGTCAGGAGAGGAGATTAAATAATGGCATACGTACCTACACTCAAAACACAGTATAAGGAGCAGATAGTTCCTGCCCTTATGAAGGAGTTTGGTTACACTAGCGTAATGCAGTGTCCCAAATTGGAGAAGATTGTTATCAATCAGGGTATGGGTCAGGCTGTAGCCGATAAGAAACTTATCGACGTAGCACAGGCCGAACTTACTCAGATAACAGGTCAGAAGGCAGTTCAGACTAAGTCTCGTAAGGATATCTCTAACTTTAAGTTGCGTAAGGGAATGCCCATCGGTGTTCGCGTAACTCTTCGTGCAGACCGTATGTACGAGTTCTTGGAGCGTCTTATCGCTGTGGCTATGCCCCGCGTACGCGACTTCAAGGGTATCAACGAGAAGTTTGACGGTCGTGGTAACTACACCCTTGGTATCACCGAGCAGATTATCTTCCCGGAAATCGACATCGACAAGATTACCAAGATTTTCGGTATGGAGGTTACATTCGTTACAACAGCCAAGACTGACGAGGAGGGTTATGCTCTTCTCCGCGAGTTCGGTCTTCCTTTCAAGAACGCTAAAAAGAATAACCAATAGGATATGGCAAAAGAATCAATGAAGGCACGCGAGGTAAAGCGTGTAAAACTTGCAAACCGTTACGCTCATAAGCGCGAGGAGATTGCTGCAAAGGTTAAGAGCGGTGAGATGGACCACGAGGAGGCTTGGATTGCCCTCTCAAAGTTGCCCCGCAACTCTAATCCCATTCGCCAGCACAACCGTTGTAAATTGACAGGTCGTCCAAAGGGTTATATGCGCCAGTTTGGTATCAGCCGTATTCAGTTCCGTGAGATGGCATCAAGCGGTCTGATTCCCGGTGTGAAGAAGGCTAGTTGGTAGAAATCTTCAACGTGGGTTTGTCTGTGGCGAACCCACGTATAAAAACATACTCATTTCGACGGGGCGTCGTTGTACGCCCCCACCGAAGTGATAATATATCGGTGTGTGGAAGGCGTAGCCTCACCCCATCGATTTAGGATGGCAATGCCATCTTCAAGAACTCTATTTTTGCAGGTGCCATAAAGGGCTGATTTTTAGGATGGGTTGTTGTGTATGCAATGGCCGCGTCGTTAAGGATTGCAGGGTGCCTACGCCAGCGGAAGCCATATATATGAGGTGTTATACCTAATATAAATATGGTGGCTCGTGTTAATATAAGATAGTATTGTTTTTTAGGGACTATTTTGGACTGGCAGCAAAAAAGCGTTCTATACGGACGTGGAGTCCCAAGTATGTGGGGTCTTTCATCAGGGAAAGTGCTTTCAGGTGGAGGTAACTTCTTGATGTAGGCTCGATTGAACGGGTTTCGTGTCGTGTTACACATTCAAGAGTCGCTTAAGGTAATTGACTTTTCGTAAGGTGCGGCTTCAAGCAAGTTGAGGCATCGTGCCGATGCGAGTGAATGATGGAGTTATGTGTGCAGATGTCGTATGGTTTTCATATCGCATAGATGCTCACATAGCGTGTGTAACGACAGGTTGTGGCGTACCGCGAATGCTGGTATATGTTACACCTTTCGTTGTGTCCATCGGGATAGCAAGATGAGCGGTTGCGAAGGAGTGGCGGGTAATGGTTTGAGGCCTTACAAGTTACGCGCAATGTTATCTTTTTGTTATTTTTTTCGCATAAAAGGGCGTAAATGCTTAATTATTACCTGAAATATAGCGATTTATTGGATTTTTTTGCGTATATTTGCGCGCTCATTAGCGCGTTGGCCAACCAAAACGGTCAAAGTAGTTAATACAGTGGCAGTTGCGAGTGGCCGTGCGAGGTGAGCAGAAATAAAACAAATTTAACTTAATTATTAATTTTTAACTTTTAATTCACTATGACAGATCCTATTGCGGATTTTCTCACGCGAATTAGAAACGCGGTGAAAGCCAATCACAAAGTGGTTGAAGCTCCCGGCTCAAAAATTAAGCGAGAGATTACAAAGATTCTCTATGAGCAGGGTTACATCTTGGCTTACAAGTTCGACACAGACGAGAAGGGTCATCCGACTATCAAAATCGCTCTGAAGTGGGACGCAGCAAGCAAGACAAACGCTATCAAGAACCTTAAGCGTGTTAGCCGTCCCGGTTTGCGCCAGTACGCATCAGTAGACACTATGCCTCGCGTATTGAACGGTTTGGGTATCGCTATCCTTTCAACATCAAAGGGTATTATGACCGACGCTAAGGCTCGCAAGGAGAATGTAGGTGGTGAGGTATTGTGCTACATTTACTAATCCATCACGAAGAGTATTCTCAAGCATTAATTAACAAACAAACAAATTAAAGAAAAATGTCAAGAATTGGTAAATTACCTGTAATCTTACCGGCAGGTGTAACCGTAGAGGTTGCAGCAGACAACACGGTAAGCGTGAAAGGGCCACTTGGGACACTGAGTCAGAAGGTTGATTCAGACATTAAGGTCGAGGTTGGAGTTCATACCGACGCAAAGTCTGGTAAGGAGTTGGCCGCCGTGATGGTAACCCGTCCTACCAACCAGCCCCGTCACCGTTCATTGCACGGTTTGTACCGCGCACTCATCAACAATATGGTTGTTGGTGTATCAAAGGGTTATGAGATTAAGCAGGAACTCGTAGGTGTAGGTTTCAAGGCTGAGGTTAAGGATGGTGTCCTTATTATGGGTCTTGGTTACTCACACGACGTAGCGTTGATGCTTCCCGCAGAGGTTACAGCAACTGCTGTTACCGAGAAGAAGGGTAACCCCATCGTTACATTGAAGAGCATCGACAAGCAACTCGTAGGTCAGGTTGCTGCTAAGATTCGTTCATTGCGTAAGCCTGAGCCTTATAAGGGTAAGGGTATTAAGTTTGTAGGCGAGGTAATCCGTCGCAAGGCCGGTAAGTCTGCATCAAAATAGTAAAATAAGCAAAGCATTATGTCATTAACAAAAATAGAAAGAAGAGAGAGGATTAAGATGCGTATCCGTAAGATTGTAAACGGTACGCCCGAACAGCCTCGTATGACCGTATTTCGCTCAAACAAGCAGATTTACGTTCAGTTTATTGATGACCTTGCAGGTGTGACTTTGGCAACCGCTTCATCACTCGATAAGGAGGTAGCAGCCGAGGCAGCAGGCAAGAATAAGTGTGAGGTTGCCGCTTTGGTAGGTAAGTTGGCCGCTCAGCGCGCAGCCGAGAAGGGTATCTCAAATGTTGCGTTTGACCGTAACGGATACCTCTATCACGGAAGAGTAAAAATGTTAGCCGATGCCGCTCGTGAGGGTGGACTTAAATTCTAATCGATATGTCAAATACAAACATAAAGAAAGTTCGTACAAGCGACCTCGAGTTGAAGGACAGACTCGTGGCAATCAACCGCGTTACGAAGGTAACGAAGGGTGGTCGCACCTTTAGCTTCTCGGCTATTGTAGTTGTAGGTAACGAGAATGGTGTTGTAGGCTATGGCCTCGGTAAGGCATCGGAGGTTACTTCAGCAATCGCCAAGGGTGTAGAGGATGCAAAGAAGAATTTGGTGAAGATTCCCGTTATCAACGGAACAATTCCTCACAAGCAGGAGATTCGTTTTGGTGGTTCAGAGGTTATGATTCGTCCCGCCGCTCCCGGTACAGGTATTATCGCTGGTGGTGCGATGCGTGCCGTATTGGAGTCAGCAGGTGTTAAGAACGTGTTGGCAAAGAGCAAGGGCTCATCTAACCCCCACAACCTCGTAAAGGCTACAGTATCAGCATTGTGCGAGTTGCGCGATGCACACAGCGTAGCACAGTTGCGCGGTATCTCGATGACAAAAGTGTTTAACGGTTAATAAGAAAGCGAATTACTATGGCAAGATTGAAAATTACACAGGTTCGTAGCCAGATTGGTACGACTGCACAGCAGCGCAAGAATCTCGCGGCTTTGGGACTTCGCAAGATTAACCACACCGTAGAGCACGAGGATTCAGTTATTATTAAAGGTATGCTCGAGCGCGTTAAGCACCTTGTAAAGGTCGAGGAGGTAAAGTAAGTTTAATCCAAAAAAGAATTAGTGAAGATGGAACTCAATAATTTGAAGCCCGCCAAGGGCTCAACCCACCACGATAAGCGTGTGGGCCGAGGTGCAGGTTCAGGTCACGGTGGTTATTCAACCCGTGGTTTGAAGGGTGCCAAGTCTCGTTCGGGTTACTCTCGCAAACTCGGTTTCGAGGGCGGTCAGATGCCTTTGCAGCGTCGTTTGCCTAAGTTCGGTTTCAAGAACTTGAAGCGTGTAGAGTTTAAGCCCATCAACCTCTCAACATTGGAGGAGTTGGCAGCCAAGAAGTCACTCGACGTAATCAACGTAGAGACATTGGTAGCCGCAGGCTTTATCTCATCGAACGATAAGGTTAAGATTTTGGGTAATGGTAGCGTAACAAAGTCATTGACAGTTACTGCTCACGCATTCTCGAAGAGCGCCGAGGCTGCTATCACAGCCGCAGGTGGTAACGTAGAGAAATTGTAAACTAAAAACCTAAATTAATAATTATGAACGGTTATCTGATTGCTGGTGTGATAATAGTACTTATCGTACTGTTACTTGCAACCAACAAGAAACTCGTTGAAACATTGAAAAACATCTACAAGATTGAGGAGTTGCGTAAGCGTATCGCTTATACGTTGGGTCTTCTGCTTGTATTTCGTTTGGGATGTTTTGTGGTAATCCCGGGTATCGACCCTAACACATTGGGTGAGGGTTCGGCTTTGGCAGACCAGATGAACAGCAACACCCTTTTGGGCTTGCTTGACGTATTCTCTGGTGGTGCATTCGCCAATGCAGCCATTTTGGCACTCGGAGTTATGCCCTACATCACCGCTTCTATCATCATCCAGTTGCTCGGTATGATGGTTCCTGCAGTTCAGAAGTTGCAGAAGGAGGGTGAGAGTGGCCGCCGCAAACTCAATCAGTGGACACGTTTGCTTACTATCGGAGTATTGTGTATTCAGGCTCCTGCATACGTGGCCAACCTCTATCGCGAGATGCCTCAGGCATTTGTATATGGAGGTACAATCTATTTCTACGCCTACGCGACAGTTATTCTTATCGCAGGTACATTGTTCACAATGTGGCTCGGTGAGCGTATTACGGACAAGGGCATCGGTAACGGTGTCTCGATGATAATTATGATTGGTATTGTGGCCCGTCTGCCTCAAGCCTTGTTGGCCGAGTTCACTGCTCGTGTCAGCACATCGACGGGTAGCCTCATAATGTTCGTCGTTGAAATTGCCCTACTGTTTATGGTGTTCTTGGTCTCTATCGCAGTGCTTCAGGCCGTGCGAAAGATACCTGTACAGTATGCTAAGCGTATTATCGGTAACAAGCAGTATGGCGGTGTGCGTCAGTACATCCCCTTGAAGTTGAATGCGGCAAACGTAATGCCTATCATCTTCGCTCAGGCTCTTGTTATGATTCCCGCATTTATTCCTGGTTTGAGAGGAGCATTTGCAGATATTCAGGGATTCTGGTATAACGCATTGTTGGCAGTGTTGGTAATCGCCTTCACATATTTCTATACAGCGATTATCATCAATCCTCAAATGATGGCAGACGATATGAAGCGTAACGGTGGTTTCATCCCAGGTGTTAAGCCCGGTAAGCAGACCGTTAATTATATCGATACCATTATGACAAGAATCACCCTTCCGGGCTCAATCTTCTTGGCTTTGGTGGCAATTATGCCGGGCCTTGCAATGAAGTTCTTGGGCGTTCAGCAGCAGTTCGCTTACTTCTACGGAGGTACATCGTTGCTCATTATGGTGGGTGTAGTTCTTGACACTCTTAAGCAGATTGAGAGTTACCTTTTGATGCGTCACTATGACGGTCTTATGAAGACAGGACGTATTCAAGGTCGCTATTAATAGAGTTGCCGATTGATAAACAATAAGTAAATCGGTTGCTTGCAAGTTAAGTATTAAAGACGTTAGACCGACTTTAGGTCGGATGATATAGACCTTTAAGATGATTTATCTAAAGACGGACGAGGAAATCGAACTCTTGCGCGAGAATAACCTTTTGGTGAGTCGCGCCCTTGCAGAGGTGGGACGTAATATACGTCCGGGAGTGACGACTCTCTTTTTGAACAATATTGCCGAGGAGTTTATCCGCGACAATGGAGCCGAGCCCGCATTCTTGGGCTATCAGGGTTATCCCGCATCGGCTTGCATCTCGGTAAACGAGCAGGTTGTTCACGGCATACCGTCAGATAGAGTTATCGAAGAGGGTGATATAGTGTCGGTTGATTTAGGTACGTTTTTGAAGGGGTTTGTTGGTGATTCGGCATATACGTTTGCCGTAGGAGAAGTTAGCGCTGAGGCACGCCAACTTATGGAAGTCACTAAAGAGGCTCTTTATAAAGGTACAGCACAGGCGAAGGCTGGTAATCGCGTAGGCGATATATCGGCAGCCGTGCAACAACACGCCGAGAGTTATGGCTACGGCGTTGTGCGCGAATTGGTAGGTCACGGCTTGGGACGAAAAATGCACGAGTCCCCTGAAGTCCCCAATTTCGGCGCACGCGGCAGAGGCCCGCTGTTGAAGGAGGGTATGGTTATCTGCATCGAGCCTATGATAAATATGGGCACACGAGCAGTGGTCTTTGAGCGCGACGGATGGACCGTCCGCACCAAAGACCGTAAACCATCGGCCCACTATGAATTTGCAGTAGCCATCCGCCGCGATGGTCCCGACATTCTGACAGACTTTAATATAATCGAACAAGCACTTAACAATTAAGTAAAACTCTATGGCAAAACAAACTGCTATTGAACGAGACGGAACAATTATCGAGGCGTTGTCAAACGCTATGTTCCGCGTCGAATTGGATAACGGACACGTTATCACGGCTCACATCTCAGGTAAGATGCGTATGCACTACATTAAAATCTTGCCCGGAGATAAGGTCAAAGTGGAGATGACACCTTATGATTTGAGTAAGGGTCGTATATCCTTTAGGTACAAATAATTAAGATTGCTTGAAAATTATGAAAGTAAAAGCATCAATCAAGAAGAGAAGTGAGGATTGCAAGATTGTAAAGCGCAAGGGAAAGCTTTATGTTATCTGCAAGAAGAATCCTAAGTTCAAAATGCGCCAAGGGTAATATTCAAACGATTAATTAAAGTAAAGAATTTATGGCACGTATAGTTGGTGTAGATTTACCAAAAAACAAGCGAGGCGTGATTGGCTTGACCTATATCTATGGTATTGGTCGCAGCACGGCGAGCAAGATTCTTGCTACTGCGGGAATCAGTGAAGATGTTAAAGTAAGCGAGTGGACAGACGAGCAGGTAGGTGCTATCCGTTCAACAATCGCAGATATGGGTATCAAGGTAGAGGGCGAGTGCCGCTCATTGGTACAACTCAATATCAAGCGTTTGATGGATATCGGTTGCTACCGTGGTATTCGTCACCGTCTGGGTCTTCCCGTTCGTGGTCAGTCGACCAAGAATAACGCTCGTACTCGTAAGGGTCGCAAGAAGACAGTCGCAAACAAGAAAAAGGCAACGAAGTAATAAATAGGAAGTTATGGCAAAGAAAACTGGAACAGTTAAGAAGAAGGTTGTTAAGGTTGGTGCCGTGGGTATGGCTTTCGTACACTCGACTTTTAACAACGTAATTATCACCATCACCAACGAGGTTGGCGAGGTTATCAGTTGGTCTTCAGCCGGTAAGATGGGTTTCCGCGGTTCGAAGAAGAATACTCCCTATGCAGCGCAGACAGCAGCCGCAGATTGCGCGAAGGTTGCTTTCGATATGGGCTTGCGTAAGGTTAAGGTTTATGTCAAGGGTCCCGGTCAGGGCCGTGAGAGCGCCGTACGTACTATCCACGGTGCAGGTATCGAGGTAATGGAGATTATCGACGTTACACCGCTGCCACACAATGGTTGCCGTGCTCCTAACCGTCGTCGCGTATAATGCGAAATCGCAGTTAAGGCACATTGAGACTTAAAAGACTTTAGACAAAGACTTTAGAACAAATTAAAAAAAGTAAAAACAATGGCAAGATATATAGGACCAAAATCAAAAATCGCCCGTAAGTTTGGCGAGGCTATCTATGGAGCGGATAAGGTGCTTGAGAAGCGTAACTATCCTCCCGGACAGCACGGTCTTGCTCGCAAGCGTAAGAAGAATTCAGAGTACGGAGAGCAGTTGAGCGAGAAGCAGAAGGCAAAGTATACATACGGTATTTTGGAGAAGCAGTTTGCTCGCACATACGAGGCTGCTGCACGTATGGGTGGTATTACAGGTGAGAACTTGTTGAAACTGCTTGAGTGCCGTTTGGATAACGTAGTTTACCGTTTGGGTATCGCTCCTACACGTGCTGCTGCACGTCAGTTGGTGTCACACCGTCACATCTGCGTTAATGGCTCAGTAGTAAACATTCCTTCGTACGCACTTAAGGCCGGTGATGTAGTATCGGTACGCGAGAAGTCGAAGAGTTTGGAGGTTATCACAGAGTCTGTATCGGGTTCAGCAAGAAGCCGTTACGCTTGGTTGGAGTGGGATGCTGCCACAATGAGCGGCAAGTTCCTCCAGCAGCCTGAGCGTGAGGAGATTCCTGAGAATATCAAGGAGCAACTTATCGTTAACCTTTACTCTAAGTAGTAATTAACACAAATTCAATAATTTTATGGCAATATTAGCATTCCAGAAGCCTGAAAAGGTTATTATGCTCGAAGCCACTGCTTCGTTCGGAAAGTTTGAGTTCCGTCCGTTGGAGCCCGGTTTCGGTATGACAGTCGGCAACGCCTTGCGACGCGTTTTGCTCTCATCATTGGAGGGTTATGCAATTACGACCGTAAAGGTAGCCGGAGTGAACAATGAGTTTGCCGCTATCCCGGGTGTAATGGAGGGTATGATGGATATCATCCTTAAACTCAAGCAAATCCGCTTTTTGCACACCGTCGAGAACGAGGAGTTCGAGAAGGTTACAGTAAACGTAGCGGGTGTTACAGAGTTGACAGCAGGATATATCTCGAATTATCTTTCATCGTTCAAGGTCTTGAATCCCGAACTCGTAATCTGCCACTTGGCCCCCGGCACAAAGATGCAGATTACCATTACCATTGGTAAGGGTCGTGGATATGTACCCTCGGAGGAGAATGCTCCGGAGGCAAAAGAACTTGATGTACTCCCGATAGACTCTATTTTCACACCTATCAAGAACGTCAAATACTCGATTGAGGATTACCGTGTTGAGCAGAAGACCGACTATGAGAAGTTGAATTTGGAGATTACTACTGATGGTTCGATTCATCCCAAGGAGGCTTTGAAAGAGGCCGCCAAGATTCTCATCCAGCACTTTATGCTCTTCTCGGACGAGAAGATTACCATCAATATGGATGACACCAGCGAGAATGACACATTGGACGACGAGGCATTGCGTATGCGTCAGTTGCTCAAGACCAAGTTGTCAGACCAGGATTTGAGCGTACGCGCTCTCAACTGCCTGAAGGCTGCTGATGTCGATACCGTAGGTGATTTGGTAAAACTCAATCGTAACGACCTTCTGAAGTTCCGTAACTTCGGTAAGAAGTCGCTCACCGAGTTGGACGAGTTGCTGGCATCGCTCAATCTTAAGTTCGGAATGGACGTATCACTCTACAAACTTGATAAAGACTAATTATGAGACACAATAAAAATTTTAATCACCTTGGCAGACAGGCGGGTCACCGCAAGGCAATGTTGTCAAATATGGCATCATCGCTCGTACTGCACAAGCGTATCGAGACTACGGTTGCAAAGGCTAAGGCTGTTCAGAAGTTCATCGAGCCTTTGGTAACCAAATCAAAGGAGGACACTACTCACTCACGTCGTGTAGTATTCTCATACTTGAAGCAGAAGGAGGCAGTAACCGAGTTGTTCCGCACAATCGCTCCCAAGATTGCAGAGCGTCCGGGTGGCTATACTCGTATCTTGAAGACTGGTTTCCGTTTGGGTGACGCTGCTGATATGTGTATCATCGAGTTCGTTGATTTCAACGAGGCTTACACATTCGGTAAGTTGCCTTCAACAGAGGAGGCTAAGCCTAAGACACGTCGTTCTCGCAAGCCCGCAGCAAAGAAGACTGACGCCGTTGAGGATGCAACAGTAGTTGCAGAGAAGAAGGCTAAGGCTCCTAAGGCTCCCAAGGCTGCTGCAAAGGCAAAGGCTGCTCCCGTAGCAAAGAAGACCAATGTAGGTAAGAAGATGTAATTTGCAGCGTTAGAGGGTGTGTGTGAGTGAGGCGATAAGTCGATTCTCATATCCCCAAAGCGCAGTGAAATATATCACCGAAGGCCCGCTCCACACAAGGAGTGGGCTTTTTTTGTAATTCAAAATTCAAAATTACGAGAGATAAACTCTCGTTTCCTCCTCGCGGCTCGGCAAAGAGTGTAAACACTCTCTGCTCTCGCTCCGCAGCGTCGGTTCAAAATTCAAAATTGGATTTACAGACTCCTCCGTCACTCGCAAGCGAGTGCCACCTCCTCTTGCTTTAGAGGAGGAATTAAATAGGTAAAATACGTCATTCCACATCACGAGCGGATGTGAGTGATGAATGGAATCTCTAAAGGGCAATTAACAATTAAATTGAGGTTAGAGACTCCAATCCTCGCCTTGCAGGCTCGGTGGAGTGACGTCCTAACTAAAGATAAAATATTACCGCGCGAAGCCCAATCGCGGCAGATGAATTTTAGGAAAAAGGATAAGCGGATAAATTTCCGTTAAAAAACGGAGACTTTTTCACGAAGTAAAAACGCGAAGGCGTCCGTTTTAGGAAATTTATTCGGTTAACCCCTAAAATAATTTATCACCGCGCCGCTTTTTAACCCACCACAAGGGTGGCTTTTCCTCCTCGCGGCTCGGCAAAGTGAGTAAACTCACTCTGCCCTCGCTCCGCAGCGTCGGTTGCCTCACCTTTTTACGGCTAAAAAGGTGAAAAAGA
>JAFQCA010000019.1 GCA_017399485.1 Alistipes sp.
AATCAAGGAGCGAATGGCAAGTGGTCGTAGGCAGTATATAGAGAAGTGTCGCCGAGATGGTATTAAAATGGGTCGCCCATCTACTTATCGGAAAAGCGATGAGGAGTATCGAAAACAATATCAGAAAGAAATTTCATTGATACGAAAAGGATTGTCGTTGGCTAATATCTCGGCTATTACGGGAACGAGTATTAATACGATTCGTAGGGTTAAGGAGGTGGTGATTTCTAAATGTTAATTATTAATCACTGTATCGCATTGATATATACGCGGTTATGCGAATTAATAATTTCGGTTTCCAAATCTGGTGGGGTTTGTTTATATATTATATAATATTAATGGTGTATCCTCACCAAGTAGTTTTAGGAGTCAAATTATTAATCTGCGTAACGACTTGATATACATTTTGTTATGAAGATTAATAAATCTTATTATATTTCTAATATAAGTTTATTGTTCCTAAAATAAGAAAGAGGCTGATAACGTAAGTTATTCAGCCTCTGTTTTTTTGCTCCTCAGCCTGCGCTTTCTCCTGCGAGGCATCGGGTAGGTTGCTATAGCAATCTGTAGCGAACTACTTCTTATTGAACGAGTTCATCGTAAGGTCGGCTCCTGCCGTCGCAAACGAGAGTATAGCATCGCCAAATATCTTGAGTCTTTCGGGCAGAGCCTTGCGCTCCTCGTCGGTCCACTCGCCCAAGACGTAATCGACCTGCTGACCGCGCGAGAAGTCGCCACCTATACCAAAACGCATACGGGCATAATCTTCGCGTCCCAATAACTCCGATATATTCTTCAGGCCGTTGTGACCTCCTGCGCTGCCCTTCTTGCGCATACGCAACTGGCCAAAAGGCAACGATATATCGTCCGATATAATCAAGATGTTCTCGATGGGAATCTTCTCCTGCTCCATCCAATAACGTACCGCCTTGCCCGACAGATTCATATATGTCGAGGGCTTGAGCAGGATAATCTGTCGGCCTTTGTGTCGCACCGTAGTGGTCGAGCCGTAACGTTCTGCCATAAAAGAGACGTTGGATGCCTCGGCTAAGGCATCCAACACTCTGAATCCTATGTTGTGACGGGTATCGGCATACTCGGCACCGATGTTGCCCAATCCTACAACGAGGTATTTCATTCGCTAACTTTTTTACTGCTGTGCTGCACGAGTTGCACGAGTTACGCGAACGGCGCAAACGGCAGTAGTAGCGGGAGTTACGAACTGAAGATTCTCGAACTGAAGGTCACCAACGAAGATAGTCTGACCAACCTTCAACGGTGTAACGTCAACAACGATTTCGTCGGGCAACTGCTCAGCCAAAGCCTTAACAATCAACTTACGAGCCGACAAAGCCAACTTACCGCCGACCTTAACACCCTCGGCAGTACCTGTCAAACGTACGGGGATAGCGATTGCTACGGGCTTACCCTCCTGAACGCGGTAGAAATCGATGTGGAGAATCTGCTCACGAACGGGGTGGAACTGTACCTCGCGCATAACGGCCTTCTCAACCTTACCGTCGATGTCAATCTCAACGATGTAAGAGTTAGGAGAGTAGATAAGAGGCTTAACAGCCTTTGTATCAACGTTAAATGCTACCTCCTCGCCACCGCCGTAAATTACGCAGGGAATAAGACCCTCACGACGATAAGCCTTTGCTGACTTCTTGCCGAAGCCCTCACGCTTTGTTGCGCTAATCTGAAGTGTTTTCATAGTATTAAAATAATTAAATGTTAGTACCTACGGCATTACTCAATCCGCCTCAAACACCTTCGGCGGCTCCCATTATGCCTGAATCGGCGACAAAGATAGAGCGAATAAACTTAAAAACCAAATGTTGGTGCAAAAAAATCAGCCGCCCTGCCATTGTAAAGCGGCTGATAATCATATTATTTTTGACTGCTGTCATTGCGAGGAGCGTTATTGACGTCACTCCACCGAGCCAATGGAATTCAAAATTCAAAATTCAAAATTGACTTTCCTTGCCTACCCGATTTGGCTTCGCGTGGGAATGTTTTTATCTTTAGTTAGCACGTCACTCCACCGAGCCGTAGGCGAGGATTGGAGTCTCTAACGTCAAAATATGGACAGTAGAGATTCCAATCAAAATCGTCAAGCCGATTTTGTGGAATGACATATTAGTTTTTATTTCCTCCTCTAAAGTAGAGGAGGTGGCACTCGCCCCAAGCGAGTGACGGAGGAGTCTGCAATTTTAACCCACCACAAGGGTGGCTTTTAATTGCTCCCGCTCGGTATAATCCAAACAAGTTTGATTCTGCTCTCGCTTACTCGCAATTTTGAATTTTGAATTTTGAATTCAGAATACCCGCCGCTCCTTTACTCATTCATATAAATCAGGGGGCAGTAGGTGTAAACACCCTTGCCACCGCCCAACAGGCGCTCCAGGCGGCTGTACTCGCCATACATACGTCCCAATTCTGAGCGTGCGGTAAGTTGCTGGCGTACCTTCACGTTGAGCGACTCCAATACGGCCATAAAGCCCTCGGCGGGAGTCTTCACCTCCTCAATCTGGTAATTGTCGCCCAACTCAGCCTTGTCGATAGCAATCGCGATAGCAGCCTTCAAGCCTCCGTTGGTATCGACCAAGCCGTTTGCCTGAGCCTCCACGCCGCTCCATACACGACCTTCCGCCAACTCCAATACTCGCTCTAAAGGCAGGTTACGGCCTTCGGCTACGAGCGATGTGAAACGCTCATATACTCTATCGACGCTGCGCATCAAAGCCTGATATTCACCCTCCTTGAGCGGAGTAAAGCCGTTGCCCATACCCGCATATTTGTTGGTCTGTACACCGTCAATCGTCACGCCCAACTTATCCTTCAACGCGTCGCCGAAACTTGGTATCATACCGAACACTCCGATTGAGCCTGTGAGTGTCAGTTTGTCGGCTACGATAGCGTCGGCAGGAGCCGATATGTAGTAACCACCACTTGCGGCATAGTCACCCATCGATACGATTACGGGCTTCTTCTCCTGCAACAACTTCACCTCGCGCCATACGATGTCGGCAGCCAATGCGCTACCTCCCGGTGAGTTCACGCGGAGTACCACAGCCTTCACCTCGTCATCTTCGGCCACGTCACGAATCTTCTTCGCTACCGAGTAACCATAGATTTGGTCCTCAGGGCCCTCGCCATCGACAACCTCGCCCTGAGCATATACGATTGCTACCTTCGGAGCGTCGAGTTTATCCATATCGGGAGTAAGCGTCGAGACATACTCTCCGAGCGAAACGTATTCGGGTTTCTCGATGCCGTACTCGCTCTTAAACAACTCCTCCATCTCGTCGGCATACTTCAAACCATCAACGAGTTTATGCTCAACGGCTTCGCTCGGCAGTACTACCGCCAACTCGTCAGCCAACTTGTTCAACTCATCGACACTTATATTACGCGATGCCGATACAGCCTCTGTAACAACGCCCCAGATAACATCCACCATCGACTGCATCTGTGCGCGGTTGGCATCCGACATCTCGGTGAGGAAGAAGGGCTCTACGGCACTCTTGTACTTACATACCGTGGGGCGCAAAATCTGCACATCGACACCCAATTTGTCAATCAAACCCTTGTAGAACATTGTCTGGGCGGCATTACCCACCCATTCGAATGTACCCTCAGGCTGGATGTAAACCTTGTCGGCTACCGAGCATAGGTAGTATTGGCCCTGCGAGAAGCGGTCACCATAGGCTACCACCCATTTGCCTGACTTCTTGAACTCTAAGATGGCCTCTCGCATCTCCTCGATTATGGTGTTCGATGCGCCACCCGTACCTGTCATATTGATGTAGATACCCTTTATTCGCTCGTCTGTGGCGGCTGCGTCAAGAGCCTGCAATGTCTTGTAGAGCGAGATAGATGAACTCGACGACATCGACATAATATCGAATGCTGCCATTGGGTTTGATGACGGCAGGTCCACAATGCTCTCGGCAAAATCAATCTTCAAAATTGCTGTCTCGGGCACCGTTGTCGTTGAAGGCGTCATAAATGCCGAAACGCTTGAGAAGAGACCAATCATAATAAAGAACGACAATACGCTACCTACTATGACTGCCAACAATCCAGCCAGGAACATCTTGCCGAATGAGGTCTTTACCACCTTTACGGGTTTCTTTTTCGCTACACGCTTTGTAGGCTCTGCGGGCGCGTTTTCTGCTTTGGGCTCTGCTGGAGCAACTTCTGCTTTGGGCTCTACGGCAGGAGTAGCCTCTACGGCATTTTCTGTGGCGGGCTCTGCATCCGCAACGCCCTGCTCTGCGACATTCTGCTCTTTAGAAGTAGGCTCAATGTTCTGATTCTGAGTCTCTTCAGCCTGAATCTCATTAACTTTATTCTCTTCCATATCTCTTAATGTATTAAATTTTCGGACAATCTTTCTAATGCAAAGTTAGTGATAAATTCGAATAAACATTCTCCTTTTATATATTTATAGTCGCATAAAACGCCGAAAAACTACATTTTTTTCGAGAATTTTTAGGAATTGTTGTTTAGTGTTGTATAATCAATTCCTCCTCTAAGGTAGAGGGAGAAATTTTCGGAATGTAAAGGTTAGAGTAGTATAATTATTTCCTCCTCTAAGGTAGAGGAGGTGGCACTCGCCCCAAGCGAGTGGCGGAGGAGTCTGCAAATAAATGTTAGAATTAAATAAGTAAAATACGTCATTCCACATTTTCGCACGTAGTGCTTTGCTGATACTATACAAGTTCGCTTGCGAAAATGTAGGAATCTACCTTGTATAATAATTGAGTTCTGGTACAGACAAAACGTGGAGATTACCACATCGGACTAAAGTCCTCTTCGTAATGACATTGCATATATAAAATTCCTACTCTAAGTTAGAGGAGGTGGCGCTCGCCCCAAGCGAGTGACGGAGGAGTCTGCAATTTTAACCCACCACAAGGGTGGCTTTTAATTGCTCCCGCTCGGTATAATCCAAACAAGTTTGATTCTACTCTCGCTTACTCGCAATTTTGAATTCCCTGCCACGTCACTCCACCGAGCCGCGAGGCGAGGATTGGAGTCTCTACAATGAATGCGGTAAAATATATATTATTAGAGATTCCAGTCATCACTCACATTTGTTCGTGATGTGGAATGACGTATTTATTATCTGTCTTTGCCGAGCCGCGAGGAGGAAACGAGAGTTTATCTCTCGTAATTTTGAATTAAAAAAAGGGTCGCTCCCTTTAGGAACGACCCGAAATTATTTACTGGTTAAAGTAAATTCTTTCTAACAACTTGGATTACTCAGCGTACTCGAAAGTGATATCCCACAAGTTGTGTGAACCAGTGTGCATATAGAAGATAATACGCTGAACACCAGTCTTCTCAAATGTTACGGGAACTGCGTTAGAAGGCATCCAAGGACCACCCCAAGCACCACCTGAAGTCAACTGGAAGGGCTCAGAGATAGCAGCAGACTCTACATTAGGCTTATCAAGATACCACTGATAGTTACCACCCCAAGAACCTGCAGCTGCAGATGATGAAGATTTCATAACACAGTTGTAAGTACCAGCAACCTTAACATCAACAGTGTAAGCAAACCACTCACCGGCTGTAGTGTAACCGATGTTACCAGAACCCTCTACGTCAGGAGTATTACCGTTACGACCAGACTTATCCTCGTAACCAGCATAACGGCCACCACGGTCCCACTGCTTGAACATCCAAGTAGTAGGAGCCTCGGGAGACAATACGAAAGGCTGACCCTTTGTATGGGGGAATGACTTAGCAACTGCGAAAGGTTGAGTAATCTCATACTGGCCACGACGGTAGTGAATCATAGTGCTACCAGCACCTACACCCTTAACAACACCAGCCTGTGATAC
>JAFQCA010000020.1 GCA_017399485.1 Alistipes sp.
GTGGGGTTAGTTGAGTTACCTGTGATAGATACATCAACGTCCTCCTTCCACATAACTGCAACGCCCTCGCGAACATCATCAACGTCATAGCAACGTACCTTTGCACGCAAACCATCAGAGTAAGCAGTCTCCTCAACTACAGCAACCTCGCCTGTGTAGTAGTCAAACTGAGTCTGAACATAAGTAAAGCCGTTGATACGAGAGATAATCTTTGCAGCGTCCTTACCCAAACCGTTCAAGATAACGCGCAAAGGATTCTTACGAACCTTGTTAGCCATCTCGGCGATTTTGATTGCACCCTCAGCAGCAGCGAATGACTCGTGACCAGCCAAGAATGCGAAGCACTGTGTCTCCTCGCGCAACAAACGTGCAGCCAAGTTACCGTGGCCAATACCTACCTTACGGTCATCGGCTACTGAACCTGCAATACAGAATGCCTGCAAGCCCTCACCGATAGCCTCAGCAGCATCAGCGGCTGATGTGCAACCCTTCTTGATAGCGATAGCAGCACCTACTACATAAGCCCACTTTGCATTCTCGAAGCAGATGGGTTGTGTCTCCTCACACATCTTGTAAGGGTCGATACCCTTTGCATCGCAGATGGCCTTTGCATCCTCGATACCATTGATTCCATACTGTGCGAGCACCTCGTTGATGTGGTCGATTCGGCGCTCGTAACTCTCAAATAAATTTGCCATATCTTTTTTCTCTTTTTTCGATTATACAATGTGGTTTACTCCTGACGGGGGTCGATATACTTAACAGCATCCTTGAAGCGGCCATAAGAACCCTTTGACTTCTCCAAAGCCTCTGCAGGCTCGATACCCTTCTTAATGAACTCCATCATCTTACCAAGGTGAACGAACTCGTAGCCAATAACCTCGTCATTAGCATCCAAAGCCATACGAGTACAGTAACCCTCGGCCATCTCCAAATAACGAGTACCCTTAGCAACAGTACCGAACATTGTACCTACCTGTGAACGCAAACCCTTACCCAAGTCCTCAAGTGAAGCACCGATAGTAAGACCGCCCTCCGAGAAAGCAGACTGTGTACGGCCATAAACGATTTGCTTGAAGAGTTCACGCATCGCTGTATTGATAGCGTCGCAAACGAGGTCAGTATTCAAAGCCTCCAAGATTGTCTTACCGGGAAGAATCTCCGATGCCATAGCAGCCGAGTGAGTCATACCAGAGCAACCGATAGTCTCAACCAAAGCCTCCTGAATGATACCCTCCTTAACGTTGAGAGTGAGTTTGCAGGCACCCTGCTGGGGAGCGCACCATCCAATACCGTGCGTCAGACCAGAAATGTCCTTAATCTCCTTTGCTACAACCCACTTTCCCTCCTGAGGGATGGGAGCCGATGCGTGGTTAGCACCCTTTTTAACGCAGCACATCTGCTGCACTTCGTGTGAATAAATCATAATTTAGAAGAGTTTATTTGTTACTATAACAGTCTGTTTGTACTCTTTGCGCAGGCCACGTCAGGCCAAGTCGCAAAAATCCAACGCAAATATAAAGATATTTTTTGGCAATAGCAACACTAATTCACATTTCATTATCAAATTTACGACGACACCGCTTTCGCCCATATTTTTTTCCAACAATTATTTGTTTCAAAATATTTTCCGTATATTTGTTTGGTATTATAGCACAAGATTTGAAACATTCAATATTATGAAGTCTGCAAACAATAATAAGAGTAGAATTGTTTGGCTCGATTTAGTTCGATTGGTCGCACTCCTAATGGTTATTTCGGCCCATTGTGTAGATATTTACAACGCCACGCCTCAAGAAGACAGCAACAACGCCTTTTGGGGTGCATTCATAGGTTCACTTATGCGCCCCAGCGTACCTTTGTTCGCTATGATGACGGGATTATTGTTACTCCCCGTTAAAGAGTCGGCTTCACAGTTTTATCGCCGTCGCATACCTCGCGTATTGTTTCCTATGCTTATATGGTCGGCCATCTATTATATGGTGCCTTGGGTGACAGGTCTGCTTGGTTGCGAGAAGGAAATTGTCACAATCTTTTTCCCCTTTGAGTTCTCTCCGTCGCAAGAGTTAAGCGACACATTGAAGAATATTGCGATGATTCCGTTTACATTCAACGGTTACACTACCCATATGTGGTATCTCTATATGCTCATAGGCCTCTATCTACTGATGCCGTTCTTCTCGGCGTGGATTGAGAAGGATGACAAGACCTTGACGCATACATATGTCATACTATGGGGATGCTCACTTATGCTACCCTATCTGACACAACTCATTTCGCCCGATATCTTCGGTGTATGTGCGTGGAATAGTTTTGGCACATTCTACTATTTTGCAGGATTCACCGGCTATCTGCTGCTTGGTCATCTCTTAGGCAAGGGTAACCGTCTGCGTTCGATAAAGGCCGTAGCGGTAGGTATTATGCTCTACATATCGGGATATATCGTAACCTACACAGGTTTCAGCACTCTGGCCTCACAATACAGTTACGAAGAGGCCCCCGAACTGCTTGAGATGTTCTGGCAATTCTGTTCACCCAATGTGGTGATTATGGCTATCGGAATGTTCATCGCTTTGCAGCGGGTACACATAACATCACCTCGCCTGCAAGCAGCGCTTGCCAACGTCACAAAGTGCGGATTCGGTTCATATCTTATGCACTATATATTTATCGGCCCTACGCTGCTGGTTATAATGCCATTAGGATTGCCGACTCCAATATGTGTAATATGCACCGTTACAATAGTGTTTGTATTGTGTATGCTTCTGACCAACCTTATTTATAAAATAATGCCACGCGCCGCGCGTTATATTGTCGGTTAGGTCGGCAAATCACAATACATTATTTGAGATAAACTTAAAAGAAATATAAATAACGACCTGCGATTATGGGAAATAAAATTAATGACCCGATAGTACGCCTGATGGGACTTCGCTACAAGTCACACCCTTGGCACGGTTTGGAGGTAGGAGAGGATGCACCGGAAGTTGTAACCGCCTTTATCGAAATGGTACCTACCGACACCGTCAAATATGAGTTAGACAAGGTGAGTGGCTACATCCGCATAGACCGCCCGCAGAAATACTCGACAGTAGTACCTGCGCTTTATGGCTTCATTCCTCAAAGTTTTTGTGGTGATTTGGTTGCCGACTTCTGTATGGAGAAGAGTTGCCGTGAGAATATCAAAGGCGATGGCGACCCATTGGATGTATGTGTATTGACCGAGCGTACCATATCGCACGGAGATATCATAGCCAGCGTAAAACCTATTGGAGGCTTTAGAATGCTGGATGGCGATGAGGCCGACGACAAGATTATCGCCGTATTGCGTAACGATGCGACATATCGCGGATATAACGACGTGAGCGAATTACCCCACGCTGTCGTGGACCGTCTCAAGCACTATTTCCTGACATATAAGGATATGCCATTCTCGGAGAATGAGCCTCTGCAACCCAAAAGAGTCGATATTGTAGCCACCTACGGACGTGAAGAGGCATACGAGGTTATAACCCGCTCATTGGAAGATTACAAGAATCACTTTGAGAGTTTGGAAGAGATTTTGCGACACGTCTAATCCTCATAACATAATTACACTCTCAAAAAGATAGTTAAAAGAATTTATGGAATCACTTAAAGAGTTATATAAGATAGGTAACGGGCCATCAAGCAGTCACACTATGGGCCCCAAGAAGGCAGCCGAACAGTTCCTTGCGCGTTGCAAGGATGTTGACAGTTTCCGCGTCACGCTGTATGGGTCATTGGCCGCAACAGGTAAAGGGCACTTAACCGACACCGCCATACGCAGCGTGTTAGAGCCCATATCACCTGTTGAGATTATATGGAAGCCAGATATAGTCCTGCCCTACCACACCAACGGTATGTTGTTCGAGGCGATAAAGGATGGGGCGACTATTGATGAGTGGACTATATATAGCGTTGGTGGTGGCTCGATAGCCTCACCCGATATGCCATTGGAGACACAACGCAAGATATACCCCATATCAACTGCCGAAGAGATTCTGGCGTGGTGCGACAGAGAAGGTACTACACTTTGGGAGTTCGTACAGAACTACGAGGATGCGGATATCTGGGAGTACCTCGAAAAGATATGGAAATCGATGATGCAGACCATCGACAATGGCCTAAATAACGATGGTGTATTACCTGGTGGCTTGAAGGTAGCCCGCAAGGCAAGTACCTATTGGCTAAAGGCCAAAGAGTATGGTCCTACGGTGAGTAACCGTTCTCGCCTCTACTCCTATGCTCTGGCCACTGCCGAGGAGAATGCCTCTGGTGGCGAGGTGGTAACAGCCCCGACGTGCGGCTCTTGCGGAGTATTGCCGGCAGTTTTGAAGCACCTCAACAAGTTGAACGACTATCGTCCCGTACGTATCTTGCGAGCATTGGCTACGGCTGGTGTATTCGGCAACATTGCCAAAACCAACGCATCGATATCGGGTGCCGAAGTGGGTTGTCAGGGAGAGATAGGTGTAGCCTGCGCTATGGCAGCAGCCGCTGCCTGCCAACTTATGGGCGGCACACCTGCCCAGATTGAGTATGCAGCAGAGATGGCTTTGGAGCACCATTTGGGACTGACGTGTGACCCTGTATGCGGATTGGTACAGATACCCTGCATTGAGCGTAATGCCGTAGCGGCAGCACGCGCCATCGACTCTGCCACATTTGCAATATTATCCGACGGTAAGCACCGTGTTAACTTTGACCGTGTGGTAGCCGTTATGAAGGAGACGGGACATAACCTCCCAAGCCTCTACCGCGAGACAGCCGAAGGCGGCTTGGCCAAGCACTATAAGGCTTTGTAACGATTAAATACTGTTTTAGACTTTGCTAACCGCAAAACCAACAAAAAAGCATCAACCGCTGATTAAAAAAATTAAACAAAAACTTAATATTATGAAAAAACTTTTTTCTTTTATTGCGATTGCAATAATTTCTGTATCGATGTCAACTGCCTCGGCGCAACTCATCGAGGGCAAACGAGGTTCAGAGGATTTCAAGATTGGTGTAGCGGGTTACTCTTACCGTAGTTTTGACATCGACCAAACACTCACATTCTTGCAGAGTATGGGCGTAAAATACCTATCAATCAAGGATTTCTGGTTACCACTCAACTCAACCAAAGAGCAGATGGAGGCTTTCAAGGCAAAGTGTGCCAAGTATGATGTAAACCCCTACATCTTGGGCCCCATCTATATGAAGAGTGAGGCTGAAGTTGACCGCGCATTTGCGTATGCCGAGCGTTATGGTAGCAAGATGTTTATTGGTGTTCCCAACTATGAACTCATAGAGTATGTCATCGAGAAGGTACAGAAGACAGGTATCAAAGTGGCTATCCACACTCACGGCCCCGACGGTGCTCCATTCCCCAACATCCAGAAGGTTGTCGAGATGGTAAAAGACCCCTCATTGGGTGTAGGCTGCTGTATGGACCTCGGACACTCGGTACGTATGGGTGAAGATATTGTAAAGGATATCAAGAAATATAAGGAGTGGATTTACGACATCCATATCAAGGATGAGAGCGAGGCCTCAAAGAAGGGCCAGACTTGGGAGATGGGACGCGGTGTAATGGATTTCCGCCCCATTATGAAGGTATTGCGCCAAATCAAGTACGACGGCGTAGTATCGCTCGAGTTTGAGAAGAACGGCAAGAATCCCCACCCTGGCGTAGCCGAGTCAATAGGCTATTTGCGTGGTGTAGCCGATGCTACTAAATAAAAAGCAGAGATTATGATTTATAGATTCCGTATGCTCACGGACGAAAACGACAACTTCGTTCGTGACTTTGAGATAGATGCAGAGTCAACTCTGCTCGACCTGCACGAGTTCCTCATTCAGATGCTGGAATACGACCCGTGTATGGCCTCATTCTTTACGGCCGATGGTCGTTGGGAAAAACTAAAGGAGTACACCTATATGGATATGGGCGAAGGTATGGGCAATGCAGGTATGGGTGCTCCCGAACCTATGGCGCAGGCTCGTCTGTGCGAAGTGTTACATTATCTGCACGACAGGCTGATATATGTTTTTGACCCATTTACCGAGAGGGCCTATTTCCTGGAAGTTGTCGAGGCGACAGAGCCGCAACAAGGTCTAAAGTATCCGCGTCTGCAATTTGCTCACTCTCCAGCGCCCGACCAATATGACCCCGAAGCAAACGAACAGAGTGGTTCGATTTTCGAGGAGATGATGGGCGAATATAGCGACTTCGAGGGTGACGATGGCTATGACGATGAATACTAAACACCTGATAGTCATCGTAGGCCCTACGGGGTCAGGGAAGAGCGACCTTGCAATCGAGATTGCCGAACGTTATGCTGCGCCTATAATTTCGACTGACTCGCGGCAATTCTATCGCGGCATACCCATAGGTACAGCCCAACCCGACCACGAACAACTGCAACGAGTTGAGCATCACTTCATTGCCTCGCACGACTTAACGCAGGAGTTTAACTGCGGTGCTTACGAGACGGAGGCCCTAAAGCGACTTGAAGAACTCTACCGTAAGCACGATATTGTCGTTGCCGTAGGTGGTTCGGGACTATATATCAAGGCTTTATGCGAAGGTATGGACTCTCTGCCCGAAGCGGATAGTTCATTACGTGAGGCCCTCGCCAAACGACTGCTCGATGAAGGTCTGGAATCGTTATGCGATGAATTACGCAAACGCGACCCCGCTTATTACGAGGAGGTGGACCGCAACAACCCCGCACGAGTGTTAAGGGCTTTGGAGGTGTGTATCACTACGGGACTACCCTACTCATCTATGCGTACAGGAGAGAAACATCAACGCCCGTTCAACATCATCAAACTCGGCATCGATATGGAGCGAGAAAGGCTCTATGAGCGCATCAACCGAAGGGTGGATGTGATGATGCAGATGGGGCTGGAACAGGAGGCCCGTGCGGTATATCATCTAAGGGCACACAACTCCTTGCAGACGGTTGGTTACCGCGAGATGTTTGACTATTTTGACGGAAAAATCAGCAGAGACGAAGCCATAGAATTAATAAAACGCAACTCGCGCCGTTACGCCAAACGACAGATGACGTGGTTCCGCCGAGATGAGGAGATAAAGTGGGTTGACACTGCCAACAAGCAGGTTATCGAAGAATATCTTGACTCAAAGATTTGCACATTGAAATAATTTTGTTACTTTTGCCGTGTCTTACGACAAAGTAAGCGGTTGCTCGAATGGTGGAATAGGTAGACACGCCGGACTTAAAATCCTGTGGCCAGTAATGGCCGTGCCGGTTCGACCCCGGCTTCGAGTACAAAACGAGGGCTGTTCAATCTGATGAACAGCCCTCGTTTCTGTATATTATCTAAGAGTGTGTATAATATTGGGATTTTAAGGCTTGCGAAGGCCGAAAAACCGCAGTATACTTAAACGTATGTGAGGATTCTGAGGCCGAGTATAACGCAAAAATCACTTATTAGACACGCTCGTAATCAAAGGGTATTAATAGGTCTTATCAACCAACTCCTCCAAATACTTCTTAGTATCGATAACGTATTGGGTATTATCGCCACCCATCTCGCACTCAATAGTCATAACACCCGTAAAACCAACATCCTTCAACGCCTTGATGACACGCGGGAAATCGACATCACCTTCGGGGATACGAGTCTCGCGGCCCAACTGATAGGGGTCTGTCGGATATTTACCATCCTTAATGTGCATCTCCTTGAGCAGAGGGCCAAATTGGTAGATAGCATCAACGGGGTTAGCCTTACCATAGAGAATAAGGTTTGCCGTATCGCAATTAACGAAGATATTACCCGTACCGATATCCTTGATAGCACGAATGAGTGTCGTAGGAGTCTCCTGACCTGTCTCACAGAAAATCATCACGCCCTTATCCTTGGCATATTGGCACAAGTCACGCATAGTCTCGATAAAACTTACATACAATTCGCTCGTAGGCTCTTCGGGAATAAATCCGAAGTGTGAGTGCATAGCGGGGATGCCCGCCATAACACAAAAATCGATAGCCTTGCGATAGTTCTCAATGTAAAGCATACGATTTATAGGAGGCACCAGACCGATGGTAGCAGGGCCCTCCTGAAAATTCCAGCGGCCATTAGGAGTGCAATATACCAATGCACTGATTTTAACATCATACTTTGCCGACAAAGCCTTAAACTTGTTGGCTGTTTCCTGATTCCAATCGAGCGAGAAACCCGTCTGACAAGCCTTAAAACCTGCATCGTGAAGTTTCTTGAACGCCGCCTCGCTATCACCGCCCAAACCGCTTATAAGGCCGACAACAGGCTTTTGGGCATAGGCCGTCAATGATACTACTGCAAATACTACAGCCAACAAACTGCGAATTATTCTGTTTTTCATATCTATAACTTATAATCAATATAAATAATACTATTCTTTGAGATGTCATTGCGAGGAGGACATTAGTCCGACGTGGCAATCTCCTACATACCTGAACGTGGGAGATTACCACAGTTGCTACGTTCCTTCGTAATGACAAATACTAAAAAATTTATTTCAAAAACTGCTTCAAATCGGGCTGGTCACCATAGCGCTGCTTGCCGCTTACCATATCTTTCCAAGTAACCTTCTTACCCGAATAGCAGGCCTCACGTCCCATAATGGCAGCAAGTGTAGAGTTACAACCTGCCTCAATTTGGTTGATATATTTTCCGCTAACGATACTGTCGATAAACGACTTACCCTTCAATGCATCGGCATCGCTCAAAGCGTTGTTATTACCTGAATCCCACTTATTGGGGCCTGTGATAAACACGCCACCCGAATAGTTGGCCTCAGCCGTACCCAATTCACCAAAGAAACGCGCGCATACACCACCCGAAGTAGAGCCTACCGACATTTGCTGAACAGCGACGTTCACGTCGTTGGGATATTTATATATGACCTGATAGTTGGTATGAGTATCGCCATACTCAAATTTACGGCCTGCCGCACTCGACTGACCAAATGCATAAAGAGGATTTGTCTCCAACACCGCACGGCACACGTCGATAACGTGGATTGCCTGGTCATTCAATACACCACCCGACAATGCCAAATACTGGAAGTGATGACGGATACGGAACTCATCATTCTCGACAGCAGGCTTCTTGCCGCTACCGCCGCCACCATTATAATAGAGTTGAGCCGCTACAACTTTACCGATATCGCCACGATGTACGCGACGAATCATCTCATCGTAAGCCGATGCGTGACGCACCTGGAATCCCATAACGAGAGACAAATCCTTAACGCCCTCGGCAGCCTTAATCATACGCACTGCACCATAGGCATCTGGAGCCGCAGGCTTCTCGCAATAGACGTGCTTATGAGCCTTTACGGCAGCCTCAAAGATGAAGGGGTGAGCATAGGCGGGCGTAGCGATAACTACGGCATCCACCTTGTCGTCCTTCAACAACTCGAGATAGGCATTGGGGCCTACATATATATTCTTCTCGGCTACGGGTTGCAGACCTTTGGCCTTATTCAATCCATTAAGATGCGGCAACACCTGGTCGATTCTATCGCGGAAGAGGTCAGCCAAAGCATAAATCTCGATATTATTGTTGTGGCTCATAGCGGTAACGACGCCATAAGTTCCACGATTACCCGTACCGATAAAGCCGATGCGTACGGGGCGATTCAACTTCTCGCCACTCATAACCTCCAACGGGCGGAACATAGTGAATGCAGCCGATGCAGCAAACATCTTCAAAAAATCTCGTCTATCCATAATTTATAGTTTTAGTTTTGGTTTTATTAAGTGTAAAATTAAAGAAAATTTTTCATAATTTCACAAATCAGACACATTATTATTCTATGCTTATAACAATAAAACTCATTTATTACAAATAACCGTAAGGTTGTATGTTTTTAACGGATTTTTTATAACTTTACAAGTGAATACCTTAACAATTTTTTCAATGTTAAATTTATAGAATATCACAATGAATAGATTAATATTAGTTTTATTATTGGGTTGTCTATCTTTTGCGGCCTATGGTCAAGATAAAAAATCAAAGACAAAGAGGCGAAACAAAGTGGAGCAGAATATAGAAGCCAATAGTAGCAATCAACGTCGCGAAATTAAATATATACTTCACAACCCACGCCTGAGTAATACACGTTTAAGCGAGTTTTATAATTTAGATGTGACAGATATTCCAAAAAATTACAAAAGAATATTACGCAGTCATCCCTGCTGGATAGTGACACGATTTGCTTATGCGAATATTTACGACGATGAATACTATATAGAAAAAGATATATATGGGGGTGAAGAATATCCTTATCACAATACTTTTGCTTTTTCTCGTAGAGGATATTGGAGATATGGGGTCAATGGGATGGCTATAATACCACCACCTATAAACACTATTCCTATGGTTGAATCGGACTATCAATTATACAACAATACCGAATTTCCTTTAGAGGTGTTAATGTATGGCGGAGGTAACAAGTTTGTAGTAGGATATCAGTCTTATGACAAAGATGGTAATCCGAAAAATACTGACTCTTGTCTTACATATCTCATTGAGCCCGCAACTCGCAAAAGATTAAAAGAGGCTAAATCGCTGACAAAAAAGGCCCAGAAAGTAGCAAAATATAATAAGGATGTAAACACCTTTTTAAGGAAAGGTTTTCTTGATGATTTTGTGAATGATTAACCTGATGATTAGATTGCCACATCGCTGCGACACTCGCAATGACAAACAAAAAAATAGGTTGTCAATAAATCCGTTGACAACCTATTTTATATTCCTAAAATTGTATAACAAGAGGGATTTTAAGGCTTGCGAAGTGTGAAAAAGCGCAGTTTACTTAACGTAAATTAACCTAAGGTTCACCAATCTTAAATATCTACTTAACTATCAATTTATTACTTGTATATTTTATGATTGTAATATAATTTTATAACATACAATTTGCATACAAAATCGGAGATTCTGGGAAAATAGTAATGCTA
>JAFQCA010000021.1 GCA_017399485.1 Alistipes sp.
AATACCGTTTTTCTCTTTGCTTCCGTTCACGTAGAACAGCACCTTAAATGTACTTCGCATAATCCAACTCTTTTTGGTTACAAAATTAGTTATCAGCGAGTTGTACATTGTTATGCAGAATGTGGCAGAGAGTAGAAATAAACTCCAACGACCTATAAACTCACCTCGTTATCGGGTAATGATTTGAAAACCGTCCGCTCTCATTACCTTTCATTTCCTTGCACTTTTGCATCGGCGAGGCTTTCATCAAAAGTCCTCATAAGTCATTGAGCACCAGTGCTGCCATCATTATTTTCCCTCATTCGTTAGATTTTTCCAGAGATATATAGTATATTTGCAAGACGGTGCAAAAGGCAACTTTTAGAACACAAAATGCAGGCTATAACACAAGTGGCATTTTCGTTTTACAGAAAAGTGCAAACACTACTAACTTGATGAAAAACTTTATACGATTATTACCAATATTTCTAACGACAATCGTTATATTATTAGCCTCTTCTGCGCGTGAACGCGAAGAGGTAAGACCACTCTACACCTCAGATATTGCCATCACCGACGACGGCTTGATCCTTTTGGCCAACGAAGGAACATCCGAAGTGCGTCTAATCGAAACAAACGGTACTACGCGTTGTGCGTGGCAGTTGGAGGCACCGGCAACGGGTGTCACAACAAAAGGCAATATCGCCTATTTTACAAGCAGTTACGATAAGGGTATCTTATATTGCGCATCACTTGACGACTTTTCCATTAAATATATAACACAACTATCAATGGGTTCTTGCTCACCTGTGGTTAGCAACGATGGTGCAAAAGTTTATGTCTGCAATCGCTACAAAGGCACCGTTAGCGAGGTTGATGCCGAATCGGGAAACCTATTGCGTGAAGTAAAAGTCCTACGAGAGCCTTGCGCCGCGGTATTATCAGCCGATGGACGTTTCTTGTATGTAAACAATGCCCTACCCTCACAGCGCGCCGATGTGGATTATGTTGCGGCTGACGTATCGGTCATAGACTGCGAGTCGATGCAGAAGGTCAAAGATATAAAATTGAGTAACGGCAGCAATGCACTCCGTGGCATAGCGGCGTCACCCGATGGAAAATATATCTTTGTGTCACACAATCTTGGCCGTTTTCAAGTCCCCACATCACAACTTCAGCAGGGTTGGATGAATACCAATGCCGTAAGTATTATCGACGCCGAGCAACAGGCACTAATCGGCTCGGTATCGTTGGATGAACCCGACAGAGGAGCAGGAGGAATATGGGACGTAATGTGCGACGGTCATTATCTTATTACTTCACAGTCGGGAACCCACGACATAAGCATCGTGGACTACAAGGCTATGATTGAGAAACTTGTCGCCTACAAGGATTACTCGAAACTCGATTATGACCTCTATTTTATGCAGGGCATACGTCAACGCTTGCCAATTACAGGTAATGGCCCTCGAAATATGGCATTGCAAGGTGATAAACTTTACATTCCGACCTACTTTTCCGATACGCTCAACATCGTCAATCTGACCGATATGAGTGCCGACTACATTGCCTGCAACCCCTCTCGTTACGAATCTTCGATTGATAGAGGTCACAAGGCTTTTAACGATGCGCAGTTGTGCTACCAGAATTGGCAATCGTGCAATGGCTGCCATCCCGACAATGGACGTACAGATGGTATGAATTGGGATTTGATGAACGATAATATCGGCAACCCCAAGAACTGTAAAAGTATGCTGCATAGTTTCGAGACACCCAAATGTATGATTTCAGGTATACGAGACTCTGCTGCAATCGCCGTTCGTGCAGGATATAAGTTCATACAATTCTGCGATGTAGATGAGGATGTAGCCAAATGCGTGGATGATTATATCCGTTCACTCAAACCTCTGCCAAGCCCCTATCTCGTCGATGGTAAACTATCAGATAAGGCATTGGAGGGCCGTAAGATTTACGAAAAACGAGGATGCGCCGATTGTCATTCGGGGCCATATTATACTGATATGAAGATGCACCGCATTGGTGAAGATGTTGAGTTTGAGGCAGGTTGGGATACTCCCACATTGAGCGAAGTGTGGCGCACAGCCCCATACCTGTTTGACGGACGCGCCGAGACTATGGAGGATGTGTTCTTTACCCACAAACACGGAATCGAAGGAAAGATTTCGCGCAAAGAGGCTGAAGCCCTCGCTGAATATGTAAATTCACTATAAAATATGTTATACGATATACACAATTCCGCAGCCGCGACTTTTGAGGAAGCACTTGAGGAGATTATCGCGGCTGTAAAACAAAAGAGTCAGCAACCACTGCGCATCGTGATATTCGGTGCGCCGCATAATAATGGTGACTACTTAAAGCAACGCCAACAGATAGCGGAGGCTTACCGCGAGGCATATCCCGCAGAGAGTCGCCCCCTGGTGGCTTATGTGGCTCACGCTCCTATGGATGCGATGCTTGTAGCAGAGGTAACCTATTGGGAGCAGGAGATTAAATCCATCGAGCGCCATCAAGATTATATTGTTATAGATAATAATTACATATTATCCGCAGGCTTATATTCCGATATTAAATTACACACAGGCGAACAAGCCGACAATATCTTTGCTCGTGTAGCCGATATATTTTCCGCAGAAGGTGTTTCGCCCGCCAATATTGTACGTCAGTGGAATTATATCGAGCGCATTACAGATATTACACCTAATGGCCAAAACTATCAACTATTCAACGACTCCCGTAGCCGTTTCTATAATAGTTGCGAGTGGCCGAACGGCTACCCCGCAGCAACAGGTATCGGAACGCAGTATGGAGGCGTCGTTGTAGTGTTTGACGTTATGCGCAATAGTGACAAGTGCAGCCACGCTATAGATAACCCTTTGCAGGTCTCGGCTCACGCCTACTCACAGCAGGTATTGATTAACCCCGATAAGGCGCAACACAAGACCACACCCAAATTTGAGCGCGCACGTCATATCACACTTGCCGATGGTAAACAGATTCTTCACATCTCTGGCACGGCAGCGATACGAGGCGAAGAGAGTTGCGATGCCAATATCGAGGAGCAGACTGCGCTAACGATGGAGAATATTGCAAAGTTAGCCGAGCAAGATACTTTGATGTCGTATGGCGTAAAAAGTGTAAAAAAAATGGAGTATAAGATGCTGAGAATCTACTTAAAGCATCAGTTTAACTTAGACGTTGTAAGGCGCTGGTTTGATGACAACTATCCCACCGTACCCAAGACATTCCTTTTAGCCGATATTTGTCGCGAGGAACTACTCATAGAAATAGAAGGCATTGCCGCTGAAAAATAAATTACAAGCCAAAATAAACCAACAAAAGCCTACGTTATGAAAGCCAAAATTCTTATCCTTGTTTCCCTGCTCTACTCTGTGGCAACGTGGGGACAACTCAAGCCCGAAGAGGCCGAGAAATTGCGCATACAGAACGAATTAGAGTATTTTTCGGTAGAGTCTGTACGCCAAGCGTATAACGATTTTTGCAAAACTAAGGGTTATAATGCTACCCTATATGCCGATAAATTAAAGGAGTTAGAGAGCCTCGCATCACAAAAAGATAACGCCGATGCGATGGCTGCGGCAGTTAAACTAAAGCGTGAGATACTACTATCTAACCCATTGTTAGACAATGCTAAAATGATAGTAGGCCGCTATCGTATTGGCAATAACGCCCGTAGCGTATGGGCCCCGTCGCTCGGCACACAGAACAACAACTGGTCGAACCAGTCTTCAGCATCACGTAACGGCTTCGATGCCGAGATTGCCGAGTTATCGAATCTGCGTGGAGAGATTGAGTCACGAACAATATACAAGCCCACAAACGGCTCGTCGGTGACCGATTTGATGTTGCATTGGGATGGTGAGCGCATACTATTTACCGCTGCCGACGAGAACCACCGCTGGGGCGTATTCGAGATTAATCGTAACGGAGAGAATCTGCATAAAGTAATCAAGGTCGATGAGCCCGATTTGGAGTTCTTCGATGGAGCATATATGCCCGACGGACGCATCATTGCAATGAGTAATATAGGATATCAAGGTGTTCCTTGCGTAAATGGTGATGACCCCGTAGGTAATATGATTTCTTTCGACCCCAAGAGTGGTGCAATGCGAAGAATGACATTTGACCAAGATGCCAATTGGCATCCGAGGGTGCTGAATAACGGACGTTTGATGTATGTTCGTTGGGAGTACACCGACCTTACACACTACTACTCTCGCTTCGTTATGCACGCCAATCCCGATGGCACAGAGACAAAGGCACTCTACGGTAGCGGTGGATGGTTCCCCAATTCGATATTCGACATCCAGCCCCTGCCCAACGGTAACAACACTTTCGTAGGTATTATCTCTGGTCATCACGGCATTGCCCGCTCTGGCCGACTCATCATATTTGACCCTGCGCGAGGACGTAAAGAGACCAAAGGTATGGTGCAGGAGATGCCATTCAGCAAGCGAGAGATTGTACCTCTTATCAAAGATGAATTGGTTAATGGTGTATGGCCTCAGTTTATCAAACCCTACCCCATCAGCGACAAATATTTCCTTGTGGCAGCAAAACTTACGCCCGAATCATTATGGGGAATATATCTGATAGATGTTTATGACAATATGACTCTTGTTGCGGAGTATGAGGGTGAAGGACTTATCAACCCCATTATCGTAAACAAGCGTCCGACACCTCCCGTCATCCCTGACCGTATCAAACCTACGGACAAGGAGGCTACAGTATTCATTCAGGACATTTACGAGGGTGAAGGTCTGCCTAATGTACCCAAAGGCACTGTTAAGAAGTTGCGCGTATTTGCCTACGAATATACTTATATAAAATCAGCATCCGACCACGTTGCGCAGGGTATCCAGAGTGGTTGGGATATAAAGCGTCATTTGGGCGATGTTGATGTTGAGAGTGATGGTTCAGCGATATTCAAGATTCCGGCCAACACACCCGTATCGTTCCAACCATTGGATGACGAAGGTCGTGCTATACAGTGGATGCGCAGTTGGGTTACAGGTATGCCCGGAGAGGTTGTTTCGTGTGTAGGTTGCCACGAGGACCAAAACTCTATGCCTATTCCCAAGCGTGTGGAGGCCTCACAAAAATCTCCTGCCGCACTGCAAGCGCCCGAAGGAGGGGTACGCTCATTTACATTCGAGTTGGAGGTGCAGCCCATACTTGACCGAAATTGCGTTGCGTGCCATAATAAAGATGGTGCAAAGCCCGACTTTACAGGCGGAATAAAGGTTCAAGGTGCTCCGTCACGCCACGCCCAATCAGGCCGTTTAGACCTATTGCAGAGTTATCTTAATCTTCATCCTTACGTCAATCGTCAGGGCCCTGAGGCTGATATATATGTTATGAAACCTTATGAGTACCACGCATCAACGAGCGAATTGGTACGCTTGCTCAAAGGTGGTCACCACGGTGTAACGCTCTCGGATAAAGAGTGGCGCACGCTTTATATGTGGATTGACTTCAACGCACCTTGTCACGGTCAATTTGTATATAACAATGTTGCATTATGCCCCAGCACCCAATACGAGCGCCGTATAGAACTTGCCAACAAGTATGCAAATGGCGCAGGCGTAGAGTGGAAGCGCGAGATTGAGGAGTATGCAGAATATCTCAAGCAGCAGAAGGTTGAGCCTGCCGTAAGAGTTGAGAGCGAGAAGAAATACAAGGACGCAAAAACTAAACACTTCCCCTTCAGCGAGGAGGTTGCTCGCGAGATGGCACAACGATATGGAGAGCAGAAGCGTACAATAACGCTTGCCAACGATATCTCGCTTACGTTTGTGCGTATTCCAGCAGGAACGTTTGTTATGGGTAATAATCGCCGTGGCGCAGGTAATGCACCCGAAAGCGTAGTAAAGATTTCGAAGCCTTTCTGGATGTCAACAACCGAGATTACCAACGCACAATATAACACCGTATTCCCCGAACACGACAGCCGCTATACGGCTCAGTTCTGGAAGGACCACGTTGGCCCCGGCTATGCAGCCAATCGTCCTGAGCAACCAGTAACACGCATCACTTGGCAACAGGCTATGGAGTTCTGCCAGCAGATAAGCGAGCGTTGCGGAGTTGAAGTTACACTCCCGACAGAGGCTCAATGGGAGTGGGCTTGCCGCGCAGGTAGCGATGCAGATTTCTGGTATGGTGATTTGAATAGCGACTTCTCGAAAGCCGAGAATCTGGCAGACAAACAGTTGCGCAAGATGGCTGTTTCGGGCATAGACCCGCAACCCGTATCAGAGAAATCGTGGGTATATCAGTACTATACATTTATGCCGCGCGAAGATAGCGTTGATGATGGCACTATGACTATTGCAGATGTCGGAAAGTACACACCCAATGCGTGGGGATTATATGATATGCACGGCAATGTGGCCGAGTTTACGCGCTCGACCTACGCTCCCTATCCTTACAAAGGTGAGCCTAAAGAGGGTGATAATAAGGTTGTTCGAGGTGGTGCGTGGAACTATCGCCCCAAGCACTCGACAGCATACGTTCGCAACTCATATTTCGCTTGGCAGCCTGCAAACAATGTTGGTTTCCGCGTAATTATCGAGGAGTAAAAGAAAACATATTTATAAATAAGCGACAAATAACTATGAAAAAACTATTTTTATTAACATTTATCATTGCTTGTATTGCGGGGAATACAGCATTGGCACAGCGTGCCGACTACAACATTATCCCCCTGCCCAAGCAGGTAGATACCGACACTACGCAGTACTTCACATTGCAGTCGGGAATGGGTATCGCTTATGATGCCTCAAACGAGGAGGCTGTACGCAATGCAAAATTCTTTAGCGAGTGGGTAGAGCAGTCTACAGGTATCAAGTTGGCTCTTACGCCTAATGATAAGAAGGCTTCTATCCGTATGAGTCTTGGCTTTGCTTCGGATAAAAAACTTCGTGAGGGTGAGACTCTGACCGAACAGCAGCAAGAGGCCTATAAAATCAATATCGACGATAATGGTATCTTGATAGAGGCTCGTAACCCGGTAGGTTTATTCCGTGCTGCACAGACTTTGCGCAAGGCTATGCCTATCGTAAAAAATACGAAAGATGTAAAGGTGGAGATGCCTTATGCGAAAATTCAAGATGAGCCACGCTTTGTTTATCGTGGTACGTTGCTCGACTGCGGTCGCCACTTCTTCACGGTGGATGTTATCAAGCAGATGCTCGACGTAATGGCTCTGCACGGTTGCAATCAGTTCCACTGGCACCTGACAGAAGACCAGGGCTGGCGTTTCGAGGTTAAGGCATTGCCTAACCTTGCGCTTCACGGTAGCGTACGCCAGGAGACAACCGTAGGTCCTAATGTGGGCATATACGATGGCATTCCTTATGGTGGCTACTATACACAGGAGCAGTGCCGCGACGTTGTTCGCTATGCCGCCGAGCGTTATATCAATGTAGTCCCCGAGATTGACCTTCCTGGTCATATGCAGAGCGCTTTGCACGTATATCCCCACTTGGGTTGTACAGGCGGCCCCTACCCCGTAAGAACTTATTGGGGCGTAAGCCGTGAGGTGTTGTGTGGTGGCAACCCCGAAACAATGACATTCCTCAAGACTGTTTTGGGTGAGTTGTGCGACGTATTCCCCTCAAAGATTATCCACATCGGAGGTGACGAGTGCCCCAAGGATAGATGGAAGGCGTGCCCCAAATGCCAGGCGAAGATTAAGGAGTTAGGCTTGGTAAGTGACGGCAAACGCACTGCCGAAAATCAGTTACAATCATATATCAACAAGGAGGTCGAGGCATTCCTTGCAGAACGTGGACGCGATATTATCGGTTGGGATGAGATTCTCGAGGGTGGTTTGTCGGGCAAGTCGATTATTATGTCGTGGCGCGGCACTAAGGGTGGCATTGAGGCTGCAAAGCAGGGCCACAGAGTAATTATGAGTCCTAATGTATATAGTTACATAGACCACCCGCAGTTAAAGGATGTAGCTAAGCAACCCCGCACAACAGGTAGTTATATCGTATCTGCCAGCAAGATGTATTCATTCGAGCCCTTGATGAAAGAGGAGTTGAATGACGAGCAGCAGGATTATATACTCGGTGTGCAGGCAAACCTCTGGACTGAGCACGTTGCTTACCCTGAGCACTTGTTCTATCAGTTGTTGCCTCGTTTGGGCGCAATGAGCGAAGTACAATGGTGTAACCCCGAGCAGAAAGACTTTGAGTATTTCAAGGCTCGTCTTCCTCACTTAAAGAAGATATACGATTTAATGGGTGTTAAGTACTGCACAGGTATTGAATAAAGAGATATTACACTTAATCAAAAGAGCCTATCCAACGAGGAGTTAGATAGGCTCTTTTGATTAAGTGCCCGAATAAAGACTTTTTGATAACGGAATCAACAGATTCCGACTGAGCCATCAGCAAGGTCCTTATCAAAAAGTGGAGGCGGCGGGAGTTGAACGCCGAAGGTGAAGCCGAAATACCTTTGAAAATAAATATATCTATTATTTCGGCAACCCGCAATCAAATGAGCACTGCCGCTAATGATGCAATAACGAGCAACGCTCGATGTTTTTTGTGATTGAGAGAATGGAGTTTACTCCGAGTTGAATCAATCACAAAAAAAAACGACAGAAGTTACTTCTGTCGTAAAATTGCATCAAAGTCCTCATCAAATATATCAAAGGACTACTCCATCAAAAAAAGTCCTCCCCTACGGTTAGGGGAGGATTTAGGCGGGGTGTTCGAATAAAGACTTTTTGATAACGGAATCGACAGATTCCGACTAAGTCATCAGCAAGGTCCTTATCAAAAAGTGGAGGCGGCGGGAGTCGAACCCGCGTCCAAACAAGGAGCCCGAATGCTTTCTACACGCTTATTCTGCGATTAATCCTCTTGCGCAGGATGGCCACAGACAGCCTAACCTTTTGCCGCAGTCTCTAAATTTTCGCACGCTAACCGAGACACATAACGCACTATCCCTTAAAAGATGATACCCCATATGAAAAACCATTAAAGGGCGCAATGGCTTCTCGGGATACTCGTCTGCAGACCTCCTTGGGCCCGCTGATTAAGCCAATTTTCCTTGAAAATTAGGCAGCGAGTGCATAGCTATTATTGCCATTTGTATTTTGAGTGTTGATATTTACGAGCCACCACACAATGCTCGACGTGCTTACAGACAAACTCTGCAAGTTGTCAAAACCGGTCGCCCCCGATTGACTCGACAAAAATAGTCAAAAAACTCCGAAAACAAAAATCCTACTCCCCTTTATTGCGCAGAGGGCAGTTTTGGTCATCGCACGAATTACAACGCGGCGGTTGCGGGCGGCGCAGATAACGTACCACCTTAGCAATGAGCCACAAGGCTACCAAAACCCCGATAATATATACAAGCAGGCGTTGCATTCAGATAGTTAATTTTGTACAAATATAACAATTAAAGGGCCAACAACAGGGTATTTACATCTAAAAATGTGCAATTATGAGGCTAATATATTAAAAAACAGATATTTTTTTACTGAAAATTATTTGATTATTAGAAAAATTCATATATTTGCAATGATAACAAACCATTAAACAAATACTATTATGAAGAATTTGGTAGACCAGATTAATGCTCAAATCGAGTTGTTCTCTGTAAACGCTGCTGCGCAGGTAGAGAAGAATAACAAGGCTGCAGGCACTCGTGCTCGCAAGGCTGCTTTGGAGTTGACTAAACTTTTGAAGGAGTTCCGTAAGGTTTCTGTTGAGGAGGCTAAGAAATAATTAGGCCTATAACAGATTAAGGACTTGACCTGCTTGATGAGTATTGAGCAGGTCTTTTTTTGCCGTTATATTTCGAGTCGCAAATCGCTCACTTTGATTATCTTATTAAGGCATTGGCACACCTGCCTTGCGGAAAAGGTCGCGCTGCATAGCATCAATACCAATATTTCTATCCAATGCAACGGCATTGTTATGGTCATCCACATACATACGTTTGGCCGAATAGTCGAATCCAGCATTCACCAACGATACACTATACTCCATATATGGCGATTTCATAGAGGCTATATCAGCCATCGTATGAAATACCGAATGAGTAGTTGACGGAGCAAATGCATTTTTACGTGCCGCCTCTACCTTATCGGCAAATAGGTTGCGATACAACGGTGAGAACCACGCAAGCGATGCAACGTGCGTTTGATAGTAGGTTGTCTTTGGCGAGGAGTGCAAGAAATTCCCATTTCCATTATCCATCAAATCCTCACCGTGGTCAGAACAATAAAACATTGCACAACACGCATCCGCCTGACCTCCAAGCATCTCAATCACCTCGTTTAAGAAGTAATCGGTATAGAGTATCGAGTTATCGTATGCATTACGCATCTGCTCGATATTTTTCTTCGATATGGCTACATCATCATCTGGAGTATATCTTGCAAACTCTCTCGGATAGCGGTGTTGATAACTATAATGAGAGCCATAGGTATGTAATACGAACAGCATCTTCTGCGCGGGATTATCCTTAATAGCACTCTCCATCGCTTTAATCATCGCCGCATCATATTGTCCTGCGTCCAAATAAATTACATTTTCAGCATCCGCAGCGAGATAATCTATCATTGCGCCCTGTGGCGATTGATTCGATATAAAGTATGTCTCAAATCCCGCCTCATTAAACATCGCGAGCAACCCCTTGCGGCGATAAATCATATCGTGCTCAGTAGCCGCAACCGACGATAGCATCAGCGGCACACTTTTATGCGTCGTATTGCTCAATGTCGTCATTGCACGAAACGGGAAAATATCATCTCTTGCCATCAACTTGGGATTTGTCCTACGTTCATAGCCGTAAAGTTGCCAATTTGCTGCACGTGATGCCTCGCCAATAACCAAAACATATATCTCTCGCTGCGGCACTGCCCTCTCGCGGCTGACATTATATACAAAGTCTTTAGACGTGCGCTCAAAGTTATTTATCTTTATCGCTTCCGAAATACTCAAACCAAAATTATAACACGCATTAATCGGGAACACCTCGTCGCGCAAAATCTCTCGTGCGCCACCTCTCTCGCCAATATTTAACGTCGCCACACCCGCCACAAGAGCGATAAATCCTGTCGTAGCAAATCCACGCCTTGCTCTATCCGACAACTCAACCTTATGTGCCAGATGTACCGATGCCTTCCACAGCAATGGTATATAAACCAGACAAACAAATATTACCGACGGAAATATGTTACTCAACAATTCGCTCGCTTCACCCGCATTTGTCGTTATAAGATTAAGGAACATATCTGTCGCTATTACAGAATCACCAAACAGATAAAGCAACACAATCTGGAAAGCACTTAAAAATACAAACACACCTGCAGCCCACACCATACGGCCTGAGCGAGCCGACAATGCAGCCCACAGAGAGTATCCACCCAAAGGCAATAATATACTTGACAATGTTACCCAAAACGGATTTTGTTCCGTATATGCGAGTGCTATCACAGGCAGCATCAGCGCAGCGACAAAGGCGACAGAGAGTTTTGTCGCACTATATTTAGAAGTAATAGTCATTTTAGAATGCCTCGTTAATATTTATTATCAACTCATTTGAACGACGTCCAAAGCCATAGTCTATACGAAGAGAGGTACCATCACTCAAAGCAACCCTTATACCCACACCATAGTTTGGCAGGATATCATTAAAATCAAAACTCTTAAACGAAGGAAAGACCTTTGCGGCGCCGCCCCACACACAACCTCCAATCGGGCCATATATATGCTGGCGAATCTCCACCTGTCCCGACATCATCTTGCTATCTATGTATCGGCCATAATAGTATCCTCTCATACGATTGCTACCACCCACCGAGGGCCACATTATCCAAGGAGTTGCCGAAGACCATAAATCGGCATAAAGGTCTACGGCCACAACTCCACCTTGCCACACCGATTTATAATAATCAGCCACAGCCTCTATATGCAACAAATTGTCATCCACATTAGATAGTTGCTTTGGGCGTATCTGCGCGAACAACGACATATACAAGCCATCGGTTGTATTAATCTTCGTATTACGTCGGTCATATATTGCAGCGAGTCCCACGCCAAAACTACTTATATTGTGAGTATGCTGACTCGCTTGTGCAAGATACTCCTCGCCTAATGCATCAAACGACGTACCCTCGGCAAAATTATACTCCACCGCGCCACCAAGCCACAAACCGTGCACCACTTCGCGCAGATACCTGACATTGACATCGGTGCTCTTATTGACATATTTCGAACGAAGATTATTCAGACCTGCATTATATCCCAAGCCCCAAAATCGGGCAGGCATTGACGAGGTTGATACAGAATAGGTAAGACGGTCCTTCCCCTGCGGAAAATATGTATCCCCAAATAAGTAGAATCCATAATAACCCGAAAGCGACACATCCATCGTAAGCGACAACGAAGACACGGGAGTGACCAAATCACCCACCGCCGTAGAGTACTCTCCCGCCAATACTCCTGTCAGCGAAAGATTTGTTTCGGGTGCATACCTTACGCCTAATCGGCCCGAAGTGCGAAAGTTTGTTGCAGGATTATCTACAAACAGAGGAGTGTGCAGACGTGTACTCAGGCGTTGCCACACGGTAGGTCGTGCTGCAAGTTGCAGTTGGCGACTCACCGAAGAGTAATCTATCGGGTCATATACAACTTGGTTTCGACGCAATGTATCTTGATAAATTGTATTAGCACGCGCCACCATCGACATAGCCAACGCCACAAACAGCAATATCAAACATCTACGCCACATACCCTACTTCTATTACCCGACAACACACCCTATCGATACTTATCTACAACCTTATAAAATTCCTTCTTTTCCTCCTCCGAGAACTCTCCTTTATGGCAATATACCAATTCACCCTCTTTGGTGACAATCATCATCACGAAGTAATTGTTACAATCGCCCAACCCCCACTCGTTTGCTACGATTCGTTTGGGGTCTGTGATAATTGTCGCACCATTTTTTTCGGTTCGTTTACGACAAATGGTACGTATAACGTTATCGGGCACAGGATACCACGAATCCTTAAGATTTACAATTCCGAATCCATAAATATTGTCGCCCGCCGCAAGATGATTCTCCTCCATCTCAACCGTAAAATCGTGATTCTGGCGAGCCTTATCGGGGTCCACATAGAATATCAGCAAATTCTTCTGCCCCCACATTGGTAGTTTTGAGGCTTTGCCATACAAATCGACCAATTCCAAATCAGTCACTTTATGCGGCAACGGCAGTTCCAATATTTTTTTGTTTTGAGCATTAACCGCCACGCTGAAAGCAACCAATGCCACCAATGTAAACAGACAATTTTTCATAACTTTTGAATCTATTATAGTTTGAAAACCGCAGTAAAATTACTAAAAAATTACCACTTACAATAGCGACAACCGTTTTAGAACTACATTTTAGCCTTTTGGACCATTTTTGCGTAATAAATTCGGGACATTAAAGGCGTACCTACCTCCGCCTGAAATGAGCAATGTTATATAAATTCCCATATATACAAAATTCAGTTTGGCTGTAGCGACATCTGGCATCTCATTAAGCAGAGCCTCGGCAATACTCATCGCCACCACAATCAGCATCATTGCCGATGCAAAACGAGTAGCCACACCGAGTATTATCATTGCGGCAAACAAGCCCTCCAAGATGGTTATTACGGCAAACGATGTGGCAGCATCCAATCCGAGAATACGATGATATGTCAAAAGGATATTATCATACGCTTGCATTTTTCCGACAATATGCAACAACATAACGCCACCAATAAACAGACGCAGAAAGAGTATTGCCACATCGCTACGGATATGTTGTTTGGTTGATATATTTTTCGCTGTTTTCATACCTCAAGCATAAACAAAAAATATTCCAACAACGACTCTTAGGGTTTTGTTGTTTCGTATTAATGTAATATCTTTGACGAGTGATTATTTCCAAATATAAATTCAGACGGAACGGAGTATGAAAAAAATCCTCTTTATATGCCTCGGCAACATTTGCAGGTCGGCAGCAGCCAATGGAATTATGGAACATTTTGTAGCACAAGCAGGGCTGCAGGATAAGATATCGGTAGATTCGGCAGGAACGTACGGAGGTCACGCAGGTGAACTCCCCGACAGCCGTATGCGTGCCGCGGCAGCCAACAGAGGATACTCACTCACGCATCGCTCTCGAAAAGTACGTGAAGATGATTTCTACGATTTCGATATGTTGATTGTTATGGATGACAGCAATTACGAAAATGTATCACGTCTTGCTCCTGAACGCAAATACTTAAACAAAGTATATCGCTTTGTCGAATTTTCCCGCAACCATCCGCAATGGAGTTACGTTCCCGACCCCTACTACGAAGGACGCGAGGGTTTCGAACTGGTTCTTGATTTATTGGAAGACGGGTGTCAAACTCTGCTTGAAGAGTTAAAGCCTGAATTAGAGTAATGTCCGTCGGAGTAGAATCCCATTTACGGCACTAAAACGAATATTTAACCATTGCGCATACTCGGCTATTTCCGACATCGCGCAACGCTTTACTGCGACCATTAATCGCCATATCGCCGAAACCGACAACCGTATAGTCCAACTCAAGTCCAAGCGCAAAACTCTTTATCGTATATACCAGCGAGGGGCTAATGCAGTACATATAATCTGTATTTTTAGCACCCTTTACCCAAAAATCATCCGTTGATATAAAGTCGCGCTTTGCTCCCAGATTTTGCGAGAATCCGCCCAATAAGCCAACCATACACTTCTTACCATAAGTGATATTCAGCCACGATGTTGCCGAGCGCAAAGGCGCATATTCATACTCGCCCGTCTGCTCATCATACGACGTAGCGCCAAAGCCGCTAATCATTGTCAAGTGAGCCACATTTTCGCCATATATCACCTTCCCCTTGATATTCAGCAAACCGCATCTGTAATCGGCAAAAATCTCAGATGATATACCCTGCACACGGTCATTCACCCTAACCGTCACAGGCATTGTGCTGACCGAGCCATCCTCTGCCGTCATCTGGCGATTCGCAATGCTTGTACGACGAGGCTTTAGACTCAAGAAATCAACACCTGCACCTATTGTCATACGTTCGCCGACACGCTTTATCGACGCATACATCTCCGGCCATAAGTTCCATCGCGCATAGTCGTGAGTCGCCCCGCTTGGGCCTACCGAAGTATTGGGATACTGATATAATGCCGCAGCCACGAAATGCCACCTCTTACCCATATCGACATCCACATTTACTTGCGGAGAACGATTGAACGATGCAAACGGTGCGCCGGGTGAGAATCCGACTGTCGTAGGCATCACCTGACCGACCATAGGATGCCACGTCTGACCAACCGTCAATGCAACCTTCTCCCATTGTAGTCGCACATAAGCCTGACGGATACGGAACAACGTATTATTAGAGCCAAAACCCGAAAAGTCGGCCTCCACTTTCGCACTGCTTGCAGCCTGTCCGATACGAGGACCTGCTATATCCACACCCAGACGAGTGGTAAACGCCGCAAACGTCATACGCTGAACGTCGTTCAAATCCTCGCTACCATCCTCATTCGGCAACACATCAAGCGGAATCATATGAAATGTCTCACCCATTACAGCCTGACACTCGCGAGTATCAAAGCAGGCATAATTCCTAATAAATCCGTAAGGTTTGAAACTCACTGCCTTATCTCGCTTTGTCTCAACTTCTGCTTTAAGTTCTTCGACTATCTCGTTCTTTATCTCCTGCTTTAACTTTTCACGCTCATCTGCGCTACTTTGCGCAACAGCAATATTCATAGTACAGGATAGTGCCAATATAGAAATTAAAACCTTTTTCATACCTAAAAATTTATTCGCAAAAGTAGTAATTTTTCGCCAAGAAACCTCCACCTTACACAACACAATATCGACCAATTATAATTTTGGCTTGTAAATACGCAATATTATCGCTATTTTTGCGTTCGTATTTCATCAAGAAATCTCTTATGAAAAGATATATTTCGCTGGTTATAGGAGTCTTATTAATAGGTGGCATAATTTTCTTATGTCGCCCATCTACTTCTATCGACCATATCGACGAAATAGAAGAGTTGAAATACCGTCTTAACGACTCATTGTCAAATGCCCTGTCCGACCTGCCCACAACCGAGCGTATGGAGCAGTATATCGCACGATGGATGAGTCGTAACAACATTCGCGGCGCATCATTGGCCGTGATGAAAGATGAGCAGTTAATCTATTGCAAAGGATTCGGCTGGGCCGATAAAGAGGAGCAAATCCCAGCAGAAGTAGGTCATATATATCGTATAGCATCGGCATCAAAACTCATCACCGCCGTCGGTATTATGAAACTTTGCGACCAAGGTCGCCTGACGCTCGACAGCAAGGTTTTTGGCCCCGATGGAATATTAAATCAGTTTACCGAGATTAGGGACAAACGTTCAGAACAAATCACAGTACGCCACCTCTTGAACCACACCGCAGGCTTCAGCCGTCGTATGGGTGACCCGATGTTCCGTATTGCCGATGTTATCGAGTGGGAGGAGTTGGACACCACACCTACTGCCGACGAACTCATATCGTTCCAATTAGGGATGAAGTTACGTTGTGCTCCGGGTGGCTCTGCACAATATTCCAATGTAGGTTATCTGGTGCTTTCGCGTATTATTGAGCAGGTGTCGGGTATGGAGTACGAGGAGTTCCTCCAGACCAATGTATTATGGCCCGCAGGTTGTTACGATATGCATATCGCTCGCAACTACTACGAAGAGCGTTATCCCAAAGAGGTCAAGTATTATGGTCACGATGCCGAGACCATCAAGTCTTACGACGGCTCTGGCAAGATGCGCCTGCGCGAATATGGCGGTAACGACATTCGCGGCCTGCAAGGTGCCGGAGCGTGGGTGTCATCAGCCGTTGAAATGCTTCGCCTCGTAGCCTCAATAGACGGCAAGCCCAATGTGCCCGACATTCTATCAGCCGAGAGTGTTGCTGAGATGAAACGCATTAATCGTGACGGCGACTACGCTTTGGGCTGGGCGCGTTATCACGCAAATAGTGGCACTCTGATTCGCACAGGTACGATGTCGGGTACTTGTGCATATATCGAAAGCAAGGAGAATGGTATATCATACGCCTTCCTGACCAATACCAGCAGTTATCGCGGAGCATCATTTACCAACTCAATAGGTAATATGGTTCATACCGCAATGTCTCGCGTCACAGAATGGCCGTCGGATAGAAATCTCTTTGTATCCGTTCCGCACGAAGAGGCTGATTCCGTTGCCACACCTGAGAATCAGGCGGGCGACATTTCATAAACATCAGCCCTTTTAAGGCCATACAGTACGCTATAAAAATCCCAAATTATCATATATTGACCAACTATTTCGTTATTTGGCTTTTTTTGTCTATTTTTGTAGGCGATTGACAAGAACAGCCGTCGCAGTGACGTCTCGCACAATAGATTGATTATGCAGGTAACAAAAGCCGAATTCAAGTGTAGTTCCGAGAAGATTTCGCAAGTTCCGAAAGATGACTTGCGTGATGTAGCATTTATCGGGCGTAGTAATGTCGGCAAGTCATCGCTTATCAATATGCTGACTGGCCGCAAAGGCTTGGCCAAAGTATCATCCACTCCGGGTAAGACTCGCCTTATAAATCACTTTTGCATCAATAACCAATGGTATTTGGTCGATTTGCCGGGTTATGGCTACGCAAGAGTATCCAAAAATATGCGCGGCGAGTTTTCAAAAATCATTCTCGACTATGTACTCAAATGCGAGAAGATGCATTTTCTATTCGTGCTGGTTGATTCACGTTTGGAGCCGCAAGCCATCGACCTGCGCTTTATCGAGATGCTGGGTGAGAATGGAGTACCCTTTGGCATTATATTTACAAAATGTGACAAACTATCGGCAACCCAGCGCCGTAAAAGCGTAGAACGTTATTGCACAACGCTCGCCGAACAGTGGGAGGAGTTGCCACCTATGTTCTGTTCATCAAGCGAAAAAGGTCTTGGGCGCGAAGAAATACTCGATTATATCGAGAAATGTTTATAACTATTTGAAAAGTTGACCCAGATAGGACTCTTTTTTGCTAATATTGTAATACATTTGTACCATAAAAAGAAACACAATACAATAATAAAATGGCTATTCACAAGATTAAGTTTTTCACAGGACGCGCATCGCGCTACCTTGCAGAGAAAATCGTTGCGAGTTATGGCTCAAAACTCGGCGATGCCGAAGTTTTAGAGTTCAGCGACGGTGAGTTCCAACCCTTCTACAACGAGTCCATTCGCGGATGTACCGTTTTTATCATCCAGTCGACATTCCCTTCGTCTGATAATTTGATGGAGTTGCTGATGATGATTGACGCTGCACGTCGTGCTTCGGCTTACAAGGTTATTGCCGTTATGCCCTACTTTGGTTGGGCTCGTCAAGACCGTAAAGACCGCCCACGTGTACCCATTGGCGCAAAGTTGGTTGCCAACTTGTTGGTAGCGGCTGGTGTTGACCGCGTGATGACTATGGATTTACACGCCGACCAGATTCAGGGCTTCTTCGATGTACCCGTTGATGCACTCTATGCAAGTGGTATATTCGTTCCCTACATCAAGAATCTCAACATCGAGAATCTTTCAATTGCCTCTCCCGATATGGGTGGTGCAAAGCGTGCAAACTCATACGCCAAACATTTGCAGACTCCCATTATCATCTCACACAAAGAGCGCGCTAAGGCTAACGTTGTAGGCAGTATGACTGCCATCGGTGAGGTTGAGGGCCGCAACATTATTATTGTTGATGATATGATTGATACTGCAGGTACAATCTGTATGGCTGCAAATATGTTGATGGATAAGGGTGCTGCCAGCGTACGTGCCGTTATTACACACCCCATCTTGTCGGGTGCCGCATACGAGCGTATCAACGAGAGTAAATTGCAGGAGGTCATCGTAACCGACACTATTCCTCTTAACCCCAACAAGGATTTGAGCAAGTTTACAGTTTTGTCTGTTGCCGACATCTTCGCTGAGGTTATCGAGCGCGTACACAACTACAAAGAGATTAGTTCTATCTTCTATTAATAGACTTTATCTCCCACAAACAAGCCCCGCCTAACACGATTAGGCGGGGCTTTCTTTTATCTACATTGATTTATATCTGCAAGAACGTCACCAAAACGTCATCATCTAAAACTCTATATTGCGGCAGTTATACTTCTCCTCTATATAACCATCGTTCAATACGACCAGACCGGTATTGGCTCTTAGCATAGTCTTCATCACAGTAGCGTCAATATTGTAGCAACGCACATCGGCGCTACCATCAAAACTATGATACATCACCTCCTCACCCAGCGGCTGAGGAGTAAGACATATAACCGTCGCGCCCTGCTCCTCGGCGCGCTCCACAACACTACGCAGACGCTCCTCGCACCTCTTGCTTATCTTGTCAAAATTGGTGACACATATCATATACACATACCCCTGACGAGTCAATATATCGTGTGTTACATTACCCTCTGCATCCGAAATCGAGAACTCACTCACCAAAGTATGAACGGCAGGCACCTCGTTATCAACTCGAGTCTCAACCCACTCCCACTTTGCTTCGTTCTGCCACTCCTTATCATCAATCGAGAACTCTCGCACTCTGCCCGTACGACGATTTCTATACACCAGCACATACTCTTCGGTTGCCATATCATCCTCGCCCGTATCGTGCTTGGCCGTAATCATTTCGTATATATTAGCCCCCTTCTTGTAGGGCAAGAAATCGAGCAATGGCAGATTGTAATAACAATATGTACCTACGCCCATAGCAAATGTACAGAACACTACCGTCAAAGCAATCTCCCACTTCTTAAAATCGAGGATACGTTGTTTGCGATAACGATACCATATAACGAACACCATCGTCAGAAGTATTAGATTCTTGAGAAATGTCTGCCAAGGTGTAAACTTCACCGCATCGCCAAAACATCCACAATCCTCCACAGGAATCCACGTTGCACTCAAGAATGTCAGCACCGTAAAAAATATCATCGACACCAAAGCGAAGATTGACACCAGTCGTGTGCGCACCCTAAACATCAGCATCAATCCCATCATCAACTCGGCGCCACACAACCATATAGAGAAAATCATACTATACGGCAAAAACTGCTCTATGCCATATATCGACAGATACTCATTAACTCTCAATGCCGTACCCCACGGGTCCACCGCCTTGACAAATCCCGAAAAAATAAATGTCAGGCCGACCAGAATACGACACACATTTGAGGCTATTTTCAATTTACGCGAAGTCATCATCTATTACTCTATATATTTGCTCACTACGGCCTCTATTCTACGGAATATATCCTCCGGAGTTGCCATCTCATTATTCTCGGTACTGCAATCTACGACGTGCAGATTCTCGTCATATTCGGCAGCATCCAAATAGACTTGTCTTACGGCTCGCTGCAAATCCATCGACTGCTCGTGAATATCCTTCTGACCATTCAGGTATGCCCTATCATCGCCTTCGCGCTGCTCCTGCAACAATTTACGCTCTGTAAATGCAAAAGGCACATCCAGGAAGAGCGAAACATCGGGTTTGGGAATAGCATTATACTCATACTCCAAACCGAGAATCCACTCGCGCAACTTATCGCGCTCCTCATCGTTATTCAGTTTTGCACACTGATAACCTACGTTAGAATATACATAACGGTCACATATAACCACCTTGCCTTCCGACAACCACTTGCGAATCATCGTAGCGGCATCCTTACGGTCACCGGCATACAACAACGCTACGATATATGGGTCCACCTGCTCAATGCCACCCAATTCTCCGCGCAAGAAACGCGCTATCAAATCGCCATAATAAGGTGCATCAAAACGCGGGAAATGCAGATATTCACTCTCTACACCTTTCTGGGCAAACATCTTACGCAAATTTGCTATTTGCGTCGATTTACCCGAACCATCTACACCCTCTAATACTATAAACATCTTCTTTTTAGTTTGGTTTTATCTTGCTTAGGACACAAAACTATGCATCACTACACTCCTATTGCGCCCTTATGATTTTCCTCTGTTATCTCAACATCCTGACTGCTCGCTCCACACCTCGGCAGAGTATATCAATCTCCTCGCAAGTGTTATACATTGCAATCGATGCCCGGCACATTCCCGTCACACCATAGTGAGCCATCACAGGCTCGGCACAATGCTGGCCGGTGCGGATTGCAACGCCCAACTTGTCGAGTATCATACCCACATCATAATGATGTACACCCTCGACATTGAACGACACGATAGAACATTTTCCTTCTGTCGTACCATATACTCTCAGGCCCTCAATCTTTTGCAACTGCTCTTCGGCGTAATGCGTAAGCGAGGTTTCATACTTTTCTACTGCCTGCACATCTAAATGCTCGACATATTTAATAGCCTCGCCCAGAGCCACTGCATCTATATAATTTGCCGTACCAGCCTCAAACTTCAATGGCAACGGAGCATAAGTCGTCTTGGCAAATGATACTCTGTCCACCATATCTCCTCCACACAGGAATGGCGGCATCTGCTCCAACACATCACGTTTGCCATACAATACGCCCACACCCGTCGGGCCATATAATTTATGCGCCGAGAAGGCATAAAAATCACAATCCAACGCCGCAACATCCACTCCGCCGTGTACTATACCCTGACAACCATCCACCGTAACCAAAGCACCCGCAGCGTGTGCCTTGTCTATGATTGTTTTCAGGTCGGGGCGGGTTCCCAAGGTATTCGAAGCCTGCGTAACGGCAACCATTCGTGTATGCTCATCAAGCAAATCATCAAGTACCTCCACCTTCAGGCGTCCATCATCATCAAATGGCAACACTCTTATCTCTACGCCCTTACGCTCGGCCACCAACTGCCAAGGCACGATATTGGAGTGATGCTCCATCTCGCTGATGATGATATTATCACCATTGTGCAAAAACCTCTCGCCCCACGCATAAGCCACCGTATTGAGCGAGGCCGTTGCCCCAGCGGTAAAAATCACCTCCTCACGAGCCGATGCTCCAATAAAACGCTGAACCGTGTCTCGCGCGGCCTCATATCGCTCGGTTGCCTCCTCCGACAAACGATGGACTCCTCGATGGATATTGGCATTATAACGGCGATACATATCCTCAATGCAACGAATAACGCACTGCGGCTTTTGAGCCGTAGCGCCACTATCCAGATAGACCAAAGGCTTTCCATTAACCTCGCTCGCCAGAATAGGGAAATCACATCTTATCTCCGTTGCATCAAACATAACTTATTGTATTTGCTCCAAAATCGCGTTCAACTCCTCAGCCAACATTTCGCCAAACTCCGATGACGAATAGACAACATCCTTAACAAAGCCTTCAATCTGCAGTTTGCGAGCCTGCGCCTGAGACAATCCTCGCTGACGCATATACAATACAGCCTCGCTATCCAACTGACCTACGGTTGCGCCGTGCGAACACTTGACATCATCGGCATAAATCTCCAACTGCGGCTTAGTGATAATCTTAGCCTCGCCACCCAACTCAATATTGCGACTATTCTGGCAGGCATCGGTACGTTGTGCATCTTGAGCGACATAGACCATACCGTTAAACTCGCCTATTGACTTTTCGCCTGCAACACCTTTCACGAGCGAATTACTAACACAATCAGAGTAATAGTGATTAACCCTAACCGCCATCTTGCAATGCTCCTCACCTCGCGACAAGAAGACTCCTCGCAGAGCATTCGACGAATGCTTGCCATTCAAGTCTATCGTATAGTCGGCTATTGCTCCGTGCATAACAACACTTAACACATCACACACACTACCCGACTGCTGACGCAATGTCACATCGGCGAAACAACCTCCCAAATATACATCAACCACCTGCAATGATGCATAAGGCTTAACATCAAACAGCAATTTTGATGTATCGTCGGAAGTGTGAATTATCAATATTTTACGACGCTGCTGCTCTTCAACCGAAAAGAGATTATCGGTGGGATTAATCACAACCTCCACCTCTTCTCCATTGGCCAATTGCAACACGCCACCCTCGCCTTGTGGGTCAACGCCCTGCTCGCGTAAATATTCAAGCAAGCCCATCGCTACTCCTTATAATCGTTTATCAACCAATCGTAACCCTCCTTCTCCAACTTGAGAGCCAGCGTCTTGTCGCCCGTATAAATTATACGGCCCTTGTACAAAACGTGAACATAATCGGGTACGATATAATCCAACAGACGCTGATAATGCGTAATGACAATAGTCGCATTTTCATTGGTATGCAACTTTGTAACACCCGTAGCAACTATACGCAATGCGTCAATATCCAGACCTGAATCGGTCTCATCCAACACCGCCAACTTCGGCTCCAGCATAGCCATCTGGAAAATTTCATTTTTCTTCTTCTCTCCGCCAGAGAATCCCTCATTAACGGCACGATTCGTAAGTTTGGAATCCAACTCCACAACAGCACTCTTTTCGCGCATCATACGCAAAAACGCGCCTGCCGAGAGAGGCTCTTCGCCACGAAATTTACGTTGTTCATTAACGGCCATCTTCATAAAGTTGGCCATCGTCACACCGGGAATCTCTACAGGATATTGGAAGCCGAGGAACAAACCCATACGCGCTCTATCCTCAATCGACAACTCCAACAAATTGCGCCCCATAAACTCCACACTACCATCGGTCACCGTAAACTTCTCATTTCCAGCCAACACCGACGCCAGCGTACTCTTGCCAGAACCATTCGGACCCATAATTGCGTGTACTTCGCCAGCGCGTACTTCAAGATTAATACCTCGAAGTATCTGCTTATCATCTACCGATGCACACAAATTCTTAACACTTAACATATTATAGCGTTTATCTAAATCTCTACTTTAATAAGGGTACTACCCCATATCCTAAATCTTTACTTTAACCAACCGAGCCTTCAAGGCTGATAGCCAACAACTTTTGCGCCTCGACGGCAAACTCCATTGGCAATTTGGCAAGCACCTCGCGTGCATATCCATTAACTATCAGTCCTACAGCATCTTCCGTCGATAAACCACGTTGATTGCAATAGAACAGCTGCTCTTCGGAAATCTTCGATGTCGTAGCCTCGTGTTCCAACACCGCAGTCGGGTTATGCGAATCTATTTCGGGGAAGGTATGCGCTCCACACTTATCACCTATGAGCAACGAATCACACTGCGAATAGTTACGAGCATTATCGGCTCCTTTTGCGACACGCACCAAACCTCTATATGCATTTTGACTCTTTCCCGCAGAAATACCCTTTGACACAATACGACTACGAGTGTTACGACCTATGTGTATCATCTTTGTACCCGTATCGGCCTGCTGATAGTTATTGGTCATTGCAACAGAATAGAACTCACCTACCGAGTTATCGCCCAGCAACACACAACTTGGATACTTCCACGTAATGGCCGAGCCCGTCTCAACCTGTGTCCACGACAAACGTGCATTCTCGCGGCATAGGCCACGCTTTGTCACAAAATTATAGATACCGCCCTTACCATCCTTATCACCAGGATACCAATTCTGGACTGTCGAATACTTCACTTCGGCATCCTTCTCAACGATAATCTCCACAACAGCAGCGTGCAACTGGTTCTCGTCACGTTGCGGGGCGGTACAACCCTCAAGATAACTTACATAAGAGCCCTCGTCGGCAACCAACAGCGTACGCTCAAACTGCCCCGTTCCTTCGGCATTGATACGGAAATAGGTAGATAACTCCATCGGGCAACGTACGCCCTTGGGGATATAACAAAACGACCCATCCGAGAATACGGCAGCATTGAGCGCAGCATAGAAATTATCGGTATGAGGTACAACCTTTCCCAAATATTTCTTAATCAATTCGGGATACTCCTTAATCGCCTCCGATATTGAGCAAAAGATTATACCCTTCTCGGCCAAAGTCTCACGGAACGTAGTCTTCACCGACACTGAATCCATAACAGCATCAACAGCAACGCCTGCCAAAGCCATCTGCTCCTCCAGAGGGATACCCAACTTATCGAACGTGCGCTTCAATTCGGGGTCCACCTCATCCATCGAGCCGAGCGTTTTACGGGCCTTTGGTGCAGCATAGTAAATTATATCCTGAAAATCTATTTCGGGTATATCAAGATGAGCCCACGTAGGCAACTTCATAGTCTGCCAATGGCGAAAAGCCGCCAAACGACGTTCAAGCATCCATTCCGGCTCACCTTTTTTCGACGAGATAATACGAATCACCTCCTCATTCAAACCTTTGCCTATGGTCTCGGTATCAATGTCGGAAGTAAAACCGTATTTATATTCGCTGTCAATATTTTCTAATATCTCTTTTTCTGCCATAACAATTGCGATAATAGCCCACAAAAATACAAAAAATAATTGATAATTCTATGGTCATACTACTATTTACATAACAAATTACTCACCAATCTTTTATAACAAACAAGGGATACACCAAAGTGGCATATCCCCCGTACTCATTATATAATGGAATAATCTACTATCTACCAGAACCTATGCGGCCTGTGTAGGCATCTACGCCAGATGTATCAAACGGCTGGGCAAAGAACTTCTCGGCAGCCTTGCTGACTGCATCGCCCCAAGGTTGAGGACCTCCGGCGCTCTGTATTACCCACAACTTCAGTTGCTTCTTATGCCAATTCACCACGCAGTTGGTTCCCCAAGCACCACCGTGTCCAAACCAAGCATCCTCGTTATCTTTAACGGGAGCAGTCAAGCCAAGAGAGTAACCGCCCATATTATCGGGACGGGTTGAGCAAGCGAGGATAGACTTAACGGTCTCCTCCTTAAGGATACGAACGCCATTTTCGCCTACACCCAAGTTCATCAACATCTTGTAGAACTTAAGTTGGTCAGCAGCCGTAGTCCACAAACCTGCTCCTGCAGATGCAAATACGTGAGAATCGTTATAAGGACGCTGCTGCCACGCCATCTCTTCAACCCACTCGGCGGGCGCATTATCCTTGAATGCATACAACTCAATCTTCTTCTTGAGTTGCTTATCGGTTGGCCAGAACCACGTAGACTTCATACCCAGCGGGTCCAACACCTCCTGCTTGAGATAATCCTCCCACTTCATACCTGTCACAACCTCTACGATTGCGCCACCAATATCGATACCCGTATTTGAGTACAACTCGCGTGTACCCGGCTCAAACATAATAGGAGACTCGGCAGCAACGGCAGCAACCTGACGAAGAGGTGCACCACCACTCCATCCACCACCGCGAACATCGTTACGTTTAACACTTGCCTCAAAGGGGAAACCTCCCGTATGGTTGAGGACCATACGGACAGTAAGCGTATTCTTCGCCTTTTGCAGTGTTTTCACACCATCCTTATTAGACACCAACACCCACAACTCCTTGAACTCAGGCAAATATTTTGAAACAGGGTCGTCAAGTGTAATCTTACCCTCCTCGACCAATTTAGCAATCGTCACGCCACAAAAGCCCTTTGTCTGCGAACATTGCATAAATACATTATCCAACTTAATGGGGCGTTTAGCCTCGACATCGGCATATCCCACGCAACAAGTCTCCTGCACACCCTCTTTATAGAACACGCTAATAGCGCCAGACAACTGTCCATTATCCACATAAGGCTGCAAAGCCTCTTGCGCATAAGTTGTCTTTGAATCCTTAGCCTTCTTCTGCGCTGTCGCCGTCAAACTAAACGACGCTACCACGACCACAAGGGCGCACGCAAATTTCAAAACTCTTTTCATATCGTATAAATTAATTGTTATTTAACAAATCTACTAAACCTTCAAGAATGTCTGCTTACGATAGAGGAAGTAGAGGAACAACCAGCAAACAGTAACAAATCCTGCTTGTGTAACAACATTTGCCCACTGGTCGGGTAACAACCCTGCAAAGCCTCCGATAAAGAAGTTGGAAATACCACTGAAATTAATGAAACGCTGGGCAAGGTAGATTGTAATAGAGTTCATACCTACAACACGGAAAACAAGAGTCCACTTCTGCCAGCCACGAACATCGATAATGTAGTAGAAGATAGCCATCATAGCCACCGAGTAAGCACCTACGGCACAAACAAATGTACTTGACCACAACATCTTGTTTACGGGTACAAAGCCCTTACCTATCAACGCCACGACAGCCAAAACAACCGCGGCACCCAACATATAGAGAGTCTTACGCTCGCCCGACAACTTCTCCTTGGGAAGACGGATTAACTCACCCGTAAAAATACCCAACATAGCCGTAACGATAGCAGGGATAGCCGACAACAAACCCTCAGGGTCGAAGCGGTTATCATCATAAATCAGGCGACCAGGCAAGAACAAACGGTCAATATAACCTACGATATTGCCCTCACGGCTCAACGGGTCAGCATCGGGCACATCGGGAGCACCAACATATTTTGTCAGCAAAGCATAACCAACAAGAATCACAACAGATATAACGGCACGTGTGCGTACACCGAAATTGACATAAAGCAATGCGGCAAACATCCACGCGATACCGATTCGAGCCAACACACTTGCACAACGCAGATTATCAAAATCCAATCTAAAGAATCCGTTATAGACCATACCGAGGAAAATCAAGATGGCGGCACGACGGAATATTTTCCAATAGATTGATTTCATAGACGCACCCTGCTCACGTTGCTTGGCATAAGAGAAGGGGAACGATACACCCGCCAAGAAGAGGAACAGAGGGAAGATTGTATCGTGATGACGCAAGCCATCCCAATCAACGTGACTCATAGAACGAGATATAGCCTCCGTTACAGGATTAGGCCACAAAGCACACAAAGCCACAATAAGGCCCGAAAGGCCCATAATAAAGAACATATCAAACCCGCGCAGAGCATCGAGCGACATCAAACGTTGTTGGTTCTTCATAATCAATTAGTATTTTAGTTAGTAATTAGTTCTTAAGCAATATGCAAGCAGCATCGGTATGCAAACATTAGACATCACTCAGATAATCTTTCGGCACATATATCACGCACTCTTGCAAAGAACAAAGATAAGATTTTATTTTATAAAATAGGTAAATTTATGTCTTTTATTTATTCTGCCGCAGAAAAGCCTGCAATTTAGAATTAAGACAATTACAAAAACTTTTGACGTATTACGCTGACTCATAGCGAGAACAATGATAGTAGAAACAACCATAGAGGTATTTTCGAAAAAAATTACTGCGCGATATTTTGCAATTATGTTTTTTTTGTCTACTTTTGCACTACTCTTTAGCGAAGGAGAGGTTTGGAAGGATGGGTGAGTGGCTGAAACCACCAGTTTGCTAAACTGACGTACTCGTTAGGGTACCGGGGGTTCGAATCCCCCTCCTTCCGCACCATACGTGCCTTGCGGTTTTTTAAGGTTGGCCGCAGGGGTATAAAGAACGGCCCGTTCTGCGTATGGCACTTTTACATTTTATGTAAAAGTTTTTTTAGGGTAATAATAGGGGTTCGGCGCCGAGTTCTCAAAATCTTTCTCGGCGCCATTTTTATGCCCATACGCGAACACCCCACACCGCATCATCAAACGACTATTTTCGGCATTTTTTTCATCAAAATGATTGTTTTTCAGGCTCAATATCATATCTTTGATACTTGATTGAGATTTATTGTGGAAATCTATCTTAAATTTATATAAAATGCTGAAAAAATTTATCAATTTTTACAAGACGAGTTCTCCCGCCGCACCGCTTGAAATAAGCGACGAGGCAAAGAACAAACTCTACAAAAAACTTCGTTTTCAAGCATTTATGGCAGGAACTATCGGCTACAGCCTATATTACGTCTGCCGTACAAGTTTGAACGTGGTGAAGAAACCTATTTTGGATAGCGGAGCATTGGATGCAACACAATTGGGTGTCATCGGCTCTTCGTTGCTATTCGCTTATGCCATCGGAAAATTCGTCAATGGTTTTTTGGCCGACTACAGCAACATTAAGCGATTTATGGCAACAGGCCTTGCTGTTTCGGCTATCGCAAACCTACTTATGGGTGTATTAGGCTTTGCTTCAGGAGCAATCATCTCATCGGCTGTACTTTTCGTCGCTATGTCTATTATGTGGGCTATAAACGGATGGTCGCAGTCAATGGGTTCTCCCCCATCGGTAATTGCGCTATCACGCTGGTATCCGCTGGATAAACGAGGGACATATTATGGTTTCTTCTCAGCAAGCCACAACATCGGCGAATTTCTTTCATTCCTTTTTGTAGGTAGCCTTGTAGCCACCGCAGGTTGGCAATGGGGATTTATCGGCTCGACAATAGCGGGTGTTTTAGGCGTGATATTCATCATCATATTTATGCACGACACTCCCGAAAGCAAAGGCTTGCCATCGATAACCGTATTAGCACACGAAAAGGAGAATTCTGCCGACAATCAATCGGTAAAAGATGTACAAAAATTGGCATTACGCACACCTGCTGTATGGATTTTGGCTCTAGCAAGTGCATTTATGTATATCAGCCGCTATGCTATAAATGGTTGGGGAGTGCTCTATCTGCAAGAGTCTAAAGGCTTTGACCTGGTAGATGCAACACAGATTATATCTATAAATGCTTTACTGGGTATAATAGGCACTGTATTTTCGGGTTGGATTTCAGACCGTTTCTTCAAAGGTAGTCGCAACATTCCCGCATTAGTAGCAGGAGTATTGAATACGATAGGTTTGATACTATTTGTTTATGGCGGCAACAGTTGGTTTATTAACGCATTGAGTATGGTCATATTCGGTATTGCCGTAGGTGTGTTGATTAGTTTCCTCGGAGGCCTGATGGCCGTAGATGTTGTACCTCGCAATGCTACGGGTGCTGCTATGGGTGTAGTAGGTATGGCAAGTTATGTTGCGGCTGGTATTCAAGATGTTGTCAGCGGTGCACTTATCGACTCAAGCAAAACTATTGTCGATGGTGCTACAATATATGATTTTAGTAATGCTGCAATATTCTGGATTGGTGCATCGATTATATCATTTATGCTTCCGATATTGAATTGGAGACGCAAGGCGCAAGAATAACACCGATTGATATATGCACAAATAAAAACGCTCGGTCTTTACAGTCCGAGCGTTCATTTTTGCTATAATCAATGATTATTTTGCAGCCTCCTCACAATCCTTGCAAGCAGTATTGCCATAGATTGACTTCAAGTACTCCATACTCATTGCTACACACTCCATAGGAGTCTTACCCATACTTGGCTGGTCCTGCTCAACGATAAGCCACTTGCTACCAGCAGCCTCAGATGCTGCGATGATAGAAGGAACATCCTGAACACCGTGGCCCAAAGGACGGAACTCGAAAGCAGTATTCTTCTTCTCCTCGCCCTCGTTCAAACCGATAAGAGCATAGGGGTCACCCTCCTGCTCACCCTCCTGATAGAAGTCCTTGAGGTGAACAACAGGTGAACGACCTGAATACTTCTGCAAATAAGCAACGGGGTCCTGACCAGAATACTTAACCCAGCACTGGTCCAACTCTGTCTGCAAAAGGTCAGCAGGAACATTAGCGTAGAGATAATCCAAACCGAACTCACCACTCTCCAACTTCTTGAACTCGAAATCGTGGTTGTGATAGAGCAACACCAAACCTGCAGCCTTGCACTTCTCACCGATAGAGCGAATCTCCTCTACCATCTGCATAAACAACTCACCACCGGGACGACGCTCCTCAGTAACGTAAGGCACAACGATATACTTGCAACCTACAGCCTTATAGTCAGCGATAACCTTGTCTATATCAGCCAACATATCAGCCAAAGGCACGTGTGCAGAGATAGGCTCCAAACCAATCTCCTTACACCAAGCATTTACCTGCTCAGGAGAGTTATTGAACAAACCAGCGAACTCAACGCCGTCGTAGCCCATAGCCTTAACCTGCTGAAGAGTACCCTTGAAGTCCTGCTCCATAGCGTCACGTACGCTATACAACTGCAAACCGATAGGCAAAGTCTCTTTGCAATCACCGCAGCACTCAGACTTTTTTGCTGCGTTACCACCGCAAGAAGCGAGAGTCAAAACCGCTACTGCAGAGAGCAATAAAGTTGATAACTTTTTCATAATGTCTAAATATTAAATTAAGGATTCTTAAATATTTTATCAAAATCGTACAAATATACGATTAATATCTTTTTTTGCAAAATTTATCGCCAATTTTACCTGCCGACATATTTTCACACGACTCTCATATATTCTAATCGTCACATTTAGGCCACTGTAATAATATTGCCAACAACGCACAACCTCCCATAATATATGGGTAATAGAGATATGAAATAATCTCAATCGGTGAGATTGCGGCCAAACCTGCCGCCATAAGCAGTTGTGCGCCATAAGGCAGCAAGCCCTGCACAAAGCAAGAGAACGTATCGAGCAGACTCGCGGCACGACGTGGCGAGATGCCGAATCGTTGTGCAATTTCGCGAACAATACCACCAACCGATATTATCGCCACAGTATTATTAGCCGTACAGACATCGGCAAAAATAACCAACGAGGCGATTGACAACTCGGCTCCACGACGCGATGTGATTCGAGATGTAACGCGTGAAATAATATAATCGACACCGCCATTCAAGCGTATCAACTCCAACATACCGCCCGCCATCATCGTGATAATAATCAGTTCGCCCATTGAGCCTATACCCTCGCCCATCGACACAAACCAATCGACCAAAGAGATTTGGCCACCCACAATGCCCATAACACCGGAGGCCACGATTCCAAGCACCAAGACGCACAACACATTAACGCCTGCTACAGCCGTTACCAAAACCAACAGATATGGCAACATCATAACCCACGATGCTGAAGATTCTGCTGGAGTATATGTTGTGACATAATCGCCACCGACAATAGCATAAATAAGAAGTGTAATAAAAGCCGCAGGGGCTACTATAAGCAGATTTGTACGAAACTTATCCCGCATATTGCAACCTTGAGTACGTGTCGCGGCAATCGTTGTATCGGATATAAACGATAGATTATCACCAAACAACGCGCCTCCAACGACAATGGCCACCAGCCAAGCAACATTACCACCCGTCTGTTCGGCCATAGCCGATGCTATGGGCGTCAAGGCCACAATGGTACCGACTGATGTTCCAACAGAGAATGATGTAAAGCAGGCTGCCAAGAATATTCCCGCAGGCAAAAACTCTTCGGGCACGATACGCAGAGTAAGAGCCACAGTAGCATCAACAGCACCCATAGTTTTTGTCGAAGCGGCAAAGGCGCCTGCCAAGACAAAAATCCATATCATAAGCATAATATTCGGCTCGGTTGCTCCGCGCGAATAACTATCCACGCTCTCGGTCAAAGTCCTTTTACGGCACATAGCAACGGCCACCATCGAGGCTATCATACCAGCCACCACGATAGGCATTTTATAAAAATCGCCAGCCAGCAACGACCCCAAAAGATAGATTCCGAGAAAAACCACAAGCGGCAACAACGCTATCGGATTACCGTTTTTTACATTATGCATCAAACTATGATTTATAGATTTATCCTAAATATGTGTGCAAAATTACTTTTTTTTCGTACTTTTACTACCAAAACACGTTATAAAATGAAAAATCAGTTTAATTTTTTACTCTGTATAGCCTCGTTGGCTATATTGTTTAGCGGCTGTCAGAGCCATTTTATCTCCGACACTACGACTCGCAAAGCCGTAGATGAAGCATTTGAGGCTCGCCGTACACACTTTATTCACGGAGATGTATTTGCCATATTCGACGAGGAGTTGTCGGCTCAAGAGCGTGGTGCGATGAAGTTCCTATATTCATCAATGAGTTCTGCCGACTTGGGCGATTACGACGGAGAGTTCTTCCTCCAAAATGTCCGCAAATCATTGCAAGCACGCGAAGAGATGGCGTGGGGTAAAGATATTCCCGACGATTTATTCCGCCATTTTGTGTTGCCCGTAAGAGTAAACAACGAGCGATTGGATGAGTTCAGAATGATGTATTACGATACGTTGGCTCAGCGCGTTAAGGGACTCTCGTTACACGATGCCGCACTCGAAGTAAATCACTGGTGCCACGAGAAGGCTACCTATACCCCATCCGACAGCCGTACTTCATCACCCATTGCAACCATTATCAACGGTGAAGGACGTTGCGGTGAGGAATCAACGCTTACCGTATCGGCTATGCGTACTGTAGGTATTCCGGCACGTCAGGTATATACACCGCGCTGGGCTCATACCGACAGCAACCACGCTTGGGTTGAAGTATGGGTTGATGGTCGCTGGCAATTTATGGGCGCTTGCGAGCCGGAACCTGAACTCAACATCGGATGGTTTAACCAGCCTGCTGCACGAGCAATGCTTATGCATACACGCGTCGTTGGTGATTATCACGGACCAGAAGATGTCATTCAGCGTACAAACTGCTTTACCGAAATCAACGTCATCGACAACTACGCTCCCGTACGTCGTTCTGTAGTCAAGATTGTAGATACTGAAGGCAAGGCGGTAGAAGATGCAACCGTAGAGTTTAAGATTTATAACTATGCCGAATATTACACCGTTGTAACTTTGCAGAGCGATGCCAACGGCGAGGCTGTTCTGCATATGGGTTTGGGCGATATGATTGTATGGGCTTCACACGAAGGCCGCTTTGGATTTGACAAACTATCGGCAGAGGAATTAACCATAGAGTTGAAATATAAGGAGGGCGATATCATCAGTTTTGACACCGACATCACACCTCCCGTACCTGGCGACATTCCCGTAAATGTTACAGAGGAGGCCGTAGCACGCAACAAGGAGCGTTTGGCTGAGGAGGATAAAATACGTATGGCTTACACATCTACATTCCTTACACAAGAGCAATGCGCAGGCTACACCCCCGCCGAGAAATCATTATTGGTAGGAGCGCGCGGCAATTGGAAGAATATTAAGGCTATAATAGACTCCTCAAAAGATGCTGAGCGTCAGCGCACCATAGCGTTACTTCACACACTCTCTCGCAAGGATTTGCACGACACATCGCTTGAGGTATTGCAGGATGCATTATCTACAACTGCCGACATCACACCCGACACGCCTCAGTATCGATACATTGCAGCGCCTCGTATCGGTAGCGAGTTCCTGCAGCCTTACAGGAATGAGATTAAAGGTGTTCTTGCGTCGGAGATTGGAGAAAATCCTTCAGCCACACAGATAATCAAGTGGACTCAGGAAAATATCGCACTTGCAGACGAATATAATCCCATAGAGTTGCAGGCTACACCTGCGGGAGTCTTGCGCCTGCGTTTTGCTGATTCGGCATCACGAAGCAGATTCTTTGTGGCTGCCTGCCGTACATTTGGCATTGCAGCACGACTGAATGGTATGACAAGCAAGGCTCAATATTACGATGGCGAGAAGTGGGTGGATGTTGTGCTTGATGGTGCCGTTGCCGAGCAGCAGATTCGCACAGGCTCTCTGCGCACGATATATGACACAAAGATTGTCCCGACAATCCCTTCACCCGACTACTTCAGCCACTACTCTATCTCTCGCATCGAGAATGGCCGTTGCCACGCACTCAACTTCAATCGAGGCAACGATGTAGACCTCGGTGCGAATGCAGAAGAGGGATTATTTGCACGAGAGTTCACACTCGACGAGGGTTACTACATTCTCACAACGGGTAATCGTATGGCAAGCGGCAAGGCGCTCTCACGCGTCGTAACATTCCGCATCGAGGAGGGCAAGACCACAGAAGTGGACCTTACGATACGTGCCGCAAACGATGACATCGGCGTAATAGGCAATATGGATGCCGAGCAGAAATACCTCCCCGAAGGTGCAACTGCCGAGACATCATTGCTATCTACGACAGGTCGTGGATACTTTATCGTAGCCATTATGGGTAGCGGCGACGAGCCTACAAACCACGCTCTGCGCGGCCTTGCTTCAATCAGCGACGTACTGAATAAATGGGAACGTCCGATGGTTGTCTTGAGCCCCACAGCCGAAGATGCTGCAAAATTTGACAAGAAGATGTTAGGCAATATAAAAGCGCACTTCGGCATCGATACAAATGACAAAGTGCGCCGTATGATATGTTCGGGTTGCAACTCACAGGCCAAGACGTTGCCCGTCATTGCCATCTGTGACAGTTTTGGCCGTACGGTATATTTCTCACAGGGCTACAACACCTCGCTTGCCGAGCAATTAAAGAACGTTATTCACAAGTTGTAATACAACGTCAGCCGACGAGAGTGGCAACACGCCCTCACGTTCGGGATAAGCACTAAAATCGACTGCCGCACTTCGGAATGCAAAGTCGACACTATCCTTTCGGGCCGTAGAGTGAAACTCTGCGGCTCGTGTTATTTTCTCTATTTTAGCAATATTTGACGGGCGAATACCGGCTCCGGGCATAATTATAATACGTCCATCAGCCTGCTCTACCAACTCTGCAATAAAATCGGCCCCTTGCTCGGCTGTAGATTGACATCCCGATGTGAGCAGCCTATCACATCCGAGCGATATAATCTGTTCCAATGCCTCTTTGGGCGCGGCACACACATCGAAGGCGCGATGGAACGTCACCGACATATCGCCAGCCGCCTGAATCATCTTTCGGCAAGCCTCAATATCGACCTCACCCGATTGGGTAAGCGCACCTATAACAACGCCATTGACGCCCACCTCGCGACAAAATGCTATATCACGACACATCACATCTACCTCCTCATCGGAATAGCAAAAGCCACCCTCGCGCGGACGAATCAGCACATTTATATCCAGATTTAGCCCCGCCTCGACTATAGAGCGGATAACACCACTACTCGGCGTCACGCCACCACAAGCGATAGCGCCACACAACTCAATTCTTATGGCACCTCCTGTCTCAGCCTCACGCGCCTCATACAACGACGAGCAACAAACCTCAATTTTACGCATATTTCGACTCTATTAAGTAATCAATTAAAAGTATCCGTCCGCGAAAATAGTAAAAATATACAAATAAAAAGGTTGCGAATGAAAGATTAACCACCGCAACCTAAAATTTATTTTCGTGACTACTTTGTACGACGTCACTTCACATAACAAGCAGAGAGTGAGTTATGATTGAAATCTCCATACTAAATATTTTTACCTTAGAGACTCTATTTCTTACCTAACGGCTCGGTGAAGTGACGTTTTTACAACATTAATCTATAAATAATTACCCCACCTCCAATCAATAGATACGCTCCAGATTACACATCAACAGATTACCGTCATCATCGCGCAAATGCATACCATTACCCTCACAATAGCGGAACATATCACAATCGGCACACGCTCCTTTACGCATCCATTCGCGGTTGCGGTATGGCTCAAACCTATTGCACCACACATCCCAAAAATCATCATTATAAATATTTCCTTGATGATAGTTACTACGCACACTTGTACAGGCCGATATCGAACCATCGACAAGCACCGAGGCTATATTTACGCCCGCATTGCAGGTATAAAACCTATTGCGAACATCGCCCTCGTAGTTACCGAGGAAGCCCTCGCAAGCATAACTCAACGTGATGCGCTTCTCACTCTGTCGGTTTTGTTTGATGTAGTCGAGCAGATGACGATACTCCTCTTTGGTAAGTTGTAACATAGGGTCATCGGCAGCACGGCCTACGGGGAATATCGTAAATAAACGCCACTCTTTAACACCTAATTCAACAAGCAACTCCTTTATCTGGTCTAATTGTTTTAGATTGCGACGATTGACACAAGTCACCACATCAAACACAAAATCAGGCTGCGCCCCCATTAGCCTAATAGCCTCCACAGCGTGGTCAAAACTTCGGGTATTGCCTCGCATATAGTTATGTTCCTCTGCAAGGCCATCAAGGCTAACAGTTGCTGTATGCATACCTGCAGCCAATAACGAGTGGAAGCGTTTGGGTGTCATCGCCAACCCATTTGTAACCATTCCCCACGGAAATCCCATTTCATAAATTGCCCTACCGCACTTCTCCAAATCGAGGCGCATAAGTGGCTCGCCACCTGTAATGACAACAAAAACTTTATGAGGGTCGGTGTGCGATTTGATGTTTTCGAGCACGCCCAAGAAATCCTTTAACGGCATATCAGCCTTACAGGAGTCGGTATGGCAGTCGCTACCGCAGTGTCGGCAATTCAGGTTACAACGCAACGTACACTCCCACATCAACTGCGTGAGTCGATGTTCCTTGCGGTTTTGCATTCTAATTCGTCGCCAAGCCTCCAACGCTATGCGTCGGCGCAAAGATAATGGATGACTACTCATAGTGGTTTACTATTCGTTGTCGGGGGTATCATTATTTTCGGCAGAATCTTCGGGCTTGAGATTGAGCAGTATTTCATCGTAGAGGTCTATTTTCCCACTATACCAACTACCATCACCCTCTTCTACCTGTGTACGGAACATTCCCCACGCGCTAATAGTCTTATCCTCAAATTCACCTCCATTTTCATCACCATCTACATCTGTAAACTTTACATAAGAAATATCAACATCTTTTGTATTATAATATTCCGTCGAGAACTTTCCATCTTTATCAGTCGTGAGAGTCATAAAATCCTCTTTAACACCGTTATTAGACTTCTGGAGAATAACATTTATTCCAGGAATTGCTTTATATTTTCTATCTTTTACAATTCCTGAAATCTTATAATCGCACGTGGGAGTGCCATACATAACAGGTATCTCCTCGGGCTCATCCTTACTACACGCTGTGAATCCCATAGCAACCATTACCATTGAACACAGCCACTTCAATAATTTGAAATCCTTTGTTTTCATAAGCAATAAATTTATTAAGTTGCACATTTACAGAGAGTTACCCCCCCCCGAAAAATCAGGACTATTTTCTACTCGCAAGATATGAAAAATTATATAAATTTCAAAACTTTATTTGATATTTTTATAAATGAATGATTTTTGCGGATGAGTACTCAATAACTAATTTTACTCATTATGAAAATTACAAGAATCAACGCACGCGAGATATTGGATTCTCGTGGAAATCCTACCGTAGAGGTCGATGTTACCCTCTCGTCGGGGGCAATGGGACGAGCATCAGTACCTTCGGGAGCATCAACAGGCGAAAACGAGGCTTTGGAGTTGCGCGACGACAACCCCGAACGATATAATGGCAAAGGGACATTGGCCGCCGTTAAAAATGTAAACGAGATAATAGCGCCATCGTTAATAGGTATCGACGCCACTCAACAACGCTACATCGACACACTAATGTGCCAGATGGATGGCACGCCATCTAAATCTCACTTGGGCGCAAACGCAATATTAGGTGTATCGTTAGCCGTTGCAAAAGCCGCCGCGCGCGGACTTGGGATACCGCTATATCGTTATATAGGCGGTTGTAACACCTACGTTATGCCCATACCTATGATGAACGTGATAAATGGAGGCTCGCACAGCGACTCCCCCATCGCTTTTCAGGAGTTTATGATTAGGCCAATAGGAGCCGAGTCATTCCACGAAGCACTGCGTATGGGAACAGAGATTTTTCACGCTCTAAAAGGTATCCTACGCCAAAGGGGGTTAAGTACGGCTGTCGGCGATGAAGGTGGATTCGCACCCGCCTTTACAAGCATCGAAGAGGTTCTCGACACACTGATTTCAGCCATCGAAAAGGCAGGTTACAAACCTGATGACGAGGTAAAGATTGCCTTGGACTGCGCAGCCTCGGAGTTCTATTCAGACGAGATGTACGACTACTCGATTTTTGAGGGCGAAGGAGGGGTAAAGCGCACAGCCGACGCACAAATAGACTACCTCGAAGCGCTTGTCAATCGCTACCCCATAGACTCTATCGAAGATGGCGTGAGCGAACAGGATTGGGCCGCTTGGCAACGTCTGACGTCACGCATTGGCGACTTCTGCCAATTGGTCGGCGACGACCTGTTTGTTACCAACATCGAATTCCTGCGACGTGGCATAAGCGAGCATTGCGCAAACAGTATTTTAATTAAAGTAAACCAGATAGGCACATTAAGTCAGACATTGGATGCCATTGAGATGGCCCATCGCAACGGATACACCACTATCATTTCGCACCGCTCAGGCGAGACCGAAGATACAACAATCGCCGACATAGCCGTAGCAACCAACAGCGGACAGATAAAGACAGGCTCCTTGAGCCGTACTGACCGCATTGCAAAATACAATCGCCTGCTACGCATCGAGGAGGAGTTGGGTACAGACGCTCGGTATGGATATGAGAAGATAAGATAGTTGGACTTAAACAATGAGGCTACACGCCAAAATTTCCGTGAGCAGCAGAGAACGCAACAAAATAATGAGCATAAAAAACATAAAAATCGCTCTATATTTTTGGCTAATTCGAATTTGTTTCCTACATTTGCACCGCTCAATGAGATTGTTGCTGTTGTAGCTCAGGGGTAGAGCACTTCCTTGGTAAGGAAGAGGTCGTGAGTTCAATCCTCATCAACAGCTCAAAGGAGGGAAGATGGAAATCTTTCCTCCTTTTATTTTAATCACATTGATAATCACTGCGTAAATATCATTATTTCGTTTGTATTCCATTCTAAACAGGATACAAAAATCGCAAATTCATTTCCTTATTCAAATAATGTTTTACACCTTTATGATTGCAAAAACATAGGAAATAGCATAGTAAATGACATAGCAAATTTGACACGACACCGAGATATAGGACAAAAAAATAACCGACCTCAATAATTGAAGTCGGTTATTTTTACTCCGTTTAAGCAACGGCACTACTGCTGCGAGGTCATCTTGCAATAAACATCATAGCGTTTCATAACCTCTCTTACATAAGCCTCCGTTTGGCGGCTACCTGTAAACTTACCATACTTTACCAATTCGCTCTCATAAACTGCGGGGTCGGCTTTCTGTTGCAGATAACGAGCCACAACCTCCCACGAATTGGGATTCTCTCCGTTGCTTTTTGCTAAACGACGGGCATCCGACACGTGGCCGATACCGCCATTGTAGCAGGCAAGAATAATACTCATTCGGTCATTCTCTGGGGTAGATGACGACATCTTTAATGTTGCATCAATTTTACGAAGCAATTTCGTTGCCAAGCGGATATTGGTCTCCGGGTCTGACAGATGCTCCTTATCAACATTAAATTGTCGGCCTACAATCGGCGTTACCTGCATCAAGCCTACTGCTCCACGCTTTGACACAACGTGCGCCATAAATCGCGATTCATTGTAAGCAATAGCACTCATCAGGCGCCAATCCTGCCCCTCCTCTTCACCAATGCGTTGCATCATATCATCATAAACAGATATAATCCATTCATCAACAACATCGGTGGTGTCGCTTGCCATCTCGGCAGCCAACTCTGATTCTGCATCGGGTACTTGTGATGTAGCAGAATTCTGCCACATATCATCGCTCAAAAACTGAGCACCCATAAAAGTAATCAATACGATAAGAACAATCGAAAAAATAAGTGTCTTTTTTGACATAAAATAGTGTTTTGCGGGCAGTTCATACCGTGCAATACAACACCTTAATCATAGAATCCCCACGAAAGGCCCATCTTGAACATACCAGGATTCTGCGGATGGCCCGTAACAGTAAAATACTGTCCGTTACCAAACAGACCGTTATTCAGGTGCTGGTATTTCAAGAATATGCGCATTCTCTTCCATTTGGCAGTAACAAAGGCATCCAGATATGGATAGTTGCCAAGTTCAACATCTCGTTGATTATAAAATACTGCCAGCGCAGGATTGTACGACGGTGCATAATACGATGTATTAAAGCGGCCATCGACACCTATCTGCATACGTAGCACTTTCTTTTTCTCTACCCAAAACTCGTAGTAATAAGATAGATAGGCGCTACACAAAGGAACGGGAATAACCTCTTGATTGGTGCTCCACTGCAACAATACCCTGTGGTCGAGGTGAAGTCCGCCAAGGCGGAAATCTTTTTTAGCATACAGGCTCGTAAGGCTTATCGCAGAGTTGGATTGGGCGACGCGACTACGTGTGTCATAGTATATTTTATTCGACACCACGCCTTGCCACGCCTTTAACTCCAAAGCCCAATCGGGAATCTCCAACGCAACCTCGAAACGAGTCTCATCCTCCTTCTTAAAGGAGTTGAACCACACAAAGTGATTCGAGAATAAGTTCTCTTGCCAATACGATGGCGACTGTCGCAACTGCGAGAATCGGCCTGACAAGACAACGGGATGACCTCGGAATTTAGCCGACAACGTCAAATATGCGTTAATGGCCAAATCACCGCCTCTATAACCCGATGGGTAGAACTTAACGTCCGCACCCCAATCGGCAAATCGTTTTATTTTACCACTCACTGCGCCATAAGCATACCAAGCCGTCTGCTTAACGGTATTGTACTCTCCGCTGGCATAATCAGCGAGTGCAAATTGTGAATATCCATACATATCGACACCTACTCCACCGCCTAAGCGTCCTATGGCGCCATTACGGTCCCACGGCTGAGCATCGACAAAGAATTTATTGGATATGACTCTCTCGCGTATTGAATCACGCGACTCAATGGGTGATATATACCAATCATCATAATACTCTCCCGTAGTAGGCACATATTCACCAGCATCATTTATCGAGCCTCGCTCATTGGTGAATGTAGCATACTTATCGGTGTATAGTTTACTCCACGAATTATATTCAAAAATATGGCCAAAATATATGGCTGTAAGTCCCGCCAACGAGAAATCGTAGTCGGTAACAGGCTGCAAAGGCAGGGCATACGCCTGCTTTACAAAGAACGAGTTGTTACGATAAGAGTTCTCAGCCTGCGCACTTGCCAATTTCATAGGGACTCCCGAAGGATGCTCATACGTTGTATCGGCTACGGCCCACACACCCACTACTCCACCATTTTCACGTTGTTTGATACGGTTGTTTATATATGCAGCGTGAATCGAGTAACGCTTACCCGTATGCGAAAATGCCACCGAGAGATTATGATTCGACGTACGTTGCCAATCATACAAGCCCTTTGTTCCACGAGCCTTATAACTAACGTTAAATCCCGTTGTTGGAGACACGTTATGCGCCGTAGTAATCTCGAAATGCTCCTCACGATAGCGTTTCTGACCAGACTCCAAATATGTTATATTCAGGTATGGTGTCTTAGAGTTATAGAATGGCACATTATCCATACGATAGGTGTATGAATCATACGACTGCGAAAACTCAAAATCGGGAGAGTTAGGACGGTCAAAATAATTGAATGGCAATGTAGATTGACCCAAACCGCCAAGTGTCATATCGCCTACTCCCTTCAAAAAATAGGGATAATCGATACGCCAATTAGAGAGTGTCGTATCGAGTGGCATAATATTGACATTATTCATATCGCGGTCCACATTCCACATAAAGTTAGGCAATGCGCGAATTGAATCATTGAAGTAATACGACTCCAAAGGCTTGCGGATGCGGCGAATAAGCGTAGAATCTACTTGTTGCTCCTCGCCCTCCTGCCCCTCGACATTCGCAAACGGGTTTACACCTCCTAACGAGGTATCCATTCCATTACGCTGCGCACGGGCAAGTGCAGATGCGTCAAGTTGCGCATAGGCCGATTCGGGCAGCATTACCACAAATGCCACAACCATCAAAATCAATATGCGCAAACCGTATCTCACTCTATTGTTATTTTTGGCAAGTTTGATTACACTTATTTCGGCACGTTATCCAACGCACAAATGACAGCACCACATATATTACGATTATCGTAGGTATGGCATAACGTGTAAACAATGCTATAATAAGCACCGAGAGTAATATAAACGAGTATCGCAACTCATTGCCTCGCCAACCAAAGCCTTTGAATTTCAAGGCAAACATCCTGATTGGAGAGATTAACAGGCAAGCCATCACCACCGCTACAATCAGCACCACCTCCTTAAACATAGGCAGATAGCCGCCTGTAGCCAACATACCCAACGACAAGCAGAATAATCCGTTGGCAGGTGTTGGCAAGCCGCAGAACTCGGTATGCTGAGTATCATCCACATTAAATTTTGCCAATCGCAACGCCGAGAACGCGACAATTATAAGCGTCAGATAACGCCCCACCTCTGCAAACGTCTCCGGCAGCAGACCTGCAGTCGGCATAGCATCATATAATGTCCACATTGCCAACGAGGGAACCAAACCAAACGAAACCATATCGGCCAAAGAGTCCAACTCCACACCGATAGCCGACACCGACTTAAGCAAACGCGCCGCAAAGCCATCCAGGAAATCACACACAGCCGCAGCCACAACCAGCCATAAGGCTATTTTGAAATCTCCGCTTGTCAGCAACGTGATAGCAGCACACGCACCACAGACCAAATTGCCGAGTGTCAAAAAATTGGGTATCGTAAAAAGTCTTATCTGCATTTTAATCGCAAAAATTTCTCATAATAATCGGCAAAGTTACGAATTATTTTTTATCTTTGCATAAAACTCACAAAATCTTTGCACATAACACTATGAAAAGTAATACATATTGTATAATAATGGCAGGTGGTATAGGCACTCGTTTCTGGCCTATGAGCCGAAAGTCTATGCCCAAACAATTCTTGGATATTCTCGGAACGGGTAAATCATTCATCCGTGCGACCTATGAGCGTTTTGCCGCGTTGGTACCCAACGAGAATTTTATCGTCGTAACCAATCGCGCCTACAAAGAGTTGGTTCTGCAACATATCCCCGAACTCGACGAGACGCAGGTATTGTGCGAGCCGCGTGGTCGCAACACTGCACCCTGCATTGCTTATGCTGCATATTCGTTATTGAAATCAAACCCTGACGCCGAGATGATTGTCACCCCGTCAGACCACTTGATTCTCAATGAGACGGATTTTCACGCCATCATCCGCGAGTGTCTGGAGTTTGCCGCCGAATACGATGCTCTTATGACTGTTGGCATCAACCCCACTCGCCCCGACACGGGCTATGGTTATATCCAAAAATCAAATAGCGACGTCATTAGCCGCGTAAAATGTTTTACCGAGAAACCCAACCTTGAGATGGCTCAAACATTCATCGAAAGTGGCGAGTTTTTCTGGAACGCAGGTATCTTTATCTGGAAAGTACGCAATATTATAGAGGCTTTCAGTCAGCACCTGCCCGAACATCACGCATTGTTTTCGGCCATCATCGACGATTTAGGCACCGAGCGCGAAGAGGCTGCTATCGAGCAAGTCTTCTCGGAGTGTAAGGCCATATCTATCGACTATGGCGTAATGGAGAAGGCAGACAATGTATATGTTCGTTGTGGAGATTTTGGCTGGAGCGACGTCGGTACGTGGGGCTCGGTTTATCAATTATCGCGTAAAGACGCTTTTGCCAACACCAAATCAAACGACGGATGCTATACCTACGCTACCCGTAGTTCGATTATCTCCATCCCCGAAGGCAAGGTTGCCATTATCAACGGATTACGCGACTACATTGTGGTAGACACCGAAGATGTTTTGATGATATGTCCCCGCAGCGAGGAGCAGAGCATCAAAAAGTATATTGACGATGTAAGATTCGACAAAGGCGACAAATACATATAACAACCCAAATTACATTTGTCGCTTAATTTTATATACACCTTCATCGACTGCCGAGCCAACCCTCGGCAGTTTTTTTTATTTCAAAAATATCTTCATTCCAACAGCAACCGCAACTCTTTTTTCACTATATCGTTTTCATTTTAATGAAAAATCCTTACTTTTGTATTATGGCTTATTATGGGCGAATGTTGTCTTACGGATAATACCTTACTGAGTTTACCGCCACCACAACCAACTTTTAGCGCCATTTTAGAGCATAAAAACATTGACAGAGTGACAGAGAAATAATTATTAACAAAAACAGATAAATTTATGGAACAACAGAACAAAAATGTATCTCTTCCCGACAACGCCTACCGCGAATTGAAGGCGGGCGAGGAGTACAAACCTTTGATGTCGGCAGAATCCACTCCTGCCGAAGTTACGCCCTATTCTGTCACAATGGGTATCCTGATGGCTATCATCTTCTCGGCTGCCGCCGCATTCCTCGGCCTCAAGGTGGGTCAGGTATTTGAGGCTGCCATACCCATTGCAATCATCGCTGTAGGTATGGGTACTGCGTTAGGCAAGAAGAATATGCTCGGACAAAATGTAATCATACAGTCAATTGGCGCATCGTCAGGCGTAATCGTTGCTGGAGCAATCTTCACACTGCCTGCGTTGTACATATTGGGCCTCGAGGCAGAGTTTTATCAGATTTTCCTTTCATCACTGCTCGGAGGTGTATTGGGCATCGTACTGCTCATTCCGTTCAGAAAATATTTTGTCAAGGAGATGCACGGCAAATACCCCTTCCCTGAGGCTACTGCCACAACCGAAGTATTGGTATCGGGCGAGAAAGGCGGTAACCAGGCAAAGTTGTTGGCTGTTGCAGGCTTGGTTGGTGGACTCTACGACTTCGCAGTCAGCACATTTGGTGCGTGGACTGAGGTCGTCTCTACCCGCATAAGCGAGTTTGGAACAATGTGTGCCGACAAATTCAAGGTTGTATTCTCTTTGAATACAGGAGCAGCGGTGTTAGGTTTGGGATACATCATCGGACTTAAATATGCCGTAATTATCACTGCAGGTTCGTGTCTTGTATGGTTCTTGATTGTACCGCTTATCGGCTCTATCGCACCCGACGCCGCATCACTTACGCCTGAAAGCATTTTCACCGATTATGGTCGCCCCATTGGCATTGGTGGTATCGCTATGGCTGGTCTTATCGGCATCATTCGTCAGGCAGGCATCATTCGTCAGGCTGTCGGTCTGGCCGTCAGCGAACTCTCTTCAAAGAAAGATGGCGCAACAGTGGTCACAGAGCGTACGCAGCGCGATTTATCTATGAAACTAATCCTTTCGGTGCTTATTGCCGCACTCATTACCACTTGGGTATTCTTCCAATTTGGCCTTCTCGGCAATCTGGCCCAGAGCATCGTTGCATTGCTTATAGTATTTGTTATTGCATTCCTCTTTACAACCGTTGCTGCCAACGCCATTGCCATTGTTGGTACTAACCCCGTATCGGGAATGACACTTATGACACTCATTTTGAGTTCATTGGTATTGGTAAGCATCGGCCTTAATGGCAACGAGGGTATGACAGCCGCATTGATTATCGGTGGTGTAGTATGTACCGCATTGTCTATGGCTGGAGGTTTTATCACCGACCTCAAGATTGGTTATTGGCTTGGCACGACACCCAAAAAGCAGGAGGGTTGGAAGTTCCTCGGAACATTTGTTTCAGCCGCTACGGTTGCAGGTGTAATGCTCGTATTGAACGACACTTACGGCTTCACAGGCGAGAACGCGCTCGTTGCTCCGCAGGCAAATGCTATGGCTGCCGTGATTCAACCATTGATGACAGGAGGCTCTACACCCTGGATTCTCTACTTTATGGGAGCCGCATTAGCGTTGGTTTTAACAGCCATAGGCGTTCCAGCATTGGCATTCTCACTCGGTATGTTTATACCTATGTATCTGAATGCGCCGCTGGTTATCGGTGGTCTTATCGCGTGGTTTGTATCTAACCGTTCGAAGGATGAGGCTCTCAACAAGGCTCGTTTTGACCGAGGTACACTTATTGCATCGGGATTCATCGCCGGTGGTGCATTGATGGGTGTTATTTCTGCCGTTTTGAAATTCGTGGGCGTTGAGTGGTTTATGAGCGATTGGGCCGCATCAAAAGGCGCTGAGTGGTTAGGCTTGGCGATGTATATCGTACTTATTATTTATATGACTTGGCATACAATGAAGGCCAAGAAAGAGGAGTAACCAGACATAAAGCATTACTTTAATTGAACTAAAATAAACTATTGAACAATATGGAATTAAAAGATAGATTTCTAAAGTACGTTTCGTTTGATACACAATCAAACGAGGAGAGCCAGACATTCCCTTCAACCGACAAGCAACTCGTATTGCTGAATTACTTAGCAGATGAGATGCGCACGCTCGGTATGACAGATGTAACAGTCGATAAATATGGTTATGCGATGGGTACAATCCCCGCATCGGAGGGCTATGAGAATGCACCCGTAATCGGCTTTATCGCCCACGTTGATACAGCACCCGATATGAGTGGCAAGGATGTAAAACCTCACATCATTGAGGAGTATGACGGCAGCGACATCCGACTTAATGCATCACTTGAGATGAAGGTGGCCAACTTCCCAGAACTCAAGAACTTTATTGGACACACCTTAATCCACACCGACGGTACTACCCTGCTCGGTGCCGACGACAAGGCAGGTTGCGCAGAGATTATGACGGCAGCCGAATATTTGATGTCACATCCCGAAATAAAGCACGGTAAGATTCGTCTGGGATTCACACCCGACGAGGAGATTGGACGAGGTGTCGATTATTTCGATGTAAAGGCATTCGGTGCTGATTTCGCGTACACTATGGATGGAAGCGCAAAGGGAGAGTTGGAGTATGAGAATTTCAACGCCGCCGCAGCAACAATCGAGATTCAAGGATGTAACGTACACCCGGGCTATGCCAAAAACAAGATGATTAACGCCATTCAGGTTGCCTGCGAATTAAACGCTTTATTGCCTGCCGTTGAGCGTCCCGAACACACCGAAGGTTATGAGGGTTTCTACCATTGTGTAGGTTTCAACGGCACGGTTGAAAATGCCAAGATATCATATATCATACGCGACCATTGCAGCGAGAAATTCGAGCAGAAGAAGGTCTATATGTGGAGTTGCGTCGATTTATTGCAGAAGCGTTATGGCGAGGGTGTATTGAAACTCACTCTCAAGGACCAATATTTCAATATGCGCAAGATGGTCGAGCCTCACCCCCAGGTAATCGAAAAGGCTATGGAGGCTATGCGTCAAGCCGATGTCGAGCCTATCGTAAAACCTATTCGCGGTGGAACGGATGGCGCACGTCTGTCGTTTATGGGACTGCCCTGCCCCAACATCTTTGCAGGCGGAATGAACTTCCACGGCAAGTTTGAGTATTGCTCGCTCAACACGATGCAAAAAGCCACACAGGTTATTATCAACTTGGCACAATTGTGGGCAAAATAGGCGACTTAAAGTAACACTTTAGATTAAGCATTATAAGTATATTAATATGAATTACTTCAAGGAGATTAATCCTGCCGACATCAGTGACAATGTCATAAAACTAATAGGCTCGGATTGGATGCTCATTACGGCTGGTGACCACGTCCGTCAAAACTGTATGACAGCATCGTGGGGAGGCATAGGCGTTATGTGGAACTACCCTGTTGCGGTAGCGGTCATTCGCCCGCAACGATTCACATACGAATTCACCGAGCGTGAGGATAAACTGACACTATCATTTCTTGGTGAGGAGTATCGCAAAGCCCTCTCCTACTGTGGCACACATTCGGGACGCGATGAAGATAAGATTGCAAATGCTGGTCTATCCGTAGCATTTACCGAGAGTGACACCCCCGCTATTGCACAGGCAAGGCTTGTGCTTGAGTGTAAGAAATTATATGTTTCAGACCTCAAAGCAGAGAATTTCCTTGACCAGACGATTATCGAGCGTTGGTATCCCGAAAAGGATTTTCATCGTGCTTACGTATTACAGATTCTCACGGCATATATAAAGGAGTAGCCCAATATGAATAAATATGGATATATTAAGGTTGCAGCAGCCATACCGCGTGTTAAGGTAGCCGATTGCGCACATAATGCCCAACAGATTATATCGCTTATAAATCAGGCGAATGAGAGAGGTGTAAATGTAATATCGTTCCCCGAATTATCGATTACATCCTGCTCGTGTGGTGATTTGTTTCGACAAGGTACTCTCCTGCGCAAGGCAGAGAGCGCACTTGAACAGATAGCCGAAGCAACCGAGCAACTGCAAATTGTTGCCATCGTCGGTCTGCCAATCGCCATCAACGATTCATTGTATGATTGCGCAGCCGTCGTTGCGCGAGGTGAGATATTGGGCGTCATACCCAAATCATACATTCCGACATCAGGCACAATGAACGACAGCCGTTGGTTCACGTCGGGCGACAAGTTGGATGCTACGGAGATTTTGTTGGCTGGAAATTATGTACAGGCTGACAAATACCTATTATTTGACATTGACGGAGTACGTTTCGGAGTTGAAATTGGCGAGGATTTATGCAGTCCTATTCCACCCTCTACCTATCAGGCTATGGGCGGAGCGCAACTCATATTCAACCTATCGGCCACAGCCGAGCGCATAGACAGCCGTTCATTTACCGAACAACTCTTAAAGCAACACTCTGCCCGTACTCACTCTGCCTACATATACTCTTCGGCTGGCTACGGAGAGTCATCGGCAGATGCCATATATACGGGCAATGCTATAATTGTCGAGAATGGTAATATCTTAGCACAGAACGAGCGTTTCTGCCTTAACGAACAACTCATCGTAGCAGATATAGATGCCGAATTGCTCGACAATGAGCGTCTGCGTTGCAACGTCAGCAAATGCAATAGCGAAGATAGTTTTTACACGACAATAGGTGTAGATACATACATCGAGTCGGAATCTACGCTTGACCGCCACATCGAGCCTATGCCATTTGTACCCACTGATGAGGATTGCGACCAACGTTGCAAAGAGATATTTGCCATACAGACTCTTGGACTGGCCAAACGCATAGAGCACACTTGTTGCAAAAGCGCAGTCATCGGTATATCGGGAGGTCTGGATTCGACATTGGCTTTGCTTGTCGCTGTTAATACGTTTGACAGGTTAGGTCTTGACCGTAAAGGTATTATAGGCATAACAATGCCAGGATTCGGCACCACAGACCGCACTTACAACAACGCCATAACACTAATCAACGAGTTAGGCATCACCCTGCGCGAGATACCTATTGCGGCAGCGTGTCGTCAGCACTTTAGCGACATAGGCCTTGCCGAGAGTGACCGCTCGGTTACTTATGAGAACTCTCAGGCCCGTGAACGTACACAGATACTTATGGACGTAGCCAATATGACAAATGGCATTGTAATAGGCACGGGCGATTTGAGTGAATTGGCATTAGGCTGGGCCACATACAATGGCGACCAGATGTCGATGTATGGCGTAAACAGCGATATTCCCAAAACACTTGTAAGGCATTTGGTCTTGTGGGCGGCTCGCAACCAGAGCAGCGAAAAGGTGCGTCACGCATTGGAAGATGTTGTAGCAACACCGGTCAGCCCCGAACTACTACCCGCCAACGAGCAGGGCGAGATTACTCAAAAAACTGAAGATTTAGTCGGCCCCTATGAGTTGCACGACTTTATCCTATTCCACTTTATTCGCAACGGTTTTTCACCCGCCAAAATACTATTCTTGGCAGAAAAGGCGTTTGATAAACGATACGACAAAGCAACAATAGCGAAGTGGATAAAGACCTTCTTCCGCCGTTTCTTTATGCAGCAGTTCAAACGTTCGGCCCTACCCGACGGTCCGACGGTGGGTAGCGTAGCGCTATCTTCGCATAGCGATTGGCGGATGGTTGCAGATGCTTCAGCCGCAATATGGATGGAGGAGTGCGAGAAATTGCAATAAAACAAATAATAACAAAATAAATATGAAGAAATCATTATTGACTATCATTGCCTGCCTTGCTTTGGGATGTGCAAATGTGTCGGCACAAAATTGGCTTGATGCACTCAAAGGTGCAGCCACCGCAGCAATAGACAAGGCTACAGGAGGCAAACTGACCGAGAAGGCTATCATCGGCACGTGGAAGTATGCACAGCCTGCCGTAAAACTCACCTCATCGACAAATGCTCTTTCAGAGGTTGCCAGCGGTGCTGCAGCATCGACTCTGCAATCCAAAATAAAACCCTATTACGAGAAGATAGGAATTAAACCGGGTGCCTGCACCTTTGTATTCAAGGAAGATGGCACATTCTCTTCAACATTTGGGCAGCGAACATCAACGGGAAAATATACGTTTGACGCAAAGACCAATCAGATTTCGCTAAAATACGACAGTGGCTTATTCAACACTAAAGCCATTACTGCATACGCATATATTAATGGCACAAATCTGCAGTTGGGATTTGCGATGGACAAATTGCTCACCATTATGACTACTTTAGGGTCAAACATCGAATCACTGTCGCTGGTAACAGAGTTATTGAAGCAATACGATGGCGTAAAGATTGGATTTGAGTTCTCAAAATAATTATGCTCTATGAAAAAGATATTATATGTTCTAATATTTTCCATAGCCGTATTCAGCACGACAAACGCATCGGCTCAAACACTTGAGGGCCTGTTTAACAGTTTAAGCAAAATGCTCTCGGCAGAAAGCAGCACACCCAAACAAGAGGTAAAAGTAGAATACCCTACCGAGAAGGAGATTATAGGCAAATGGAACTACCAAGAGATGTGTATGGAATATACGGGCGATAGCACTTTGGCTTCGATTGCCGTATCTTCAGCGGCCTCTCAACTACCCACTTTGGCAGCAAAGGTCGGATTGACAGGAAAGGAGTATGTACGCATCAAGGGGGATGGTTCGATGTTATTCGTAGGCGGAGATAATAAGATTGAGGCCAAATATACCTATGTAAAGCCTACGGGAAAAATCATCGTATCGGTTGTCCACAATGGTAAAACCATTACACTCACAGGCGTTGTCAGCAAAACCAACGGGGCGTTGAAGGTAATGTTTAACGCCAATGAAGTTGTGGCCAAAGCCGAGATGGTATCATCAAGATTTAAGGATAACTCGACATTTGCAATCCTCAAGGAGATGATAAACAGTTATCCCGGCATAATGGGTGGAGCCATTTTCAAGAAATAGCAATACTAATAATCCCATACTATAAGAATGAAAGCAAAAATCTTGATTTTATCGTTGATAGGCTGTATTGCAACGTCGATTATTTCGGCTCAGTCATTATCGCTTATTCCGCTACCCCAGAGCGTTGAAACAGGCGAAGGCGAATTTGTATTCAAAGATAAATTAGTTGCGCAGATAACCCCTCAGGCAAAAGAGGTATTCGATTTATTTGCCAAAGATTTTTCACGCGCCACAGATATTAAAATCAAACAGATACAAAAATCGTCTAAAGCGCAACTTGAACTAAACTTAGTGGCATCATTACCCGCTGAGGGCTATACTCTGAAGGTAACAAAAGAGAAAATATCTATCGCGGCGTCACAGCCCGCTGGATTCTTCTATGCGTTACAAACACTTAAACAACTTCTACCTCGCAACGTAATGGCTGGAGTGCCAGACTCGAGTGTGCGCCGATGGAGTATTCCCTGCGTAGAGATTGAGGATGCTCCGCGATTTGCGTGGCGCGGATTTATGCTCGACGAAGGTCGTCACTTCTTTGGCAAGGAGGCCGTAAAGCGCGTTATCGACGTAATGGCCGCATATAAGATGAACCGTTTTCATTGGCATCTTACGGAGGACCAAGGGTGGCGTATTGAAATAAAGAAGTATCCGAAATTAACTGAAGTAGGCGCCTGGCGCGAAAGCAAGGGTCTGGGATATGGCAATGTAAAACCCGACACAGAACATTATGGAGGGTTCTACACCCAGAAGGATATAAGAGAGATTGTAGAATATGCCAAAGCGCGATTCATTGAAATTGTGCCCGAAGTTGATATTCCCGGCCACTCGCAGGCCGCTATTGCTGCATATCCCGAAATATTGGCGTGTGACCCCGAAAACAAACACGAAGTATGGTTATGGCAAGGAGTGTCAGCCGATGTTATAAATGTAGCGAATCCAAAGGCTGTACAGTTTGCAAAGGATGTAATAGACGAACTTACGGAGTTATTCCCATTCGGATATATACATTTGGGAGGCGATGAGTGTCCTGTAAACAAATGGCGGGAGAACGAGCAGTGTAAGGCTCGATTAGCGGCTATCGGCTCACAGAACTACCGCGACCTACAGATTGACTTCTACAAGCAACTGCACGACCACATAGCACAAAAGCCTAAGGATAAACAGCGAAGACTTATTTTCTGGAACGAGATTCTTTATGGCAACACATCAATGCTGTCGAATGATATTACGGTGATGGCGTGGATAGGAGCAAATCAGGCAGCGGTAGAGGCCGCAAAGCGTGGTATGACAACTATTCTTTCGCCACAGATACCATACTATATCAATCGCAAGCAGTCTCCCCTACCGACTGAACCAATGTCGCAAGGGCACGGCACAGAGAGCGTAGAGGCCGTGTACAACTATATTCCAATGAACAACGTTCCCGCAGAGTTACAATCAAAATATTTAGGAGTACAGGCTAACTTCTGGACTGAATGGGTTGTTGAGGAGTCTGTATTGCAATACTTGATGTTACCTCGTTTGGCAGCCGTTGCCGAGGCAGGTTGGACCGCACAGCAGAAACGCAATTACGAGGACTTCGTAAATCGCCTGCAAGCCGAAAAAGCGTACTACGAAAAGAGTGGATTAAACTACGGAAAGCACGTAATAAAGTAGCCCGTAAGGATTAACAAAAAAAATAGTCGCGTAGGATTTACGCGACTATTTTTTTGTAAATCAATTACAGATTATTTTGCGATAACAATCTTATGCACTCCACTACCAAGAGCGATTGCATTATCTGTCAAGACGACCTTCTCACCATTCAACTCACACTCTGCTGAATTAACGGGAGAATAGAACGTAGCCGTTGCATTGGCTGGAATCTCCACTTCGAAAGTCATCTTATCACCCTCGACATTCCACTCCGAGCGAACAAGGCCATAAGGAGTATCCTTTGAGGCCTTAACCCACTCAACACCCGCAGGCAACTGCGGACGCAATATTACATTCTTGAAACCTGCGGCCTTCTCATCGGGCAGAATACCACCTGCGGCCTGAATAAACCACGAGCCAACACCGTTAAAGCAGTTATGGATGCGGCTACGGCCAGCATTCCAATACTCCCAAGTAGTTGTTGCGCCATTGTCAATCATATAGAGATAGCCAGGATATTCACGCTTCTTAAGCATAGAATACATAAACTCTGTCTCGCTATTATCCGTCGCCCAATCGGTCAAAATGGTAATACCTACAAGACCAACTCCGATATGGCCCTTACGGCTTGCAGTCTCATCATACATAGCCTGCTTAACGCGCTCGGCCACATCGCCCTCTGCTACACCTACTGTCAAGGGATATGACATATCAATCTGCGAGCCCGATGCATAAGTGGCGCTCTTCTCATTAAAAAACTCTTTGTGGATTAGTTTATTAATCTCGTCGTGCTGAGTCTTATACTTCGCAGCATCATCCGCCTTACCCAATACGGTAGCAATCTTCGACATCAAATCAAAACTCTGGCTTACAACGCAGTTATTTACCAAATCCACCGACGTGGTATTTTTATAATCAACACCATTGGGAGCCAACCAATCGCCCAAATACCACTGACGATACCACTCATTAGGCCAAGGACGCAGAAGACCATCAACAGAATACTTCTCGACATAGCCCAACCACTCTTGCATCATAGGATAGTATCGCTCCAAAAGACGGCTATCGCCATAGTTCAAGTAGGTCTGCCAAGAGGCCATAATAACGAATGAGCACCAATATGGGCCACCACCCGTCATATAGGGATTTGGCACGCTATGAGGCAGGCTACCACCCTCGCGCATACAATCATCCCACATCTGCATCCAATTCATATAGAGCGGTGCTCCCTGATAGATGGTCTGGAACGAACGACACGATGCATTACCGTCGCCACCATAACCCATACGCTCATAGTGCGGACAATCGACAATATAACCACCCCACGAGATTGCATTAAAGGTATATTCGATAAGTGAGAAAATATCCTTCAAATCCTTATCCGATGAGTCAAACTCGGCTGACTTCTTGAAATTATGCGATACCAAGTAACCTGTTAATTTCTCAGGTGCGGCTGGCAGATTGTAGATTAACACATACTGGAAGGCGTGATGATTGAACTTATTGCGGAAAATCTCGTCACCCTCGCCAGCGGCGATATAAGAATCGGCATACTCCATACGACGAGGCTCATCCTGGGGCTTGAATGTACCGTCATTATTAAGGCGGTCACTATACTCCATCAGAACGCTCTTACCGGCAGGCATTGCGGGGAAATCAATCTCTACCCAGCCGTTCATACATTTACCAATATCAACCATCCAGACACTATCGCTAACCTGACGAATCTCTTTAGGAGTGATAACCTCACGAATAATATTCATCTCACACATCTGCGGAGTAACCTTCTGTTTGGGAACTTCTGCAACCCACGCATCGCTCCACTCTACGGCATCCAATGTTTTGCTCTTCAAATCGGGCAATACCTTGCGACCATCAACATACTCGCCACCAAAACGATGAGGACGCCAAGTACCATCACCAACCTCGCCATATTCGCTCTGGCGAGCCTTCCACGATGCATCACTGACCAAAATAGCCTCGGCCTTACCATCCTTAACGGCATCCAACTCAACCTTAACCAACGGACCATTATTGACAACTATATCAGAATATAAGTCCTTGCGATACCAACCGCGACCAAGCCAGAGCATCAAGTCGTTCTTGCCACGTTTAAGAAGAGGCGTAATGTCATAAGTAACCGACAACGAGCGTTTTGCCAACTCCGATACAGCGGGTGTCAAAACCGCATCAGTCACCTTCTCGCCATTGAGATAAACCTCGTGATAGCCCAACGAATTGACGTGCAGAAGATATGTTGCGCTCTTATCCTTAATATCGAACTTGCGACGTACCTGCGGCACAGTGCAATCTTTAAGACCAATATATTCACCCTGCCACTCCTCGGCAGTAAGGATACCTACACCAAAACGCTGCACGTCGCTCCACGCTGATACATTACCATAATTATCCCATACGCGGACCTTCCAATAGACCAATGCACGTGATGATAACGGCTTACCTGCATACGGCACCATAACCGATTCATCAGATGCGACCTTGCCTGATGACCACAAATCGGCTTCATCACGAAGCAACGCCTTCTCCGATGTGGCAACCATAATCTCATAGTGGGTTTGCATTGTCGCGGCAGCATCAGCCTTAATCTTCCACGACAAGTGAGGTTGAGTCGAATCTATGGCAAGAGGTGAAGTCAAATCCTCACAGCGTAAATCATAGAGACTCAATGGGCCGTCATCAGCGCTGCACGATAGGCCCACCGCAGCCACAACCGACCACAAAACAAATAGCAATTTCTTCATATTAATTATTTTAAGTTAGTAACTATCAGCAATTAAGGATTCACTCCCATCTCTTCAAAACGAGCGGCGGCATTGAGGAAGTGAGCCGTAATCCAGAATACGGTCCAACTCTCGGAGTAACCACCTCGCAATTTATAGACATTACTCATATCACCGTGCTGCGCAAAGTTTGTTTGCTGCAACTGCTCACCCTGCGAGCCATAAGCATCGGTAAGTTGGTAGCAGGTGCGATACATAATTTTTGCCAATCGGCATAGGCGTTCATCCTCAAGGTATCGGCCCATTTTATAGACTTCAGGGGCAAACAAAACGCCATATACATCGATGTGCTGATTCTGTGCCGAGACTACAGTCCAACCCGTAGTCTTAAAGTTATAATCGGCCATACGCCCTGCCGGCAGAGGAATATCCCACACAACAACATAACTCAAGCATACATCCATAGCGTGCTTGGCCCAAACCAGATATTTCTCATCCTTGAAGCGTTCATACATCTCAAGAAAACCCTGAAATGCCGCCCACGAGCCCTCTTTATCTTCACACGTAGCGTCCAATGTACCACCCCAACAGCAGCCGTTCATCTTGAGATGACGCTCGGCAAAAAGATTGGCAGCCTTATCGGCAGCCTCACGATAGGTCTTATTCTTAAACAATTTTGAGGCTATGGCAAGCGGTGCGATATAGAACCCTTCTGCCGTTGAGCGCGGATTCCACTCGGCAGAGAGAATTCTATTGCTTACAGCATCTGCTGCACGGCGCAAGAAATCCTCCCACTTATCGGTATCGTATTTTCTATTTTTCCGGGCCGTCTCGATAGCCTTGGCAAAGTTATACATAGCCTGACCACACGACACGGGGTCACCACCGTGAAAGTTCTTACCATTAAACCCTACGGGGAATACTCCCTTTTGGGCATCCACCTCGAACGTAGAGAGATAATCCAACGAGCGTTGCACCATAGCGGGAATCTGCTCATCACCCAGAAGCTTAGCAAGTACCTGAAGCGAATAACCCGGAGAATCGGCCTGACCACACCATCCCATAACCAAATCCTTGCGCAGGCTCACATCGTACATATTAAAGCCGACGGCCTTATCATCTAACTCCACCCAACGTTTCTTGGCAAAATTAAACTTACCGCGTACAATCTCGTCCAACGATGCAAAGCGCTCGGCATCATAGGGTTTATTCATATCGAGCGAAGTGTAGATGGGTTGCTGAAAACCTGTACCCTCCGCCTCAATATTATATAATTCTATATAGAATGTCTTTTCGATTATTCGTCCCGTCTCGATACTCAGATATGTATCGGCATAGCGCATCTGCTTACGCTGCAAGGCTTTGGCAACACTATGCACACCATTATAACCAATCGGGCCCGAATACATCACAAAGTCGGTATATCCATCACCTGCCTCCACGCCGAGCGACCACCATTGGTCAGACAACACTGCGCCTCGCACAGGGCTGGGAACGGTATGCAAAGCCGCAGCATAGCCATCTGTGGCAGACTCCAGCATTGCAAACGGCATAGGATAGCGATGTTCTTCAAATATGGCAAACTCGCCCTCCTGCCCATTATACACAGGAATGATATTGGGATTGACCTTTGCACCGTTCTTATTACCGTAATACAATATACCCGGCAAGCAGGGCATCATCTCACGGCCCTTCATACGCAGGCGCACCGACAGAGTTGTCGTAGGAAGAGTCTCCTTGCCTCGCCACTCGTAGCGACGTACACACTGCACCAAGTCCTCGCGCACCTTGCGATAGGAGTCGCGTACCAGCATCTCACCCTGTTCCAGCGCGATTACACCAGAGAGGATTGTCCACTCACCGCTCTGCTCGCACTTGGTAGGATTGGCATAGTGCCAACCATCCATCCAGTCGTTCTGCCACGAAGTAGCAATGGCCCATAAGCCCTCATCAGGTGCTGTAATGACCGCATCGCCATCCAACGAGAATACAGGGCGATTATCCACTATTTCAAACTGCGAATAGGCAGGGAACGCCATTATAACGGCCACTGCCGTCAGCAAAAAAAGTCTCTTCATTTTACAAGATTAATTCTTCTTTTTCAAAAAATTAAGCACTTTATTTACCGTCTCTTTCTTTTTATCGGTTGTCGTTGTGGTTGCTGTCGAATCAGCCTGCTCGGCATTATCACCACTTGTTCCCAACAACTTATCGCCCAGACTCTTCACAGCCTGCTGTGCTGCTTGTTGAGCAGCCTGCTTCGCGAGGCTCTCCATATCGATACCGACCTTCGGAGAGGTAAATGTACCGCCAATAGTCATATCGACAGTTCCCAACTTAGAGATATTACCTGCCGATGCGGGCAAGGTAATCTTTCCACGATAGTCTATCGTCTGGTCCAAGCCCGTAGAGCCCGACAAGTTCATTACATAATCACCCAACTTAACATCGAAAGGCTTTGTAGTCACACGACCATCGGTAATAGTAAAGTCTATCTTCAAATCCTTTGCCTTGATATTCTTCAATTCGGGCTTCTTGACAATGGTTGCAACTTGGTCGATAATCTTCACGCCGCTCAAACTCAAATCATTTGTCGAGAGGCTACCACTACCATCCACGCTATTCATTATCAGACTCATATTCTCATCCATCAAAGCATCGACCTTGATATTACCAGAGAAGTTACCCTTCAGGCCCTCAAATATTGGAGCAAGTTTTTTCACCATATCCAAATCACGATAAGCCTCAGCAAAACCGATATTGTTGAGTGCAAAGCCTGCATCCAACATAGGGTCGCCCACTTCTGGCGTAGCATAAGAGCCATTAACCACAACGCTACCACCCATAGTATTGAGCGAGAGGTTGCTCATATCGACCTTACAATCCTTCACTATAAGCAGGCCATTGACATCATTGAACGACATCTTATTAAACAACACCTGCTTAAGATTGGCATTCATTCTAAAGTCGATATTGTGCGGCACACGAATGACACCACCAGCACTCTCTGTAGCAGTTGTCTCGTCAGATGCTACCTCCTCGTCGGTTGGTTGCTCTGCGACCTCGCTATCTGACATAAAATCGTTGAGGTTAATCTTGTTGCTATTGATATTTAATGTACCCGCAATGGTTGTACCCTTAAATACAAAGCCCAGATAGTTCTCAAAACGGCTATCGAGTGTGATATCGTTCTCGCCAACATTTATCGTCGTCTTACTCAACTCCAGATAACGCGGTGTAAATGCAAATGTAGATTGCTTGATATTTACATCGGGGAAATCGGTCATCTGCAAATTCATATCACTCAACTGCAAATTACCCGATGCCTTCACTTGGTCATACTGCTCCTTCTCGACATACGACATACGGCCCTCAAGACTCATATCGGCATCCACTACGCCATTGAGGTTCATATCCTCCAACGGATATACATCCTTGATTTTACCCAAATCCAACTTGCCTTTGGCAACCACATTAAAGTCAAGGTCACTGACGGGAGTCTTAACATCTGCCGTTAGGCTAAAGGGATTACCAGCCAATACAAAGTTAAAAGGATTGACCTTTACAGTCGTTGCATCGACACTGCCGCCGGGATTCTTCACGAAAGCCGTAATATTTATATTATCGACACCTGCTGGCAATGAAGGATAACGGAACATTGCATTCTTCACATTCAGTGCTACATCAAACTGAGGCACCACATCGCCCTGCAACTTACCTTTGGCATAAGCCGTAAGCGTTGCACTACCATCGGTTTTAATGCCAGCAAAATCCTTTGCGTAAATAGCAGGGATGAGTGACAACACCTCTTTGAATCCCACCTCGTTGGTATTAAGCGCAATATCCATATCGAAACCCTCGTCCAACATTGCAACCCAACCATCAATACCTGCTCGTATAGCATTCAATTCCAATGAATTTTTATCGAGTGTGAACTTCATATTTTTAAGGTCAGCATCGACATTCATATCGGCCTTAATGTTGGCTCGGCTCAAGAAAGGCACGCCTCCCGTACGGAACGTAAGCGACGGAGTCTCCATCTTTAGACGGATTGTTGTCTGGTCGCTACCCAAATCGCCCGAACATACGGCATCGAACTCCTCGAGGGCCGCATACATATCACCTGCGCGGTCATCATACACGACATTGAGATTATCGATGGATAGTTTCTGCAATTTTACTCTAAATGCGCTACTCTCGGATGTTGTCTCCTCGGCGACATCCTCAGACTCGGCAGATGATTTCATAACATCCCAATTAACTGTTCCATCGGCCAGCACAATAGCCTTAATACGGGTATCGTTAATAATCACTTTCGACACATCAAAGCCACTATCGCCAAACAACGACATAACATTAACAGCAGCAGTAACCTCACCTGCATATATCAAAGTATCATTCTCGAACTCACCAATGCCCTTCAGCCAGAAGTTCTTCACCGACAACGACGCAGATGGGAAATTACGCAGCAACGAGATATCAATTTTCTCAAAATCAAACTGCGCGTTAAGCATCTTATTCGCCTCACTCTTCACCAAAGTCTCAATCTTGCCACGAAACATTACGGGCAAAATCATCAACACCACCACAAATGCTACAACCACAATGGTTGAAATCTTTAATACTTTTTTCATACCATATCTATTTTTAATATTTATTTCTTTTTACGATTTTTACGACTATCCGTCAAGGCAAACACTCTTGCGCAAATCGCACAATACCGCAATTACAAAGATACAAAACCTTACGGTTTTTCACAACAAACATTTCGCATATTAATGGATTTTACCAAAATTTTGCCCAATACCGCCAAATTAAATCTACACGACATCTGATTACGGTAAAAATTCATTTATATTTGCAAATAAAAACGTAATATGAAATTCCTGCAATCTATAACATCAGCACTATTATCGCTCGTTGTTTTATCGGCGTGCCAAAACACCGAAATGGAGATAAAATGGGACTACTCCACCTGCAAGCATATAACAGATGGAGTATATGCGAGAATAAAACCCGTCGGTGACAGATGCGCATTAGTCTATAGCGCAGGGCCCGCAGCATACATCCGTTGGAGCAGCGATAAATGCGCAACGTGGAGTGAGCCGCAAAGAGTGGCACAAGCCGATGGTTACAACTACACCAACTGCGAGATATTGGAACTATCGGGAGGCTCGCTGCTCTATATGTGGAATGCACGACCTAAGCAAGATAGCGGACTACCATATAAAATTATGATTGCCACATCGGATGATTATGGCACGACGTGGCGCGAGCAAACAATATATACCGCAAGCACCGATGCTCGTGAAGGCTGTTGGGAACCTGTGGCCATAGAGTTATCCAGCGGAGAGGTGCAACTATTCTTCGCCAACGAATACCCCTACGTATCAAGCGATGAGCAGGAGATTACCCTACTGCGTTCATTTGACAAAGGCAAAACGTGGAGCAAGCCAGAGGCGATATCTATGCGTAAAGGCTCGCGCGACGGTATGCCTGTTCCAATATACCTGCCACACCGAAAAGAGATTGCCGTTGCTATTGAAGACAATGGGATTCGAGGGCTATTCAAGCCTGTGATTGTGCGCTCCGACAATAATTGGGCCGATGGTACTGTTTCGGGCAATGACACACGCCGCGAGGAGGCATTAGCGCCAGAATGGCAACTACACGACACAATATATGCTGGTGCGCCCTATTTGATTCAATTAGGGAAATCGCACACCATCCTATCCGTACAATCAACCGAAGGAAGAAAAGGTCACGACCATCGATATGCCAATATGCAGGTTTATGTCGGAGACAAGGATGCCCGTAACTTCCGCAACCGCACCACACCAATGCCACAACTATCGGATAATGGCAGTGCATTATGGAACTCTATTTGCGCTATAGATTCAAAACGAATAATAGCAGTAATGTCGGTTTCGGGAGCGCCTGACGGCAAAAATGGGATATGGAGCGTTGTGGGTGAATTATCGGAGATTGATTCTGCTGAAAATTAAGTTATTACACGCCACTACTTAAACCATCGCTTAAAGAATACAAAGAAAACCTCTTTACTTAAAGTTAGGCTTTAAGCAAAGAGGTTTTTCGTGCTTTATATCAGCGATATACCGAACTATTTACCAGGTTTGACAATACCCTTTTTGGATTGGCCATCAACATATATATACAACGGCTCCTCGAACTCGACACATCGCAAATATTCACCATCAAAGATAGCCTTCATTCCATCCAACTGCTCAATATCCAGCACACCATCTCCTGATGACGGATTAAGCGACATATACCCCACGCCAAGCGATGTTACATTCTGGAAGAAATGCGTACCCTGACTCGCCTCGATATTAAAATTGGGAAGAGCTGACTCGACAATAACCCTCGCCTCAGAGATATGCGCCCACTTGACCGGAACACCTAAATTGGGGTCAGATGAGCCCCAACGTCCCGTACCAATGAGAACATACTCACTACCCTCCTCACGCATACGCTTATTAAGAGCAAATAACTCATCCGCAATCTGCTGAGTCTTCAAAGACGAGAATTTATCAAACTTCAAATATATCACACGTTTAATATCCCGCATAAGACCAATACCCAATGCACACTCTGAATAGACAATGGCGTTAGTGGTATCAACCTGCGACCAATCAAGTTTGGCACTCTCCTCGTTACGAATGATAGGACGAATCTGCAAAAGATTGAATATCTGCATATCTCCATTCGGAACATCCATATTGACTGCAAATTCAATCTCAACAGGACAACGCATCTCGCGCTCGCCCATCTGCAACATATCCTTAATAATATCAGCCAGCGGGAAAGAGCCATACTTCAATATACGGTTAAACGTAATCACACGGAAATAACGCGACAAGGTAGGACTCTCACTTATACGACTATTCTGATAATCGTAATAAGAGCAGGTGTATTTCGCATTACGGAAATCATTGATGCGCGATACGGGGATACGCTCGATATTTACAGCATCATCGGTAGATGAGCGGAAATGGTCGGGATTAAGACTCAATGCCATAACCTCAGTCTGCGCATCCTGCACTGTGAGTTCCAATGTAGAAGTCTGCAACGCCTTATCGGGATAGGCGGGCGAAAAACGCAGACTCTTACCGCCATCAACAACAGCCTTACCCAAGCCCATAACGATGTTGCATACTCCGTCATCAGCCTTCTCGTCGCCTATAGGATAGAGGTTCTGCGAGCGGGCAACGCCTGACAATGTCGGGAAGAAATATCCATTCTGCTCGGTACCGCAGACCTCCTGAATCAACACCGCCATCTTCTCCTCCGAGATAACATTCTGCGAAGATTGGATATAGGCGCGTGACGATGCAAAATATACCGATGCGTAAACGCTCTTGATGGCCCTTACCAACATACGCAGCATCTGGTCATCATTCTCGCAGCGCGGTATCATATAGGTAGAATAGATACCGGCAAATGGCTGATAATGAGAATCCTCCAATTTTGAAGAAGAACGTATAGCCAACGGCTTTGTACAGGTTGCAACAAAGACTTTTAATTTTGAGTGAAGGTCGCTTGGCAACTCCGAATTCAAAAATTCGGACAACACGCCCTCATCATCCAACTCTCGCCCTATGACATACTTCAGACCATTGATTCGGATAAATTCGTCAAAATAATCGGTTGCGATAACCAAACTGCGCGGAATCATTATTCGCACGTTGGGATATTTGAAGTATTGGTTATACTTCGCCAACATACTATTCATAAATGCCAAACCACGAGCCTTACCACCGATAGAGCCCTCGCCTACTCGCGCAAAACCGATAGCATCACTATATGTAGCCTCATCAAATTGCGCCACAAGGCCCTGCCCCAACATCGTACGGTAATCCTTAAACAGGGATACCAATGCAGCGCGATGCTCTTCAATAGAGTTAAAATTGCTGCTATTGATATTACGCAAAACCTTAGCCAAAGGAAACAAACCTCGTGAGTACAACCACTTTGAGAGGTGCATATGCGACAAGTGATACTCCAACACATCGTCAGGCACAGTGGCAATCAACTCCTGCATCTGTAACAAATCGCGGGCACGGCCCACAACGGCTCCCGTCTTGAGGTCGCGGAAGAGGAATTCTCCAAAGCCAAACTCCCTAAGCACGACATCCTGCAACTCCTGCAACAGAGTCTTTGATGTCTTGGCAATAAAACCGGCACCCAGACTCTCGGCGACAGAGCGCAAATTAACCTGTGAGGATTGCATAATAACAGGCATCCACGGAGTCTCGGCCTTAATCATCTTGCAAATCTCGATACCCGCATCGCTACGCTCATCTTCGGCCTTGTCGCCCGCATTGATGATAAGTCCCACGTCGGAGATTACACCCAACAGATTCTTTTTATAGCGGTTATATATATTGATAGCATCGTTATAGTTGGTAGCCAACAGCACTTTAGGGCGCGCTCGTTTACGGCTGATTTGCTGCTGCTCGTTGTAGGCATCTTTCAAAAACTCGCTATTCTGCACAAGCAAAATCTTATACAACTCAGGCAGATAAGTCGAATAGAATCGAACAGAGTCTTCGACAAGCAATATTGCCTGCACACCGCCATCGATAATATCAGATTCGGCATTGAGTTTATCCTCCATCAACTTGATGATGGCAATAATCAAATCGGTATTGCCGTGCCAGCAGAATATATTATCGATAGCCGTACACTGCTGTTCATCAATCTGACGATAAATCTCCTTCGAAAAACTTGTCAAGAGAACAATCGGCAAATCGGGATACAACTTCTTAACCTCGCGCGAGAAATCAAACACATTAGGCTCGCCAACGTTATACATCGTCAGCACGAAATCGAAATCAGACACCGTCTGCAACAACTCCAGAGCCTCAGAAGTAGACTCCACACGCGTCAGCGATGGAGGGTTACTCATATTGAGTTCCATATACTCACGATTGATTTGCGACTCTATATGGCCATCCTCTTCCAAGATGTAACCATCGTATGTACAACACACAAGCAAAATCTTATGAATACGGTGCTGCATAAAACGATGCGTCGTATTATTATCAATGATTAGATATGGATTATTCTGCATAGGTATAACTTTTAGGCGTGTCGCAAACAATAGCAACAACAACATTTATATTATGCAAATATAGAAATTTCCTGCAAATATTTCTGTCTAATTCGCTTAATTTCGTATTTTTGCGATGGATAAAGATATTTGGCTATGAGAGTAAACGTAGAAGAGCGTGCAATGCGCGCAAAAGAGTTATTTTTGGAGGGTTACAACTGCGCACAATCGGTATTTCTGGCATACCGCGACCTTACACCGTTTGATGAGAAGATTGCCGCAACCGTTGCCGCCCCATTTGGCGGAGGTATGGGCCGACTACGGGAGGTATGTGGCGCAGTGAGCGGAATGACTATGGTAGCAGGATTCTTATATCCAAATTTCGACCCCGCAGACAGCCAAAGCAAGAAGGAAAACTATGCTGCGGTACAAAAATTAGCCGAGAAGTTTCGTAAGGAAAACGGCGCCATAGTATGCCGAGAATTATTGGGCCTTGCACAAAAGAAGGATGAGCCCACACCATCGCCTCGAACCGAAGAGTATTACAAGCGTCGTCCTTGTGCCGAATATGTCGCAATAGCCGCTCGCATCGTGGGCGAGAAGATAAACACAATGGAGTAAAACGGCATTTATTTCAATAAAATAATGGGTGTATCAATGTTATTTGACACACCCATTATAAGTTTTAAGCCATCGCTTATTTCTTCTCCTTCAAAAGGTCACGAATCTCGGTCAAAAGTTTCTCCTCAGCAGTAGGCTCTGGTTCGGGAGCAGGTGCAGGCGCAGGAGCGGGCTCCTCTCTCTTCTTGATGAGTTGGTTCATAACCTTGACCATCATAAATACACAGAATGCCAAAAGCGTGAAATCAACTACCTGCTGAAGGAAAGCACCATAATTCCAAGTAACAGCAGGATTCAACACCTCACCGGCTGCATCCAGCACAGGCTGCTTGAGCGTAACCTTCAAATCGGTAAAATCAACACCACCGACAAGCAAGCCGATAGGAGGCATAATAACATCATTAACAAGCGAGGTAACAATCTTTCCAAATGCACCACCGATGATAACACCGACAGCCATATCCATCACATTACCCTTAAGCGCAAAGGCCTTAAATTCTTGTAAAAATCCCATAATATTTCATTTATTAGTTTGATGATTAATAATTTCTTTCTCCTCACGAATATACGTTTCATTCTCGCACAAGCAAATCGCACTACAACAAAATATCTCGCAACTGCCGACAACTGCTCTCATAATCATTACGGTCAAAATGGAAGCCAGTGATTCCTTTGGCTAAAGCAGCATCAATATTCTCACGTCTATCGTCTATAAACATCGTTTCTGCGGCTTCAAGCGAGTACTTCTCAAGCAAGATATCGTATATCTGCGGCATAGGCTTTACAACACCCACCTCGCACGAAACGACATCGCCCTCGAAGTTAGCATAAACATCCTGCTTACGCAAGAAATCGATAAACTCGCGCGACATATTGGACAAAACATAAAGCCTATAACCTGCACTCTTCAAGTCCCGAATAAGTGCAGCCGTAGGAGCAATGGTCTCCTGACGGGATATTGCCAATAGTATCAACTCGCGAGTATAAGACTCTTCAACTCCTCGATAGGCGCTCAACTCACGCACAACATCGTCCAAAGTCGATACCCCCAAGTCGTAATCAACCCAAAATTGCGGCATCGGAGTCTGTTGAACATACGAGAAAAATTGCTTAAACTCGTCGCTACTCTTTCGAGGGTCTTGAGCAAAAACCACTCGGCCCAAATCGAAAACAATATTTTTCATATATACAAAGATATGAAATGGATATGAAATTACCAAATTAGAATAACAGGTCTTATATTCAAATAACCCACTTAATAAAATAAGGTAGCAAAATTGTGTTATCAGTACAATATTATTCGTATATTTGCGTTCTATTTGCAGAAATTATAAATATAACAAACATAAGTAAAATGAAAAAACTACTCTTTTATGTAACGATGTTGCTTGGAATAATCGCAGCAACGACATCGTGCAACAAAAAAAGCGACGCTCCGATGGAGTACACAATGTTATCTACTATCGTTGATGGCAGTTGGGCGACAGGTAATTTCTCGGCTAAATTCGATAACGGCGAGAAAGCGTTTGTTGAGAACTCGTCGGATTGGACTATCAAAGGCTCATCGTATTTGGGCGGCGAAACTCGTGCCGTTATAACATTCTACTATGTTGAGGGTGCAACAAAGGAGAATTTCGACCACGTAATCAACATTACAGGATTGTATCAAGTGCCGACTGAATATTTGCAGAGTATGCAATTTTCAGGTATCAGCGACCCCAGCGAATACGATGCCGGCATCAATATCGACCAAGCCTTTGTTGCCAACAACTTCCTTAACATCGCCCTTCGATACATCTACGGAGACCCCAATGCAAAGCACGACATAAAACTCGTACTGAACAACGACAGAGAGAACAGCGTATACAAAGAGTTGTACAACGACGCGGACGATGACTATCTCTATCTTGAGTTATACCACGACAGCAACAATGACACAAAGAAGTTGGAGTGCGCAATATACTATTGCTACAAACTTGAATATACGAATATCGGCCCTGATTTTGACCTCAAGAATTACAAAGGCATTAAAATCCTCTATAAGTCATTAAAGGATAACAACAAACCTATGTCATTCTCTGTGAAGTTATAGTACGCGCAGAAATAGTATAGCGATAAATAATAGCGGTTGGTAGGATACTCTACTGACCGCTTATTTTTTACACGAAATCGTGTGTGAGCATAAAGATTGGGGGTGTGCATAATATTATTGCGAGCATTTATTTTGAGATTCCCACGCTCGTTGCATTCGTTCGGAATGACATTCTAACTTTACAAACCTAAAGTAAAAAATTCCGTTATATAATATTCAATAACGCATCTTTGCATTGGCATTGGCATCTATATTCACAAAAAAGCCTCGACATCAAACGACGTCGAGGCTTTGATTTATACAAACTCGGATTATGCACCAAAGTTATCGAACAAGATGTTCTCTGAAGGTACTCCGAGGCTGTCAAGCATATTGACAACGGCTGATGCCATCATCGGAGGTCCACACATCAAGTAGATGCAGCCCTCAGGCTCATCGTGGTTCTTCAAATAATTCTCGTACAATACATTGTGAACGAAACCAACCTTATACTCTACACCTGCGGCATCGGCTGCGGGGTCGGGACGGTCCAAAGCCAAGTGGAATTTGAAGTTGGGGAACTCCTTCTCGATAGCAGCAAAATCCTCCAAATAGAATGCCTCCTTCAATGAACGGGCACCATACCAGAAGGTTACAGGACGCTTGGTCTTCTCGGTCTTGAACAAGTGCATCAAGTGGCTACGCATAGGAGCCATACCTGCACCACCACCGATGAATACCAACTCCTGAGTATCAGGCAAATTATCGGGCAAGAAGAACTCTCCATAAGGACCAGAGATAGTAATCTTATCACCCGGCTTCAATGAATAGATGTATGAAGAACATACACCCGGATTAACCTTCATAAAGCCACCTGTAGCACGGTCAAACGGAGGTGTAGCGATACGTACATTCAACTTGATTACGTTACCCTCAGCAGGATATGTAGCGCAAGAGTAAGCGCGAACCTGCGGCTCGGGGTTAACCATCTGCAAATCGAATACGTGCATCTTCTCCCAATCCTCGCGGTACTCGGGGTCAACGTCAATATCCTTATAGTTTACTGTAATGGCAGGAACGTCAATCTGGATGTAACCACCACTGCGGAAGTTCAAATCCTCGCCCTCAGGCAACTTAACAACGAACTCCTTGATAAATGTAGCCACATTGTGGTTAGAGACAACCTCACACTCCCACTTCTTGATTGAAAGGACTGACGCAGGAACGGCAATCTTCATATTCTCCTTAACCTTAACCTGGCAACCCAAACGCCACTTCTGCTGAATCTGCTTGCGATTGAAGAAACCTGTCTCGGTAGGAAGAATCTCGCCTCCGCCCTCCAAAACCTGACACTTGCACTGACCACAAGCACCCTTACCGCCACAAGCCGACGGAAGGAAGATACCCTGTGCAGTGAGTGTATTCAACAAAGTTGAGCCTGCCTCGACAGTCAAAACCTTGTTACCGTCATTAATATCGATAGTAACATCTCCTGAAGATGTAAGTTTAGCCTTCGCAAAGAGAAGCAACGCTACCAAAAGCAGTGTCACCACCAGAAAGGCAACTATCGCAACAACAATTGTTAAAATATCCATTTCTTTATCTCTTATTAAAGGTTTACAACTTAATTCCAGAGAAAATCATAAATGCAATACCCATCAAACCTGTGATGATAAATGCAATACCGGGACCCTTCAAACCTGCGGGGATGTGAGAGTACTGCAAACGCTCACGGATAGCGGCCATCATAACTATAGCCAACCACCAGCCCAAGCCTGAGCCAACACCGTAAACGATGCTCTGCCACAAACCATCAATCTCGCCTGATACGACCTTCTGTTGCATAAACAACGAACCACCCATAATGGCGCAGTTCACAGCGATAAGCGGCAAGAAGATACCCAACTGATTATAGAGTGAAGGTGAATACTTCTCAACAACCATCTCCACCAACTGCACAAACGACGCAATTACGGCGATGAAGACGATGAAGGTCAAGAAACTCAAATCAACACCCTCTACCAAAGCATTGGGAGCCAACACATACTCGTTCAAAAGGTAGTTCAAAGGCACTGTCATAGTCATCACGAATGTAACGGCAGCACCCAAACCCAATGCAGTCTTTACGCTCTTCGACACGGCAATGTAAGAACACATACCGAAGAAGAAGGCGAATACCATATTGTCGATAAAAATCGAACGTATAAAAAGATTCAATGTTTCCATATTCTACCTCCTATTTTTCCTGCAAATCCTTGTTAAACGAACGGTGTACCCAGATGATTACACCTACAATAATAAGAGCCATCGGCGGGAAGAGCATAATACCTACGTTTGAGTAGAAACCACCGTTGGCGATATACCAACTCTCAGGGATGATTCGAATATCGAACAATGTGCCCGAACCGAACAACTCACGGAAGAAGGCTACGATAAGCAAAATAGCAGCATAACCCAAACCGTTACCAATACCATCGAGGAATGAATCCCAAGGTTTGTTACCCAAAGCATAGGCCTCCACACGACCCATAATAATACAGTTGGTAATAATAAGACCGACGTATACCGACAACTGTTTTGACACATCGTATACGAAAGCCTTCAAAAATTGGTCAACCAAAATTACCAACGCAGCAATAACAACCAACTGAACGATGATACGAATGCGCGAAGGAATACCATTACGCAAAAGTGACATCACCAAGTTAGCGAATGCTGTAACGACCATAACTGACAGACCCATAACAAATGCGGGCTCCATCTTTACAGTCACCGCCAAAGCCGAACAAATACCCAAAATCTGAACGATTACAGGGTTGTTTGAACTCAGCGGTCCGGTTAAATTTTTCAAATTACTCATAGTTCCGCTTGTTTTTATTTGTTAGACTTATTAGCATTAAAATAGGGACGATAATTGTCAAGACCTGACTGAAGCATTGCATTAACACCGTCGCAAGTCTTAGTACCTCCAGAGATAGCATCTACCTCGTGATTATTTGTAGCACCACCCTTACGCATAGACACCGATACGAAATTATCGCCTTCGAAGATTGTCTTACCAACGAATGAAGACTGTACCTTTGATGTAGTAATCTCGGCACCCAGACCCGGAGTCTCACCAGAGTGGTCCATAACGATACCCTTAACGGTATTCATATCGGGCTCAAGTGCGATATAACCCCAGATGGGGCCCCACAAACCGGCACCGTAAACGGGAACTACAACACAACCATTATTTGCCTTAAAGATAGGATACTCACCAGCGTCAAATGATGCTGTCAAATCACCCAAAGCCGAGAAAATGTCGGCATCGGTCTTACCCTCAATCTTCTGACCGTTCTTATCGAGCATTACGGCCTCAGCCACAACGTCTGAATAAGAGGCTGTAGCAGGGTCCTCACCCAAAGCCTTAACAATCTGCTGACGCTTCTCGTTAAGGATGTTCTCGCCCTGACGCTCCTGCAACGAGAGCGACGTAACAGCCAACAGAACAGCCACGATTACTACCATCACTACCGAGTAGATGATGATATATACATTGCTATTTACATTAAATTTTGCCATACTCTCTCGTTATTTTACAGTTTTAATACGACTCTTACGACGATTGATGTTTGCCTCTACAACGAAGTAATCAATTGTAGGAGTCAATGCATTCATAAACAGGATAGCCAACATCATACCCTCGGGGTAAGCGGGGTTCACAACGCGAACCATAACAGCCAACGCACCTGTCATAAAGCCAACGATATACTTACCAACGTTAGTCTGTGCTGAAGTTACAGGGTCTGTAGCCATAAATACTGCACCGAATGCGAAACCACCAACCAAAAGGTGATAGTAAGCAGGATAATCAGTAGCGCCAACAGCCTGGAACAAATAACCCATAGCCAAACCACCTACAAATACGCTCAACATAGTACGCCAAGAGGCAACACCTGTCCAAAGCAGGAACAAACCACCCAACAAGATGCAGAGTGTAGAGGTCTCACCAAATGAACCGGGGATAAAGCCGAGGAATGCATCCATCACGCTCCACTGCATCTGGCCTGTTGTTGCCAACTGCTCCAAAGCGGTAGCACCAGTTGTAGCGTCAGTAGCACCCATCATCTTCCAATCAGAGAACCAAACCTTCTCACCTGACATCTGGGGAGTAAATGCAAAGAATACAAATGCACGTGCAACAAGAGCAGGGTTAAACACATTCATACCTGTACCACCGAACACCTCTTTTGCAAAGATTACAGAGAAGGCAACACCCAAAGCAACCATCCACAACGGAGTGCTGACGGGCATAATCATAGGAATCAAAAGACCTGTTACCAAATAACCCTCGGCAACCTCCTCCTTACGGATTTGTGCATAAGTAACCTCAATACCCAAACCTACGATATATGATACGGCAACCATAGGAAGCACGCGTACCAAACCGTAAATCAAAGCATTAAAGCCTTCCAAACCAACCTGCAAACCTGTATTGAAGCAACCAAACAAGAAAGCAGGGATAAGAGCCAAGATTACCATCGTCATTGTACGCTTGATATCGTTACAATCGCGGATATGCGCACCCTTCTTGGTGGTAATATTAGGAACAAAAAGGAATGTTTCGAAAGCATCGAATGTAGATGCAAGGAAACTCAACTTACCGCCCTCCATAAAGGTCGGCTTGATATTATCAACTAATTTTCGCAATCCCATAACTAACACTCCTTTATCATTAAGTTAATACCGTCACGAACCAACTGCTGAATCTCGGTCTTTGAGGGGTCTACGAACTCACAAAGAGCAACATCCTCCTCGACAATCTCGTAGATACCGAGGTTCTCCATCTTGTCGATATCGTTAGCAATAATTGCCTTGAACAGATACATAGGATAGATATCCATCGGCAGATACTCCTCAAACAAACCTGTTACAACAAATGCGCGAACACCGCCATTGAGGTTGGTATCGAGTTTGTACTCCTTCTTCGGGCAGAGCCAAGAGAAGTATGAGCGTGATACCGAGAACTTATTGAAACGAGGAGCAATCCAGCCCAACATCTCATACTTATCGCCCTCAGGAATAACAGTAATTTGAGTCGCAGTAGCGCTGATAAAACCATCGGCAGCAACCTTCTTACCTGTAAGCACGTTACCTGAAATGATACGAACTGTATCACCCTCAGCCTGAGCCTTGATATTACCAGCAACGATAGATGCTACGGGAGCACCGCTGATGATACGGTAATATTGAGGTTTCTCAACCTCGCTACCTGTCAAGGCAACAACCTTGTGCAAATCAACCTTGCCGGTTGAGAACAAGCGACCAATAGCGGCTACATCCTGAATTGCTACTGTCCAAGCGATATCGCCCTTTGCGATTGGGTCGATGTGGTGAATCTGAACACCTACACAACCTACGGGGTGCTTACCCTCGAAGGTGTGAATCTCAGCGCCCTTGAGTGAAGTCATCTCGCCCTCAGCCTTAGCCTTAACAGAGAGGTGAACCTTTCCGTTAGAGAGTTTTGACAACACCTCAAGTCCCTTCTGCAAATTCTCCTTCTCGCCCTTGAGTGCGAAGTTCATATCAGCAGCCAAAGGTGCTGAATCGAATGCAGAAACGAAAATAGCCTTTGGCTCGTCAGCAGGATTTGCCACAATACCGTAGGGACGCTGAAGAATCATTGTCCACAAACCCGACTTGAGCAAAGTCTCGATAACCTCTTCGCGAGTAGCCTTCTGCAAGTCAAGCAGAGCAAACTCTGCCGACTCTTGCTGGGCATCGGCAGCAACTGTTACGTTGAGAATCTTACGCTTCTCACCACGATTAACAGCCGACACGGTACCGCTTACGGGTGAAGTAAACAACACGCGAGGATTGTTCTTATCGAAGAACAAAGGCTCACCTGCCTTCACCTTGTCGCCCACCTTCACCAACAATTTAGGAGTCACGTTCTCAAAATCCAGCGGCGATACGGCATACTCGGCAGCCAATGGCAACTCTACCAAAGACTCCGCAGCCTTACCCTGAAGATTGATGTCGAGACCCTTCTTTAGTTTAATGATTTTCGACATAGATTTGTAATTAATTTGAATGAATTTTATGTAATTTGTGTGTGTTATTCCATTTGCAGTTTTACGACGAGTTCCGTCCAATAAAACGACCTTCGTTAAAAACGCGCACGAAGGTACGATTTTTTTTGCACTTTTTGGCACTATTTAGGTTATTATTTTTATTTTACCGTAAAATTTATTATTTTTCTCTACATTTGTAGTGCTATGAGCCGTTTTATCGACATACACACCCACTTTCCGACAGGCCGACACATCGAGCCACAAGGTGTAGGCGTACACCCTTGGCGAGCCTTGTGCGACAATCTTCCGACCAAAGAGGAGTTTGCGGTTACAGACCTTATCGGGGAGATTGGGTTGGACTATGCGTGCGAAGTAGAGCATTGCCGACAAGAGGAGGTTTTCCGAGCGCAATTAACCATAGCGGAAGAGTTGCAAAAGCCTGTAGTTTTACACTGCGTAAGAGCATTTGAACCGACGATGAAAATAGTTTCGGAATACAACCTGAAAAGTGTGATTTTTCACGGCTTCATAGGCTCTACACAGCAGGCCTCAAGAGCAGTCGACAAGGGATACTTTCTATCATTCGGGCCAAGCACCTCGCGCTCGCCAAAAACCATTGAGGCTCTGCGCAATACGCCGCTCGACAAAATATTTATAGAGAGCGACGAAACTCGAAAAAAGATAGAAGATATTTACTCCGAAATTGCTACATTAAAGGGCTGCAAACAAGAGATTTTGGAACAGGCAATTTTGGAAAATTATAACAAAGTTTTCGAATAGATTTTATGGCAGAAAAATGGTTAGAAAGAACATCGCTTTTATTGGGTGATGAGAAGTTGGAAAGATTACGTAACGCCAACGTTTTGGTAGTCGGCTTGGGCGGTGTGGGAGCCTACGCAGCCGAGATGATTGCCCGCGCAGGTGTTGGACGTATGACCATAGCCGATGCCGACGTGGTATCGGAGAGCAATATCAACCGCCAACTCATAGCCTTGCACTCTACCGTTGGGCGTCACAAAACCGAAGTTATGGCAGAACGTCTGCGCGATATAAACCCCAAGATTGAATTAACCATCGTGAGTCGTTTTATCAAAGATGACGAGACCGATGCCCTGCTTGATAGCGATAATTTCGACTATGTTGTAGATGCCATAGATACACTGTCGCCCAAATTAGCCCTCATAAAAGGCGCATTAGACCGCCAGATTCCTCTTGTCAGTTCTATGGGTGCAGGCGCCAAAACAGACCCTGCAAAGATGGAGATTTGCGACATTGCCAAGACCCACCACTGCCCGTTGGCTCATATGTTACGCAAGCGATTGCACAAGATAGGAGTACGCAAAGGTTTTACAGCCGTATTTTCACCCGAGCCCGTAAGAGAGGGGGCTATGATTCTATGCGAGGAGCAGAACAAGAAATCGAATATGGGAACAATATCCTACATACCTGCCGTATTCGGCATAGGTTGCGCATCGGTGGTTATCAGAGGTTTAATTGATGAATTTTAGCAACAATGCAAAGAAATAAAGCGATATGAAAATTGTATTTTTAGATGAATATTCCGTATGCGGACGCAGCCTTGAGTCCATCACGCGACAAGGCGAATACACGGGTTATGACACCACATCGCCTGACGAGGTATTGTCGCATTGCAAAGGAGCAGAGGTTGTAATCAGCAATAAAGTCGTTCTCGATGCTGCGACAATAGCCGCCCTACCCGACCTCAGGCTAATCTGCGTTGCGGCTACGGGTATGAACAACATAGATTTGGCTGCAGCGGCAGACCACGATATTGAGGTGCGCAATGCTGTCGGTTATTCGACTTATTCCGTAGCAGAGACCACACTCTGCTCGGCTCTATCACTCCTGCGCGAGGTGACATATTATAACGACTTTTTTCATTCGGGCTGCTATGCCGCATCCGAAAGAATCTTCAACTTTGACCGCCCCACGGCTCAACTGCGTGGCAAACGCTGGGGCATTATCGGATTGGGTAATATCGGGCGTGAGGTAGGCCGCTTGGCTGAGGCCTTCGGATGCGAAGTTGTCTATTACTCAACATCAGGCGCTGAGCGCGAAGAGCCATACCCAAGAGTAGAATTAGACAATCTGCTCACAACGTCGGACATCGTATCAATACACTGCCCGCTCAACGAACGTACTGCAGGATTGATTGGCAAAGAGGAGTTGGCAAAGATGAAATCATCGGCCATATTGATTAATGTTGCACGCGGAGGCATAGTTGACGAAGCGGCATTGGCTACGGCACTGAATAATGGAGTGATACGAGGTGCAGCATTGGATGTATTTTCGTCAGAGCCTTTGCGTGAGTCACCCCTATATAATATAAAAGATAAATATCGCCTACTCGCTTCACCCCACAATGCGTGGTCATCTGTCGAGGCCATAGACCGACTGATTGGTTGCATTGCCCGCAACATCGAGGAGTACAAAGCGAAGCGGAAATAATCAAAGACTTGTCCGAAACAGATATTTCACCCACATTTATGTGGGTGTTTTTTATTTTATGAGGTTAATAGAAAAATTTCCACAAATTTATTTGCGGATTAAAATTATTTCTCTACCTTTGCACTGTACTACAACACTAATACAGTAGAAAACCAACAACAAGCAGAAGAACATTTCTCTTAACTATATTATATATATGATTAAATTAAACAATTTATCGGCAGGATACTCAAAGAGGCATCCTGTATTGCAAAAGTTACAGACGACTTTTGCACAAGGCAACATTTATGGTCTGCTTGGTGCCAATGGAAGTGGCAAGACTACCCTACTCAAAACAATTTGCGGTGTACTATTCCCACTTGATGGGGAAATCTCGGCAATGGGCTACACGCCGCAAAAGCGTGAAAGCGATTTTTTGAAGGAGATATTCTATATCCCCGATGAGTTTTCACTCCCCACGCTAACCGTTGAGAAGTATGTTGATACTTACGCACAGTTCAGGCCCAACTTTTCGCGTCAGAAATTCGAGTCTGCACTAAAGGCTATGAACTTCACATTTGGGGAACATCTGCACCGACTATCTCTCGGAAATCGCAAAAAGTTTCTTATCTCGTTTGCATTGGCTTGCAACTCACCTATGGTTATAATGGATGAGCCTACAAACGGATTGGACATTGAGGCTAAACGCTCGTTCCGTTCACTTTTGGCGTCAGAGGATTTGACCGATAGATTAATCCTAATTTCGTCACACGCCGTAACCGACCTCGAACATATATTGTCGGCTGTAGCAATAATCCACGATGGAGCGGTTGTAATAAATAGTACAATAGATGCCATAGCCGCAAACATAGCCTTCACCTCATCGGCTAACTGCAACGATGCACTATACACCGATGGTCTGCGAGCAATAGTCAAAGCCGAGGCAGAGTGGAGTGACGTTGATTTGGAGATGCTATATATGGCAATCCACAAGAGTAAAGATTTTCGCCAATATGTAATCGAGAACTTCTCGGGAAAGGAGTCAGTATGCAACAGATAAAGTTATTTTTTAAGGATTTTAGTAGATTAATCGCTGTCCACTACCGCGAAAACTGGTGGGTAGGGCTATTTGCCATTGGCGCATTATCTATGGTTACTATATATAAATATATCAATATCATAAATATATATAGCAACATTGGCTGGAATCAGGAACTACTAACGCTATTTAACCACAATAGAGAGTTATGCACCGCGCTCATAGTATTTATTACAGCCGTGTACTCTTTCGCCTGCACGCTCAAAACCTACGGGGATAAAGAGCGCATACACGACGCAATGATGCTCCCAGCATCACACAAAGCGAAATTCTTTGCAGAGGTATTATACTCTTTGGTATTTATTCCGCTTGTAATGTTTGTAATACTATTTGTGACCGACACTGTGACTGCATTAATATGCCAAAATAGTGAAGAGAACGTTGGATTGATAAACGCCGATAAAGAGTATATATATTCATTGCCATCATATTTATATGCCATACTCTTCTTCCATAGTATTACCACTCTTTGGAGAGCAGACAACAGCCACATTGCAGTTCGCACGGTGGTCATAATGACAATCCTATTTTTAGCATTCTATGTGAATACCCCTCTAACCTATCCATTTATATGGTCAGATTTTACGGGAGTAACACGCGAAGGATTGCATATTGTGTTCAATATGGAAATTAGTTGGGCTTCATCCGAGTTGGGAAAGATTTTACACAATCTCATCTATGGCACTCTGCCTATTATGCTCTACGCTATATCGTACTACAAACATAAAGAGCGCTCGTTATGATTACACAGAATGACACCACACCCATCTTCTTGCAGATAAAAAGGTGGATAGAAGACCACATTTTGCGCGACGAGTGGTCTGCCGACACCCAACTGCCTTCGGTGAGAGAACTTGCAGCAGAGTTTGGTGTAAACCCCAACACCGTAGCCCGCACCTACGAGCGTCTGACATTGGACGGTACGGTCCGAAGTGCAAGAGGCATAGGTTTCTTTGTAGGCGAAAACGCCAAAGAGGCTATCGTCAGCCGTCGCCGCGAGGAGTTCGTCGCACATACATTACCATCGTTTGTTGAGCAGATGAAATTACTCAACATCGAGCCCGAAGAGATTATTAACGCTTATAACAACCACAAAGATGAAAACTGGAAATAAACTCACGATTATATTTTTCGTTATCTACTTCTGTTTGCCCATAGCATCACAGATTACCAACCGCACAATCTGGAACAAATGGTGCAAAGAGAATCTCGGTAAGTTTGCAAACACCGACAAGATAAGAGTATTGGAACTTCACGGCGAGGATTTAACCGAGAGACCACTGACAACAACACGAAGCATCCAAAACGCCAATCTGGTAACGCTTAATTGTCTGCCCGAAAAATTAGAGGTAAGCGGCGACACCCTACGAATGTGGTTACCACAACAAAAAGAGCGCGACAAGAACAGCAAAGTTATTGATATGGAAGGAATGTATTTCCACGACCTTGAGTATATCTTCGTAGATGGGCGGCCTGCACGACGAGCCGAATTTGTAGAATACACCAATCCCGAAACGGGAGAGACAAGCAAGGCGGTACAATATTCTCCGTTAGAATAAAAAAATGGGCGTAAACTTTAGTGTTATATTTGCATTACGTCATTCCACATCACGAACAGAAAGTGAGTGATGATTGGAATCTCTACACAGAAATAAGATTAAGATTAGAGACTCCATTCCTCGCCTAAAGGCTCGGTGGAGTGACGCATTTATAACTTTATTATATATCCATAAAAAATGGGCGTAAACTGCAAAAGTTTACGCCCTAAATATTTGAGTCGAAAAAATTACTTCATCTCAACCAATACCTCACCTGTCATCTCGGCGGGAGCATCATAACCCATCAACTTCAAAACTGTGGGTGCCACATCGGCCAAGATACCATCCTTAACGCTCTTCACGCGGTCAGAGACAACGATGATGGGTACAGGATTCAACGAGTGAGCCGTATTGGGCGAGCCATCGGGGTTAAGCACATTATCGGCATTACCGTGGTCGGCGATAATCACTACATCGTAGCCATTCTCAACCGCAGCCTTAACCACACAACCAGAACACTCGTCAACAGTCTCAACTGCCTTCTCAACAGCCTTATACAGACCTGTATGTCCCACCATATCGCCATTAGCGAAGTTCAAGCAAATAAGGTCAAACTTCTGAGTATTCAATGCCTTAATCAACTCATCCTTAACCTCGAAAGCGCTCATCTCGGGCTTAAGGTCATAAGTCGCAACCTTAGGCGATGCTACCAAGATACGCTCCTCGCCCTCGAACTTCTCCTCACGACCTCCGTTAAGGAAGAAAGTAACGTGTGCGTACTTCTCGGTCTCGGCAATACGCAACTGCTTAAGACCAAGTTTTGATACGTACTCGCCCAAAGTATTGCTTACATTCTCCTTATCGAACAAGATATGCAAGCCCTCGAACTTAGCATCATAAGGAGTCATACAGCAATAGTACAGAGGCAAAGTCTTCATACCAGCCTCAGGCATATCCTGCTGTGTAAGAACAACTGTAATCTCCTTTGCGCGGTCATTACGATAGTTGAAGAAAATAACCATATCGTTAGGCTTGATACGGCCAATAACCTCACCATTCTCATCCACGCGGACAATAGGCTTCACAAACTCGTCGGTTACGCCCTCATCGTATGAACGCTGCATAGCCTCGACCATATCGGTAGCAGCCACGCCAACACCATCAACGAGCAAATCATAAGCCTCCTTAACACGCTCCCAACGTGTATCGCGGTCCATAGCATAATAACGACCTACGATAGAGGCAATCTTGCCTGTCGATTTAGCCAAATGCTCCTCAACGTCAGCAATAAAGCCCTTGCCGCTTTTGGGGTCGGTATCACGACCATCCATAAAGCAGTGAACAAAAGTATTCTCAATACCGTAGTGAGCCGAAATCTCACACAACTTATAGAGATGCTCGATTGAAGAGTGCACACCACCATCAGATGTAAGGCCCATAAAGTGTACATTCACACCATTAGCCTTTGCATACTCAAATGCCTTAACAATCTCCTCATTCTTATAGATTGAATTATCGGCACAAGCACGATTAATCTTAACCAAGTCCTGATAAACTACACGGCCCGCACCAATATTGAGGTGACCTACCTCCGAGTTACCCATCTGGCCATTAGGCAGACCGACATTCTCACCCGATGTGTACAACTTCGCATTGGGATACTTCTCGGTCAATGCTGTAATATGCTCGGGATGCATCGTATAGATAACATCCGACTTGGTGTGGTCACCGATTCCCCAACCATCGAGAATCATCAATAAAACTTTCTTATCCATCTTCTTATATTTTCATTAAACTCTTAATCCAACTGTGATACAATAATCTCGACAGCCTTGTCGATTGCAGCCTGCAATGCATCAGGGTTCTTTCCACCCGCTGTAGCAAAGAACTTCTGGCCACCGCCACCGCCATTCATCACCTTGGCAGCCTCGCGCACAACGGCTCCTGCATCAACACCGCGAGCAACAATATCGTCGCCCAACATCACGGCAAGCATCGGTTTGTAATCATTAACGCTACCCAAAACCATTATGATATCCGAGACCTTACTACGCAAAGTGTAAGCCAAATCTTTAATCATATTGGAAGCATAAGGCACCTGACGAGCCACAACAAAGTATTTACTCTCAGGATTGCGAGCCTTCATTATCTTCTCGACCATAGCATCAATCTGCTCCTTGTGCAACTGCTCAAGTTCCTTTTGAAGTGTTTCGTTGCTCTCAATCATCTTCTTGATAGCGACCTCAATCTTGGGATTATTCACAAGTTCGGCCAAATTGCTAATCTGGTCCTCTACGGCATAGAGTACCTCCTCGGCGCGCTCGGCAGTAACAGCCTCGATACGACGTACACCGGCAGAGATAGCGCTCTCGCCAACAATCTTGAAGACGCCCAATGTACCCGTAGCCGAAGTGTGAGTACCGCCACACAACTCTACCGAGTCACCAAACTTGACAACGCGCACTTTATCGCCATACTTCTCGCCGAACAGAGCGATAGCACCCATAGCATTAGCCTCATCCATCGTAGCCTCGCGATTCTCCTCCAAAGGATGGTTCTGGCGAATAAGTTTATTAACCAAACGCTCCACCTCGCGCAACTCCTCGGCTGTAACCTTCTGGAAGTGCGAGAAGTCGAAACGCAGACCCTGTGGAGTAACCATCGAGCCCTTCTGCTCAACGTGAGTACCCAATACCTGACGCAAAGCCTGGTCCAAAAGGTGGGTTGCCGTATGGTTATTAGCGGCGGCTTGACGTTTCGCTGCATCTACGACAGCCGTAAACTCTGCCTCAAGATTTTCGGGCAACTTGGTAACGACGTGGATAATCAAACCATTCTCCTTCTCGGTAGCGACAACGTCAATCTTCTCGTTGGCATTCTCTATATAGCCCGTATCACCAATCTGACCACCCGAATTACCATAGAACGGAGTCTGGTCAAACACCAACTGATATGTTGTCTTGCCCTTTGATGTCACACGACGATAACGAGCAATATGAATCGGGGCGGTGAGTGTATCGTAACCGATAAACTCGCACTGCTCGATTGCCTTCAACTCCTGCCAATCGTCAATATCCTGTGCAGCAGCATTACGTGAACGCTCCTTCTGTGCCTGCAACTCCTTCTCGAAGCCCTCCAAATCGACACCTACGCCCTGCTCACGAGCAATAAGTTCTGTAAGGTCGATGGGGAAACCAAATGTATCGTACAACTCAAAGGCATCCTTACCTGCGATAACCCCGTCTTTACCCACTTTGGCAATTACGCGGTCCAACAGATTGATACCTGTAGCCAATGTACGCAAGAATGAAGCCTCCTCCTCTTCAATCACACGCTCGATAAGAGTCTGCTGTTTCTTAAGTTCAGGGAATTGGTGGCCCATCTGCTCTGCCAAACCTGCAACCAACTTACACAACGTAGGCTCATTAAAGCCGAGATATGTGTAACCGTAACGTACCGCACGACGCAAGATACGACGAATAACATAGCCTGCCTTGGCATTTGCGGGCAACTGTCCATCAGCAATCGAGAATGCTATTGCTCGCAAGTGGTCGGCAATAACACGCATTGCAACATCAGCCTTCTCGTCATCACCATAACGCTTACCCGCCATAGCGGCAATGCGAGAGATTGTAGGCTGGAATACATCGGTATCGTAGTTAGACTTCTTACCCTGCATAATCATACACAAACGCTCGAAGCCCATACCCGTATCGACGTGCTTTGCAGGCAACGACTCCAACTCGCCGTTAGCCTTGCGATTGAACTGCATAAATACGAGATTCCAAATCTCAATAACCTGAGGATGGCTCATATTGACCATCTCGCGACCCGGAACTTTGGCAATCTCCTCCTCATCGCGCAAATCGAAGTGAATCTCACTACAAGGGCCGCAAGGACCTGTCTCACCCATCTCCCAAAAGTTGTCGTGCTTATTACCGCGAATGATATGGTCTTCGGGCAGATACTGTTTCCAATAACCGTAGGCCTCCTCATCGAAAGGCACACCATCCTCCTCGCTACCCTCGAATACTGTAGCATACATACGGCTCTTATCCAAACCATAAACTTCTGTAAGCAACTCCCACGCCCAAGCGATAGCCTCCTTCTTGAAATAATCGCCAAACGACCAGTTACCCAGCATCTCGAACATAGTGTGGTGATAGGTGTCGTGACCTACCTCCTCCAAATCGTTATGCTTACCCGACACACGCAGACACTTCTGTGTATCGGCTGCTCGCGGAGTCTGGCGAGGTGAATTACCCAAAAATATATCCTTAAACTGATTCATACCTGCGTTGGTAAACATCAACGTAGGGTCACCCTTTACGACCATAGGTGCCGAAGGCACAATCGTATGTTCCTTGCTCTGGAAGAAATCCAGAAACGCTTGTCTAATTTTATTTGACTCCATAATATATTGTTTTTACTATTCTTATCGTTATAATCCTGTAACGGATTGCAAAATTACACATTTTACGTTAAATTTGCACCATAAAATAATATATTTTAATATATATGGGACGAAAATTAAAGCATAACAGAGAAAAGAGTGAGGTTCGCAGCCTTATTCATCGTCTGCGCTCGTATCGTCTCATCAGGAAGGCCCTAATCGGTTTTTTGCTTGTTTCGATTATAAATTTGCTGTTCTCGTCATTTTTCTACACCCCAAAACTCTACACTTTGGCAAACGAGAACAGAGAATTGCAACTCAAATTCAACTTGCTGCAAAACCGTATAAATGCCGCGCAACACCGCTTGGCCGAAATCAAGCACCGCGACCACAATGTATATAGGCCTTTGTTCTCGTCTGACACACTATCTATTGACGGTATATACTCGCCATACGAGCAGGATAAATACGCCGCCATCGAAGATGATGAATATGCCCCGATAATAATCTCGGCGTGGCAAGATATCGACCAATTGGCCCGCAGTCTATATCTGGAGTCTAAGTCGATGGATGAATTACAGATTCTATCGAAAGACAAAGAGAAATTCTCAACTGCCATACCCGCCATCTGGCCTATTGACCGTTCAAAGATGCGCAACAAAATCGGAGCATTCGGCTATCGCAACCACCCCGTATTACGCCGTTGGAAATTCCATAGCGGAGTTGATATGCCGGGCCGCATCGGCGACCCTGTTTATGCTACGGGAGATGGCGTTGTGGAGTACGTTGAGCGTAGTCGCGCCCGTTATGGTTACGGCACACAAATACTTATAAATCACGGCTATGGTTACAAAACACGTTATGCCCACCTGAACAAACTTCACGTTGCAAAGGGTGACACTATCAAGCGAGGACAACTAATTGCCGATATGGGAAATACGGGCATTTCGACCTCGCCTCACCTGCATTATGAAGTCATTTACAACCGCTCACACGTAAACCCTATCAACTACTTTGACCGCAATATGTCGGCTGAGGCTTACAAGAGTTTGATGAACCAGATACAAGAGGCAACCTACGAGTCAGAATAGAGATATGCAGAAGCAAGAGAACAATACGAGAAATACAAAACGTCGTCATCCGCGCCGCCAAAGAGCCATCCGTTTTACGATACAACTCTTTGCGTGGATTGGTGCCGCATTGCTCTATTACGTAGCATTTGCATTGCTATTCGACACTCCGTTAGAGCATCGTATGCGCCATTCGACAGATGTGTTGCGTAGTGAATATGAAACAATATCGGCTCGTTACGATTCTTTGGAGATGGTACTTGACAACATTGCAGAGCGTGACCGCAGTGTATTTCGCATACTTTTCGAATCTGACCCCTACGATTTGAATTCGGAGCAGAGCGAAGAACGACTCGCGCTCCACGAGAAGACTATTTCGAAAAATAAACGTGATATCATAGCCGACCTCAAGCAGCGTATTGACAATGTAAATAATCGTATCGCCACATTGGAATCATCGTGGAATCGCATTAAACTATTAGGTGACACATTGGGCGAAAAGAGCAATCGCATACCTTCGATACAGCCCGTCTTGAACAAGCAGTTATCACTACTTACCGCAGGCTATGGCAACCTGCTCAATCCCTTCTACCGCACTCTGCAATCACATCAGGGTGTAGATTATACGGTAGCCGAGGGCTCAAGCGTATTTGCCACTGCCGACGGTACGGTAAAGGAGATTTCCGACAAGAGTTCCACACTCGGCAAAACCATCGTAATCGACCACGGCAACGGCTACCAGACCTCATACAGCCACCTGCTTTCAACCCTTGTGCGTCGCGGACAAAAGGTACAACGTGGTGATATCATTGCACTATCGGGTAACTCTGGCCTTTCACTTGCGCCACACCTTCACTACGAGGTGCGCTTCAATGGACTGCGCGTAGACCCCATACACTACTTCTTTATGGAACTTTCACCCGATGAGTACAGCCGTATTATACGTATTGCGCAATCGGGTATGCAATCTTTTGATTAAGCCTAAATTTATTTCGGAATAATCCCTGCGGATTCTATATATTTTGACTTTATTTTGCTAACTTCGTGGCAAAATAAAGAACACCTGCAATGCAACAAACATTTTTAGGCGAAGTAGCACGCAACCTATACGAACAATATGGTGATGAGATTTCATCGCTGACTATCGTATTACCCTCTCAGCGAGCGCGTTTATTCTTCTCTGACGAGATTTCCCGTCTGATTGACCATCCCGTTTGGCAACCGGAGTATTTGTCGATGGACGATATTATGCGCCAAGCGTCGTCATACGCAATAGGAGAGAAAATCATCACTATAACCGAACTCTACAAGGTCTATTCACAATATCACAACGAGTCATTCGACAAGTTTTACTTTTGGGGCGAGATGCTGCTTTCGGATTTCGACCTAATAGACAAATATATGATTGATGCCGACACTCTGTTTCGCAATCTATGCGACATAAAGGAGTTGGAGGCCGACCTATCGTATCTCACGCCCGAAATGCGCCAGATAATACACTCATTCTGGAGTAACTTCGCCGATGAGGAGACTCTAACGGAGGAGAAGCGCAAATTTCTTGCTGTATGGTTGTCGCTATCACCCATCTATCATCGCTTCAAGGAGCGACTTTGCGAATTGGGATTTGCATACACGGGAATGCTCTATCGCTCGGCTGTCGAGAATATAGACAAAGGACAAGGAGAACCCGACCTCAAAAGGCGATATGTTTTTGTAGGATTCAACGCTCTGTCAGAGTGCGAAAAACGTGTACTAAAATACATCAATAACAACGCCGAGGGGTGTGAGTTTTATTGGGATTACGACTCTTATTACGTTGACAACAAAGAGCAGGAGGCGGGAAAATTCTTGAGAGAGAATCTCTCTTTACTTAAAGCAAAGGTTGATATAACACACAATAATTTCCTAAATATCAGCAAAAAATTATCATCGATATCAACCATATCTAACGTTACTCAATGTAAATATGTAAATACTATTTTACGCGAAATCTCACCATCTCTGCAATTTGACAAACAGACAGCGATAGTGCTCACCGACGAGTCGTTACTCATACCTTTGCTACACTCATTACCGCAAGAGTTGAGCGACAGCATAAACATTACGATGGGTTATCCTTTGCGTCAAACCACTGCATATACATTTGTAGAGAGAGTCATTGAATTGCAAAAGAATATACGTAAGAGCAGTAACGCAGAGATGACATTCTATCACACCGATGTGATGGGCATCCTATCACATCCATACCTAACTGAGCGCGCGAGCGAAGAGTGCGAAAAGATACGCAAGGAGATTTTGGCGGGACGATATATCAGAGTCAATAGCAATATGTTCCCCGACAACGAGTTATTAAGTACAATATTCTGCCCGACAAGCAGTTGGAGTGAGTTATCTAAATATCTGCTTGATACAATCAATATAATTATCTCAACACCAACAGAAAAGGCAGAAGTAAACAAACTGCAACTATCGTATTTAACCATCCTGTCAGAGCAAATTACCGAACTAAGCAACTGCCTGAACAAATGCGATATAGATATTTCTATCTCAACCTTTACTTCACTATTAAAACGCCACTTGCAGACAATACGCATCCCATTCAGTGGCGAGCCTCTGCACGGCTTGCAGATTATGGGTATTTTGGAGACACGCAACATCGACTTCAAGAACGTCATAATACTATCGATGAATGATGACAACTTCCCCGGCAATCTAATGGGTGCGCCATCATTTATTCCATACAATCTAAAGGCTGCATACGGAATGCCTACGCCTGACCATCACGAAGGTGTTTACGCTTATTACTTCTATCGTTTGATTCAACGGGCCGAGCGGGTCGATATGCTCTATTGCTCACATAGCGATGAAAAGACTACAGGCGAAAAGAGCCGTTACATACATCAGTTAAACTACGAGTCACCCTACCCGATTCGCCAGATAGATTTCGGCGTGGATGTAGCATCAGCAACATCAAAAAACATTAAAATCGAAAAGAGAGGACGAACTCAAGAAAAATTGCTGGAATACATCTCGGAAGAGAATCCCAGACTTATGTCGCCTGCGGCATTGGCGCCATACATCACCTGCCCGCTGAAGTTCTACTTTGCATCGATAGCCAAACTCAAGTCCACAGAAGAGTTATCGGAAGAGGTGGACAACCCTATGTTTGGCAACATTCTGCACAATGCGATGCAGATACTATATAAGACAATCGAGGGAGTGGCAAATCCAGCAGAGGATTTGAAGAGGATGTTGAAAGGCGACACCATCGAAAAAGCCGTTGATGAGGCCATCAGCCGCAACTTCCTGAAAGGCAACGCCACGACACAGGAAGAGTACACAGGCAGCCTTATATTGGTAAAGAATATGGTGATAAAATACATCTGTCAGGGTGTTATTCCATACGATATAAAGCACAACAACTTCGCCGTAATGCATAGAGAAGAGAAGATAACTATGCAACACGACATAGGCGATGGGCGTAAAGTGCTGCTTGGGGGATATGCAGACCGAATAGACTCTTTGGATGATGGAACAATACGCGTAGTGGATTACAAGACCGGAAAGAGCCATTTGGAATTTAATGGAATAGACTCACTTTTTGAGGGTAAAAATCGTGCGCAGTTCAGTAATCTGACACAGACTATGCTCTATTCGATGGTGCTCAAGCACAATTTCTCACGTAACGTTGTACCCGAATTGTATTTTGTACGTTATATGCAAAACGAGGATTATAATCCTCGCCTAATTGACAAAGCGGCAGAAGACCGCGAGGTAGATTACAACTCATACGCCGAAGAGTTCGAGCAGACCATCAACAACAAACTTCAGGAGTTGTTCAACCTTAATATCCCATTTGAGCAGTGTCCCGAGGAGGAGAGCAAAGAGATATGCGCTATGTGTGATTTCAAAACATTATGTAAACGTTAAAAGGTATGAGAGCAAAGATATTGAGTGCAAGTGCAGGTAGCGGAAAGACATACCGTTTGGCGTACAAATATGTACACGACACAATAAAATACTTCTACGAGAAGCCCTATCTTTATAGGGCCATACTTGCTGTGACCTTCACCAACAAGGCTACAGAGGAGATGAAGAGCCGTATCCTAAAGGAGATAAACGACATTGTACAATCGCCTGCAAAGAGCAGTTACTTAAAGGACCTTAAGCGTGACACTGCGCTTACCGAGCAAGAGATTATATCTCGCGCAAAGGGTATCCTATCGCGTATTCTGCACGACTATTCACGCTTTACGATACTCACGATTGACAAATTCTTCCAACGCATACTGCGAGCCTTCATTAAAGAGTTGGGTATCGACCTCAATTACAATATTGAATTGGAGACCTCTTCGATACTCGCACGAAGCACCGACGCATTAATCGACGATATAACTACCAACGAGGAGTTACAACGTTGGATATTGGATTTTGCACAGGAAAACTTCGACAACAATAGCAGTTGGGATATACGTCGCAACATATTGGCCTTAGGTGGGGAACTCTTCAAGGAGTCGAACAAGCACACCATACTGAACGCTACTGCGAAAGAGGATTTGCAGCGCATAATAACACACGCCGACAAACGCGTAAGCCAAATCAAAACCAAGATACAGGAGATAGGCCGAAAGGCGATGGATGTTATACGTGGGGCAGGTGTTGCGATTGAAGACTTTTCGTACAACAACACAGGTGTGGCCGGTTATCTCAACAAGATTGCGCAAGGCGATATATGTTATCCAAACACCAGAACCATCAACATCGTTGCAAGTGGCAAATGGTCTAAAAAGACCGATGCGCAGGCCTTGGTACCCACCCTGCAACCTATGTATGAGGAGTTATGCGATTTGTTGGAAAACAACAAACGTCTGCTTACAACTCTGCCTCAAATAAAAAAGCGTTTCCGCAGTTATGCCCTTCTGCAAGATATATATCGCAAGGTACTTAATCTGTGTAATGAGGAGGGGATTATGTTGCTCTCGGAGACAAAATATATTCTCTCGCGTTTTGTGATTGATAACGATGCTCCGTTCATATATGAGAAAACGGGCAATCGTTTCGAGCGGTTTATGATTGATGAGTTTCAGGACACTTCGGCCAAAGAGTGGAGCAATTTTGTACCTCTATTGCAAAATGCAATGGCGCAATCGGAAGATACATCGGTGCTGATTGTGGGCGACGTAAAGCAATCAATCTACCGTTGGCGAGGCGGCGATTGGCGTATATTACAGCAGGGCGTAAGTGCCGCATTAGGTGCTGAAAATACAACGCTGGAGATTATGTCTAACAACTACCGCAGTCTAAGGAATGTGGTGGAGTTTAACAATATGGCCATTGACAATATAGTCTCGAACTGTAACGAAGAACTCAATCAGACACTCGACGAGGCGCTTGCGAATGGAAACATCAGCAAAGAGTGCCACAAAGAACTATACAACACACTTCGTAACGCCTACGAGGGACATCAACAAACCGCGCAAAGCAAAGCCGCCTACGATGGTTATATATGCGTAGAGCGTTACGAAGAGACGCCACCGATTGTAGAGTGTATAGAGTCCGTGATTGCTCGCGGTTACTCATATAGCGATATTATGATTTTGCACCGCTCGGGAAAAGATGGCGCGAATACCGCCAACACTCTATTAGAGTACAAACGATTAACCAATGCGCCATTTAATATTATGACGCAGGACTCATTGGTTATAGGAAACTCTGACATCTGTAATTTTGTGATTGCATTAATGCGTATGTCGCAGAATCCAACCGATATGATTAGTCAAGCCATAATCAACCAATATCTGGGTAGAGATTTTGACGAATCATTGACCGAAGAGGAGTACAAAGGTCTGGCATACATCAGTCAATTAACTCCAGAGCAGGCTTTTGAGCATATCGTGATGAGATATGAGTTAAATACCCGACGTGAAGAGATTGCATATCTGCAAGCATTGCATCAGCAGGTGGTATCATTCTGTGCATCGAAAGTTGCCGACATACAGTTATTCCTCAAGGAGTGGGATGAATCGGGCTCAAGCGAAGCGTTGGTAGTAGAGAAGGGTGAATCGACAATCGAACTCACCACGATACACAAAGCCAAAGGTCTGGAGCGCAAGGTAATAATTATTCCATCGTGCAGTTGGGCTCTGAAACCTATGAGCAGGAGTACCATTTGGGCAACACCATCCGACGGCAATGAGAAGGATGAGTTGGCTGACATTGGGCGTTTCCCTGTGTCATACGAAGATGCGTTGTGTGATTCGATATACCACGACGACTATCATCGTGAATTGGTATATTCCTATGTCGATAACATAAATTTATTATACGTCGCGCTTACTCGTGCTTGCGAGGCTCTTTATGTCTTTATTCCTCAAAAAAGCAAAAGCAGCATAGGCGCAAGGCTCTGGAACGCACTCCAAAGTGAGGCAACAGAGGAAGAATCGCGCATAGAGTATGGCACGCCCCACCCTCCCGTATCGAGAGGAGAACAGACCCAAAATCAATTAGACACAGAAAGCCGACTGCTGGAGGAGTATCCTACTTCAGATATTACATCATCGCTCAAATTATCATTAGAGCGTTACTTCGACAACGACCAGAATCAGGAGGCCTCGACAAATCGACGTTTGGGAATATTGATGCACTCGATAATGTGCGAGGCAACAAATGCAGAATCGGTTATTGAAAATATAGACTTGGCATTAAAGGCGGGCAAAATAAACGAGGAGCAGGCCGAAGAGTTGAAGGCAGTTATCAAGCGAGAGTTTAGCAGAGAGTGCGTAGCCGAATGGTTTAACGAGGAGTGGGACAGCATACGCAACGAGAACGATATCATCTGCCAAGAGATAATTGGCACACGCCGCCCCGACAGAGTGATGATACGCGGCAAAAGGGCTATCGTTGTAGATTACAAATTTGGCGTCGAGAAGAACAGACGTTACACCAAACAGATGGCTGAATATATGCGATTATTGCAGAAGATGGGCTACACAGAGACTCAAGGTTATGTATGGTATCTGACATTGGGCGAATTAGAAGAGGTTAAAATCGAATAAAATTTACTAACTTTGTAGACGCTCAACATCGCAACGGGCAAACAGGAAGAAGATATGTTAAAAAAGATTATGGCAATAATACCCCCGAAATACTATGGGCGAGGGGTGACGGTGGCAGTAACACTATTGCTACGTGCTATACTTAACTTTTTTGGCATCACGTTATTCATCCCGTTGTTGATGTTAATCTTGGAGAGTGATTCCGTACATCAAAACGAGCAGTTGCAGATGTTATACGACACTCTCGGATGCACAAACGACACTCAATTCACCATAATCATAGCCGCAGGCATAGTTTTGACCATAGCCGTAAAAAACATCATTGCATTATGGCTATTTCGTTATGAACGCGACTACACCTACTCGCTTTATCGCGCCCTATCGCGCCGCTTGTACATAGATTATTACAACAGAGGTCTTGCTTTTGTCAATCAACACAACTCTGCCGAATTATCGCGAAACATAAACTTCGTATGCCTAAATTTTGTAACAGGCATATTAAAGCCCATAGCAACACTATGTAGCGAATTTATTTTGTTTGTGTTAATCATTGTGTCGCTTGCCATTCTAAATATAGAGGCGGCATCATTGCTGATTGTAATATTCATACCTATTGTTTGGTTATATTACAACTCTATTCGCCGTAGATTGAACACATACGGCAAAGCCGAAAATGAGGCACACAGAATTAGATTCAAAAACGTCACGGAGAGTTTCAAAGGGTATGCCGACATAGAGATTAACAACGCTTTCCCGCAGATGCTCTCGATATTTGACGATTCGACAGATAGGCTCATTGCAATGCGCAAAAAGAATGCAATGTTAGCGGCAGCACCTCAGAGCATAACAGAGACGACCTTAGCCGCAGGAATGGCCTCGCTGGTTATAATAGGTGCATACCTGCCGCAAGGCAATATTGGGTTGCTATTCGGCATATTCGCAGTGGCAGCCGTACGTCTAATGCCCTCAGTACGGAGCATCTTATCGGCTTTTACTGCAATTCGTTATAATCGTTACACGCTGGATACTCTATCAGGCAACAAGAACGATAGTGCAATGGAACAGGTCGATGAGCGACTACATCTGCAAGAGAAGATTGAATTAAACAACATATCGTTTGAATATGACAGCCATAGCGAAGGGACTCCAACGAGGGTTATAAACAGCCTATCGCTTACTATCCGACGAGGTGAGAGATTGGGCATAAAAGGCGCATCAGGTGCGGGCAAGAGTACATTAATGAACTTAATGCTGGGACTTTATAGCCCCACAAGTGGAGAGATTAGAATTGACGGCGTGAGATTAGACGACACCACACGTCGCAAATGGCAAAACTCGATAGGTTATGTACCCCAGAATGTGTTTATTGCAGATTCAACTTTAGCCGAAAACATAGCGCTTGGCGTTGATGCACAAAAGATAGACCGCAAACGAGTTGGAAAGGTCTTGGAGATGGCAAGCCTAACTAAATTCGCCAAAGGGCTCGCACAAGGCATAGACACTCAAGTTGGAGAGTTGGGATGCCGCGTATCAGGCGGAGAACGTCAAAGAATAGGTATAGCAAGGGCATTATACCGCCAACCCGACATACTCTTCTTCGACGAGGCTACATCGGCTCTGGACAAAGATACCGAGAGCAGTGTAAATCACGCCATAGAGAGTCTATCGACAAATAACAGAGAATTAACTATAGTGGTCATAGCACACCGTGATACATCACTCGAATATTGTGACCGCATTATCAACATCGGAGAATAAATGGAGTCGTGCAGAGATTACATAATTGCAGATAATCGCATAAGGGTTTACGGGCCTAAGGCCGATATAGCAGCGGCTGGTGTTAAAAGTTTTGAGCCTTTTGCAGCAGATTATGACGCTTCGAAGAAGCCTATTGTTGAGATATATACAGGGCAGAAGATTAGAGCAGGAGAGTTAGAGAGCAACTCTCTCACCGAATTTGACTTCGAGGAGGGGCAGGCTCGGTGTCGATTTGGGCGTACCGAAACGCACTACACGTTCAGCATCGAGAACGAGATATCGCAACCATTACATCTGATTTATGAGCGAGCAACCGACAATGCGTATTGCAATGTGGGTTTTGACAGCGAATACAATCCGTCGTTCCTACGCTTTGGAATGTGGTTTGCCATAGGATTAGCTGCCTCAAAACACCATACGGCAGCAATTCACTCTTCGGTCATCGTAGCCAACAACGAAGCCATAATGTTCTTGGGCGAATCGGGAACAGGCAAGAGTACCCACACAAGGCTTTGGAGAGAGAATATTGAGGGCGCTACGCTACTAAATGACGACAGTCCGTTTTTGCGTATAATGGAGGGTAAAGCCATAGTATATGGTTCACCCTGGAGCGGCAAGACTCCCTGCTACAAGAGTGAATCATACCCCCTGCGAGCCATCGTGCGATTAAGTCAGGCGCCACATAATGCCATACGCAGGCTACGTGGAGCGCAAGCCATAGGTGCTTTACTGCCATCAATGCCACCTGCTTTTGCATTTGACGAAGAATTGGAGGAGAGAATGATAGATATCTTGTCGGCCACGATGACCGATGTAGCCTTATATCATCTGGAGTGCCTACCCAATTCGGAGGCTGCACACCTATCATATAATACCGTTTTCGGATTATGAAGTTAGAATTACGTAACGACATATTTTTCACCGAAGTAGAGCGGTTGATAAGCGAGGGGCAAAGTGTAACTATTCCCGTCAAAGGGTTCAGTATGCGGCCAATGATGCGCAGCGGAAAGGATAAGGTAATACTTACTGCGCACTCCGACAGAGCGATTAAACAAGGGGCTGTGATGCTATTCCGCCATAACGGGCATCACATTATGCACCGCATCGTTAAAATCGAAGGAGAAAACATCACCTTTGCCGGAGATGGCAACTACAACAAAACGGAGCAGGCTACCAGAGATGATATTGTCGCAACGGTGACAGCCATTATAAGGCCATCAGGGCGCATAATATCGCTCGACAGTCGGAGGTGGAGGATATACTCGACTTTATGGCTGGCGTTGCCGAGAATAGTGAGAAGATTTATATTAGGATTAACAAACAAATTAAAATTATGGATATAAGAATAGGGCAAGGTTATGACGTACACGCGCTTGGCGATGGTCTGCGTCTGGTATTGGGCGGAGTAGAGATTGCGCACACAAAAGGGTGTATAGCCCACTCGGATGGAGATGTAGCGATACACGCTATATGCGACGCCTTATTGGGCACTTTGGCGTTGGGTGATATAGGAAAATTGTTCCCCGACACCGATGCCGCATATAAAGGCATTGACTCAAAAATCCTTCTGCACAAGGTCTGTGATGAGATATACTCTCGCGGTTATAAAATATCGAATATAGATTGTACAATCGCTATGCAACGCCCCAAATTGCGTCCTCACATAGACACTATGCGCGAAGTGCTGGCCCGCGAGATGGGCATTACGCCAGACCGTGTATCAATTAAAGCAACGACTACCGAGCGACTGGGATTTGAAGGCCGCGAAGAGGGAGTGTCGGCCTATGCCGTAGCACTTGTATGCAAAGAGTAAAGATATATGGATTGTTTCTGTAGATAAATAGAATTGCAAAAAACGATTTTAATGACGTAGCGGATAAAAAATCGCATAAAATCGAAAAAAAATTGCTTTTTTCTTTGCAGAATAGAAATAATATTCTACTTTTGCGGTGTCAAAAATGACAACAATCCAGATTGGGCTATGGTGTAATGGTAACACTACAGATTCTGGTCCTGTCATTCCAGGTTCGAATCCTGGTAGCCCAACAAAACCGTCCGATAAATATCGCGACGGTTTTTTGTTTATATTCATAACCACCCCAGCCCAAAGAAATAACAACAAGATAAAGAAGCAAAAAAAATACCCGCCTGATTATTGCAAGCGGGTATTATGATTTGGTCTATGATAAACTCTACAACTTATCCTTCTTAACACCTTCGTGAGTCATTACAACGGGAAGGATGTCACCATTCTCATCGAAATGCATCTCCTCGATACAAGTGACGCGATTATCGCGTTTATTCGAATCGATAGGACGACGGTGGTAGATAATATAGTATTTATCGCTACGCTTATTATAAACGACAGAGTGGTGGCCTGCTCCGCGAGCAACCTTATCGTCTTGCTGCAAGATAACACCGCGACGCTCAAACGGTCCAAACGGAGAATCCGAGATAGCGTAAGCAACCTTATAGTTAGGGCCTGTCCAGCCACCCTCCGACCACATAAAGTAGTACTTACCATCGCGGATAAACATAAATGGGCCCTCGACATAGTTCTTCGGGGTTATCTCCTTATAGAGCGTACCATCCTCAAATGGCACAATACTCTTGAAATCGTCGGCCAACTTAACCACATTACAGTGGCTCCAGCCACCATAATACATATAATATGAGCCATCCTTATCCTTGAAGACATATTGGTCGATAGGCTGTGCGCCATTCACAATCTCACCAATCAACGGCTTACCCAACAAATCCTTAAACGGGCCTGCGGGATTATCGGCAACGGCAACACCGATACCGCCAATCTCACCCTCGTGAACATCGTTGGCGCCAAAGAAGAGATAATACTTACCATCCTTCTCCACCGCAGCAGGAGCCCACAAGGCCAGACGTAACCACTTAATGCTTGAATTGTCGATAATACGCTCGTGCTTTACCCACGTCACCAAATCCTTAGATGAGAAACAGTCAAGGTGCAACTGCTGCTCAAACGGGGCTGAGAAGGTGGGATAAATCCAATAAGTCTTACCAAATACAACGCCCTCAGGGTCAGCATAGTCACCCTCAAAAAGAGGATTACCTGACATCTTCTGACCATAAGCAGTTGCAGTGGCTACAAGAGCCACCGCAACAAAAATATATTTAACGATTGATTTCATACTCAACACATATTATTTAAGGCCCATAGACTCAACCAAAGCCTTTGTTTCGGGCTTGTGGCCACGGAACTCCACATAAATATCCATAGGATGGCGCTGTCCACCCTGCTCCAACAGATGGCGGAACGACTTTGCGGTAGGTGCATCGAAGATACCCTTCTCCTTGAAGAGCGAGAAGGCATCGGCAGCCAATACCTCAGCCCACTTATAACCATAATAACCCGCAGCATATCCGCCTGAGAAGATATGTGTAAACGAGGGGCTCATAGCCGTACCTTCAACCCAAGGGGTAACCTGAACTGACGACATTGCCTCCTTCTCGAAGGGCTCTATCTCGCCCGTATAAGGTTGTTTCAAGGTATGCCAAGCCATATCTGACAAACCAAACGATAGTTGGCGCACATTGCTATAAGCAGCCAAATAGTTCTTGGCATCGACAATCTTCTGAACCAACTCGGCAGGAATAGGCTCGCCTGTCTGATAATGAACGGCCCACATATCCAGATACTCCTTCTCTACGGCCCAATTCTCCAAAATCTGCGACGGCAACTCAACAAAGTCACGATATACGCTGGTTCCATTCATAGACTCATACTCACCTTTGGCCAACATACCGTGCAGAGCGTGACCAAACTCGTGAAGGAAAGTGGTAAACTCATCAAATGTAAGCAACGAGGGGGTAGTCTCTGTCGGCTTAGTAAAATTCATCACAAGCGACACCAAAGGACGAGTCTCGACGCCTTCAATCACCTTTGTACCTCTAAACTCTGTCATCCACGCACCAGAACGCTTTGACTCGCGGGGGAAGAAATCGAGATAGAGGACCGAGAGCAACTCTTCTTTGCCATCAGTTGTATCGTAAACCTCATAAGCGGTAACATCGGGATGATATACTGCAATATCCTTATTGGGAACAAACTTCAGGCCGTACAACTTCTCGGCAACCATAAATACACCCTTGATTACATTGTCCAACTTGAGGTAAGGCTTTACCTGCTCGTCATCCAATGCATACTTCTCCATCTTGTACTTCTCGGTATAATATGCCCAATCCCACGGCATAACATCACCCTTCAAGCCCTTTGATGCAGCATACTCGTTAATCATCGAGTAATCTTTCTTGGCATACTCCACTGTGGCATCACGCAACTCGGCCAAGAAACTATTTACCGCAGGGGCTGTCTCGGCCATACGCTCCTCCAATACATAGTCGGCATAGGTTTCGTATCCCAACAGGTTTGCAATCTTCAAGCGCAGCGATGTGATATTGCGGATAATATCGGAGTTATCGTACTTACCGCCCAACGCGCGAGTATTATATGCACGATACAACTGCTCCTTAATGTCACGCTGCGAAGAGTAGGTCATAAATGGAATATAACTCGGAGCCTTCAATGTAACGGTCCAACCATTTTCGCCACGAGCCTTGGCATCGGCTGCCAACGACTCCTTAACAAAAGCGGGTAACTCGGCAACCTTAGAGGCTGATGTGATATTGATAGCAAAATCGTTGGTTGCTGACAGCGAGTTCTGGCCAAAAAGAAGTTCTGCCTCAGAGAGTTCAGATGTATATTTACGGTACGCCTCCTTATCCTCATCCGACAGTGCTGCACCCGAACGAGAGAAACTCTTATAGGTATCCTCCAAAAGTTTGATATCAACATCCGACAGACCGCGACGCGAGCCCTCATAAACGGCCTTCACGCGCTCAAAGAGTTGCGGATTAAGGGCAATATCATTGCTCAACTCTGTCATCTTGGGCTGAATACGCAATGCTATGGCATCCATCTCATCAGAGGTATCAGCCTCGCGCAAATTATAGAAAATACCAGCAATACGGCCCAGCAAAGCACCCTGACGCTCCATAGCCACGATTGTATTCTTAAACGTAGGTTTGGCGGGATTATTCACAATAGCGTCAATCTCGGCACGTGACACCGCGATAGCAGTCTCGAATGCGGGCTCATAATCGGTAATCTTAATCTTATCGAACGGCGGTGTAGCATAGGGAGTATCCCACTCTGCCAACAACGGGTTCGAAGTGTCAATTTCGGGCAGCACGGCAACGGGCATAGAATCGCCAGCGCAACCTGCTACCAATGCACTGAAAGTCATCATCAATAATACTTTTTTCATAATTTTTATTTCGTTTTGGTTTTTTCATTAAATTTGGATTATGCTCTCGGCTTACCTACTCCACATCGGCCTCTACACGCGCCAACGAATCGACCATAGCAAGCGAGTCGGCTCGGCGGGCCGCAGCACGCTCCTGACGTGAACGCTCGGCGCGAGCACGGGCCTGTGCGCGGGTATCTACCCTACCGATTTGCCTTATCGGCATAGGCTCTGTGGTCGCAACATCTTCTTCCTCCACCAAACCTCTGGCAACAAGCATTGCTGTCTTGTCGGGTTCTGCACCTCTAAACGAGCGATACATATCCATACCATCACGCTCGCCACCACGCAACAAAATCTCACGGCGGAAACGCTCGGCCACTTCACGATTGAACAAATCACCGCTCTCAACAAATGCACGATGGGCATCCTTATCCAACACTTCGGCCCAGATATAGAAATAATATCCTGCTGAATATCCGCTGTTGAATATATGATTAAAATAGGTGTAATGATAACGAGGTTCAATTTGCGAGATAAGGCCACGCTTAGTCACAAGCGACTCCTTCTCAAAAGCATTGACATCAATCTTCTCGGCACTCTCAACAGAGTGAATATCCATATCCGACAATGCCGCTGCAACCAACTCTGTCGTAGCAAAGCCTTCGTTGAACTTACTACTACGTTGTATGCGTTCAATCATATCGTCGGGCATAACCTCGCCTGTACGATAGTGAACTGCATACTCCTTGAGCATCTCTTGAGTGAAGGCCCAATTCTCCATAATCTGTGATGGCAACTCGACAAAATCGCCCTCAACACCACTCAAGCCCTTATACTTAACATCTGCAAACAGATTATGCAGAGCGTGACCGAACTCGTGGAACAAGGTCTCGGTCTCATCAAGCGACAACAAGGCCGGAACTCCACCCGCAGGACGTGTAAAGTTGCAGACGATACTTACAACGGGAGGTACTCGCTCTCCATCCTTGTACGATTGGCGACGCATAGTACCGCACCACGCACCGGCACGTTTTCCAGGACGCGGATGAAAGTCAAAACACAATGCGCCCAATGGCTTATCGTCGTTATCTATAACCTCATACATCTCACACTCTGCGTGATACAACGGAGCCTGCAAAGGACGGAACGTAATGCCATACAGACGGTTGGCAAGGAAAAATATTCCACTCTTCACATTATCCAGCGATAGATATTGGCGCACCTTCTCCTCTTCCAAATCATAATCAGCCTTACGCACCTTCTCGGCATAATACCACCAATCCCAAGACTCAAATTGGGCATCCATACCATTCTCGTGCTTGAACATTGTCGTCATACGCTTCAACTCATCCTTTGAGCGTTGGAGCGCAGGCTCCCAAACCTGATGTAGCAACTCATAGACTGCTTCGGGAGTCTTGGCCATCTGATTCGACACCACATAATCAGCAAATGTATCAAAACCCAGCAACTTGGCCTTTTCGTAGCGCAATGATATGATATCGGCAATCACCGACTTGTTATCATTTTCGTTATCATTATTTCCGCGTGCAATATACGCCTTATAGATTTGCTCTCTCAAATTACGATTATCGGCATAGGTCAGAAGAGGCAACATACTCGGCTTTTGGAGTGTAAAGGCATAGACGTTACCCTTATCCAATTTATTAGCCTGCTCACGCGCTGCATCACAAGCCGTTTCGGGAACACCCTTCAAGTCCTCCTTATTGGCCACCTCCAGCACAAAAGCATTAGTCTCGGCCAAAAGGTTTTGACCAAACTTAACACTCAAGGCCGACAACTGCTCGTTAATTTGTTTCAAACGAGCCTTATCCTCAGCGGAAAGCAACGCGCCAGAACGCACAAAGCCATCGTAAATCTTCTCCGTCAGGCGCAACTGCTCGGCATCAAGGCCCAAAGCATTACGTTTGTCGTATACGGCCTTAATCTTGTCGAAGAGTCTCTCGTTAAGAGTTATAGCATCGCTATGTGCCGCACGCAAAGGGCTCAACTCGGCAGAGAGAGCCTGCATCTGCTCATTGGTCTCGGCAGAGTTGAGAGTAGAGAATACTCGGCTTACCCTTGACAACATCTCGCCCGAATTATCATAGGCAAGGATGACATTCTCAAACGTAGGCTCCTCCTTAGACTCCACGATGGTGGCAATCTCCTCGTTCTGCAACGACATACCACGCTCGAATGCGGGTTTGAAGTGCTCAAACGCGATTCTATCAAATGGAGGCGCACCATAAGGGGTATCCCACTCGGCCTCGAAAAATGGATTCTCACCACTCTCGGTACTCTTTTTACAGCCACAAACTGTCATAATTATCATCGCTACTGCGAATAAACGTAAAAAGCGTTTCATTACTTAATTTATATTTAATATCTTTGCAAAGATAATATTTATTAAAAAGGTATGCAACTATTTTATGCCCCCGATATTACTCCTCCGCTCTATACATTAAGCGACGAGGAGTCAAAACATTGCGTTAGAGTGCTACGCCTGCGCGAAGGTGACTCGCTACACATTACCGACGGCAAAGGTAATTTATATCATTGTAATATAACGGAAGCCCACCAGCATCATTGTACAGTAGAGGTGAAAGAAACCTTCTCGGAGTGGGAAAAGATGCCCTATTCGCTCACTATGGCTGTTGCCCCAACAAAAAACATAGAGCGCTATGAGTGGTTTCTGGAGAAGGCTACCGAAGTTGGCGTAACACGCTTTATACCAATCGAATGTGAGCATAGCGAGAGACGTAGCATCAAGCACGACAGAGAGCAGAGGGTCATAACGTCGGCTGTTAAGCAATCGCTAAAGGCTTATCACCCCGCGCTCGACGATTTGACACCCGTAAAGCAGATTATTGCGACTCCGTTTGACGGGCAAAAATTTATCGCTCATTGCAACAAAGAGTGCGGAGAGAGAGTCTATATGCCGTCAATTATTAAAAAAAATGAAAATATTTTAATTTTAATTGGCCCAGAAGGTGATTTTTCGCCCGAAGAGATTAATTTTGCACTCGAAAACGGCTTTACGCCCATAACGCTTGGGACGCAACGCCTACGCACCGAGACCGCAGCTATAGTTGCTACGGTAATGGTTGCAACCGAAAACAGCAAATAAGAGAGTAGCGGACCACTTGACCAATCAAGCGACAAGCCGCAGACTCAAAACGAACAAAACAATAAAAGGATGTTTTATCTCGGATTACTTCTGACACTTACTCTACTTGTAGCAGCCCTATTTATAGCCCCGCTACGAAGTAAGATTTGGGTGGCATTTACAACCGTCATAATTGCCGTTGCAGCGCTATCCTACCCCGCTATCACGGCTCTTATGACCGCACACCCCATTGTCTTGATGCAGGCCCAAGGGCCTATTTTTGGAGCAGAGAATTTAAGTATTGATTCTCTCTCGGCTCTTTTCCTGATAATCATAGGCATAGCAGGTATAGCAACAATAATCTATTCGCGAGGATATTTAGCACAATATCTCGACAAGAAATCATCGGTACACATATCATTACACTACGCGGCATTGGTGATTATGATTCTGTCGATGATGCTGGTTGTAATGTCGAGCGGAGGATTTTCGTTCCTGCTCGCGTGGGAGTTGATGACCATTGCGTCATTTATACTCATACTCTTCGATGCCCAACGAGCCGAAGTGTTGCGTGCCGCACTCGCATATCTGATAATGATGCACGTCGGATTCATATTCCTCGTAGCAGGCTTTGCCACACTTCACGCCACAACAGGCTCGGCATCGTTTGAGGCTCTTCCAATAGCGTTTGGTCAAGGCAAAACGATTCTGCTATTTGTGTTATTCTTATTGGGCTTTGGAATGAAGGCCGGATTGTTCCCTATGCACGTCTGGTTGCCCGAAGCACACCCCGCGGCACCGTCGCACGTATCGGCCATAATGTCGGGCGTGATGATTAAGACGGGAGTATATGGTATAATGCGCGTCCTGTGGCACATCAGCAACACTCAAGAGTTACAGACCATAGGATTTATAATTCTCGCGGTTGGTGTTGTAACAGGTCTATGGGGTGTGATACTCGCCGCCTTGCAGAACGATGTCAAGAGATTATTGGCATATTCGAGCATCGAGAATATAGGAGTTATATTTATCGGTCTGGGTATTGCAACATTGGGATTAGCCGCCTCAAACAGCATAGTAGCGACGTTGGCTCTATGCGGAGCATTATTACACATTGTAAATCACTCGCTATTTAAGACTTTATTATTCTTTGGCGCAGGAAACCTCTATTCGCAGATGCACTCTACGCATCTTAATAGTTTTGGAGGTGTCGCCAAAAGTATGCCCGTAACGGCCATATTATTCCTGATAGCGACTGCTGCTATTTGTGCACTACCGCCACTAAACGGTTTTGTCGGAGAGTTTATGATTTATCTGGGTATGCTCAACAGCGTACGCGACGGAGTGAACACCCTGGCTGCCGCAGGAGGCATTATCGCTTTGGCCTTGATTGGAGGTATCGTGGTTTTTGCATTTACAAAACTTTATAGTACCGTATTCCTCGGCTCTCCGCGCGACCATCACGTTGCCGAAGCCGAAGAGGTTGACAATATGCGTCTGGCTGCTATGGCTATACCGACTGCAGGAATAATCATTATAGGTATCGCACCGCAGTTGGTTATTCGCGTATTGACAAACATTGCCGACGGATTAATTCCATCGGCCACCCCCATAATTAGCGGATACATCACCCCGACTTTGGGACGTGTATCGCTCACCGCTCTGTTGATAATAATCGTTATCGCATTGCTCTATATGCTAAAGAGTCGCGCACAGCGTTCTCGCACTATTGAACAAGGCCCGACTTGGGGTTGCGGATTCACTTCGCCAAATATTCGTATGCAATATACCGGCGAATCGTTCTCCGAGAATCTGGAGTCGATAACCACATCGCTCACGCAAAACACAGTAGAGGGACGCGCTGTAAGCAAAAGCGAAATATTCCCCTCGGCGCATAACTACCACGTGCGACACAAAGACAAGATTGACCGACTGTTTACTGAGTGGTGGGTTGAGTTATTGCGTATAATCAACAAGCGCATAATGAGCCTGCGTACGGGTAAGATAAACCACTATATATTGTTCGCCTTATTATTCCTTGTTGCGATATTTATTCTTTCACTCTTTAATATTTTATAATTATGGGAATAGCACTCAACACACTACTTATGCTGATAGTTGCAATCTCCATAACAGGAGTGATTAACCGATGTCGCGCAATATTGGCTGGCCGCAAGGGTTTGCCGTTTTTTCAGCATATCTACAACGTAAGGCTACTAATGCGCAAAGGTGCAGTCTATTCGACAACAACCACTGCCCTATTCCGCATCGCACCTGCCGTATATCTTGGCTCGGCTATCGTAGCGATTCTTTTTATACCTATTGCCGACCTCAATCCGCTCATATCGTTTGAGGGAGATGTTATATGTTTTGCTTACCTGCTGGCTTTGGGGCGTTTTGCCCTCATCTTGGCTGCAATGGATACAGGTAGTTCTTTCGAAGGTATGGGCGCATCACGCGAAGCGTTGTATGGCGCATTAATCGAGCCTGCCATAATGGTAGGATTTGCCACATTGGCTATGTTCTGCGGTTACACCTCGTTTGCTGATATTTTTGCCCACGAACAGTCGTTCAACCTACACTTGACAATAGTTATGCTACTGACGGCATATCTATTTATTAAAATTGCATTCGTCGAGTCGGGACGCGTACCCGTAGATGACCCGCGAACTCACCTCGAACTAACGATGATTCACGAGGTGATGTGCTTGGATTATTGCGGTATAGATATGGCGATGATTCAAATAGCAGGCTGGCTTAAAACGGCATCACTCTCGATGCTCGCTGCAAATGCAATAGCAGCAACAGGATGTTTCCATTGGTGGTTTGCCACTCCGTTGGCCATTCTGCTTACAGGCTTATCCGTCGGCGTAGTCGAATCGACACAGGCTCGCAACAAACTTGTACGCAACACCACATTTATCGTAACCATTTCGGCATTGGCGGCTTTGATATTTTTCATAGGTTACCTGCTGCAACTAAACATCAATATTTAAGAATATGGTATTAACACTCATTATATTGTACGTCATAACGCTCATATACCTATCGACGGTTGAGCGTTTCCGTAACTACGCCTCGATAATTGCGTGGCAAGGGTGGATTCTATTAGGCATCGCACTGTTGCAACTGCACACTTTGAATTGGGTGGAGTTGGGATTTGTCATACTCGAGACACTTATATTCAAGGCCCTTGTAGTACCCGCCATATTGATGAATGTCATCAAGAAGACCAACATCAATCGCGTAAGCACATCGGGCACGTCGCAGTTCAATTCGCAGATGTTGTCAATCGCGGCACTGATAGTAAGTGCTATTACCACATATTATGTGGCCGACTCTTCGGTACATATGTTATTCTTTGGCGTTGCACTATATGCACTTTTGAGCGGACTTATATTAATCGTTCTGCGCTCGCGCATCTTTACTCACGTCGTCGGGTTCCTTGTCATAGAGAATGGTGTATTCCTATTCTCGATGGCGATTGGTGTCGAGATGCCCATATTGATTAATATGGCTATTATGCTTGATATCTTGATTTCGATTTTGATGCTCGGAATGTTCCTCACAAAAGTTGACGATAAGATTCACGCCGACGACAGCGATTCATTAACACGCGTAAAAGACTAAAGGCTATGATATATTTCTACTTTTTATTATGGCTTGCCATAGCCGCTACCACATTGGCTGCACGTTCACGTCGTGTAGTACACATTTTATGCGGATGCTATTTAACAATCCACGCGGTATTTATCGAGCAACTGCTATTTGGCGGAGAGTACCTCACGACATCGGGAATATTCTTTACGTTTGACGAGGCGGGAACGCTATTTTACATCCTGCTCGCAATAGTTGCACTATTTGTATTCTGGCACTCTGAGGAGTATCTGAAAGATGATGCGATAGAGCATTACAGATTGTATTTTTCGTTGCTGATGCTGCTTACTACAGCCATCACGGGAGTGTATTTTGCCAACAACATCGCCATTACCTGGATTCTGTTGGAGGCCACGACTCTTTGTGGTGCTGGCATACTCTACTACCGCCGCTCAAAGCCCACGCTTGAGGCAACGTGGAAATATCTGTTTGTATGTTCGACAGGTATTGCAATCGCCTATCTGGGTATTTTGTTATTGTGTGCTGCGGCAGAGAACTCATCGCTCAACTATACCGAACTGCAAGGCATTATAGCACAAGGTAATCCCCTCTATCTAAAGGTGGCATTTATCCTGATTCTTACGGGATATAGTTGCAAGATGGAGATTTTCCCGTTATACACCATCGGCGTTGATGCCAACTTCGCGGCCCCTGCACCTGCATCGGCTATGATATCGACAGGATTGGTGAATGCTGGATTCTTGGCTATTTTTCGCATCTATCGCCTTTTTGCCGATACTCCCGTATTCGGCTGGGTACAAAACGTGATGTTGCTGACTGGTATTTTGAGCCTTATCGTCGGAGCATTGTTCCTGCGTCGTACAAACAATTACAAACGTTTTCTATCGTACTCGACAGTCGAGAATATGGGTATCGCGGCCATCGGCTTAGGAATAGGCGGCACAGGTGTCTGGGCGGCTGTTTTCCACGTTGTTTGCCACTCGCTCATCAAGAGCAGCCTCTTCTTGCAGATTGGTATCGTGCGCCACATCTATAACGGTTACCGTATTAACCGTATTGGAGATTATATAAACATCAACAAAGTGGGAGCAATCGGTTTGTTGGTAGGTATGGTTGTAATCTTGGCCTTCCCGCCATCACCTCTCTTTATCTCGGAGTTGATGATTCTATCGGAGACCATAACGGCGGGAGATTGGTGGCTTACGGCATTGATGATGCTTCTTATGTGCATCGTGATTTACTCGGTATGCCACCGCGTAATAAAACTATGTTATCAGCCTAATCAGGATGAACTTCATATATCGAATATCAATCGCCGTCTATCATATAGCGCACTGATTTTGATGCTGGGCGCGATTGTTATCGGATTGTGGCAGCCCGAACCACTTAAAGCAATTATTGACTCAATTGTGAATATGTAGTCTATGCATTACTATATAACAAATAACACCTCAACAGAGGCTGTAGCCATCAAAGATATTCCCGAAGTGGAGTATGCTACACTTTACAACGACCTTAAGGAGCGTCTTAAGCAGGAGCAATATCACGTCGCGCACTACTTTGCCACGCCCGACGAGAACAGATTAATGTTCTATATCGTACTGCTCGACGACAAGGAGCACCAGATTATGCTGGCCCGATTTGCAATGGAGTACTACGACGATATAGCACTCCCTTCGCTGACGGCTTTACATCCTGCACTACACCCATTCGAGCGTGAAATTACCGAACTATACAACGTGCATTTCGGCTCAATGCCCTGGGATAAACCGTTGCGTTTTGCAGAGGCACGCCGTAACCGCAACTCCACAATTGACAACTACCCCTTCTACACTATCGAAGGAGAGTCGTTGCACGAAGTGAATGTAGGCCCAATACACGCAGGCATAATCGAGCCGGGTGCATTTCGTTTTATTTGTAACGGCGAGAAGGTACTGCACCTTGAGATTGCATTAGGCTACCAACATCGTGGCGTTGAGAGTGAGTTTACCTCGACCAATAACCGTCTGCGCCAAACCCTGCTTGCAGAGAGTATAGCAGGCGATAGTGCCATAGCACACACGTCGGCATTTGCAGCGGCGATTGAACGATTGTCGGATAATGCCATAAGCGATTCTCTCGCAACGGAACGTATCGTGGCACTCGAATTGGAGCGTATGGCTATGCATATTGCCGATACGGGAGCATTATCGATGGACGTAGGATACCAACTCGGCCAAGTTGCTTGCGAGGCACTGCGCACGATGACCATCAACACCACACAGGCGTGGTGTGGCAACCGTTTCGGTAAGGGACTTATCCGTCCTTGCGGTACAAACAAGCCTTTGACGAAAGAGAAGGTCGAGATGATACTCTCTAACGTAGAGCAGATTAGCCGCCGTTATGCCGAAGTAAGCGACGATATACAGAGTTCGCCCACCCTACTCTCACGTTTCGAGCATTGTGGAATAGTACCCCAAAACGAGATGCAACGCATCGGAGGCGTAGGTATGGCCGCTCGCGCCAGCGGATTGCTTCGTGATATACGCTCTTCACACCCGTGGGGCGCCTATAACACAGAGCCTCGACACGACTCTTGCACAATGCACGATGGTGATGTTATGTCTCGCCTGAAGGTACGATGCGAAGAGGTACAACAGTCGGCACAGAGAATAAAATCGTTGCTTGAAGGATACACCACATCGGAGAAGCACCTGCGCCCCGATTATGAGTGTAACCTCAAGCCCAGCCACCTCTCATTTGGACTTATCGAGGGTTGGCGAGGCGAGATTTGCCACGTCGCACTGACCGATGACAAAGGCCAGATATCGACCTATAAAATAAAGGAGCCAAGCCTTCATAACTGGCTGGCATTAGCATTGGCTGTTCGTGGCGAGGGCATTTCGGACTTCCCGATTTGCAATAAGAGTTTCAATCTCTCATACTGCGGTCACGACTTGTAAAAAGAAAAAGAGTTTAAGATTATGATATTTCCAAAGATAAAAGTTCTACACTCACACGGCTGGCAATACATCCCCGACCTTAACGATGTGACGCTCACCGAAGAGTTTCGCGGGCGTCCCGAACTGACAGTCACAGAAGATATGGCAGATGTAGAGGCTGCGGCAAAATTATGCCCTACGGGGGCAATATCTGTGGCACCATTTACTCTCGATTTGGGGCGTTGTCTATTTTGTGGAGAGTGTGCCCTGCGAGCGCCGCGCAACATCCGCTTTACGAATGATTACAAGGTAGGCTCTACTTCTCGCGAAGCACTTGTCGTAACCCCAGAGACAAAGCAAATTGACTTCCATAAAGAGTTGGTACGCAAGGAGATTCCACAACTATTCTCTCGTTCACTCAAACTGCGACAAGTATCTGCCGCAGGTGATGCATCTATCGAGATGGAGTTGAACGCTACGGGAAATGTGAATTTCGATTTCGGACGTTACGGCGTAGAGTTTACAGCCTCACCACGCCATAGCGACGGCGTGGTTATCACAGGGCCTATATCCAAGAATATGGCCGAGCCATTGGAGATATGTTATGCTGCAATACCTGAGCCGAAGATTACAATCGTTTGTGGTTCGGAGGCTTGTTCGGGCGGATTATTCAGTCAAAGCAAGGCTATCGACAGGAGTTTCCTGCAGCGTCATCACGTCGATTTATGGCTGCCCGGTGCACCGACACATCCGATGACATTTATTGATGCTGTGATGAATCTTATAGGCAAAAAACAACGACAAGGCAACCAATAGACTATGTTTCAGCAGATAATCGACACCGCAAACAACCTGCTTTGGGGCTATATTATGATAGCCGCACTGCTCTTTTGCGCCATATATTTTACCATACGCAGCCGCTTTGTGCAATTTCGTATGTTGGGTGAGATGTGTCGATTACTTATCAATCCCGACCAAGATAAAGAGAGTGACTCACAGCATAAACCCAAACGAATAGCCCCCTTTGAGGCTTTTGTCATCTCGCTTGCAAGTCGTATCGGCACGGGCAATCTGGCAGGTGTGGCTACAGCCATTGTCGTGGGAGGAGCGGGTGCTGTATTCTGGATGTGGATTATTGCTCTTTTGGGAGCAGCAAACGCCTTCGTGGAGAGTACATTGGCGCAACTCTACAAACGTCGTTCTACGGATTCTTATATAGGAGGTCCTGCATATTATATAATGTATGGTATGCGCAACAAGCCGCTTGCCATAACATTCTGCATATTGATTATCGTAACATTCGGCTTTGCATTCAATACAGTTCAAAGCAACACTATTTGTGCGGCATTTGAGAATGCTTTCGGAATGGACAAACTATATATGGGATTGGCGCTGACCATTGCGACTCTGCTCATCATCTTCGGTGGCATACAACGTATAGCCAAAGTAAGTAGCATCGTTGTTCCTGTTATGGCTGTCGGATACCTCATCATAGCACTCATAGTCATAGCACTCAACATAGAGCATCTTCCGACAATACTTGCGACAATAGTCAAGAGTGCCTTCGGCATAGAGCAATTAGCGGGTGGAGGTATGGGAGCAGCCGTTATGCAAGGTATAAAACGTGGTCTGTTCAGCAATGAGGCAGGTATGGGTTCTGCACCCAATGCCGCAGCGACAGCCACGACATCACACCCCGTAAAACAGGGTTTGATACAGACATTAGGAGTCTTTACCGACACATTGATTATATGCAGTAGTACCGCATTTATCATACTTGCAAGCGGAGTCGATTTAGGCGGCAACGATGGCGTACAACTGACACAAGAGGCCCTGACTGCCGAGATTGGTGGCGCGGGCCGTATCATCGTTGCCGTTGCGATATTCTTCTTTGCATTCAGTTCTATATTCGGAAACTACTATTACGGCGAGGCCAACATTCGCTTTATAACAAAATCTAAACGCGCGCTGACAGCCTATCGCATCATCGTAGGCGCTATGGTTATGGCGGGTGCTATGATGAGCCTAAAGACGGTATGGGCAATGGCCGACGTGACTATGGGCTTGATGACGATGTGCAACCTTGCTGCCCTGCTATTTTTGGGTGGTCAAGCCATCACTCTGCTCGACGATTACAGACGCCAACGTCGCAATGGTTGCGACCCTATGTTTTCAAAAAAATCGTTCAAGGAGTTCAGCGATAACGACGGTATTGAGTGTTGGTAGAGGCTCAAAAGTCAAATTCGCATCATATTTCACCTCGCATACAGGGCGATTCACTTTTGAAATAGGACGTTTCACCTGATACACACACTTTTTCATTCAATAATAGCGTTACATTTGCAACAGAAAACAAAACAAGTAGAACCTATAAAAACAGTTATTATGAAAAAGTCAATTTATCTTTCGCTTATCGCTATTATCTTCAGCGTAGCATCATTCGCACAAGAGGCAAACAAGGAGCAGACAAACGAGCGCAAGGCTCCCACCGTAGAGGAGATTGCAAAGCACAGAGCAGACCGTCTGCGTAATGAACTGTTGCTCGGCAACGACCAATACGACAAGGTCTATAAACTTTGCCTTGCTCAAGCCAAGAAGGACAAAGCGCGTCAAGAGGAGATGAAAACCGAGAAGGAGGCCTTCGCAAAGGATATGGAAGGCATCTTAAATGAGGCTCAGAATGAGCGTTTCGAGCAGATGCAAAAACCGCGTATGCGTGCACCCCAGCACAATATGCAGCGTAGAAAGGTCGATTTCAGAAATGGACCACAATTCAAACAGCCTGCGCCCAATATGCAACGAGGCGGACAACTCCAGCCCTCACGCGAGGAGATTATGCGTAAGCGTAAGATGTTTGACGATGTACAGCAGCAGCCCGCAGAGAGCCAGCAAGCCCCTCAAGCAAATGCGGAGTTGGATTTTGGCGACTTAACTGCCAACTATGACATTGCCAAGAACGTTGTATCAATGGAGATTATGACATCAGTCGAGGCCGACCTCTTGGGATAATCCTCTCACAGGCAGAACTACCACAATAGCATATTATAAATAGATAAGAGCGACATCTCATATAAAGATGTCGCTCTTGTCCTTTCACATTGTTTCTGTTTACTCAGCAGAGATAGCCTCGCTGGGGCAAACGCCTGCGCAAGTACCGCAATCAATACACTTATCGGGGTCGATAACATAGATATCACCTGCAGAGATAGCCTCTACGGGGCACTCGTCGATGCAAGAACCACAAGCAACGCACGAATCAGAAATTTTGTAAGCCATAATTTTGTTTGTTTTATAATAAATTAAAAAGTTGCTTTAATCAAACGCTACTGCAAATATAGCAATTATTTTATAATATCAAAACCTGTATAAGGAATTAATACCTCAGGAATACGGATACCATCCTCTGTTTGGTTGTTCTCCAACAATGCTGCCACAATACGCGGCAAAGCCAATGAAGAGCCGTTGAGAGTATGAGCCAACTGCGTCTTACGCTTATCGTCGCGATAGCGCAACTTCAAACGATTGGCCTGGAATGACTCAAAGTTAGATACTGAAGAGACCTCCAACCAACGCTGCTGGGCCTGTGAGTAAACCTCAAAATCATAGGTCAGTGCCGAGGTAAACGACATATCGCCACCGCACAAGCGCAAAATACGATAAGGCAATCCGAGTGATGCAACAATCTTCTCTACGTGGGCTACCATACCGTCCAATGCCTCGTAAGAGTTCTCGGGCAACGACACCTGCACGATTTCCACCTTATCAAACTGATGCAAACGATTCAAGCCGCGTACATCCTTACCATAAGAGCCTGCCTCACGACGGAAACAGGGTGTATATGCAGTCATCTTAACAGGCAACTCGCTCTGCTCGAGGATAACATCACGGAAAATATTTGTAACGGGCACCTCTGCAGTAGGCACAAGATAGAAATTATCAGCCGTAGCGTGATACATCTGGCCCTCCTTATCGGGCAACTGTCCTGTACCAAAGCCTGATGCCTCATTAACCAATACGGGAGGTTCAACCTCCTGATAGCCTGCTGCAGTATTGCAATCGAGGAAATAGTTAATCAAAGCACGTTGCAAACGCGCACCCTTACCCTTATAAACAGGGAAACCGGCACCTGTCAATTTAACGCCCAAGTCGAAATCTATAATATCGTATTTGCTGGCCAACTCCCAATGCGGAAGAGCCTTATCCGAAAGTGTAGACTCCTTATCTACCAACTTAACAACAACATTATCTTCGGCTGTACGACCTTCGGGAACAATGTCGGCAGGGAAGTTAGGCAACAAAACTATCTGCGACTGCAACTCGGCATCAACAGCCTGATGCTCGGCAGAGAGTTCTGCCGAACGAGCCTTCAACGCTGCGACACAACGCTTCTTCTCCTCAGCCTCCTCCTTTTTACCTTGTCCTATCAATGCTCCAATCTGCTTGGCAGCAACATTCTGCTCGGCCAAACAACTATCCAACTCCGCCTGAATCGACTTGCGTTTATCGTCCAACTCCTCGATTTTGGCTATGATGGATGCCGCCTCTACGCCTTTTTTTGCCAAGCGGGCAATAGCAGCCTCTTTATCTTCTCTAATTTGTTTAAGTGTTAGCATATACTGATTTTTTATTTGCACGCAAAGTTACAAAAACTTTTTTATATGACAAAGCCACCCTTTGATATAAACTCTTTGAATATAACATATAGCAACTCGGCGAGTGTAACTTTGCAGTTCGACAGCCAATCTGCCACGGCAGGTTATATCGCACCGCCTACGGTTTTCGAACCTGTCCCTGACCCTCTATCAGATATTTGTAGGTAGTGAGTTCGTTCAGAGCCATCGGGCCTCGGGCGTGCATCTTCTGTGTCGAGATGCCTATCTCGGCCCCAAAACCAAACTGCGCCCCATCGGTAAAGGCGGTAGAGACATTGGCATAGACACACGCGGCATCAACCGCCTGCTGGAAACGCCCAACCGCCGCATCATCCTCGCTGACAATACATTCGCTATGATGCGAACTATACTCTGCGATATGCGCCAAAGCCTCCGACATATCATTCACCGTACGAATACTCATCTTATAATCCAAAAACTCCGTACCATAATGCTCCTCCGTAGCCCGCTGCAACAACTCCTCGGGATAGCCACCCGACAAAACAGCATAGGCCTCCTCATCGGCATATATCACCACATTTTTAGCCGCCAGCGGAGAGCACAGAGCCGCAAGGTCCGCCAGACGCCCTCGATGCACAAGCAGGCAATCGAGCGCATTGCACACACTCACGCGTCGCGTCTTGGCATTCTCCACGATAGCCCTACCCTTCTCCAAATCTCCCGCCACATCGAAGTATGTATGGCATATACCCGCACCCGTCTCAATCACCGGAACACGAGAGTGACTGCGCACATAATCAATCAACGCGCTACTTCCTCGCGGGATAACGAGGTCAACCTTCCCTACCGCCTCCAGTAGAGAGGTGGTAGCCTCACGATGTGATGGCAGGAGCGTACATACTCCCCTGTCAATATTATGCTCATCGAGCACCGAGTGTATAACCTCCACTATCCTGCCATTGGTAGAATCGGCATCCGAGCCACCCTTCAGCACGCACACATTACCGCTCTTGGCGCACAGAGCAAAGACATCGGCTGTAACATTTGGGCGGGCCTCATATATGATACCTATAACTCCAAACGGCACACTCACCTTCCGTATTCTCATTCCGTTCGGGCGCACAACATCATCCAAGACTCTGCCGAGCGGTGTAGGGAGCGTGGCAACTGACTTCATATCGTTTGCGATTGACTCTATGCGCTCCGAAGTCAACAGCAGACGGTCATATTTGGGATTGCTCCTATCCATACGCTCAAGGTCGAGCCTATTGGCCTCGATTATGGAGCCGCTATCTCGGCGCAGTGCATCGGCCACATCGACCAAAAGGGCGTTTATATCACTATCCGTCAAGGGCTGAAGCGCTACGGTAGCCCTCGCCGCTCTCGCTATCAATTCAATACTTTGTTGCATAATCAAAAACTCATTCTTTAACGACAGAGATATCGTCAAGTAAGGATTTACACTACTGCGACACCTCGAATCGGGTGCAGATAGTTTCTTCGCGGTTATCGACAATGTTGAGCAGTATATTTTCACTCATTCCGTTGGCTATCACAACGGGGATACCCTCGCTTGCTACGCGGCGTGCAACGCTACACTTGGTAATCATTCCACCACGCCCGCACGACGACTTCTCGCTCTTGATATATTGCGACAACTCCTCCTCTGCGCCCACTCGACGTATCACACGACTGCGCTCATCATCGGGATGACCATCATACACACCATCAATATTGCTCAATATGACAAGCAAATCGACGCTCATCATCTCGGCCATCAGCCCCGACAACTCATCATTGTCGGTAAACATCAACTCGGTAATCGACAGCGTATCGTTCTCGTTCACAATAGGCACAACGCCCTCGCTCAACATCACCTCCATACAATGCTGCTGATTCTGATAATGGTCGGCCTTATCGAGACTCTCTTTGGTCGTAAGCACCTGACCGCATATTATACCGTGCTCACGAAACATCGTATAATATTTACCCATCAACTTGGCCTGACCTATGGCCGAATATAGTTGGCGCGACGACACCTCGTCCAGCGTATGGCTCGACCTAATCTCACTACGGCCCGATGCCACTGCACCCGACGAGATGAGTATCACCTCCACGCTCCGCTTATGCAACTCGGCTACTTGGTCGGTAAGGGCCGACATACGGGTAACATCCAACGTGCCATCCTTACGAGTCAGCACATTGCTTCCTATCTTTACTGCTATACGTTTCATCTAACTAACCTCCTAATTTTCACTCTACTTGCTGGCTCTCAAGCCCTCGATTACGGCAGCCGAGAAACCCGCCTGCTCCATAGCGTTAAGGCCCTTAATAGTAATGCCGCCAGCCGTTGTCACCTTATCAATCTCCACCTCGGGGTGTTGTCCACTACTCAACAACAACTCCACAGCACCCTTGACCGTATGCTCCACTATACGGGCCGCCTCCTCGGGACGAAATCCCAACTCCACACCGCCCTCCATAGCGGCACGGACATATCGCATTGCATAGGCTACTCCGCACGAAGCGAGTGAAGTGGCGGCTGGCACCTGCTTTTCATCTATCGTAGCGACATATCCCAATGCTGCAAACAGGTCGCACAAAGACTCCTGCTGCTCTGCCATAGCATCTTGTGACGAGATAAATGTAACGCCCTCCAAGACCTCGACAGCCGTATTGGGCACTACACGAAACAGCGCAGGCGACAACTCGACACTCTCATCAGCCGAGAGCAACTCCGCCATATCGTTCAATGTGACACCTGCCGCCACCGATGCTATCATCAGACGACTACGCTTCACCACAGGGGCTATCTCGCGCAAAACCTCTCCGACCAACCACGGCTTAACGGCAACGATAATCAGAGAGGCTTGACTTGCTGCCTCTACATTATTTTGAGTCACCTGCAACTCGGCATTATATTCGAGCATCTTATCCAGAGTTGCTCGGCTTTTGGCTGTGCATATAATCTCGTCGGGACTACATTTGCCAGACTTGAGCAATCCTCTTACGATAGCACCACCCATATTTCCAACCCCTATAACTGCGATTTTCATAATCTCAATATGCTAAAATTACTACCATCATACCCTACTCCACATCGGGTAACATATTCACAAATGTAGTAATTATTCCATTAATGAGCATATTTATGCGGGAAAATATACTCCTTCGAGCGCTCATTTGCCGTTATTCTCTCAAAATTACACCCAAAATATCAATATCTCGTATTCTTTGCGTACCTTTGTCTGTTGTAAAATTGAATACCAATGAGAAAGTACCCTATAGAATTGCTCGCTCCTGCCAAGAATCTTGAGGCCGCAATGGCGGCCATAGATTATGGTGCCGACGCTATCTATATGGGGGCTGAGCGTTTCGGAGCACGACGCGCCGCAGGAAACACGACGGATGATATTGCCCGCGCAGTAGAGTATGCTCATCAATATGGAGCAAGAGTACACGTCGCCCTGAACACCCTACTCTTTGATAATGAATTAAAAGAGGCCGAGAACACCGCACGGAGACTAATTGACGTGGGTATTGATGCGCTCATCGTACAAGATATGGCGCTTCGGGCAATGAATCTGCCCGTTGAGATGCACGCATCGACACAAGTCGGCAACACCACTGCCGAGGGGGCTAAATTCCTCGAAGAGTGTGGATTCTCACGTGTAATTCTTGAACGCGCACTCACCCTTGATGATATCAAGAAGATACGACAAGCGACAAATGTCGAATTGGAGTGCTTTATTCACGGAGCAATATGTGTGGGTTATAGCGGACGTTGTTTCCTCTCGCGTACAACATCCCAACGTAGCGGAAACAGAGGCGAGTGTTCGCAGCCTTGCCGTCTGCCATACGACCTGAAAGATAGTGCTGGGAGAAAAATCCTCACGGGAAAACATCTGTTATCGGTACGCGATTTGGACTTGTCGAAGAGCCTGGAGGAGTTGATTATGGCGGGTGTTTCTTCTTTCAAGATTGAGGGGCGACTAAAAGATGTGCGGTATATTAAGAACATCGTTGCATACTATCGCCAACTATTGGACAACATAATATCACATCATAGCGACTTAAAGCGTGCCTCCATAGGAGAATCATCAATAGATTTTACGCCCAACCCTGCCAAGAGTTTCACTCGCGGAGCGTCATCATATATGCTATACGGCAAATGCGGCGATGTAGCATCGTTTGACACGCCAAAGGCTGTCGGCGAGTACATAGGGCGTATAGAGTCTGTCACACGCAACGGATTCAGATTGGATACGACGGCTACACTCTCATCTGGAGATGGTATATGTATTGCAGGCAACAATGGAGTGGGAGGAACAAACATCAACGCTGTTGCTGATGGAGTGATAAAGCCCAATAGAATGGATGACATAGTTGTTGGAGCAAAACTATACCGTAACTACGACCACCGTTTTGCTCTTGCGCTTGACCGCAGCAAGACTCGACGAACGATAACCTGTTCGGCAAAATTGGAATTATCGGCAAATGGCGCAACTCTAACCATAAAGGATTGTGAGGGAATTGAGGTTGTCATTAGCAGAGAGTGCAAATTGCAAATGGCTACAGACACAACGAAAATGGCCGAAACGGCTCGTCGCCAAATAGAAAAGAGCGGTGGAACAATATTCTTGATACGGGATGTCGAAATCACAGGGAACGAATATTTTGCACCTGCATCAATATTGAATGATTTGCGCCGAGAAGCGCTCGACCTTCTGCGCCATAAGCGATTACAGAGTCCTATGAGCCACGACATAAAGTCAGATAACTTTACGGCTAAATACCCAAGCAAGGTTGTTACTCGTTACGAGAATGTCACCAACCATATGGCCAAAGAGTTCTACAGTCGTCACGGTGTAGAGATAATAGAGCCCGCATTGGAGCAGCAACCCACTATCGGCGAGCGGGTTATGATATCGAGTTACTGCATCAGACGAGAGATTGGAGAGTGTTTGAAGCAAAAACCAAGAATCAAGGGTGACTTATTCCTCGAACACGGCACGACGCGCTATGCCCTTAAGTTTGATTGCAGACTGTGTCAGATGGAGTTATGGCATCTGAATTAAAGTAAAACTTTAAGTGCGGGCACTAATAACATATTAAAGCAATACTTGAGATAAAAGTAATAAAACATATATGAGTCAATTACTTACGCCTTTATTCCCCGATTACGAATTGATAGATTCGGGCGATTACGAAAAACTGGAACGTTTCGGCAAATTCATCACTCGCCGCCCAGAGCCTCAAGCCCTATGGCACAAATCGTTAAGTGCTGAGGAGTGGGCCACGATGGCTGATGCTTCATTCCTGAAAACTTCATCATCAAAAAGTGATGAGCGTGGAGATTGGCATCGCAAACGTAGTATGCCCGACAGATGGATAATTGAATACTCATACAAAAAGATGAATCTGCGTATGCGTTTGGGACTTACCTCATTCAAGCACGTTGGCATCTTCCCCGAGCAAGCCGCAAACTGGAATTTTATTTACGATAATATCGAGCAACAGATATCAAAAGGCATAACACCTAAAGTGTTGAATCTGTTTGCATATACCGGAGGTGCTACTCTGGCAGCACGAGCCGCTGGGGCGGATGTTACACACGTCGATTCGGTAAAGCAGGTAGTGACGTGGTCACGCGAGAATATGGAGAACAGCGGATTGGAGGGTGTGCGTTGGATAGTCGAGGATGCGCTCAAATTTGTACATCGTGAGGTGCGACGTGGTAACCGCTATGACGGTATTATCTTAGACCCACCTGCATACGGGCGTGGAGCAAATGGAGAGAAATGGATATTGGAGGAGAATATCGTTGAGATGTTGGAGTGCTGCGCCAAACTACTTAACGACAAGCACGGTTTCTTGGTGTTAAACCTATATTCGATGGGCCTATCATCGACATTGGCTCGCACCGCTTTACGTCAGGCGTTTGGCAATACAGGCAACGAGGAGGCGGGAGAGTTATATTTCAAAGACCGCGCAGGCAAAGAGTTACCACTCGGCACATTCTGCCGATTCACGAGAGGATAAACACTCTATTGAAGATAGAACTTAAGATGAATCGATACCTACAACTATTTTTCTCATTCCTTAAAATTGGTGTATTCACTTTTGGTGGTGGATATGCTATGATACCTATTATCGAAAAAGAGGTAATAGACAATCGTTGCTGGATTGAGCGAAAAGAGTTTCTGGATTTACTGACGTTGGCACAGTCGGCTCCCGGACCTATATCACTCAACACAGCCGTATTTGTAGGTTACAAACTTTATGGCTACAGAGGAGCGCTAACCGCTCTCGCAGGAGTTGTATTACCATCGTTCCTGATAATATTGACTGTCGCCATATTCTTCACACAGATACGCCACAATCAAATCGTGGATGCCGCATTCAAAGGGATAAGACCTATAGTTGTAGCATTGATGTTTGCTCCCGCATTGGGATTTGCACGAAGTATAAGCGGAGTAGCGACAGCCGTAGCCGCAGCGGTGGCATTATTGATATGGTATGCAGGGATTTCACCGATATTGTTACTTTTGGCAGGTGCCGTAATAGGAATATTATTGGCGGCCCGCAGAGGAAAGGAGGTCTAAAGATGATATACCTACAACTGCTATATAGTTATTTGAAAATCGGATTCTTTGGATTTGGAGGTGGATATGCGATGTTGTCGCTTATTCAGAACGAGGTAGTTGTGCAAAATCAGTGGATGACAAATGCTCAATTTACCGACATCGTGGCGATATCACAGATGACTCCCGGCCCGATAGCGATAAACTCAGCCACCTATATAGGTTACACCGTAGCAGGTTTTTGGGGCTCGGTAGTGGCTACGACAGCCGTATGCCTGCCTGCCCTTACATTGATGATACTCATTACGCGCTTTTTCCTTCAGTTGCGCGATAATCGCTACGTCAAGGGAGCAATAGCAGGAATGAAACCCATAGTAGTCGGAATGATTGGGGCGGCAGCATTGCTACTGATGTTCCCGAAATCAGCCGATGGCGCAAGTTTTATTGATGGTTGGAGTTGGGCTCTGTTTGCTGTGGCAATGGCAGCATCGCTCAAAAAGGTAAATCCTATATTACTGATTGTATTGGGCGCTATGGCAGGTGTGGCGATTTATTATCTGCCGACTATAATGTAGGAGATTGCCACGTCGGACTAAAGTTCTCTTCGCAATGACACAACAACATTAAAACAGATAATTACGAACTATATTAGAGACTCCTATTCTCGCCTAAAGGCTCGGTGGAGTGAAGTGTTTTAATCTAATAAAATAATGGCCGCCAAGCATCGTACTTGACGGCCATTTATCATTGTAGTTATAAGTTACTCCTCATACAAGAGATACTTACGGCGAAGAACCTTAAACTCCTCGACATCCTTCTGCCAGCGAGCGCGAATCTCATCAGCAGTATTACCTGCAATAATCATCTCTTTAATGTAATCGACACCCGTCAGGAGCAAGAACATACGAGTAAAGAACTTTTCGGGCTTGCCGACTTTGTTGTAGGCATCAATTACATACTCCAAATTAAAGCCCTCTTTAATAACCTGGTCGTCATCTATTCCACGCAAATCAACACCATAACACTCGACATCCTTCAAAGGAGGATTTTTCGCTCCTGCGACGCTACGGGGCGTAAAAGTGAATGAGCCATCCTTATAGTCGGGGTGGCCATAGCACTCAAAGGGGTGAGATGTACCACGACCTAATGAGCAGACAGTACCCTCGAACAAGCAAGTCGAAGGATAGAGATAGATAGAGTGCTGTGTCGGCAGATTAGGTGACGGAGCGATAGGTAAATCATAACGAGTCTGGTGGGTATAACCCTTGCAAGTGACAACCTCGACATCGCACTTTTTGCTCCAGCCCTCACCTTGTGCCATAAGAGCAATCTCGCCCATAGTAAGACCGTGAACAACGGGGATAGGCAATGCGCCCACACCCGACTTGTACTTCTCCATATCGAGGATAGGGCCATCGACATACATACCGTTGGGATTAGGGCGGTCCAATACAATCACCTTGCGAGAAAAATCAGCCGAAGCATTAATCATATTGAGCATAGAGATGTAGTAGGTGTAAAAACGCAAACCTACATCCTGCATATCGACCAGCAGAACATCGAACGCCTGCATCTTATCATCTGAAGGACGGCCTGACTTACCATCGTAGAGCGACCAGATGGGGATTCCCGTCTTTTCATCTACAGAACTTTTGACGTGCTCGCCCGCATCAGCGCCACCACGGAAACCGTGCTCGGGAGAGAAGATTCCGACAACATTGATACCCTCACGCACCAACATATCGACCAAATGCTCCTCGCCAGCCATAGCGGTATGGTTGGCCAAGACAGCCACACGCTTATCTTCGAGTTGAGGAAGATACTCCTTAGTACGCTCTGCACCAACCGTCAAAGGCTTATCGGCACACGCGGTTGTCGCAAGTGCAAACAAACATAATAATGTAAAAACAAACTGTTTCATAGGTTATAATCTCTAAAAATCTATTCCAATCTTAAAACCCACTCCACCAAAATGGTAGAACGAGTAGCCCAAGCCAACATTTACGCCTAATTTCTTATAAATTCGAAAACGGCAACCTCCATAAGCAGAGAAATATCGGGGACGACCACCATAAGAGTCGCTGCCGTTATATACTCTGCCTCCTAAATCGGCCTCTACAAAAGGTGTTATCTTACGGTCCAAAATATCGCTACGCAAACGCACAGCCATCAACATATCGCCAGCAGAAAAACCATCAGCCACAACTCCCACACCTGCGCCAATAAAGAACTGCGGCACTATCTGATAACCGTGATAGGTAAACAGAGCGCCATAGTTTGACGGACCTCCATCTACGGGCATAGCGACACCTTGCAACTCAACCATACCACGATAACCTTTACCTATAACATTGGCTCTATGAGAATTTGATTGAGCCGTTACGACTTGCAATGGTAATAGGATAGAAAGGCAGGCTATTACACAAAAAATTATTCGTTTCATACAGAGATAATATAAGATGATTATTAAACATTGGTAGCCCCGCCCGTCTGCATAAGGTACTCCTTGATGAATCCGTCCAAATCGCCATCCATAACCGACTCGACGGCTGAGGTCTGGAAGCCGGTACGGTGGTCCTTCACTCGACGGTCATCGAATACATAAGAGCGAATCTGCGAGCCCCACTCGATACGCTTTTTAGTCGCCTCAAGGGCCTGTTGCGTGGCCATACGCTTCTCCATCTCGCGCTGATAGAGTTTTGAACGAAGGATACGCAAGGCATTATTACGGTTGTCGAGTTGCGAACGTGTCTCCATATTCTCAATAAGGAACTCGATAGGCTCACCCGTATCGGCATCCTTGCCGTGATAACGCAAACGCACTGCCGTCTCGACCTTATTGACATTTTGCCCGCCCGCACCACTTGCACGGAAGGTATCCCACTCACAATCAGAGGGATTAATGACTATTTCGATAGAGTCATCGACGGCTGGTGATACAAACACCGATGCAAATGTAGTCTGGCGTTTATTATTGGCATTGAACGGCGAGAGACGCACCATACGATGTACTCCGTTTTCGCTCTTGAGATAGCCATAGGCATAGTCACCCTCGATTTCCAGAGTGCAGGATTTTACGCCTACCTCATCGCCCGCCTGATAATCCATCATACGATACTTATAACCGTGAGCATCACACCAACGGGTGTACATACGAAGCAACATAGAGGCCCAATCCAAAGCCTCTGTTCCACCTGCACCTGCGTTGATATCCATAATGGCTCCCATTTTATCCTCCTCGCCACTGAGCATATTGCGCAGTTCGAGAGCCTCGATGAGTTCGATAGTGTGGGCATAATGTTCATCCATCTCGGCCTCCGAAGAGAGTTCTGCTGCCACAAATTCGGGCATCAATTGCAAATCCTCAACAGCCTTGACCACTGCATCATAATCCTCAACCCACGACTTGATAGCCGCCACACGGCGCAGTTGCTTCTGCGCAGCATCGGCATCATCCCAAAACGCAGGGTCTTGAGTCTTTTCCTCTTCGTTTTGCAGGTCTATACGCTTTTGAGCGATGTCAAAGACACCTCCCCAACGAATCCTGTCGTCTTATAGCCTCTTTAATTTGGTCGTCAGATACCATTTGTTTTTGCTATTTTATTAAGTTATATCGCTTCCGAAAGCATACCTTGCGGTTATTGGCCGCATCTATTTATCTTTGTTCTTATTTTTATAATGGCCCTCATACGCCGCACCAAAGGCAACACCGATACAAAGGCCAATCGGAATGTTATCCATAGCAATGCTAATGCGTAAATGAGGATTTTGCAGACAAGCCAGACGCCAAAAGAGCCTTGCTATTCGATTTTTATTCTATCTCCCAATCAACGCCATCCTTACGGTCTTTCACTCGGATACCAATAGCAGTGAGTTCGTTACGAATCTTATCCGATGTAGCCCAATCCTTATTGGCTTTGGCATCCTGACGTACGGCAAGAATCATATCAACCAACTTACCGAGCATATCGCCGCCACCTGCAGCACCCTCCTGCTTCTCGTTACGAAGGCCGAGAATATCGAAAACATAGAGGTCTATTACACGCTTCAACTCTGCCAAATCGGCCTCCGAGATAGTTTGCTGACCTTCGGCAATCTGGTTGATAATGCGCACCCAATCGAACAGAGCAGAGATAACCATAGGCGAGTTCAAATCGTCGTCCATAGCCTCACGGCAACGCTTCTCGAGGTCGGCAACAACAACACCCTCCGACGTTGCAGCCGCAGGTTTCAACTTCGCCAAAGTCTCCACACCCTTCATCAAGCGGTCAAAGCCCTTCTCGGCAGCCTGCAATGCGGCATTAGAGAAATCGAGCGTCGAGCGGTAATGAGCCTGAAGGATAAAGAAACGGATAGTCATAGGGGTATAGGCCTGCTCCAATTTGGGATGCTCACCTCCAAAGAGTTGCTCCATTGTGATGAAATTACCGTATGACTTACCCATCTTCTGGCCGTCGATTGTAATCATATTGTTATGCACCCAATAGCGAGTAGAGTCGTGGCCCAAAGCGGCTGTAGATTGCGCAATCTCGCACTCGTGGTGAGGGAACATCAAATCCATACCTCCTCCGTGAATATCGAACTGCTCACCCAGATACTTGCAACTCATAGCCGAGCACTCCATATGCCAACCGGGGAAACCATCGCTCCACGGTGAGGGCCAACGCATAATATGCTCGGGTGAGGCCTTCTTCCAAAGTGCGAAGTCATAAGAGTGGCGCTTATCGCCCTGACCATCCAAATCGCGGGTATTGGCTACGATATCGTCAAGATTACGGCCCGACAACTTACCGTAGTGATAATCCTTGTTATACTTCTCAACATCGAAATATACCGAGCCATTTGATTCGTAGGCATAGCCTGCATCGAAGATACGCTTAACGAAGTCAATCTGCTCGATGATATGGCCCGAAGCGTGAGGCTCGATGGAGGGAGTGAGTACATTCAACTGCTCCATAGCCTTATGATAACGCTCGGTATAATAGTGGGCAACCTCCATAGGCTCCAACTGCTCCAGACGGGCTTTCTTTGCGATTTTATCTTCGCCCTCATCGGCATCGTGCTCCAAGTGGCCTACGTCGGTAATATTACGCACATAGCGCACCTTATAGCCAAGTGCCTTCAAATAACGGAACAAAAGGTCAAAGGTAATTGACGGGCGGGCGTGGCCCAAATGGGGGTCACCATAAACTGTTGGGCCGCAAACGTACATACCAACGCGACCTTCGTTGATAGGCTCAAACATCTCTTTGCGGCGCGAGAGCGTATTGTATAAAACAAATTTAGATTCCATAGTCAATAATTATTTTCCACAAAGATAGTTTTTTTCTTACGAAAAATTCAAAATTCAAAATCCAAAATTCAAAATTATTCGTTTACTACTCTTTTTGTGCCAAAAGTAGCGAGCGCACAGTGCAAAAAAACGCCCATTCTTGCGAACAGGCGTTATATTTTAATTCTTATCGAATCTCAAATTCAGAATCGGAGCAATCTATATCGTCGGGGCGCATATGGTGCAACTCGATAAGTTTGGCAGGGAAGCGTCGGTGCAACTTATTGCGCTCAACTGTAACATTGCGACAACCGTCGAGATAGAGATTTGAGCGTTGCCAAAGGAACGGCTCATAATCAGAGGTTGGTTTGAGACGATTACCCACAAAGCGCAGACCATTGACCGAACGGGCAAACAACACAGGAGCATCGAAACAGCGGAATTCGTTGTTTTCAATGGAGATATTGCTATGGTAGGCGGGACTATTCTCCGACGCAGGTCGATAGGATGGCGAGATGGTAATAGGCGCCTCGCCCCACTCCCAACGGTCACCCGTTTCACAACCTGATGTAGAGCAGTTATGGAATACATTGTTGCGAATGACAAGATTGGTATGTGCACCCGATTCGTACCAATAGTCAAGGTCGCCCTCAATCAGGATAGCAGTACCAGCCGTGTTGAAATAGTTGTTTTCGATTAGCACGGGTTTGGGTGTAGTAACAAGCATACCTCTGGCACGATTGCGCTTCTCGAATCGACAGTTGCGAACGGTGAGCGATGGTGTCCAACTCTTGTTTTCGAGGAAGTTGCCCTCCTTGACTGTAGCGGATACAGGTTGCTCAAACTCAACAATCCACTCCTGCTCGCCATCAACGGCAGGGAGTTGCTGTTTGCTTTTCACGACAAGTTCCTCACGGCGACTTAAGGTAGCGTGGTTAACGGCCCACAAGGTATCGCCAGCCTCAATAAACCACGCACGGATAACACGCACGGAGTTGGCGCTTTCGACCTTATTGATGCGGGAATAGACTCCTCGCACATTCATAAAGTCATCGCCCTGACCCGCGTGGGCACATCCGTCGATAATGATGTCGCCACGACAGCAGGTGAAGTGCGAAGCATCGGCAACAGAACTAAAGACGCGTCCCTTTGATTGACGAGGGCGGGTACTGACTCTATGCAAAGTGATATTTTCGGAGCGGTGGCCATAGACTGCTGTACTCAATGCGTGGTAGATAGTAATATCCTCCAACTCAACATCTTTGCTATCACCTATCTGGATGCCGTTCATAATGTAGGTACCGTGATAAAGGGTGATGATTTGCCCCACCTTAACGGGCACTTCGCGCGGTTTGAGTTTACCATAGAAACGCACTACATCGGGCGCAAGCAACTCGGCGCGATTGTTAAAGATATCTCCTGTATGGGCGTCGCGTGTACGATAGGCGATTTCACCTGTGGCCTTTTCGTGAATATTCATATAGTTGCTATGCACGCCTGAACTCCAACCCTCACCTATAAAGCGGATGCGGTCGTTCTCGATTCGGAAAGGATACTGCACAGGGTCGATACGCAAATCGACATAATCATCGCTGACGGTAACGAACTCACCCTGACTGATATAGGGGCGGTCCCAATCGGTTGAGAAGTTTCGCAGTACGACGTTCTGCGAGCGCTCGATGAAGGCTATTCGCATCTTGCCGTGAAAGACAAATTCGGAGCCATTGCCATCAACTATGACATTGCGGACATTACCCAAATACATAGCCGTAGTAGCATCCTGCAGAGTATCGGGCCAGAAGTCGTAGCGGCCTTGCGGAAACTCAATAATGGCATCGCGTCCGCCGCAAGCCTCAATGGCTCGGGCAAAGGCTTCGCGAGTATCTTCACGACTATCGGGCTGGGCTCCAAAATCGGTTACGCTGATGCGTCGCAATGGTTGTTGAGCCTGCACCATCTGAGCAAGCGCAACGAGTGAGATGATGAGTGTAAATATTCGTTTCATACAACAAAGATACGAAACAGAACAACCAATTCAAAATTAAGCCAAACAAAACCTCGACCGTAAAGTAATTTTTGGTTGCGCCGATAAAATTATCATTAATTTATACTATATTTGCATAGACTAACACCAAAACAAATAGAAAAACGATATGAAACATTCAAGATTATTTTCACTCTCATTGATGATGCTTGTGGGCACTATACTATTTGGCACACAGAGCATCAGCGCACAGACAAAAACCCTAAAATTTGGCGATGACGGCAAATTCAAAATCGTACAATTCACCGATGTGCATTGGGTATATGGCGATGCAAAATCAGAGGAAGCAGCAGAGCGTATGGCCGAAGTATTGGATGCCGAGAAACCCGATTTGGTGATATTTACGGGTGATGTCGTAACAGCAAAGCCTGCGGCTGATGGTCTAAAGGCTGCTCTAAAGCCCGTTGTTGAGCGCAAACTTCCTTTTGCTGTTACGTTCGGTAACCACGATGACGAGAACGACCTGACAAGGGCAGAATTGCTTGCCGTATTGAAAGGTTTTGAGGGTAACTTAACAACCTCGACAGCTGGAATTTCCGGTGTAACCAATTACATACTCCCTATAAAGGGTTCTGTAGCGGACAATACTGCGTCGGTACTCTATTTATTTGACAGCAACTCTTACTCTCCTATAAAAGGCGTTAAGGGTTACGGTTGGATAGAGCGCGACCAGATTGACTGGTATATGAAGAGCAGCAAGGCTTTTACCACAGCAAACGGGAATCAGCCACTACCCTCTCTGGCGTTCTTTCATATACCCATCCCCGAATACCACGAGGCCATAGCAAACGAGAGCAATTTTATGATTGGCACGCGCAAAGAGAAGGCTTGCTCGGCAGAGGTTAATTCGGGCTTGGGTACAGCGATGTTGGCCGCAGGTGATGTGATGGCAACGTTCGTTGGACACGACCACGTTAATGACTATGCAGTAAATTGGCGAGGCATCCTGCTCTGCTACGGCCGTTTGACAGGTGGCAGCACTACTTACAACGACATCCCCAAAGGTAACGGTGCGCGAGTGATTCTGCTCACAGAGGGTAAGCGCGAGTTTGAGACTTGGATTAGAATCAAGGGCGGTGAGGTGATTAACCACACACGCTATCCGCAAGATTTGAAATAAATTAACACATAAGGCCGCTACGATGTTTAGCGGCTTTTTTTGTAAATATAAAACATCTAAACATAGGCCACAATATACCACAGAAAGAAAAAACTCCTAATTAGCGATAATATTACATATTATTTTGCGTTAATTTTGTATCTTTGCAAGATATTTACGCAAGATAATAATCATACTAAAGAAAAATATGGATTTCAAACGCTGGGATAAGATAGTCGGCTGGGCAGTATTTGCCATAGCAGCCGCAACATATCTTTTGACAATGGAGCCCTCGTCGAGTCTGTGGGACTGCGCCGAGTTTATTGCCACATCGTACAAATTGGAGGTAGGACACCCACCCGGAGCACCGCTCTTTATGCTGTTAGCGCGCATCGCTACGATGCTTGCCCCTTCGACACATTATGTGCCGCATATGGTCAATGCTATGAACTGCCTATCGAGCGCATTCTGCATATTGTTCCTCTTCTGGACCATTACACATATCGCTCGCCGTATGATTACGGCTGGAGGCAAGGAGTTTTCAGAAGGTGGCAAGATTGCAGCGCTTGGCGCTGGTGTGGTAGGTGCTTTGGCATATACATTTACCGACACATTCTGGTTCTCGGCGGTAGAGGGTGAGGTCTATGCTCAATCGTCACTCTTTACGGCGATGGTCGTATGGCTTATGCTCAAATGGGAAGAGCAGGCCGATGAGCCACATTCGACTCGTTGGATAATCCTGATTGCATACCTTATGGGCTTGTCGATAGGTATTCACATCTTGAACTTGCTGACAATTCCTGCGTTGGTATTTATCTACTACTTCCGCAAGTACAAAAACATCACGCTCAAAGGTTGTATATATGCGACATTGGTAGCGTTGGCGATTTTGGGATTCATAAACGGAATTATCATTCCTTACACCGTATATATCGGTGCTATGGTGGATTTATTCTTCGTAAACACATTGGGGTTGCCCGTTAATCTGGGTATTACGCTATTTGCACTTGCGATGTTTGCGGCTTTATTCTACGGAATATTCCGCACACACAAAGCCGGCAAGAAGATTTGGAATCTGATTTTGGTATCGACAACGATGATACTTATCGGCTTCTCATCTTATGCTACGGTAACAATACGTGCTGCAGCAAATCCGCCGATGAACAGCAACAACCCGAACAACCCTCACGCGCTTCTCTCGGTATTGAATCGTGACCAATATGGTAACCGCCCGTTGTTATATGGTCCTTACTACTCTTCACCCATCGAGGACTACGAGGAGAGTACATCGTATTACTACAACCCCGACACCAAGCGCTACGACAAAGTTACATCCTTGTCGGGATACAAGTACCCTGCGGAGTTTATGCACTTCTTCCCCCGCTTATGGAACTCTTTCAAGGGCGAGGCTGAGTATAAGCCGTGGGCTGCATACCGCACAAAGGTTGATGTTTTGCGCGATGAATATGGCGAGACTATGCGCGACGAAAGTGGCCGAGCATTGACAGGCGAGGTATTGGATTACGGACGTACTGTATATGATGCGGCTACGGGTGAGAGTTTCGTGGAGCCCACATTTGGAGAGAACCTCTATTACTTCTTTACATATCAGTTGAATTATATGTATTGGCGTTACTTCCTGTGGAACTTTGTGGGACGCCAAGATGATATTCAGGCTTCGGGCGAGACTATCGCGCACGGAAATTGGCTGTCGGGCATTGACGCTTTGGATGAGGCTTATCTGGGTCCGCAGAGCAACTTACCAAGCGAGATGGCCAACAACCCTGCCCGCAATACATATTACTTTCTGCCCTTCATATTGGGTTTGATAGGACTTATATATCAACTCAACCGCGACCAACGCAACTTTATCGTTGTGATGTGGTTGTTTGTGATGATGGGTATTGCGCTGGTTGTATATTTCAACACCTGCCCATCGGAGCCCCGAGAGCGTGATTATGTTTATGCCGGCTCGTTCTATGCCTTCTGTATATGGATTGGATTGGGCGTATTGGCTCTGCGCGATGCGGCTATGTGGATTCTAAAACGCGACAACCGCACAGCAGCAATAGCAGCCACCGCGATTTGTATGTGTGTGCCGACAATACTCGCAGCAGAGAACTGGGATGACCACGACCGTTCGGGCCGCACAATGGCAAGAGATATTGGCTGGAACTATCTGCATTCGACACCAAAAAATGCCATTATCATAAACTATGGCGATAACGACACATTCCCCTTGTGGTTTAATCAGGAGGTGGATGGCGTTCGCACAGATGTGAGAATTATGAATTCAAGTTATCTGGGCGGTGAGTGGTATATCGACGAGATGAAGACCCGCGCCAACGAGGCTGCACCCGTACCGTTTAAGTTGCCGTCGAGCAAATATGCTTTCGTGAACGACCTGTTGCCCATACGCGAAAAGGTTAATCGTATAGTAGATATAAAGGAGATTATGTCGTTTATCGAGAGCGAGCAACAAGGCACAAAATTGCAACTCACAGACGGCAGTCTGCTGGATTACTTGCCTGCTCGTAAGATTGCGATACCCGTAAACAAGGAGAATGCTATAAAATCGGGTATCGTGAGCGAAAAAGACCGCGACAAGATGGTTGATACGGTATATATCAACATTTCGGCCAAAAAGAGTTCTTTGGACAAGAGCGAAATGATGATGCTTGACCTGTTGGCCAACTTCGATTGGAATCGTCCGATATGCTTTACTCAGGTCTATATTTTACAGGACTTCGGCCTGCTTGATTACCTGCAGTTTGACGGCTATTCATACCGTTTGGTACCAATCTATACTCCCTACCAATCGGCGTGGGATATAGGTCGCATTGACACCGAATGGGCGGCTCCGCTACTTATGGAGAAGTTCCGTTTCGGCAACTTGGCTGACCCCGATGTTCTGGCTGACCACTTTACGCAATACAACCTGAGTGCATCGAAGGCACGTGAGGGATTTGCAAGAGTGGCCAAGCAACTTATTGTCGAGGGCAAAAAAGATGAGGCAGAGGCTCTGCTCGACAGAGGTTTGGAAGTGTTGCCATCACCCAAAATCAGATATAGCGACAGCAATACGTTGCCTTTCATCGAGGGTTATTACTCATTAGGCAAGATGGAGAAGGGTGATAAGTTGTTGGTTGATTATTTCAACGTTTTACGCGAGTATATCGAGTACTATCTGCAATTTGATGGTGTAAAGGCCGACCTTGTATCATCGCAAATAAACCAGCGAATGGACACATTGCTGGAGTTGTATTATATGGCGGCATTTGCACGTCGTGACGACATTGTAAAGCAATTCAACGACTATCTGCGCACATTCGGCTACAAGGACGATGAGTTGATTATGCCGGGAACAGACCCCGCAACGATGATTGACTCGCAGAATGTAGATTTATAAGACAGCGACACGTTTAAGAATAACACCGTTGCCCCCAAAGGAGCAACGGTGTTATTCTTCTATATGGCGAATCTTCATCCTGTCGCCTATCGTTCCCAGATATCGCATCGCAACTTGAGAACTCTGCACCAGCAACTCTGTCTCACCTGTAATGGTCGAAATCAAAATATTGAAATAATATTTATCCTGATGTGTGGTGGCCGAGAAGGTTATCACCCACTGCGAAAGATGCTTTGTGGTATGGAATTCATCAACCGTATCAGTATCGAAATTAAGCATCGAGACATATTGCGTTATGCCCGTCTCAATCGGCAGATGCACCTCCAAATCAACAGGACTGACAAAGATGTAATAATATTGAGCGTAGATGCTACGCAACTCGCCACGTGGAGAGGACTGCATAGTCGTAGGATAAAAGGCAAATGAGCGCGTGGCAACAAGCGAGTCGATATGAAATGCAAAGGCCTCGGCACGGCAGGCTCGTCGCTCGGCACGCGTAGAGGGACTCTGACAACGATTATCTTTAGTGAGAGTATCAACGACGTGATAATCGGAGCCAAGAACGGGAACTATACTCAACTGAGGTACCGCAGAACGAGTAACCGAGAATTGCGGCACGGGTTGCGCTGTGCGACGCGACGATAAAGTATCATTGCCAGACCTCTGTCCGGCAATGATATTATGGGCCGAAGCCACAACAACAATCAGCATTGTTACAATGAGTGACGCATAAAGCGCATAGATATATTTAGCCATAATGATTCACAATAACAGACTAATAAATTTTTGATAACGTGCCTGTATACTGCACGGGGCTATACCAAGGATAGGATATTGTGAGCGTAGCACCCCCAAGGCGGGAGTTTATATCAAACGTAAAGGTATAATCGCCCGTAGCATACAAAGGACACTTAAACACCACGCTCCAACCTTCGGAGGTTTGATGAATCTGATAGTCGGTGATATTGGGCGTAACGGTATTGATTAATACATAGCGGTACGGTGGCACATAACCCACATAATATGGCAGGCAAACATCAACAGAGCCTCGCCAGAGCGTCACTGTATAGGTGGGATTAGAGAGGAGCGTGGTACCGCCCGCAGGTAACTGCTGCACGGTCTGAGGATTAAACTCAAAATTGCGCGATTGGACCAGAGAATCGATAAATTTCTCATACTCCGCCATACGCTCGGCTCGTCGCTCGACACGCTGCTCGTGCGTAAGATGAGTGTAATGTTGATTGGTCTGCGCTGTGGCTTGCTGAACATTAGGGCCACAATAGGTGCAACACAAGATGCACACAAAGATAAAAGGAAGTCGTTTCATAGCATAATATGTTTTATGACTGAAACGACTTCAAAATTCTTGCCTAAATACCCATTCGGCGTAAAAATTCGCCCGTAGCACTCTCCGCGCATTGGGCAACCTCGTGCGGCGTACCTGCCGCAATCACACGGCCACCGCCAGCACCACCTTCAGGGCCTATGTCGATTATATAGTCAGCGACCTTTATAACATCGAGATTATGCTCAATAACAATGGCAGTATTGCCCCTATCGACCAATTTATTAATCACGGCCAGCAACTGACGCACATCCTCGAAGTGAAGGCCCGTAGTAGGCTCATCAAGAATATACAATGTTCGGCCCGTATCGCTCTTACACAACTCGGCGGCCAACTTAATACGCTGGCTCTCTCCACCAGACAGCGTAGTGCAAGGCTGACCGAGAGTGATATAACCCAAGCCAACGTCTTGAATAGCCTTAAGTTTCTGATAGATTGAGGGAATATTTGCAAAGAAATCGACAGCGAGATTGACAGTCATATTCAACACCTCGTTGATATTCTTTCCCTTATATTTTACCTCCAAAGTCTCTCGATTATAGCGGTTACCGCCACACGCCTTACAACGGACATAGACATCGGGGAGGAAGTTCATCTCTATAGTCTGCACTCCCGCGCCACGACACTCCTCGCAACGGCCACCCTTGACATTGAACGAAAAACGGCCCGCCTTGAAACCTCGTACCTGAGCATCGGGTGTAGCCTCAAAGAGTTTTCGGATATCGGAGAATACATTGGAGTATGTAGCAGGATTACTACGCGGAGTGCGGCCTATGGGAGATTGGTCCACAACAACCAACTTATCGATATGCTCCAAGCCTTCGATGGCATCATAAGCCAACGGCTGGTCGTAAGAGCGATATAGATGTCGGCTAAGGATTGGGCGTAGAGTCTCATTTACCAATGTAGATTTACCCGAACCACTGACTCCTGCGACACATATAAACTTGCCTAACGGGAAACTCACATCCACACCCTTCAGGTTGTTGCCTCGCGCGCCACGCACCGTCAAGGACTGCCCTGTACCTTCGCGCAGAGTGGCAGGAATCTCGATTTTACGACGACCACACAGATAATCTGCGGTGATAGTATCCGACTTTAGGATATCGTCCAACGTACCTGCGGCGACTATCTGACCACCTCGACGGCCCGCCTTAGGCCCTACATCGATGATAAAATCAGCCGAGCGCATCATCTCTTCATCGTGTTCGACAACAATTACAGAGTTACCCGCATCGCGCAACTCCTGCAGGGTACGAATCAAGCGGCAATTATCGCGTTGATGAAGGCCAATACTCGGTTCATCAAGAATATAAAGCACATTGACCAATTTCGAGCCTATCTGCGTTGCCAAACGAATACGCTGGCTCTCGCCACCAGACAACGAGCGGGCCGAGCGGCTCAACGATAAATAGCCCAACCCGACATCGAGCAGGAAGTGCAAACGTTCACGAATCTCTTTTATAATCTCGGCTGCTATCTTGCGCTCCTTATCGTTGAGATAATCCTCTATATGCTGCATCCACGTCGAGAACTCCTCAATCGACATAGCCGACACCTCAGCGATATTTTTACCTCCGATGCGGAATTGCAATGCCTCCTTCTTCAAGCGAGTACCACCACATACGCTACACTCACGGTAAGCCATAAACTGCTCACGCCACTTCTGGCCACGCTTCGACTCCTCGTCATCTGCAGTTTGAACATACTCGGCAATACCCTCCCAGGGAATCATTCTTCGGCCCGACATAGAGGTAAACTCCGACAAATCGACGGTCAGAGGTTTGGGGTCGCCATATAATATGGCGTTCATACCCTCATCGCTGATAGAACTTATGGGGTCATCGAGCGTAAAATCGTAACGATGGCCCAGCATAGTAAGCAAAGCAAAGAGTTTATTATTCTTATATTTTCCTACAGGTTCAATAGCACCATCGCGCAATGAGCGACTCGCATCGGGGATAATCTTTTCCCTATCGAACACAGCCTCTACACCTAAACCACTACATCGGGGGCAAGCACCTTGAGGTGAGTTGAATGAGAAAGTGTGAGGTGCAGGGTCATCAAAAGCGACACCTGTCGATGGGCACATCAAATGACGAGAATAGTAACGCATACCATCTGTGTCGTAGTCATACAGAGCCATCGTTCCTTTGCCCTGACGCATAGACTCCTTAAGCGATGCCATAACCCTTTCTCGCAAATCTTCACTCACGCGCATACGGTCTACGACGAGTTCGATGGTATGAATCTTATAACGGTCAAGTTTCATACCCGATGTAATCTCACGTATCTCGCCATCGATACGGGCATATATATAGCCTCGCTTGGCCAACGACTCAAACAACTCGCGGTAATGGCCTTTGCGGCCCTTGACAATAGGAGCCATAAAGGCTACCTTACGGCCAGAGAAACCCTCGACAATAAGGTCGCAAATCTGCTCATCGGAGTAATGCACCATCTCCTCATCGGTTATAGGAGAGTAGGCTCGTGACGCGCGAGCATACAACAGGCGCAAGAAGTCGTTGATTTCGGTCACGGTACCAACCGTCGAGCGAGGGTTTTTATTAGTCGTTTTCTGCTCGATAGCGACGACGGGGCTCAGACCTGTTATCTTATCGACATCGGGGCGCTCCATCGTCCCGACAAACTGACGGGCATAGGTCGAGAGAGTCTCCATATAACGACGCTGACCTTCGGCATAGATGGTATCGAAGGCAAGCGAAGACTTACCCGAACCCGAAAGGCCCGTAACGACAACCAGCGAGTAACGCGGAATTTCGACATCGACACCCTTAAGGTTGTGAACACGCGCTCCTGTAACAACTATTTTATCCTCTTTGGAAATTTTCATCTTCAAAATATCCGATTAACAAATAACGCACCCCTGATGGAAAAAATCCAACAAGGCGTGTAACCAATCGTGCAACGATATGAGGCCCACCAAATCGGCAAAGCAGACAACCAAAATGGCCATCGTAAACCAACGCACAAATTTAACGCCCCACGTCATTGCAAAATGCGAAGCCAGCATCGCACCCAAAATATTACCCAAACCGTGCCACAAACCGTAGGCATAATCAACTTGGTCATTCATCATAAATATTATGAGCGAAAATGGAGTGGCCAAAAATATAATAAAGCCCTTTATGACGTTAGCGGTGATGATATCCAACTTCATAGACCAGATGGTGACAGCCAAAATGACGTAACCAAGACCAATATAGATGTAGCCACCATAAAAGCCCAACAACAAGAACCATATATAGTGGTAAAACTTGGTATCGAGCGGACGGCCTCCGTGAATATGGGGATGACGGTGGCTATTGTCAAAAATCATATAGACAAGCACAACAGTCAAAACAACAGCCATACAGATTGTAAAGATTGTATCGCTGATATGTGTTGCGACCAACGAGCCAATGATATTTCCCACAACCGCCGGCAGGGCCAACTTCACACCGCTCTTGATATCGAGCATTCGCTTGCGGATAAAGGCTACCGATGAGGTGAAATTCTGCAATATGACGGCTATGCGATTAGTACCGTTGGCGACTCCGATAGGAAGGCCCAGAACGGTAAAGAGTGTCATCGTGATAATAGCACCGCCACCGGCCAACGTATTGATAACGCCAACCAGAACACCCGACAATATCAAGATTATCTCTATCGCATATTCGCCCATCGATGCAAACTCAAGTAATTGATTACAAATATGGTTTATTTATCGCTTGTCGTACCCGACAATAAGACGACTGATAAAGATAGAAAAAAAATTGCAGATAAAAAAACTCATCTGCAATTTTTATCATTTTTTATAGCATATACAACACTTTTTTGAAAGTACGCATCGTTACAAAGGCATACGCTACGCCTAAAAAGCGGAACAGAAATCGCCCTACTTTGTTGCAATATAATAGAGGTCGAAGCACTGCTCATTAACAGGGCCTATATTATAATCGTCACGCACAATAGAGGTCGTCAGGTCTTGATTCTCGCTAAGCAGGCGACGGCGATTCAGGCGATTGAGAATATCATAAGGAATCTGCAACATCCAGCGCGGAAGACGGTGTTGGAAATCGAAGATATCGAAGCGTGTAATACGCTCAACACCTCGGCGATTCTGCTCGTAATACTCCATAACTCGCTCGTTACCCGCAACACCCAGACACTCTACCTTAGAAAAAGAGCGATTGAGCAGAGCCTTCAACTCCTCGATGCGATACTCTCTGACGTGCCACGGATTACGCGTAAGCGACATCGGGGCATTGGGAGTGGAGACTATAAACTTTCCACCCTTGCGCAATACACGACTCACCTCACGCACAAACTCCGCATCTTGCTCGATATGTTCAATCACCTGAAACGAAATAACATAATCGAAACTCTCATCCGCAAACGCGAGTGGCGGAACAGACATCTGGCGAAAAGTCGTATTATCGGGCAGAGAATTTTCGAATTGAGGCACGCTCTTGTCGATAGTAGTGAATGTCGAAGCGGCAGGCGCCACAACATCGACGCCATACCCTACACCCGTACCTATCTCCAGCACATCGCCAGAGACAATCTCGGCAGCCTTGTAATAAGCCAATATCGAGCGCTGAAAAACAAAATTATCGGATGCATCACGATTGGATACACGCTCGGCGGTATGAAGTTTTGCCATAATACTACTATTTGAGTTTTATGCTATGTCCGTCTGCGACAATCTTGCCACTCTTGAGCAACATACCAACGGCACGCTTAAAGACTTTCTTACTCATCTGCGTCAAACGGTGTACCTCTTCAGGTGAAGAGTCATCGCACACAGGTAACTGCCCGCCATTATCCTGCAAGAGTTTCAAAAGAGTATCAGCCGATATGGCTACCCCATCGTAACCCTCACGACGCAACGTAAGGTCTATACGATTGTCGTCTGTAATACGACGTACAAAACCATCAAGGCGGTCACCGACAGACACGGGCTTAAAAACCTGATTCTTATACAACATACCCCAATGGCGCGAATTGATGATGCAACGATAGCCAATGGGGCTTTCTGAGGCCACCAAAATATTTACGGCCTGACGAGGCTCAACGGTGATGACATCATTATCGATGTAGGGCTTGAGTTTCATCGTGGCGACACAACGACCTGTGATGTTATCGACATACATCCACACCACATAACTATGACCAGCCAACACACCGCCCTGCTGATTACGGTTGGGCAGGAAGAGGTCCTTGCCCGTCAATCCCCAATCAAGGAAAGCGCCGTGAATACTCTTATCGACAACCTTAAGGGCGGCAACACTACCCTCTGTAATAAACGGCGTTTCGGTTGTAGCCACCAAGCGGTCCTCTGAATCGTGATATACGAATACACTCAATTCATCACCCACTGCATTATCCAACGACACATAGCGATTGGGGAGCAATACCTCATTGCCCTCCTCATCGGCAAGATAGAGTCCATAATCGGATATACGATTAACCTTCAGAGTCTGTATGCGACCTACTTTCATAACTTTTGATTTTGATTGGCACAAAGATAATGAAAAAATATATATCCAAAACTCAAAACACGAAATCCGAAATCGTTTTTCACCACCCCGACGTTAGTAAAAATTAAACTATTCAAATACCAAAGCCGACTCTTTTTTAATAAAATTGAGGTATTTTGGCACAAAATTGCACAAAACCACATCCCCAAATTTTGCATATACAGGATTTTACATTATATTTGTAATAAACAACTGCCCTTGAGTGGAGTTTTTCACTCGTTTTTTTAATATTAATTATACATATGACACCTTGCGAGCAAGGTGCCTTTGATGGTATTTTATATTAACATACGGGCAGATTACACCTAACACACTGCTATACTGCCCAATGAACAACAACGAATTACTATCAAAAACCGTTAGTTTCTTGCGTCTGCCTCTGATTATAGGCGTAGTGCTTATACACTCTCGTATCGGCACATCATATATAGCCGAAGAGGGATTCCCTATCTACACTGCGATATCTCATATTATATCAAACATTCTGGCACGCGTAGCAGTACCCTGTTTCTTTATATTTTCGGGATATTTTTTCTTCCGTAACGGAGGAGAATTCACGCTCGAGGCCTACAAAAACAAACTTTTGAAGCGCTCGCGCACCGTATTGTTGCCATACATACTATGGAATATGGCTGTAATGGCAATGTTTCTTCTCTCGGAGCCATTTACCAAAGGATTGGTCTTGGAGAGTCGCAAACTCGTTAGCGACTACTCGCTGAGGGAGTTCTTGCAGGCATTTTGGAATCTTAACGATGGTTTCCCGATATGCTATCAACTATGGTTCATTCGCAACTTGATGGTTATAATGATATTATCGCCTCTCGTCTATTTAGCGTTACGGGGGATGAAACAATACTTTATTCTTATTATCGGAGCATTGTGGCTGGCAGGATGGAACACCAAAATTGACGCGATAAACTCAACCACCCTACTCTTCTTCTCGGTGGGAGCATATTTCGGCATTACAAAACACAACTTTGTCGTCTCCGCAAAGCGATTATTACAGCCAGCCGCGATAATATATATCATACTATGCGTAGCAGACACTTATTTCCTCACGGAATCGTGGCATTGGTATATAAACCGCGCCGCAATACCCGCAGGCATCATCACAGCCATCGGGCTATCGGCACTATTTGCAGAGAACAACAAATATAAAGTTGTGCCACACCTGGCCGGTATAGGATTCTTTATGTATGCCTTTCACGGTATGCCACTGACTCTGACTACAAAACTTGCATTCCGATACTTTGGTCCACAGAGTGATATGGATATTTTGGGACTCTATTTTCTATGCCCACTGATAGTGTTGAGCATCGGCTTTACACTCTATTATCTCATAGCGCGTTACCTGCCTCGACTAATGAGTCTGATAACAGGAGGCAGATAGGAAGGGG
>JAFQCA010000022.1 GCA_017399485.1 Alistipes sp.
ACCAACTGAGCTATGGCACCATCATTATTATATGCTTCGTGTCTTAAAGCGAGTGCAAATATAGGCGGTTTTTTATTATTATGCAAATTTTTTAAGAAAAAAATGCTTAATTTTATACCCGCAAACTTAACTAACACAACTACAATGCTAACTAAGATACTAAATGGCAGGATTTTAACCAATCAAGGCATACAAAATAACTGCGCGATATTTTTTTGCGATGGGAAAATTCTTGAAATCACAGACAAAAACGTCGAGTTACCCAGCGACTCAAACACACCCTCAGAGGTTATAAATGCCAAAGGAGCGTACATCATACCCGGAGGTATAGAACTTCACGCACACGGTGGCGGAGGTCGCGACTTTATGGAGGGCAACGAAGAGGCTTTCCGCACTGCCGTTAATGCTCATCTACGCTATGGCACGACAGCAATATATCCTACAATTATCGGCTTCGAGCAAGGAGATGATATTGGAGGCTGCCGCGACAACCGAACGTCTAATGGCCGAAGACAACAGTCCGATTATGGGTTTACACCTCGAAGGCCCGTACTTTAACCTCGATATGGCTGGAGCGCAAATGCCTGAATATGTCCGTATACCTGAAAAGTCCGAGTACGTACCTATCTTAGAGCAGACATCCTGCATAAAGCGTTGGGATGCTGCGCCCGAACTTCCCAATGCAATGGATTTTGCCCGTTACATAACATCACGAGGTGTAATGGCGGCAGTAGGGCATACCGCAGCAGATTTCGATACAATCACAGCGGCTCGCGATGCAGGTTATTCTCACGCCACACATCTATATAATGCTATGACAGGAGTACACAAACGTGGCGAATACAAGTGCGAGGGCACAATCGAGAGTCTGCTATATTACGATGACATTAGCGTTGAACTTATCGCCGACGGCATTCACGTTCCTCCCGCCATATTGCGCTATGTACACAAAATCAAGGGAACAGAGAGGATGTGCCTTATAACCGACGCATTGGCTGTTATGGCGGCAGATAATGCTTCGGCATTCGACCCGCGTGTGATTATTGAGGATGGTGTATGCAAACTAAAAGACCGTTCGGCTCTGGCAGGAAGCGTAGCCACAATGGATAGACTTATCCGCACTGCGGTTACACAGGCCGAGATTCCGTTTGTGGATGTAGTACGTATGACCAGCGAGACTCCTGCGCGTATTATGGGCATATACGACAGGAAAGGCTCTTTGGAACGAGGCAAGGATGCTGATATTGTTCTAATGGATTCATCGCTGGAGTTATGCGGAGTGTGGTCGATGGGCAAGTTGGTTGAAGGCACGTTGCGTTTATAAACCGACCCTTAAGGACTTCCTAATATTTGAATCAAACCAAAACTTGAATTATGAATAAAAACACGACCCCGTCGGTTAATTTTGCCGACACCAAGCCTCACTACGAACTGCTTGACGGCTTGCGCGGAGTGGCCGCCTTGCTCGTCGTAGTCTATCACATTTTCGAGGGATATGCCTTTGCCGGCGGCAAGGGTGTTATCGACACAATCAACCACGGACTCCTTGCGGTAGATTTCTTCTTTATCCTATCGGGATTCGTTATCAGTTATGCCTACGACGACCGTTGGGGCAAGATGACCATCGGAGATTTCTTCAAGCGACGTCTTATTCGCCTGCATCCAATGATTATCATAGGTACAATTATAGGCGTTGTAACATTCCTGATTGGTGGTCGTCATCAATGGAGTGGGGCGGTAACGCCATATAGTTGGGTTATGGTGGCTATGTTGCTCACGATGTTTTTGATTCCCGCAGTGCCAGGTGCTGGTTATGAGGTCAGAGGTAATGGCGAGATGTATCCGCTCAACGGCTCAATGTGGTCGCTATTTTTTGAGTATATCAGCAATATCTTGTACGCGCTGATTATCCGCCGCCTATCTACCAAGTTGTTAGCCGTGTTGGCTGTTGTGCTTGGCGCCGTTCACGCGTGGATTTTCACACACGATATGGCAGGATATGGAATGATGGGAGTAGGGTGGACTATGGACACCATAAACTTCTGGGGTGGATTGGTGCGTATGATGTTCCCGTTCACGGTTGGTATGCTTTTGGCCCGCACATTCAAGCCTCGCAAGATTAAGGGTGCATTTTGGTTGTGTAGTGCTATCTTGATTTTCCTATTCACCAGGCCCTTTATCAGCGCACAGAGTTGCATTAATCTCAACTGCTTGTATGAGGTGATATGCGTAGCCTTTATACTGCCAGCAGTTGTATGGTTGGGTGCGTGCGGAAGTGCCGAGGCGAAGATTACAAAACGCATAAGCAACTTCCTCGGAGAGATATCTTATCCGTTATACTTGGTGCAGTACCCGATTATGTATCTATTCTTCTCTTGGCTTATCAAGAATCAGCGTTATACATTTGGCGAGACTATGGGTGTTTCGATTCTTACAGTCGTAACGTGCGTTGTATTGGCTTACGCAAGTCTTAAACTCTACGATGAGCCCGTACGTCGCTGGCTTGCGAAAAAATTTATAAATAAGAAGAAATAATACTAAACAAAATATTTATTTCATATAGGAGTCGGCATTGCGTCGGCTCCTATATTTTTCATATAAACATTTGCAAGAGACGAATTGATTTATTATTTTTGTAGTAATAACATATTAAAACACGGAAAGTGTAAGTTTATTCTCATAGATAGAACGTAGGAAATTCTAAATAGGGAGAGAATAGGCAGACATTTTGCCGCGTCACATCCATCAATGGATTGTGGCGTGGGACTGATGCTTATTTTATCCTTGAGGTTATTCCTACGACCCTATCTATTAGAATAAGTTTTTCAGCACCACGCTTTCTTTTTTTTACTTAAAGCCTTTCGGTGCAAAAGGCACAATTTAAGCAGTTATGAGAAGGTTTGTTTTAATTGCGTTACTTCTTCTGATGGGTGGAGTAACAGAGGTTGAGGCCCAAAGTTTCCTCAAACAGTTGGGCAAGACGGTTGAGAATGCTGCCAAGCGCAAGGTGCAACAAAAGGCGGAGGAGAAGACCGAAAAGGCCGTTGAAGATATTATGGATGGCAATATCCTCAAGGGTAAAAAGGATAAAGATAAGGCCGCCGAGGTAGAAGCCGAGGTAGAGGAGACAGCCCCCACCGAGGAGGCTCCCAAAGCCGATGCAGTGGCAAAGAACGAAAAGCAGAAACCCCAATCTCTCGAAATGACCTATGCCAAGAGCGATTTTGTGCCGGGTGACGAAATTATTTTCGAGGACTTGCTTGTAGGCGAAAAGTTGGGCGAATTCCCTTCGATGTGGGATTTGAAAGAAGGTAATGCCGAAGTTGTAAGTGTGGGTGGAGAGAATGCTATCCATATGGGAGAAGAAACTCTGATAATGCCATATATGAAGGAAAAAGATTATCTGCCGGAAGAGTTTACCATTGAATTTGATTTGTATGTGCCTTGTTATTATGGTGGAAATGATAAAGTCTCAATGAACAATCGTTATAACATTGATTTGGTGGATGCGGCTGGCAAGGTTGTTTTTCAGGCATATTGGTATAATGGGAACAATGAAATGGGAGTGCCGAGAGAAATTACTTGGCGTTGGCATAATGGAGGTGAAGAAAGTCAAGGAGAAGGAACTGTTGCATTTAATATGAGTGATTTCAATCACATTGCCATTTCGTTTAATAAACGTGCTTTGAAGTTTTACGTGAATGGTATTCGCATCGCAAATATTCCTCG
>JAFQCA010000023.1 GCA_017399485.1 Alistipes sp.
AATTCTTTCTCTAATACCCACCATATACGGCTCCTTCTGCCAAATTTAACAATATGGTGAGGTAACACAAAAATGGTATATGTACCAACCACTTATCAAATTTCACCCTCATCCTGCCATTTTTACGCAAGTTCTTCGTATCTTTGTTATTGGACTAAAACAAATTGCCTTATGAAACGTATTATTGCTCTTCTTTTTATGTTGATGCCTTGTGCCGTGATGGCTCAAGAAGCAAAACAAGACTCACTACGATTGTTGTTTGTGGGTAATAGTTACACCTATTATAACGACCTTCCGCAAATGGTCTATGAGATAGCCAAAACGAAAAAGAAAAAACTATCCGTCAGGAGCGTTACAAAGGGTGGCGAGCGCCTTAAGGGCCATCTCAATAATGAGAAGTTGCGCGAGATGCTTACATCCGAGAAGTGGGATTTTGTCATATTGCAGGAGCAGAGTAGCGCCCCTGCCAAGCAGACCGAAACGGTCATTGCCGATATATATCCTGCTGCCAAATCGCTGGATAGCCTTATACACGTTGGCTCGCCCGATGCAAAGACCATATTCTATATGACGTGGGGCCATAAATATGGTACAACTCACAAGATTGAGAACTATCCTTTGGCCTATACCTACGAAGGGATGCAGGAGCGAATCAAAACTACCTATCTGGAGATGACCTATCAGAACAATGCTGTATGCGCTCCCGTAGGTATGGCGTGGCAGCGTGTACGTCAGGAACGTCCCGATTATCAACTCTATATTCACGATTGTTCTCACCCATCGAAATTAGGTACCTATCTTGCCGCAAATGTTATCTATACAGTTCTTTTTGGCGAACGCTATCAGACCACTTACACCGCAGGTTTTGCGAGCGAAAAGGCTGAATACATCCAACGCACAGCCCAAGAGACTGTATTCCAAAATAAGGATGTATTAAATATCAAGTAATTTAGTTGTACTATTTTGGCGGGTGGGGGCTTACTTCCATCCGCCAAAGTATCTCATAAACTGCATTCTCTCCAAAGAGTCTGCATTCTCTGCGTCGTTGGCGCTCATCATTGCGCGAAACTCCTCTATGCTATGATAGTTGTGGCGACGACACCACTCTTCGATAAACTCCAATGCTGAGGCTATCCAGCCGTTGCCGTTGCGATATATAGCACTGCATACTTCGACTGCCGTAGCCCCTGCAAGCAGTGATTTTACGACGGCGGCTCCGCTATGCACTCCGCCCGATAGAGCAAAAGATATACCCTGAACGGCAGCCGATGCAATGCCCACCCAGCGTAGAGGATTGACCAAGTCCGAAGGTTGGCTAACGACTTTTGCGGATGAATACTCCATCTGTTCGATGTCGATATCTATCTGGTAAGGCCTATTAAAAAATACCACTCCATTTGCTCCATACGCCTTAATGCGTTCTGCCACGCTTACGGGATTGGTTATGTTGGCTCCTAATTTCACAATAATAGGAATCGTTATTCTCTTTCGTATAGCCTCTAATATGGCGATATGTCGTTGTTCGTAATCTCCATCCCTGTAGTCGCGTGAGGTTGCGAGCCCCATCACATTCAACTCCAACGCATCGGCCCCTGCTTGCTCTATGGCCTCAGCAAACGCCACCCATTCGCCAACGCTGCGACAACAGATGCTGGCGATAATAGGTATGCTGCATAAGTGTTTGGATTGGCGAATGACATCAATATACTCACGTAGATGTTCGGCTCGCAGATAACCCTGCATATAGTCTGCTGCCTCTACGTGTTCGCCCACCTCTTGCAGATGGTCTGTTTCGCGGATGATGCTCTCTTCGAAAAGCGACTTCAGTACAATGGCTGCGGCACCCGCTTGTTCGAAGGCGAGATTATTTTCGGGTTTGTATGTAAGTACGCAACTGCTTATGATTATTGGGTTACGTAACTCCAATGTCGCAAATTTTGTCTTTAGGCTTGTCATACTAACTGCTGTTTTACACATTGATGTGCAAATAGTAGGCCGAAACAACTTTTCAAGGTAGTTGCGAATTAATAGAAATGTTCAATCTAACCCTAAAATGGCTTGTTTATTGACCTGAAATCGTTAAAAAACGTTCATTGTCGCAAATTTTATTTATATTTGCCTACAATAAAACCAATAGTATGATGCCACGTAGAAGGTTATCGCCAAATAGCAGGGGTAAGAGTGCTACCGTCGTGGAGAATGCACTCTTTACATATATTGATAGTACGGAATACGATTCGCTGATAAATCCTGGTAATCTGCCTCACGCCCTACGACGAGGAGGTATATTTATTTGTTTGGGCGGTGAAGGCGATGTGATTATCAATGAGAATAAATATCACTTGAGCCGTAATACAATGTGTGTAGCATTCCCAGGAACAATCATACAAGCGTTTGATACGGAGGAGGGTTTTGAGAGTTATACGCTTGCCATCGATATTGATTTTTTGCGCGAACTCAACATACCGTCAGCAAACTCCATACATATATCAATGCGCGAAAATCCGTGTGTTGTGCTCACTGACGAGGAGTTGCAAAGCATTATGGAGATTTGCAAGATGATGCATCGCAAGGATTCGCGTACTCAACACCCTTATCATCAGCAGATAAATGTGCTGACGCTCACCTTACTGTGTTTCGAGTTGGCGGGAATCTATCTGCGCGATATACCCGTCAAGCGACAACCTTGTACCCGTCAAGATATGATTTTCCGTCGATTTATGACTCTGTTGGCAACCGATATAACCACTTCGCGTGAGGTGAAATATTATGCCGACAAGTTGTGTATATCGCCCAAATATTTGACCATCGTGACACGCCAGATGTCATCACGTAGCGCATCGGATTGGATTACCCGCTCGGCCATACTCAATGCTAAGGCAAAACTTGCAACAACAAATCTTACCGTGCAACAGATTTCCGACCAACTTAATTTCCCCAATCCATCATTTTTTGGTCAATATTTTTTGCGCCATACCGGTATGACGCCAAAGGAGTATCGACGTTCAAAGATGTAAACGTAATAAAATAGTAATATGACTGCACTATATAATAATATAATTTTCGGCCCTGTTCAATCGCGCCGCTTGGGCCTTTCGTTGGGCGTGAATCTTCTTCCCGTAGAGTCAAAGTTGTGTAGTTTTGACTGTATATATTGTGAGTGTGGATGGAACGGTGACCACGTCGGACCTCGTCGTTTTAATAGCCGCGAGGATGTAAAGGATATGCTTGCCGCAACGCTTAACAGGATGTGTGACGAAGGCCGTTTGCCCGATGTGATAACATTTGCAGGCAACGGAGAGCCTACGATGCACCCCGATTTTGAGCAGATTATCGATGATACTATCTCTTTGCGTGACCAACTCTGTCCTTCGGCAAAAGTCTCGGTATTAAGTAATGCTACACAGATTCATCGTGAGGATGTCTGCCGTGCGTTGCGTAGAGTGGATAACAATATTCTGAAATTGGACTCTGCCTTCGATGCTACGGCTCGACTTGTGAATAATCCCGCAGCAAATTACTCTGTCGCTGCAACGGTTGAGCGAATGAAACAATTCAGTGGGCAGTTCACGCTGCAAACGATGTTCTTGCGTGGAGAGTATCAGGGCCAACATATCGACAACACTACTGCTGAAGAGGTTGCAGCGTGGTTGGAGTGCGTCAAGCATACCGCCCCGCGACAGGTTATGGTCTATTCGCTTGACCGTGATACTCCTTGCAAAACGCTGGAAAAGGTTAGCCGCGAGGAACTTACCCTGATAGCCAAGCAGGTGGAAGCCTTAGGTATTCCCTGCTCGGTGGCATAAGGAGGTATAAACTAATTCTTATTTTTGCATAATTGTTATAATTTCCATATATTTGTATTCAATGGAAACTATGCAACATATCGATTACGACCTATTATACAGAGTAAATTCGCCAGCCGAACTCAAAAGACTTGCGGTATCGCAACTGCCCCAATATTGTAACGAGCTGCGCCAATATATCATCGAGGAGTGTTCGAAAAATCCCGGACATTTAGCCTCGAGTTTGGGTACTATTGAGTTGACTGTAGCCCTGCATTATGTATATGATACTCCGTTTGATAAACTTGTTTGGGACGTAGGACATCAGGCCTATGCGCATAAGATTATCACCGAGCGTCGCGACCTCTTTCCGACCAATAGGAAGATGGGGGGTATAAGCGGTTTTCCGCGTATGGCCGAAAGTCAATATGATGCATTCGGTGCGGGTCACTCTTCGACTTCGATATCTGCTGCCTATGGTTTGGCTAAGGCTGCCGAGTTGCAGGGCGTGGATAATCACGTTGTCGCCATCATCGGAGATGGTGCTATGACGGGTGGTTTGGCCTTCGAGGGCTTGAATAACGCAGGAGAGAAGAAAAAGGGTAAGTTGTTGGTTATCTTTAACGATAATGAGATGGCCATTGACCGAGCGACAGGTGCGTTGGATAACTATCTGGCCCGTATGTCCACTTCGCGTCTGTATAACTCCTTCAAACGTCGTCTTTGGAGTGTTTTTGCGCATATACCACCGTTGTTGCGCTTTTGTCAAAGAGTGGGAAACGCTATCAAACAGGGCCTCTTGAAAAACAGTAACCTCTTTGAGAGTCTTAATTTCCGATATTTTGGTCAGTTGGATGGCCATAATGTCGAGGAGTTGGTGCGTATGCTGATGGCTCTAAAGGATATTGATGAGCCCAAATTGCTCCACGTCAGGACCATTAAGGGTAAGGGTTATACCCCTGCTGAAGATAATCAATCTATATGGCACGCTCCGGGCCGATTTAATCCCGACACGGGTGAGCGTATTCCATCGAAGGATTCTGCGGCTCGTTATCAGGATGTATTTGGCAAGACGCTGGTTGAGTTGGCTTGCAAGAACTCTACGATTGTCGGTATTACTCCCGCTATGCCGTCGGGTTGCTCGATGAATATTATGATGCAGGAGATGCCCGACAGATGTTTCGATGTCGGTATTGCCGAAGGTCACGCTGTGACGTTTTCGGCAGGTTTGGCGGCAGGCGGTATGCATCCTGTATGTAATATATACTCTTCGTTTATGCAGCGTGCCTATGATAATGTGATACACGATGTCGCATTGCAGAATCTGCCTGTCACATTCTGTCTCGACAGAGGCGGCTTGGTCGGCGAGGATGGCGCAACGCATCACGGAGCCTTCGATTTGGCATATTTCAGTTGTATCCCCAATATGATTGTGGCCTCACCGACAGATGAGTTGGAGTTGCGTAATCTGCTCTATTCGGCTGTCAATACCCCGTCGCCTTATTCAATACGCTATCCGCGTGGTTGTGGTGTCGGTGTCAAGTGGGAGGGTGAACCATTTAAGGAAATCCCCATAGGTAAGGGCCGCAAATTAAAGGATGGCCACGATGTTGCAGTTCTTACCATTGGCCCTGTAGCCTCTTTCGCCTACGAGGCAATTAAGAATATAGAGTTAGCTGATGGTGTAACCATCGCTCACTACGATTTGCGCTTTGCAAAACCTCTCGATGAGGAGTTGCTCCACGAGGTAGGTCGTATATTCAGTAAGGTTATTACCGTCGAGGATGGTGTTCTGCGTGGAGGTGTAGGCGAAGCCGTCGTGAAATTCTTTAATGACAGCGGCTACGACATTGCGGTCAAGACGTTGGGTATAGACGATAAGTTTATCGAGCACGGTACCCCTGCTCAACTCTATGCCTTATGTGGGTATGACGCAGCGGGCATCGAGCAACAAATCAAGTCGATACTACGATGAAGAGGTCGATTATCCTGATTTTTCTTATCCTTACAGCCGCCGTTGCCATAGCGCAACCTAAAGAGGAGTTGGTAGGGGAGTTGGAGCGTCTGCTTAATGTCAATGACCTTCTGCCACAACACATAGAGATTAACGGTACGACACAAGGATTTGCCATTTATGGTCGCTATGCCTTCTCGATGCACGACAAGGGGCAATGTGTCATTATCGACCTTAAGCGAAATCGTTTTGTCAATACATTCATTCTGGACGGCAATACGGGGCACTGCAATAATGCCTCGTTTGGCGTAGAGCGTTATAGCCGAAAGTCGCAATTCCCTCTCTTCTACGTTACAGAGTGCCGAGGCGAGAGAGCCTGCTATGTAAACGATATTACGACAGAGGGTGCGCGTCTTGTCCAGAAGATATTTTACGATGGCGAGGAGATTACAGGCCCTTGCGATTGGGCGGTTGATGCCGCCCGTAAACGTATATATCTGTATTGTACCATTGGGACGTTACGCTGGCTCAAGTGGTTCCCGTTGCCGCGCTTGGCCGATTCTGATGCTGAAGGCGAGGTGCATCTGCAAGCAGAGGATGCTTTAGGTAGTATCCCCGCGGGGGATATTGCAATACCTCAAGGTAGCCATATCTATAAAGACGTAATCTTCCTGCCCGACGGAGTGCCTTCGCGTGGAGTGCTTCGTCTGCACGCCTCAAATGTCGTAAACGGCAAGAAACTGATGAATCTCGATTTGTCGGATATAGGCTTGGAGCCCGAAGGGGTAGCCACTCATCGCGGTTATCTCTATATCTCGTTCCACACGCCCCGCAAGAATCGCGACAACGTCATATATCGTACAAAAATTACTCGACGTAATTAGCATCGAATATTAACTTCGATGTGTCGTAACCTCTTTCGCGAGCCAATTGCAGAATGTGGTTTATGACCTCATTGCTCATCTTGGGCTTGCGCGATAGAATCCATAAATATTTCGGTGAGCGACTTCCAATCAGGGCCCACTCGCCATTTTGCCCCATCTCCAGAATGTTGTAATCCGAGTAGAAAAACATAAAGAACGACACCCGCAATCGCCCAGCCTCTGCTGTGGTCTTTGCCTTACCGATGGCCTCCACCTGTTTGCCGTCGCGTACTCCGCGGTTGATGACACGCACCTTTCCGTCAGGTTGTAGAATATATTCGGCAGTCACGTTACTCATCCCTCGCTCGAAACTGTGGTCGAAGCGAGCCACCTCATACCAACGGCCCATAAAATTGTGTAAATCGAGTGATGGCACAACGCTGCGGTCAATATCGCCCTTCATAGCGCATCGTCCCGTCAGTGCGCACAGCGTAAACAAAATAGTAAGCAATAAAAGCAAAGCACGAATTTTTAGCGTATGTTTCATAATCGTTTTTTTATACGCTATTGCAAAAATCGTACTTTTATTTGTCGGAGGGAAGCAAACAATTTTTTCCGCACAAAAAAAACTCCGTAACTGCATTGTGAAGTTACGGAGTTGATTATTTCTCGGCTCACGCTTGCTGCGTTATGCCTAATTATTACGCTTATCTCACCTTAAACTCGGGGTCAGCCTTCTGCGGGATAGGCATCGATGCGTAGTAACCTGCATCGAACTTCTCGCGTACAGCCTTAAATGCCTCGATAGTGCGCTCAACATCCTCCATAGTGTGTGCTGCTGTGGGGATGATACGCAAGATAATCTCGCCCTTCGGGATTACGGGGTAGATTACAATCGAGCAGAAGATACCATAGTTCTCGCGCAAATCAACGATAAGGTTAGTACCCTCCTCGTTACCGCCCTTCATATAGACGGGTGTTACAGGTGACTGTGTAACGCCAATCTCAAAGCCGTTCTCCTTGAAACCATTCTGGATGGCACGAGTAATCTCCCACAACTTCTCCTGATATTCGGGGTGGTTGCGGATGAGGTCCAAACGCTTCAAGGCGCCGATAACCATAGGCATAGGCAACGACTTAGCGTACAACTGTGAACGCATATTGTAGCGGAACAGGTTAATCAACCAACGTGGACCGCTCACGAATGCACCGATACCGGCCATTGACTTTGCAAAGGTGTTGAACAATACATCCACGCCATCGACAACGCCAAAGTGTGCCGCAGTACCGCGACCACCAGGACCCATAGTACCAAAACCGTGAGCATCGTCAACCAACAGACGGAAGTTGAAATCCTTCTTAGCCTTAACGATAACATCCAAGAAGCCCAAGTCACCCTTCATTCCGAATACACCCTCAGTGATTACCAATACACCACCGCGCTGTGACTCTGCCAAGTCGGTAGCGTGCTGCAACTGCAAACGCAATGACTCCTCGTTATTGTGAGCATATACGAATCGCTTGCCCTTGTGCATACGCAAACCGTCGATGATACAAGCGTGGCACTCAGCATCGTAAACCACAACGTCACGAGGTGAGAGCAAGCAGTCGATAATAGAAATCATACCCTGATAACCGAAGTTCAAAAGGAAAGCATCCTCCTTACCTACGAACTCTGCCAATTCGCGCTCCAACTGCTCGTGGTACTTTGTCTGACCACTCATCATACGAGCACCCATCGGGGCTGCCATACCAAACTCCTTTGCACCTGCAGCATCTGCCTCGCGCACTTCGGGGTGGTTAGCCAATCCGAGATAGTTGTTCAAACTCCAGTTAAGCATCTCCTTGCCGCGGAAACGCATATGAGGGCCCAACTCACCCTCCAATTTCGGGAATGCAAAGTAACCGTGTACCAACTGCATATATTGACCAATCGGGCCACCGGTATTCTTCTCTAATCTTTCGAAAATATCTACCATAATAGTTTATATTTATTGAGTTATTAGTTTTTTGCTATACAAAGAAACACATTTAATTCCGTTTTGACAAATTTTTATCCCACCAACTGACATATTTAACCTCTTCAGCCGATAGCGCACGGTCATAAACGGCCAAGCCTCTAATCTCTCCTTTGAAGTAGTTGCCTATGCGATTGTCCACAAAGACAGCACCTACGGTAAAATCCGAGCCGTTGTCGCCTATGCCATCGGGGAAGTAGTAAGGATTCTTCACCTGTCGTAGCCCATCAGGATAACCCTCAAAACCTTTTGTGTGGTTGATAAGTTCCTCCTCACGAGCCTCGAATTCACCATTAAAGTATGAACGGATGTACTCACCGTCATAGGTAAAGGCTACCGCACACCACTCATTTCGCGGTACAATCTGCTTGCTGGCCGAATAATCTATCGAGTATGGGAAGGGTGGGGTAGGTTTTCCTGTTTTTGATATATGACCACACACTTGGTGTGCTCCATTGTAGTGTGGTAATCCTACAAACAAACCATATTGGCGCTTACCTCCATCTGCATATTCGTTCCACATACCGCCTATAAAACTCTGTACGGCATCCCACTTTATCCACGCCACGACGGTTACACTCCCGCTTTTGACATTTAGCGCACCCGTTTCAGCATAGGGGATATATAGAAAATCATTGCCGTCAAAATGGAGTGAACGGCCCGACAACGGACCCTCTTCGATAAGCGTCGGCATAGCATCGCACTCGGCCCGAAGAGCGGGTGATGTAATACCCTTTGCCACCAGATAATTCTCATCGGCAAAATCCCAATATGCAACAAGGTCGGGCACACTCTCCAGACGTTTCGCAACCTCTGTTTTGGTGTCACATCCGCCAAGGCATAATAGCACCGATATGCAAACTATAACTAATGCTGGTGTACAGATACGCATAAATTGATGAAAATTATAGAGCAAAGATACTAAAAAAAGGCTATCAATAGCCTAATGAGAAGTATAAAAGCCCCGACCATAATCAAAAATAGGTATTTTTACTTATCAAGATTGCATATAATTCGCAAAAAGTGTGATTAAAATTTTGTTGATGTATGATATAACAAGATTTTTTCTTATCTTCGCAAGAGATAAATAATATTTTGAACTATGGGATATAACAGAATACTTCTTAAGTTGAGCGGAGAGTCGCTACAAGGAGAGCAGAAATATGGTCTTTCGACAGCGGTATTGCACTCTTACGCCGAGCAGATTAAGGCAGCCGTCTCGACAGGCGTGCAGATTGGCATAGTTATTGGCGGCGGTAATATATTCCGAGGCCTGCAAGGTGCAAAGAAGGGCTTTGACAGAGTCAAGGGTGACCAGATGGGTATGTTGGCGACGATAATCAACTCGTTGGCCCTGCAATCGGCTTTGGAGGATAATGGCGTTAAGGCCAAGGTCTTGACTTCGATTCGTATGGAGCCTATCGGCGAATACTACTCAAAGGCCAAGGCTATAGAGTATCTTGAGGCAGGATATGTGGTTATTATCGGTGGAGGAACGTCGAATCCTTACTTCTCAACCGATACCGCATCGGCTCTGCGTGGTATAGAGATTGAAGCGGAGGTAATGTTCAAGGGTACTCGAGTCGATGGAGTCTATACCGCCGACCCGGAGAAGGACCCGACAGCCACAAAGTTTGACCGTATTACCTTTGACGAGGTCTATAATCGCGACCTCAAGGTTATGGATATGACAGCCTTTACGCTCTGCAAGCAGAACGGTCTGGATATCATTGTATTTGATATGGATACCGAGGGTAATTTGGCAAAGGTTCTTAATGGCGAGTCAATCGGTACGTTGGTTTGCAAGGAGTAATTTCGAGGTGCGACTAAATATAGAAAACTAATAAAAAGTATGTAATATGAATATCAAGAATTTCTGCCGTAAGGCATATATCCTTCTCGCAGCCGTTGTGTTGTTTGCGGTAATACCTAATAATGTATCAGCACAAGACCAGGCCGCCGAGATTGCCAAGACAACATTGGTTAAGGTGGGCGATAAGGCCGCCGATTTTACCGTAGAGATGCTCGATGGCAAGCAGATTACGCTCTCGAAGTTGAAGGGCAAGGTGGTATTGGTAAACTTCTGGGCTACGTGGTGCCCTCCTTGTCGTGAGGAGTTGAAACACGTTCAGAAGGAGATTATAGACCGTTTCAAAGGCAAGGATTTTGTCTTTTTGCCCATCTCACGTGGCGAGAAGAAGGCCACCGTTGAGGCATTCCGTGAGAAGGCTGGTTATACATTCCCTATGGGCCTGGACCCCAAGCAGAGTATCTTCAAACTCTTTGCGTCGAACTACATTCCTCGTAACTTCCTCATTGGCAAGGATGGTAAAATAGTCTATCTGTCGGTAGGTTATGACGAGAAGGAGTTCAATGAGTTGATTTCAGCCATTGATAAGGCCTTGAAATAGACCTGCTTCATCAGCCCAACTTTTATAATAGAGAGAAATTTATAATAAAAAACTACTATGGATACTAAAACAATTATTAATGGTGCCACTGACCGTATGAAACGTACGGTAGAGCATCTCGACGAAGAACTTTTGAATATCCGCGCAGGTAAGGCCTCGACAAATGTGCTGAATAGTGTGTTTGTTGATTACTATGGCTCACAGACTCCTGTATCGGGTGTTGCGAGTGTTACAGTTCCCGATGCCCGAACTATCTTGATTCAGCCGTGGGATAAGAATATGATTCGCCCCATTGAGAAGGCTATTCTGGATTCAAACATCGGTCTTACTCCTTCAAACAATGGCGAGACTATTCGTCTTACTATTCCCCCTCTTACTGAGGAGCGTCGTAAGGAGTTGGTAAAGCAGGTTAAGGGTGTCGGCGAGAATGCCCGTATCAGTCTGCGTAATGCGCGCCGTGATGCCGTTGAGGCATTTAAGAAGGCTCAAAAGGAGGGTATGCCTGAGGATGAGGCTAAAGATGGCGAGACACAGGCTCAAAAGTTGTTGGAGAAGTACTCTAAGCAACTTGACTCTTTGATGGAGGCTAAGGAGAAGGAGATTATGACTGTATAGCGCAGGATACACATCCTAACATAAATGGCTGTTCAATAAACTTGTTGAACAGCCATTTAGTTTTATCTGAACTCCACTTCGTAGGCCGCACCATTGTAACCCGCTCCGACTATATATTGTGTGGCGGTAGGTGAGAACTGTTCTTCGTAGAAGTGGTGGCAGTGACCACACAGAATCGCTTTCAGCAAGGGCTGCTGCTTGAGCCACGCGATGAACTCCAATGTAGGCTCATCAGAGTGTTGCTGCACCGAGCGGTTGCGCCACTGCTCATCGGCTGGTAGCGAAGGGTTGGTCTGGTAGGTGCGAGTTATCTCTAACGGCGCTCCCGTCACATATCCCGCCAAGCCATTATTTCCCTTTAGCACATCGGCGCAATGTTTTGGAGTGTAGAACGGTACGTGACACAGGAGGACAATAGGCAACCCCTTCTCCACTTCACGTCGCATCAGTTCGTGCTGCTCGGAAGTAACGTTATAATATACATTATCAAGGGCTACAAAATTAACCCCGTTAATAACTCGAGATGCCACCTTCAAGTCGTTGGGATATGCGCGCTGTACCTTGTCAAAACTTTGGGCCTTATATGCGGCATCCTCCTTCGCCTCGCCCACATATTGCGAATATTCGTGATTGCCTGCCGATGCAAACCAATCTCCTACACCCAACTGCATTGCCACAAAATCCAGATTGGCATCACTTACGAAATCTATCAAATCTCCTGTATGTAACATCATCAAATCACGCTCCCGCGCATAGCGTATCGCCGCATCAAAGTAGTGCTCGGCCCACGGAAATACACGCTGGCGGCTAAGCGAGAGTCTCTTCTTGCGTTCGTTGTCACGTTCATCGACACGCGTCAGGTGGGTATCTGATATGTGTAGTGCCGAGAATGGTTTTGTCGCACCTACATTTATCGTTATCTTACGTATATCCTTCAGTGATGATGGCCCTTCGGCTGCATTGCCAGCCTCCGCTCCTGCGTTTACCTTTGCTATCAAAGGCTTTGGCAGTTGTGTTAGTAGCAATGCGCCACCACACAATCGCAAAAACTCACTTCGTTTCATAGTTGTAAATTTTATAGAGACAAATATACACAAAAAGTGGCTGACAGACAAATTGTCGCTGCCAGCCACTCTAAATTATTTTGCTCGGATTTATGCCGAAGCCGTCTCCTTCTTACGAGATTTCTTCGCTGCAAGAGCCTTCTCAACCTCAATCTCGAAGTCCGACAAAACGTTCATATAGTTAATAAACGCCTCATAAGATGAGCCATAGGGGTTGAAGTATGAGTGTACGTCACCATCCGACAACCACTTTGTTGCCATATAGTAGAAGTGGTCCGATGTCTGCATAAAGTTCCATACATATTCGAAATCAGCATTCTTCAACGACTTAACCTTATCCTTCAAAGCATACAACTTTGAGAATGCCTCATTCTGCAACTCGTTACCCAACCACGCAGTTACATCGCGCTCCTCATCAGCCCACGACATAACGTGCGGACAGTGCAATACGCCTACAGGCTGATAAGCCTTTGCAGCCTCGCTGACTGTAGCAAAGCATACCTCCGGCTGCTTCAAGATAGCCTTAGGCAGAGCCTTAACAAAGTCGAAGATACCTGTTGTAGCCTTCTGGTGCTCACCAAAGGTCTCATAATCCATAAACAAGTTGATAACCTCACCGTTCTCCTCGCTTACCCACTGAGCAAACTTCTCCGCTGTCAAAGGATACTGGTCCCAGCCCTGATTTGAGAAGCGGAAAGCAATATCGTCCGATAGTTTGTAGTTACGTAAAAGAACTCGCAAACGGTTGTCAATAGAGTTTGTGTAGATGAAGTTAGGCGACTTCCAACCCATAACGTGCTTTGCACCCTCGGCCAAGATAGTCTTGAATCCCAATTCCGATACCATCTCACCGATAGCGTCAGAGTAGATTAACTCTGTGTTGCGGAATGCTACAGGCTTCTTGCCGAACTCCTCCTTAATCATCTTTGAGTGCAACTTAACCTGCTCTACGAAGTCCTCCTTTGAAGAGAGGGCTGCCAAAGAGTGAGAGTAAGTCTCGGCCAAGAACTCTACACAACCTGTCTCTGCCAATGCGCGGAACGAATCCAACACTTCGGGAGCGTATGCGCGGAACTGCTCAACGGCTGAACCCGTGATAGAAAACGAACACTTGAAAGCACCCTTATTCTCCTTGATTAACTTAAGCAAAAGAGCGTTCATCGGCAGATAGCACTGACGAGCAACCTTCTGCATAATGGCACGATTGGTGAAATCGTCCAAATAATTGTGGTCCTTACCGATGTTGAAGAAACGATACACCTTCAAACGCCACGGTTGATGCACCTGAAAATATAAGCAAACTGTTTTCATATCTATATTATCTTATTTTTATTTTGCTACTTCATTGATGGCATCCTCGTAGACTGCCTTAATTTTTGCGGCTGCGCTGTTCCACTTCAAACCTGTAACCTCCTCAAGGCCCTTCTCTGAGAACATCTTGGCCAAGGCAGGATACTTCACAAAGCCGTAAATTGCATCTGCCATAGCATCCACATCCCAGTAATCAACCTTAACGGCATAGTCCAAGACTTCGGCCACACCACTCTGCTTCGATATAATCGATGGCACATTTGCTCGCATAGCCTCCAGAGGCGAGATGCCAAACGGCTCCGATACCGAAGGCATAATATATACATCCGATAATTGGAACATCTTATGCACGTCGTCACCCTTCAAGAATCCCGTAAAGTGGAAACGGTCAGCAATCCCCAAGCGTGCAACGCGTCGAATGACGTGGTTCATCATATCGCCCGAACCTGCCATCACGAAACGCACGTTAGGAACACGCTTCAGCACCTTTGCAGCGGCCTCTACGAAGTAGTCGGGACCCTTCTGGAATGTAATACGTCCCAGGAATGTAATGATTTTATCTTCAACGCCACGCTTCGGCAACTCATTCTCCTTCTCGGCAAAACGTACAGCATTGTGCACCGTTACAACCTTCTCGGCGGGGATGTTATACTTCTCGATAACGATATTACGAGTCAGATTCGATACAGCAATAACTCTATCGGCTGCGGCCATACCAGCACGTTCAATCTCGTAAACTCGTGTGTCGATATTATCGCTTGACGAGCGGTCAAATGACGTTGCGTGCATATGTACAACCAACGGCTTGCCTGATACTCGCTTAGCGGCGATACCTGCGAAATATGTCAGCCAATCGTGTGCGTGGATGACATCGAATTGGCCCTCCAACTGACGAGCCACCTCGGCTGCAACAACGGCATAGCGGGCAACCTCTTCCATCAAATTGGCTCCATACTTACCTGAGAAGGTATAACGTTGTGTCCAACTATCACCCTCTCTCTCCCAGAACTTCTTACCCGTACGCTCGTACTCCTCGCGATAGGTATCCCACTCTTCAGGAGAGATATAAGGAACCATATTAGAATCAATATGGATGAACGAAATCTTGCGCATAATATCGTCTGCGCCCTCGATTGTCGAATTGCTGTAACGAGCCTCGACGTCGCTGGCATTGACAACCTTGACAAATCTCTCGTCCTCGTCGCCCGACGCTTTAGGCATCACGAAGATAACCTCTACATCGTTGCGCGCCAAGCCTCGGGTCATACCGTAACAAGCCGTACCCAAGCCACCGGCAATATGAGGCGGGAACTCCCAGCCAAACATTAATACTCTCATCCTATTATCTTTTTATTATTTCTTCTTGTTCCCACAACTTCTTTTAGCCTTAACGGGCTCTTCTGCGACCTTCTGCTCTGCTTTGCACTTCTTTGTCGCCTTCTTTTTCCACTCGCCAATAAGGTCGCTGATATAGAGCAGACCGCCGACACTTGTTGCCTGTGACAAGCAACCGCGCGCGCGGAATGGAGGGTCACCCTCGAAGCACTCGCTTATAGAGCCGATACAAGCCGTTTGAATCTCGTCGTTAAATGATGCGAGTATCTCCTCGGCATCGGCCAAGAAACGCTCGCCTGCGATAGCGAAACCTACCTTGACATACATCATCAACGGCCAAACCCATATCGAACCATTGCGGCTTGCCAAATCTTGTGAACGCTGGTCCTCGGCATACGAAGGCTCGTAGAAAGGATTACGCGGAGAGAGTGAACGAACACCGCGCGGAGTGATAAGGTGCTGGCGCACTACACTCAGCACATCTATCGTCTGCTCCTCGCTCAACATTGTATAATCCAAACTGCAAGCGATTAACATATTTGAACGACGGAAATCGTTGGTCTCATAATCATTCACATAATCTGCCAAATAGCCCTCATCGAGCCAGAATTTTGATATAAATGTCTTTTTGGTCTTGGCCGGCATATCAGCCCAACGCTCAACGAACTCTTTATCTTTCATCTTGCGTGCCAAAGCCAATGTATATGATACTGCATTATACCACAAAGCCTGAATCTCCACAGCATAGCCTGCGCGCTGCGCTACGGGTTTGCCATCGACTTTGGTATTCATCCACGTCAAGGCCTCGCCTTCGGCTGCTGCCCAAATTAAACCGTTGTCGTGCAACTTGACTCTCTCGCCAAAGCCGCGACGGTAAGCCTCTAGGACAGATTTCATAGCCTCGCCGTAACGCTCCCATAATTTCTTGGCAGTTATATGTTTCTCCAGATTCTGCAATGTCCAGAAGAACCACAATGGAGCATCTGCTGCTACCCAGGCCGAAGCCGAATCAGCAAAATCTCCCTCGTGCATCTTGGCTACCATAGTATCCAAAACATCCAAGCAGTCCTCCTTATATTTCTGCTCCAGTACGATGCCGGGAAGAGCGATAAATGTATCGCGGCCTACTGTGCCATACCACGGATAACCTGCAATCATCTCAGTGCGACCACCTGGACGACGTACGATAAATTGGCGAGCCGAGTGATGCAAGCAACTCAAGAAGTCAATCTTGTGAGTACGACGTGCCAACGATGCCTCGTAAATCTCGGTGATGGTCTTTCCTGTTGCCATCTCGTCGGTTGCAGCCGAGAAGATAATGCTCTCACCCTTCTTGATTGACATCTCAAAGTAACCCGTAGTGAGCAAATCCTCATAGCCGTCATATCCGCGCTTAATCTCTTCGGGATACTCAAAACCGTAATACCAGTCGGGTGCAGCCACGAACTCTGCATCGGCCTTGTCAGTCTGAAGATACAACCAGGGGTAACCCTCATAGAGTTTGCACTTCACTCCGCCGGCAATAGGATACGAGCGTCCGTTAGCCTCGACATTAGCCTTCGACAACGAGTGTTTGTTACGGAATGCAAAGAATGGGCGCAAGCGCAACGTAGTATCAGAGTGGGCATCGACAAGTGTATAACGAATCATCAATTGAGTACGCTTGTGAATCCACAACAACTCCTTTCGCAAGATAACTCCACCTACACGATATGTGATTGTAGGTGTCGGAGTGTACTGAAAATCGGTAATGTATTTATGGCCACGAGGCTCATATACACCCTTATAGCGGTGCAATGCCAAATTGAACGACTGGTCGTGCTGAATGATTGTCTCATCAAGCGACGAAAGTAATACATAAGCCTCGTCGGTCTCATCAATGGGAGCAACCATCAATCCGTGGTATTTTCGAGTATTGCAACATACGATAGTAGTACTCATATAACCGCCCTTACGGTCCGTTGCAAGCATTTCGCGCTGAAGCGAATACTCCAAATTACCTAACTCACTCTTATCAAATGTTAGTGCCGACATATTAAAGTTTTTGAAAAATTATTTATTTTCAGTAAAGTTAATAAAAAATTAGCATCTCGCCAACTTTTTGTTGCCATAAATTGCATATATTGCTCAAAAAATCACAATATTATCATTTATGGCCAATTAATCGGGCAGTCAAACCGCCCGATTAATCGTCATTTCATAAAATTTAGGCCCACTTAACCAACGCAAAGTCCATACGGTGTGGCAAGCGGTCATTCTTGGGATATATACGCAATGCAACGTCGAATGTACCTGTACGGGCAGGTGTGTAATCGATGGCGAATGTAACCTCGTTGCCATTGATGCTCTTTATCTCAAGAGGCTTGGTAGCAACTACATTGACAGCCTCGCCAGCCTCAATCTGCTTTGCTACAACCAACTCTACGCCCAAATCTTCCGAGCGCAAAGATGCTACATCCAGAGTCACCTCATAGAGGTACTTCTTATCGACGAATATTGCCTCGTTGTCCAACTCTACACGCTGAACATTCAGAATCTTGACATCGTCCCACGCAGCCGATACCTTGCGTTTCCAAGCGGCAATCTCACGAGCCTCGCGGTAGTTGTTCTCTACCATTTCGGCCTTACGCTTAGCCAACTTGTTGTAGAAACGCTCCTCGTAATCTACCAACTGACGGTTCATTGTAAAGTTCGATGCGATGTCGGCAACACACTTCTTAACAGCCTTAACCCAGTTGTGGGGGACGCCGTCCTCGCCACGGTCATAATATAAAGGTACGATTTGGTCCTCGATAGTGTTGTAAATCATCTCGGCATCCAACTCATTCTGGAAGTTCTGGTCTGTGAACGAGCGCTCCATAGGAAGCATCCAACCGGCGCCCTCCTTGTAGCCCTCTACCCACCAGCCGTCGAGTACCGAGAACTGCATAACACCATTCATAACACACTTCTCGCCAGAAGTACCTGAAGCCTCCAACGGACGTGTCGGAGTATTCAACCATACATCAACGCCCTGAACCATACGGCGAGCCAACTCCATATCGTAATTCTGCAAGAATATAATCTTACCCAAGAACTCAGGCATCTTCGATACCTCAACGATACGCTTAATCAAATCCTGACCGGGTATATCGTGCGGGTGAGCCTTACCTGCGAAGATGAACTGCACGGGGCGCTCCTTGTTGTTTACCAAAGCAGACAAACGCTCCAAGTTGGTGAACAAGAGGTGCGCACGCTTGTAAGTCGCAAAACGACGAGCAAAACCGATAGTCAATACATCGGGGCGGATACGCTCTGCAATCTGTACCATCTGACGCGGTGAATCGAAACGTACCTGTGAGGGGTCACTGTAACGCTGACGGATGTGGTTGATAAGGCGATTCTTGAGTGTCATACGCTCCTTCCACAACTCGGCATCGTCAATCTTGTGAACACCCTGCCACTCGGGAATGTTATAAACGTGAGAGTTGAATCCATTGGGGAAGTAACGCTCATACAAACGACGCAAGTTTGATGCTACCCAAGTCGGGAAGTGAACACCGTTTGTAACGTAACCGATGTGCAACTCGTTCTTGAAGTAGCCGGGCCACATATTGCCCAAAATCTCCTTCGATACCTCGCCGTGCAACCACGATACGCCATTAACCTCCTGTGAAAGGTTACAAGCCAATACCGACATCGAGAAACGCTCATTCATATCGTTGGGGTTTGTCTTACCCAAGTTGATGAACTGCTCCCAGGTGATTCCCAATACATCGGGGTAGTGTGACATATATTGGCGCATCATCGACTCTGGGAATGCATCGTGACCTGCAGGCACGGGTGTATGTGTCGTAAAAAGCGATGACGAACGAACAACCTCCAAAGCCTCAGAGAATGACAAACGCTTCTTGGCAATAAGAGTGCGGATGCGCTCCAAGCCGATGAATGCAGCGTGGCCCTCGTTGCAGTGGTAAACCTCCTGCTTGATACCCATCTTCTGCAATGCGCGGATACCACCGACGCCCAACAACAACTCCTGCTTCAAGCGGTTCTCCCAATCGCCACCGTAGAGGTAGTATGTAATCTGACGGTCCTCGTCGCGGTTTGCCTCATAATCGGTATCGAGCAACAAGAGGTCTGTACGACCTACCTGACACTTCCATACACGAGCCGACAATGTACGGCCCGGCAATGCTATCTGAATAGTAATCCAGTTACCGGCCTCATCACGAACGGGCGAGATAGGCAACTTCGCAAAGTTCTGTGCCTCGTATGTAGCAACCTGGCTACCCTGTGAAGAGAGTTGCTGTGTGAAATATCCGTAGCGGTATAACAAACCTACAGCCACCATCGGCACATTCTTATCCGATGCCTCCTTCAGGTAGTCACCTGCCAAGATACCCAAACCTCCGGAGTAAATCTTGAGTGAAGAGTGCAAACCATACTCCATCGAGAAGTATGCAATCTTTGCGCTCTTGCCATCGGGCTTCTCTGTCATATAAGCCTCAAGTTGAGCCGCTACATTATCCAGACGTGCGAGGAACTGCTTGTCCTTTTCCAACTCGTTGATGCGCTCGATAGGCAACTTGTCTATAAGAGCGATGGGGTTACGGTCCACTTTATTCCACAATGCGGGGTCGATGCTCTCGAACAAATCGCGTGCATCCTGTGTCCAACTCCACCACAAGTTGCGAGAGATTGTCTCAAGTGCAGCCAAACGTGAAGGCAAGCGTTTCTCAACCATCATACGGTGCCAAGAGGGCTTGTTTGATGTAAGTTGCTGACGTACGAAGTTAATCTGCTCGGTGAATGAACCGCCATCCTCGGCAGCTGTGTTGTTTGTGCGGGCAACAGAGTTCTCCAACGCCTCAGCGTAAGCACGCTCATAGTACTTGAAGAAATTCTCCCAAAGTGCTTTCTTCGACATTTCGCAAGCCGCAGTGCGTACCTCCTCAACCTCGGCGGGCGAAAGTTGCATAAAACGCAATGTTGCGCTAACCAACTGCTCGATGGCGTATGCATCGTTATTGTCGTCACGACGAATTACCTCCACAGCCTTGTGGTCGGCCTGCTTTACAGCCCAAAGACCGAAACCTGAAAGGTTCGATGTGATAGTCGGTACAGAGAATGCGATTGACTCCAGCGGAGTGTATCCCCAAGGCTCGTAATATGACGGATAAGCCGTAATGTCCATACCCACCAACATCTCATAATAGTTCTTGTTGAATACGCCATCTGCTGAGTTCAGGTATGATGGCACGAAGATAACCTTCACCTTTGAATCCTCACGCTCCAAGATACTGCCACGCATTGATTGTGAGATGGGGTCCCATTGAGTGTTGTCAAGGTAATGAGTCGAGTGCTTCCACAACTTATCGTTGATAGGCTGTGTAGCATCGGTCAAGTGATTTACCACGTCGGCACGAGGACCATTGTTTGCTGCGGGTACAGTGATATATGCCAGAATCTCTCTATCCAGTGAACAAGCCGCCAAACGCTTCAACGACTCCATAAAGATGTCGAGGCCTTTGTTGTGGAACTCGTAGCGACCACTTGTGCCGATAATCAGGGGCTCCTTCTCAAACTTGTGACCCAGACATACCTCTGCTACATTAATCATTGCAGCGCGTGCCTCCTTACGCTTTGCCTCAAACTCATCAGCCTTCCAAACGAAGTCGTTCTCGAAACCGTTGGGAGTGATGTTTGTAACCTCGCGACCAAGTAGATACTTGCACTCGTTGGCGGTGATGTCGCTTACCGTAAGGAATGCATCGTGATACAAAGCGGCCATCTTCTCGATTGAGTGCTTTGCAGTCACATTGAAACGGCGAGCCAAATCGTCGGCATTGAACTTATGAAGGTCAGAATACAACGAAAGACCATTGCCGGCGATGCAACGACCTGCAACTGTCGCGTGTGTTGTAAACAATGTTGCCACGTAAGGCGAGTGCTTACGCAAGTACAAGCCGCCCGATGCAGTCATCCACTCGTGGAAGTGAGCCACTACCTTCTCGGCTGATGTACAGAAGTTCTCTACGTAAGACTTGATGACAATACCTGCTGCATAACCGAACAATACAGGCTCAACATAATCCCACTGGCCAGAGATTGAATCAACGTGATAATCCTCCCACATATGTTTCAAAACCTCATCCTTCTGTGAGATTAACGACTTGAAGTCAATCAAAATAGCGATGGGGTTGCCAGCAACTTTCCAACGTCCAATTCGAGCGCGAATACCCTCTTCGTAGAGGCTTTCACGCCAAGTGGCCATCAATGTATCGTCAGCCTCAAATTCAGGATTCTCACCCTCCAGCATAAGGTCGGGACCGACAGTTATATAGTTGTCACCCATTTTCTTAGAGACCGTAAGTGCCTTTGTGGCAATGACGGTGTGAATGCCGCCAATCTTGTTACATACCTCCCAACTAACTTCAAACAAATAGTTGGGCATCTGATTCGTGTTACTCATAAATTCTATATTAAAATTATCTACTTACTCTATTATTCGATTTGGTTGTTAATCAACAAAAATGCATCGCACAATGCGCTGCATCTAAATATTTGTTCCCCAAACGGCAGAAATGCGCTGCAAAGATAATACTTTATATTTATATTTCAGCACATTAATAGTGCGCAAAAGGTATTTTATAAAATAATTTAACAATAATTTAATATTTTTTATTAATTATGCTTCGAAAAACGATTCAATCACCGCATCCGATACCAAAAATCGGCTTGTCGGTATTTTTAGTCTGCTACCGTCAAGCACCAAATCTCCATTTGCAATCCAGCGTTGTGCATCGCTGATTACCTTGTCGTATTGTTGCATCCCGAAACGTTCTTTTATGTATTGAGTATCAACTCCTTCGCAACGTCTTAACGAGGTCATCACATACTCATTATAACGCTCTTTGTCGGTTAATATTTCGCTCTCATATTCGCGCTTTAAGGCGTAATCCGATAGGCTTTGTACCGACCAATGACGCTCCGTACCATTGAATGAATGAGCCCCTGGACCTATGCCTAAATATTCGGCTCCACTCCAATACGAAGAGTTGTGTTGTGAGCGGAATCCCTTGAGTGCATAGTTCGATACTTCGTAATGCTCAAATCCCGCATCGCATAGGCGTTTCTCGATAATTGCGTATTCACGTTCACTACACTCCTCGTCCACCTCTTTCATCTCACCTCGTTGTACACGTCTGTAGAAAGCGGTTGCGCACTCGATTGTCAAATGATATGCCGAAATGTGTTGTACGCCAAGCGATAGTGCTGTCTGGATTGAACGCTCCAACACATCTTCTCCAAATCCATCAACGCCGAAGATTAGGTCTATCGTAATATTCCCGATTCCTGCATCCTGTAGGCGTTTTACCGCCTGTGAAGCCTCCTCTGCAGTGTGACGGCGATTCATAAAACGCAACTCCTTGTCGTCGAAAGACTGCACGCCAAGACTGACTCTGTTGATATTTGTGTGGCGCAGTTCCTTTACATATTCTGCTGTAATATCGTCGGGATTTGCCTCGACAGTCACCTCGCTGACCTCGCTACAATCATATAACTTAGCAGCGTGGTCAATGAGATGTTGCAGTTCGCTTGGTGGAAGTAATGATGGTGTTCCTCCTCCAAAATATATTGTCCGTATCTGCTTGTCGTTAAGGTATGTTGCCTGCTCCTCCAATTCGCCGTGCATAGCCTCTATTACCGAGTCCATATATTTTAACTCGGCAGAGCGATAGAAATCGCAGTAGGCGCAAATGCGTTTACAAAACGGGATATGAAAATATATTCCAGCCATAAAACTAATCATTTGATGCGATGCTTGATGCAAAACATACAAATATATGAAAATTAATTGTCATTAGCAACCGCGTGGTCTTTACCGATTTATATAATAAAAAGATAAATAATCCTTTCGCCTGTTATGGGCACGACTTATGTAGATTATAAAGAATAAATTTACTGAGTATTGGGCCTAATTCGCACAATAATTTGATAGAAATATATGTTTTGTAAAATGCTGATAATCCGCACAATAAGTAAAAACGGCAATAAAAATTAATTTTTTTGAAAAATTTTAATGTTATTGTTTTCACAAATCAATTAGTTTAATTAAATTTGTACCGCTGAAATAAGGGCTTTTCGATAGTGCTTTTGTGAGATGAACGGGCAACTATTGTGGAAAGAGCCTAAGGCGAGGGTAGAGTAGAGTAATGTTATATCTTATTTCTCGACAGATAAGGCAGACAGATAATTGAAGAAGTAGTTTAACTAATATATCTAATAAATTATGGCAAAAATTGATTTGACAAAGTACGGTATCACCGGTACTACAGAGGTTGTTTACAACCCCTCTTACGATGAGTTGTTCCGCGAGGAGACTAAGCCCGGTTTGACAGGTTTCGACAAGGGCGTTTTGACTGAGATGGACGCTGTTAACGTAATGACAGGTGTTTATACAGGTCGTTCTCCTAAGGACAAGTTCTTCGTAATGGATGAGACTTCAAAGGATACTATCTGGTGGACTTCAGACGAGTACAAGAACGATAATAAGCCTGTAACACAGAAGGCTTGGGCAGAGTTGAAGGAGTTGGCTTCAAAGGAACTCTCAAACAAGAAACTCTATGTTGTTGATACTTTCTGTGGTGCTAACGAGAATAGCCGTTTGAAGATTCGCTTCATTATGGAGGTTGCTTGGCAGGCACACTTCGTTAAGAATATGTTCATCCGTCCTACTGACGCTGAGTTGGAGGTTTACGGTGAGCCCGATTTCGTAGTGTTGAACGCATCAAAGGCAAAGGTTGAGAACTACAAGGAGTTGGGTCTTAACTCTGAGACAGCCGTAGTGTTCAACCTTACAGAGAAGATGCAGGTTATCATCAACACTTGGTATGGTGGTGAGATGAAGAAGGGTATGTTCTCTTATATGAACTACTTGCTTCCTTTGAAGGGCATCGCTTCAATGCACTGCTCTGCTAATACTAACGAGAAGGGTGAGACTGCTATCTTCTTCGGTCTTTCAGGTACAGGTAAGACAACTCTTTCAACTGACCCCAAGCGCCAGTTGATTGGTGATGACGAGCACGGTTGGGACGACGAGGGCGTATTCAACTTCGAGGGTGGTTGCTATGCAAAGGTTATCAACCTTTCAAAGGAGAACGAGCCCGATATCTGGAACGCTATCCGCCGCAACGCTTTGTTGGAGAACGTAACTGTTGATGAGGCTACAGGTAAGATTGACTTCAACGACAAGTCAGTTACTGAGAACACACGTGTTTCATATCCTATCTACCACATCGACAACATCGTTAAGGGCGTATCTAAGGCTCCCGCAGCAAAGAAGGTTATCTTCCTTTCTGCAGATGCATTCGGTGTATTGCCTCCCGTATCTATCTTGACTCCCGAGCAGACTAAGTATTACTTCCTCTCTGGCTTTACTGCTAAGTTGGCTGGTACAGAGCGTGGTATTACAGAGCCTACTCCTACATTCTCTGCTTGCTTCGGTGCTGCATTCCTTTCATTGCACCCCACAAAGTATGGTGAGGAGTTGGTTAAGAAGATGCAGGCTTCAGGTGCTACTGCCTACCTCGTAAATACAGGTTGGAATGGTACAGGTAAGCGTATCTCTATCAAGGATACTCGTGGTATCATCGACGCTATCTTGGATGGCTCAATCGATAAGGCAGAGACAAAGCAGATTCCTATCTTCGACTTCAAGGTTCCCACAGCATTGCCCGGTGTAGACCCCGCAATCCTTGACCCCCGCGACACTTATGCTAACGCATCAGAGTGGCAGGTTAAGGCAGAGGATTTGGCAGGTCGTTTCATCAAGAACTTCGCTAAGTTCACAGGTAACGACGAGGGTAAGTCATTGGTTGCCGCTGGTCCGAAGTTGTAATCACAACAAACCAAATAATACGAGTCGAGGCTGTCCTTTCGGGGCAGCCTCGATTGTTTTATATCTATATACTTGTATATCCTATAAAATATTTTATATCTTTGTAAAACAAGTCTTAAAAACCTCTAAATTTTATGTGTATGAAAACAAAGATTATTGCGTCATTATTTTTATGTGCCGCTTGTCTTGTTGCGAGCGTCGATTTGAATGCTCAAGAGAAGAAATCACAGCAAGCCCCAAAATTCCATAAGAAATTTATTGAGCACTTCAATAAGCCGACTTCCGAGTACTTTAATCAGAATGGAGGCGCAAGAAGAACAAGCACCCAGATGCGCTATATCCCCGCCACTTCATCTTTCGTTGAGAAGGATACCAAGGTGATGATGTTGCGTTTTGACCCTACCGACCCTGCTGGAGCGGGACGCGGCCCCGAAATTTGCAGTAAGCATTACACCTCTTATGGCAGATACTCGGCACGCATACGTATTCCCGACGTTACATCGGTACAACCCAATGTCGGCGCAGTTGTAGGTTATTTTACATATAATATGGAGCGCGAAAAGGGCCTGAGCGAGATTGATTGGGAGTGGCTCATCGCTGACCCAGAAATTGTTTACATAGGAACTTGGACAGGAAAATCGAATAATCTCCAGCGCATAGGACGTATTATCAATCTGGCGAAGGGAACTATCTATGAGTGCATTTATCGCCCCGGAGCCGATGGTCGTGGTAACAATAACCTTACGGGTTTGCAGAATCAGCCCGAAACAGTTCCCGTAATCGAAGGCTATAACGCCGCAAAACGTTTCTATACCTATGGCTTTGATTGGTACCCCGACCGCCTTGTGTGGTGGATTCTGCATCCCGAGACCGAGGAGCGTATTGTGTTGTGGGATTATCAGGGCTCAACACCTAACTTTACGGGTATCCCCGATAACAAGACTCGCTATCTGCTGAACTTCTGGCATACCAATAATTGGCCCGTACATACCAATCCTAAATCACTCGAGAAACCCAAGTATCCCTACGAGGTCGAGATTGATTGGATGTCATACGAGCCTTTCGATATAGACTAATATCCTGGTTTGTAAAATATCCAAAAAGATACCCTACAAAAATACCCATCTCCTCAAGCGGGAGATGGGTATTAATTATATATAAGGTATAACCCTTAATTAGTCCTGCAACTTTGCAGCCAAGAACTCGCGGTTGAGGCGAGCAATGTGGGCAATCGAAATCTGCTTGGGGCACTCAGCCTGACAAGCACCTGTATTAGTACAGTTACCGAATCCCAACTCATCCATCTTGGCAACCATAGCCTTTGCACGACGAGCACCCTCTACACGGCCCTGAGGCAACTTAGCGAGTGATGATACGCGAGCCGCAACGAACAACATAGCAGAGCCGTTCTTGCAAGTAGCGGCACAAGCACCACAACCTACACAAGCCGCTGCATCCATTGACTCGTCGGCGTCAGCCTTAGGAATGGGAATAGCGTTACCATCGGGTACTGAATTTGTACGAACTGATACGAAACCACCAGCCTGCAAAATCTCATCGTATGCGCCACGATTAACCACCAAGTCCTTGATTACAGGGAAGGCAGCCGAACGCCACGGCTCGATTGTGATAGTTGCGCCGTCCTTGAACTTACGCATATACATCTGGCAAGTAGTTACAGCCTGAGCCGGTCCGTGAGCGTGGCCATCGATGTGCAATGAACACATACCGCAAATACCCTCGCGGCAGTCGTGGTCAAATGCTACGGGCTCCTTACCTGCGTGTACCAAATCATTGTTCAAGATGTCGAGCATCTCCAAGAATGAAGTGTCGGCAGAGATGTTCTTAACTTCATAAGTCTCGAACGCTCCCTTCGATTTAGCGTCCTTTTGACGCCATATCTTTAATGTAAAATTCATTGTTTTCTGTTATTAAAGTTTAACGCCAAAATTAGTCTTTGTAGTTACGCTGTGCGCGGTGTACAAACTCGTAGTCGAGTACCTCCTTTGTGAGTTCGGGCTCCTGGTCCATACCCTTATACTCCCAAACAGCAGCATAAGCGAACTTGTCGTCGTGACGCAAAGCCTCGCCATCCTCAGTCTGGTGCTCCGAGCGGAAGTGACCACCGCAAGACTCCTCACGGTTCAATGCATCACGAGCCATCAACTCACCGAGTTCGAGGTAATCAGCCAAGCGCAAAGCCTTCTCCAACTCTACGTTGAAAGAATCAGCAGTACCTACCAACTTCAAATCTGACCAGAACTCATTACGCAAAGCCTGAATCTCCTTGATAGCCTTCTCCAAAGACTCCTTTGTACGAGCCATACCTACGTTGTCCCACATAATGTGGCCCAAACGCTTGTGTATGTCGTCAACCGATTGGTTACCCTTGATAGCGAACAACTTCTTAATCTTCTCCTTAACAGCCTTCTCAGCCTCGTCAAATGCGGGAGTTGCTGTGCTTACCTTCGGAGCCTGAATCTTCTTTGAGAGGTAGTCACCGATAGTGTAAGGCAATACGAAGTAGCCGTCAGCCAATCCCTGCATCAAAGCCGATGCACCCAAGCGGTTAGCACCGTGGTCTGAGAAGTTAGCCTCACCAATAGCGTACAAACCAGGGATAGTAGTCATCAGGTTGTAGTCAACCCAAATACCACCCATTGTATAGTGAACGGCGGGGAAAATCTGCATAGGCTCCTTGTAGGGGCTCACGTCAGTAATCTCCTCGTACATATCGAACAAGTTACCGTAACGCTGCTTGATAATATCCTCACCCAAACGCTCGATAGCGGTCTTGAAATCGAGGAATACAGCCAAACCTGTCTCATTTACACCGTAACCAGCATCGCAACGCTCCTTAGCGGCGCGAGATGCAACGTCACGCGGTACCAAGTTACCGAAAGCGGGGTAGCGACGCTCCAAGTAGTAGTCGCGGTCCTCCTCGGCGATATCTGAAGGCTTCTTTGTACCCTTGCGGATAGCCTCAACATCCTCCAACTTCTTTGGTACCCAGATACGACCATCGTTACGCAATGACTCTGACATCAAAGTCAACTTCGACTGCTGAGTTCCGTGGATAGGAATACAAGTGGGGTGAATCTGAGTAAAGCAGGGGTTTGCAAAACCTGCACCCTTGCGGTAGCACTGGAATGCAGCCGAGCCGTTAGAGCCCATAGCATTTGTTGAGAGGAAGAATACGTTACCGTAACCACCTGTAGCGATAACTACGGCGTGAGCACCGTGACGCTCAATCTCACCTGTTACCAAGTTACGAGCGATGATACCCTTAGCCTCGCCATCCTCAACAACGATATCCAACATCTCGTGACGGGGATAACTCTTTACCGAACCTGCAGCAATCTCCTTGTTCAATGCAGCGTATGCGCCGAGCAACAACTGCTGACCGGTCTGGCCACGAGCATAGAATGTACGTGATACCTGAGCACCACCGAATGAACGGTTTGCCAACAGACCGCCGTACTCACGAGCGAAAGGTACACCCTGTGCTACGCACTGGTCAATAATGAGGTTTGAAACCTCAGCCAAACGATATACGTTAGCCTCACGAGCACGATAGTCACCACCCTTGATAGTATCGTAGAAAAGACGATATACCGAGTCGTTATCGTTCTGATAGTTCTTTGCTGCATTGATACCACCCTGTGCTGCGATAGAGTGAGCACGGCGTGGAGAGTCCTGAATGCAGAAAACCTTTACGTTGTAACCCAACTCACCGAGAGAAGCAGCAGCCGATGCACCACCCAGACCTGTACCTACGATGATGATGTCGAGTTTGCGCTTGTTTGCGGGGCTTACAACTTTGATTGCCGCCTTATGGTTGCTCCACTTTTGAGACAACTCGCCAGCGGGAGTTTTAGAATCTAACTTTAAAGCCATATCTATTTGTTTTTAATTGTTCTAAATTTGAAAGTTGATTAATGGCAAGCGCCACAACCTGCACATCCTGCTGCGGGGCAAGCACCGCAAAGACTGCATACGAAGAATGCAACTACAACAGCCATAAAGCCCAAGATTATGAGTGTCGAAACAACCTTCGCTGCACACTTCAAACGGGGATACCAAGTGTCGTTAGCCCAACCTACAGTCTGGAACATAGACCATACACCGTGGTTCAAGTGCAACCACAAAGCAGCCAACCATACGATGTAGAGTACTACGTTGTACCACTTCGAGAATGTGTAGGCTACCAAAACAGCACCGTTTGTGGGGTCCAGGCCCAAAGCGTTCTGGTGCTGTCCCATCAACTCTACGAGCATCATCTTTGACCAGAAGTGTACCAAGTGCAAACCGAGGCCCAACACAACGATTACACCCAATACGAGCATATTCTTTGAAGCCCACTCAACACCGGGCTCGTTAGCAGTAACTGCGTAACGCTGTGTACCGCGAGCACGATAGTTGTTGATTGTAAGAATAAGTGCATACACAAAGTGAAGCACTACAAAAGCAGCCAAACCCACAGTGGCTACGACAGCATACCAATTTGCACCCAAAAATGCACAAATTGCGTTGTAACCTTCGGGGCTAATGAGAGCCACGAGGTTCATTGACATATGGAAGAGAAGGAAGAGAACAAGGCAACAACCTGTTACACTCATCACTAACTTCTTTCCAAGAGATGAATTGCATAAAAAACAGCTCATAATACAAAGATTTTGTTTATTTTTGTTTGTGAATATTGTTTTTCAAATTTATTGCAAAGATAACAAATGTTTGCACAATAACAATAAATTCGCCAATGAATTTATATGCAATATGCTAAATAATTATAAGGTATGACTAAAAAAAGCATCCGCCAAAGCATCAAACGAGCCACGCAGGGCCTTTCGCGAGAGGAGTTGAATGTCCAAAGTGATAAGGTTGTCGAGTCGCTAAAGGAACTTATCTTAAGCCGTAAGCCATCCGTTGTTGCTCTCTTTTCGCCTTTGCCCGACGAGGTGGACATAACTCCTGCCATTGAATATTTGGTGGAGCAAAATCAATGCCTTGTGGTGCTGCCGCGTGTTGATATCAAGGCGGACAAGCCTACAATGGAGTTTTATCCCTATCGTAAAGCGGAGATGGAGGTCGGGGCCTATGGCATCAACGAGCCGCAGGGTGATGCCCCTTGTCCTGCCGAAGCGATTGATTTAATGGTCGTTCCTGCCGTTGCTTTCACCCGTCGAGGTGAACGTTTGGGACGTGGAAAGGGCTTTTATGATTGCTATCTTTCGCGTGAGGGGTTTCGGGCTTATACCGTAGGCGTTTGCTATTCGCATCAACTGCTTGATTCTCTGCCTACAGAGCCGCACGACTGCCGAGTTGATGAAGTCGTAGTGGGAGAGTGATGCAAAAATCGAAAATTGTGTTATCTTTGCGTTATGAGCAACCGCATCGAATTACTCAAAGAGCAGGTGGCAGCCCTGCCGCTTTTGCCCGGGGTCTATAAGTTTTTGGACCGCGACGGTAAAATAATCTATGTGGGTAAGGCAAAGTCGTTACGCAAGCGCGTTAGTTCCTATTTTGTGCAGAGTAAGGAGCATTCGGCTAAGGTGCGTGTTTTGGTCAAAAACATCTATGCCATCGAGCATATTGTTGTCGGGAGCGAGCAGGATGCATTGCTGCTGGAGAACTCGCTCATTAAGGCTAATCAGCCACGATATAATATCCTGCTCAAGGATGACAAGACCTATCCGTGGATAATTATGCGTAAGGAGCCGTTCCCTCGTGTCGAATCTACCCGCCAACTGCGTCACGATGGGTCGCTTTATTTTGGTCCTTATGGCTCAATCTCGATGCAACGCTCCGTTTTGGAGTTTATCCGCGAGGTTATACCGCTTCGTACTTGTAAACTCAATCTCTCGCAGCAGGCCATCGCGCGAGGTAAGTACGGAGTCTGCTTGCAATATCATCTCGGCAACTGTAAAGGCCCTTGTGTGGGCGCGCAAAGCGAGGAGGATTATGCCTCATTGACCGAGATGGTCAAGAATATTTTGCGCGGCGACCTGCGCCCCGTAAAACACTATCTGGAGGAGAATATGCAACTTGCAGCCGATGAGTTGCGTTTTGAGGCTGCGCAACGCTTCAAACAACGTTTGGAGGCATTGGAAAATTATCAGAGTCGTTCGGTTATTGTCAGCGCCAAGATTGTCGATTGCGATATCTTCTCACTGCTGGAAGATGACGATGTGGCCTATTGTAATTTTATTCGTCTGCGCCACGGCTCTATTGTGGCTCTGCATACGGTGCGTCTGACTACGGGAGTCGATTCTACCCGTGAAGACCTGCTTTCGGCGGCTATACAATATATTGTCGAAAATATATCAAAAGACCTCTCGCGTGAGGTGATAGTCCCATTTATGCCCTCCTCGGCGTTGTTGTTCGATAAGGTGGTTTTCACTATTCCCAAGCGAGGTGAGAAGGCCGATTTGCTGGAGTTTTCGTTGAAGAGCGCCCGTATCTATCGTGCCGAGCAGATGAAAAATCTCGAAATCAAGAATCCTGAACGTCATACCGAGCGTTTGATGGCGGCTATGCAGCGTGAGTTGCATCTTGACCACCAGCCCCGCCATATTGAGTGCTTCGATAACTCCAATCTGCAGGGTACAAATCCCGTTGCGTCGTGTGTCGTATTCCGTGACGGTAAGCCCTCGCGCAAGGAGTATCGCCATTTTAATGTCAAGACGGTTGTTGGCCCTGATGATTTTGCTTCGATGCGCGAGATAGTTTTTCGCCGTTATTCGCGTCTGATAGAGGAGGGAGCCGAATTGCCTGACCTTATTATTGTCGATGGCGGTAAGGGCCAACTCTCAAGTGCCTATGAGGTGTTGTGTGCATTGGGGATTGAACATAGAGTACCTATTGTCGGCCTCGCCAAACGTATCGAGGAGGTATTCTATCCCAATGACCCTATGCCATATTATCTAAGTCGTCAGGGCGAGCCTCTGAAGGTGATTTGTCACATCCGTGACGAAGCCCACCGTTTTGGTATAACGTTCCATCGTCAAAAGCGTAGTAATGCTTTCATCAAGAGCGAGTTGGAGCATATTGACGGTATTGGGACAAAGAGCCTTAATGCCCTTCTCAAACGCTTTAAGACTGTGGCCAATGTCCGAGTCGCCTCTGTTGAAGAACTTGCCGAAGTTGTAGGCCTTGCCCGCGCTCGCAATATAGTTGATTATTTTAACTTTAAAGATAATTAGATATGATTCGCAAAACTATTTTATTGCTATCAATTCTACTCCTTGCCCCTCTCTGTTTGATTAGTGCGCAGAACGTTGTTGCTCCAAGTATTCAGCAGTTTGATGTTAAGCCAGACAACGCTCCCGATGTAAATCGAGATAATCTGCAACGCGCCATTGATTGGGCCGCTGAACGCGGGGCTGCACTCTATGTTGAGCCCGTTGAGGGTGGTTATCCTGTGGCGGCGGGTGTCGTGTTGAAGCAAAATGTGTCACTTGTCGGAGCGCACGGCCCTACGGGACGTGGAACAAAAGACCCCAAAGCAGACCGACCTGTCGGCTCGCTGTTCATTATTACCGATTCGTCGGCTCCATTCCTTACTGTCGAATCATCTACTCAAGTGCGCGGAATACAGTTCTGGTATCCAGAGCAGTCGCATACCGACCCCGATAAGATAATTGCTTATCCTCCCACCATCCAGATGAGCCAACATAAATCGGTACAGGGAGTTACACTCTCTTCGCTTACCTTTTATGGCGAGTATATGGCAATGGACTTCAATGGACGTGGCGATAATATTTGTGAGCAGATTCTATTCGAACATTGCTATGGTTATCCTTTGAGCGGTGAGTTTATCCGTATTGATTTCTGTTACGATATCCCGCGCGTGTTGCATTGTCACGTTAATCCAGCCAATATGCGACTTTTTGGGCGCACATTCTCACGCGAAGTCATTGATTCGGTTGTTGCTCGTGGTACATATTCTTATACTATCAACCATACCGATAACGCCCAGATGATGGATGTCTTTACGTTTGGTGTTCACGGTGGTATCTATCTCGGCGAGCATACCTATGGCCAACTGACCAATTTTAATCTCGATTGTGTAACAGTCGGCATCTGTAAGGTTGGTGGCGGTACATTCAACCGTAATTGGCAGATAGCGCAAGGCTCAATTATCGCAAATGTTAAGGGCTCGGCTGATGCCATACATCCCATAATTATTAAGGGCGAGGGGCATACCGCAATCTCCAATGTCGAGGCCTTCTCTGGTTTGAATGGCGCTTTGAGTGCCGATGGTTATTCCGATGATTTCCTATGTATTGATGGCGATAAGCATCTTACCGTATCGTTGTATGGTTGTCGTATGCGTAATTACCGTAATGCAGAGCCTTTGACTATCCGTAACCCCAACGCTTGTGTTCAGGCTGTTGCGTGTGTCGATAAGGATGAACGATTTTATAATATACTGATTGAGCCCAATAAGAAATAAATAAGAAGAGTCTAACTAAACTTAAAATATATGCTTAAAAAATTATCTCTTTTTGTGGCCACATCTGTGGCTATGGTGGGTATGGCCTTTGCGCAACCCAAAACCTACACGCTGGATGATATCAACATCCGCGACCCTTATATTATGCCTGTTGAGAAGGAGGGCGTGTATTATATGTACGCTTCATCAGGAGTGAGCGAGAATGGCAAATTCTATGGTGGCGTTGTGGCTTATAAGAGCCGTGACCTCAAGACGTGGGAGGGCCCCATCAGAGTTTTTGAGGTGCCGCACGATAACTACCTTACGGGTAATGTATGGGCTCCCGAAGTCCATAAGTACAAGGGTAAGTATTATCTCTTTGCCACGCTCAATAGTGATGTAAGATGGAAGGCCCCCAAACAGGGACATCCCGCTTACAATCACCGCGCGACGCAGATTTTCTGGTCAAAGAGCCCCGAAGGTCCATTCCTTCCGTTCGAGGGTAAGGCTCCGCACACTCCGTTGGATGAGATGTGCCTTGATGGTACACTATGGGTTGAGAATGGTACTCCCTATATGGTTTTTTGCCACGAATGGGTGGAGGTCGCAGATGGCGAGATGGACCTCGTTGAGTTAAAGCGAGATTTGTCGGCTCCCGTTGGTACTCCGCAACGTTTGTTCTGCGCTTCGGCTGCTGAATGGTCAACGGGCGGCGGCAAAGAGGGTAGTAAGACCTATGTTACCGATGGCTGCTTCCTCTATCGTAGTAAGACGGGTAAGTTGCTTATGATGTGGTCAAGTTTCAAGGATGGCATCTATGCCGTGGGCCTTGCCGAGTCGGATACAGGTAAAATCATTGGCCCGTGGCGTCAGCAGAAGGAGCCTATCTTTATCAATGGCGGTCATAGTATGCTCTTCACCGATTTTGAGGGCCGTCTTTGCTTGGTGCTCCATTCACCTAATAGTCCGGGCGGCAAGGAGCGTGCTAAAATCTTCGAGGTTGAGGATTTGGGACATACCCTCCGTGTTAAAGGTGAATTAAAGTAATCTCTATCCAATTACTGCAAATAAATCAGCCGTACGATGAGAATTTCGTACGGCTGATTTATTTTCTATATACGTCTTATCGAGTGACTCTCTTTAGAAACGGCCACCGCCGCCACCGCCGAAGCCGCCACCGCCATAGCCACCTCTACCGCCGCCATAGCCACCAGGACCGCCGGGACCCATCTGCATACCGGGACGGAAGCCGCCACGCTCCTCTTGCTGCTGTGCGCTTGAAGCGTTACGAGAACGGATGTTGTAAGTGAATCGGATACCGAAGTAACGACCAATCACGCTACGCATAGAGTTCTCCATATAGAGTGCATTCCAACTACGTCCGAAACCTGAGTTACGGTTGAATACGTCGTTTGCCACCAACTGAATCTCACCCAACTTCTTCAATACCTTCATACCGATACCGAAGTTTGCGATGAAGTCCTCGTTATCCAAGCGTGATGCAGTCTCGCTCAAGCCCTTATACTTGCTGTAATTGGCATTTGCGTGGAGTGTCAAACCGAATCCGAATACAACGCGTACGTTACCGCTTGCGTGGTGGTTGATATACTCATTGTTGCCGCTTGCTGACATTGAGTTCTCGACGTTGCTGTAACGGGGTGAGTAGCGCAGACGGAAGTCCACATAGTCACTGAAGTTACTGCTCAACGAAACAGAACCTCCCAATGAACGATTCTTCGAGCGGTTGATTACCTCATTCAACATTGAGGGTGACTGGCTGATAGAACCGTTGGCATCAACGTTCATATTACATCCGATGAAGTTTACAGGGAATCCGTAAGAGATACGGCCACCGATATTCCAACTACCCTCCTTTACGTTGATAGGCTTCGAGAAACGACCTGTGGGTGACAATGCAGTGAGGAATTCACCATCGGGAGAGTAAACCTCATAGCCCGGAGAGTTCATTACCACAGCATTTACAATATTGTTCTGTGTCTTCGAACCGTTGAAACCGATTGAGAATGTAGTACCATTCATAATACCCGAGTGAGTGTAATCAATGTTACCTCTGTGAGAGTATGAAGGCTTCAAATTGGGGTTACCTGAACGAATGTTGTTTACGTTAGAGATATCTACCACATCCTGCAAATCGTTAACCGATGGGTTCGATGTGCTTGAACTTATACGTGCCGAAATGCGGTTCTCCTGATTAATCTTAACGCGAGCATTTGCCGAGTATGTGATGTTCTCAAATGTCTTTCTGGGCAAAGTATAGGCCTGCGGATATACGCGGTCACTGCTCATCGCTACGTGCTGATAGTTTACACGTGCTGATACCGATGTTCCCTCATTACCGTAACGGAAACCGGGACCTACGTTCTGTGTCAAATACTCAGTATTGTACTTGTTTGAGTAATCGGGGTCCATCTCTGGTAGGTACTCATTAGCACCAAAGTCGTAGAGATATGTCATACGGTCAGCATCACGATAGTTGTTGTTGATGCGATACTCTGCCGTAATCTGAGCGTGTGAACCGATAGGCTCGGCGTAAGTGAAACTACCGCTCAACGAATAACTGCCATTATTTGAATTTGAACGCTGCTGTATGCTCTCGTCAATGCTACGCTCCGAGTAGTTCTCGCTGTTTGAGCCATTGTCCGAGTAGTTACCATTGAAGTTGACGAATATCATACGGCCAGCCTTTTCTCCTACTCGTACCATATAGTTACCGCCGAAACCTGCGTTGAAACCATCGCTCTTGCCAAAGTTCCAGTTGTCGAGGCGGATAGAGTTCAAACCACTTACGGGGAAGTAATCAGTGTAGTTGTTACCGTTATTCTTGCTACCGTTGAACGATGCATTGGCACGCAACATCAAACGGTGGCGAGGATTAATCTTCCACTCGAAACGAGCATTCAAACCGTGGTTGTTGCCCTTGTTATTGCTGTAGTTGTTAGACTTCTGACGGTCATAAATATCGTCACGATTCGAGTTTATCTGCTCCTCGGTGAGGAAGTAATCGCGCTCCGACCAACTGTAATTCTTGTTGTTGTTGGCGTTGAATGAGTAACTACCCTCCAACTTAACCTTGTCGTCCTCGCCCCAAGAGTTGATGTAGTTCAAACCACCATAACCCATCTTTGACTCGCTGTTGCCATTCATATTGTTAGCCGAGAAACGTATAGTGGTCTTTGCCTTCTTGTTGAAGATGTTGGCATAACCATCACCACTACCGAAATGCTGTGTTTTCTCCAAATCGTTCTCCTTCGGCTCAACTGCGTACATAGCATTTACGCGACCATATACTGCGGTCTTTATCTTCGTCACGAAGTTGATAGCCTTATAACTGTTACCGTCGTCAATACCTGAGAATTCAGCCTCGTCGCTCAACTTGTCAAACACCTCGACAGACTTGATAGCCTCTGCGGGGAGTGTCGAGATAGCCGATGCAACATCATTACCGAAGAACTCACGTCCATCGATAAGAATCTTCTGTACGGCCTCACCTTGAGCCTCTACCGAGCCACCTTCAACCTTGATACCCGGCATCTTTGCCAACAACTCATCGGCATTGGCATCGGGCAATACCTTGTAGGCACCTGCGTTGTAAACGATAGTATCACCGTTGATTGTTGTACGTACTGCCTGTGTCTTTACGTCAATCTGGTCGATTTGCTGCAAATCCTCTTCGATGAGCCAGTCCTTAATCTCCAAGGTCTCGCCTCTCTTAACAGTGATATCCTTTGTGGTAGTCTTGTAACCGAGAACTTCAACCTTCAACTGATAGTCACCTACGTTTACCTGCTTGAATTGGAAAGCACCACGTATAGCCGACAACTCATATCTCTTCTGAAGTGTATCCTTCTTCGACATAAGTTCGATTGTCGCACCAACCAATCCCTCTGTTACCTCCTGCTTCTCCTCGTTTATTACCTTTGCTACGATAGTACCGTTGATGGCACCTTTAGGTTGTGCAAAGGCTGCAACTCCGAAGAGCGACAAAACCAATGTAAATAAAATTTTCTTCATAAATATTGTGTTTTACGTTTTTTTCTGATTCTGCACAAAAATACATAAATAATCGGGTGAAACATCCGTTTGATAGGTGAATCGCCCAAAACGGGGTGCCAACCGACGCCTAAGCAAGGTTAAATATTGTTTAAGTGTCATTTTTCTTGTCAAAACGCGGATTGAGTAATTGCTGAAAAGTGAAAATGCCCCAATGTATTATAGCCAATAACGAAAGAGTCTATTGTCAAATTAGCCTATAATTATTGCTGTTGATTATTCATCATCTCCTTCGGCTTAATAAAAATAGAGCCGTTCAATAAATTTATTGAACAGCCCCTCGATTATATTTCGTGCTAAAGTTAGCGGATGAAATTTTCTACTTTAAGATTTGTGATACGACTCTTGAAATCGCCTGCTTGTTGCAGAGGGAAGTATAGTGTAGAGACATAATCATACTGTTTCTTTTCAGTGAGCCATCTCTTCTCTCGTTTGAGTTCATCTTGGAGTTTGCCATCTACATAAAGGCGTGTGGTTGTGTTACTACACTCGATTCGAATATCTACACTCTTACCCTCTTCAACATAGTAATCGAATGAGTTTAGGTAGCCATCGCGAACAAATGCCATACGTCCGTCAATGGGACTGCTCAAATAGAATTCAGTAACGTTGTTCGAGAATAGCAATGTGCCTCTATCCTCCCTTTTGCACTCTATATGGAAACTTATGGTGTGGTCGAAACCAGCCTTTGTATGTGGGTAACTCTTGCCCGCCTTTACTTCGGGAATGGTATAAACTACACTGTTGGGCTTGCCCGAGAATCGGCCCAATTCGTTCACGCCAGGGGCCTCGTGTAAAAGTGTACGCTTGTTGTCAAACTCTTCATAGGGCAGAGTCTTGTATGAAGGACTCCAAGTTGCTGCTGAAATATATTGCAGCGCAGGATAACTGCGATGATGAATATCATCAACCGATATGCCATTACCAGCGATGTCGTTCCATACGCAAAACATTCCACCCAATAGGCTGGGGTCTAATTTGTCCTCGAATGTGTATTGATTAATGGTCGCGGGAGTCCAACTATTGTATATTCGGGCGTGGTCAAGATAGTCACGATAGTATCCGGCCGCAGGTACGAGATATCCGTAATGAGAGGGAACGCTGACTATCTTGTATCCCAACTTTTTCATATCGGCAGGTTGCGCATATGGATTATACCAGCAATACATTATAACGTTTTCTGACTTTACGGGTGTTTCACCTTTGGCGTGTGTGAGTGCTCCCCATACACAGGCCTGCTTGCCGAACTTCTCTACAAACCGGATGTAATGGTCTGTAAAGGCGCGGAACTTCTCTACGACATCCTTATCCTTGTTTGAATACTCGTCGGTGCCGATATGTACCTGCTTGCCGACGAATACGGGGTCGTCACCCTCAAGATACTCGGTAAAGAGTGAGTCGAGGAAGGTATAGACGTTGGGGTTGTAGAGGTCGAGGTGGTCAAGACCATACTTCTCGGAACCAAACTCCTTGCGGTAACGTGAGAAGGCCAACGAGTGCGACGGTACGTCAATCTCGGGAATCACGTTCACACATATCTTGGCCGCATCCTTCTGGAACTGACGGAACTCATCCTTGCCGTAGTGGCCATCTTTGGCTGTGAGTTCGGGGAAGAACTCGCTCTCAAGACGGAAGGCAGTGTAGGTCTTGTCCCAAGTATCCTCATATCTCTTTGCAGCACGGTCATTAAGGTGAATCTGGAAGGTGTTCATCTTGTAGTAGGCCATAATCTTGGCATATTCCACGAGGTACTCCAACGGGATGTATTTACGTCCGCAGTCAATCATAAATCCACGCATAGCGTAGTCGGGCCAGTCGCGGATGTCTCCTTTCGGTAGGAGTGTACCCTTGTTCTGCTCCAAAATCTGCAGCAGTGTGCGTGTAGCCCAATAGGCGCCCGTAGTTGTCTGGGCATTTACCACGATGCGCTCACCTATGGCGATGCTGTAACCCTCTTCGCCCAACTCCTTATCGGTTACGAGGTTGATGATGATAGCGCCAGCGGGGGCCTTTGAGGCATCTTTCAGCGCTTTGGGCTTCATTCCCTTGCCGAACATCAAACCGTAATCCTCGGCCAAAGCCGAAGCGGTAGAGGCCAAAGCCTCGTCGGTGTATATAACCTTTGTGCTGGCACTCACAGCCACTACGCCCTCGCCGCCCTGCCAATGGCGCAGTTCGGGAATAACAAAAGGTTTGGGGTTGTTGGCGCTCAATGTGGCTATGCTGCAAAACGTGAGAGCCACGAGGCATAATGTAAAAATACTCTTTTTTATCATTTTTTTTGTTTATTTATTTGTTTTTGTCTACTTCTATCTTGTACACATTTGTTTGTCGAGGCTCAAACCCAATTTTGCGATAGAGTGCATTTGCGGCTACGCGCGAGGGGCGTGAGGTGAGCATCAACGAACACGGAGCCAGATTCTTTTTGACGTAATTTATGGCGTACTCAACCAATTCCTCGCCCAAGCCTTTGCCGCGTAACTTGTTGTCTATCACTACATCTTCCACCCAAACTTTGCGGCTTGTCGGGCAGGTGTATATGCCGAGCGAGAGCATTCCGACGATGCTCTCCTTATGGCGCATAACGAACAATCGCGAAGCGCTGTCCTGCAACACGTTACGCAAGTCGTCTTCACTAAAAGTTGATTCGCGCCCCGTAAGTTGTTCTATGAGAGTGCGTATTGCCTCGGCGGTTGAAGCGTCGCTTGATATAAGTTGGGTTATCGTGCAGTCGCCCATTGTGTTATAATTTTATAGGCTGGAATCCCTGCCCGTAAACACCCATAACCGATGCAACGGTTATAAATGCATCAGGGTCAATCTGTTTCACCGCTTTGAGGATTGAAGGAGTGTCGCGATTAGTGCAGACAACCATTATCATCTTTGTATGATTGTGCGTAAAACTTCCTTCCGATTCGATGAGCGTTGCACCGCGCTTTAACTCGAAATTAACAACCTGTATAATCTCCTCGTAGCGTTGTGAGATGATAAATACCTGACTCGATTGTTTGTTACCGGCCAAAACCATATCAGCCGTATAGCCGAACACGAGTGTCATAATATAGCCGTAGATGGCGGCGTCGATGGAAAAACCAACGAGGAGTGACGATGCGATGATGAGCAAATCGACAACAAATATTATACGGCCATAACTTATTGGCTTGTATTTGTTTATAATCATTGCTACAATGTCAGAGCCGCCTGTGGAGCCACCCTGCATAAGCGCTATGGCCACACCGAATCCCGTGATTACGCCACCCACGACCATTGCGAGAAAACGGTCCAAATGCAGAAAGTCCTCAGCAGGGAGAATATCCTGCCAGATGTTCATCGATAGTGATAGGGCGCAGATGCAGAATATTGTTTTGATACCGAACTTCCATCCGAGAATGAATCCTGCAATAAGCAGCAGAACAGCATTTATCAACAGAACGAGTGTACCAATCTTCACATCCATTCCGAATGAGTTGTGCAGTGCGGTGCTTATAACAATGGCCAAACCCGATGCTGCTCCGCTGGTACCTTTGGCCGGCAATACGCAACCAATCCATCCAAAGGAGTAGATTGCCATACCAAGTGCCATAAAGAAGTACTCTTTAATACGTGTAAGTATCGGGTGATGTACTTTTAAGATGTTCGATTTTGTCGTTACAGACATATAGCAAAATGTGGTCTTAAATGGGTTATATCTCTTTTCCGAGCGTGAAATTAATACAATTTCCGTAATAACACGCAGTTTTGTGGAAATATTTTTGGAAATATATAGTTTGGTGTTGTAATGACATTCCCTTTTTTAATTTCCTCCTCTAAAGTAGAGAAGGTGTCGCTTTAGCGACGGAGGAGTCTGCAATATAACTTACTTCTCCAAAATTAATCCACTTCGTGTCTTTTTCACCTTTTTATCCGTAAAAAGGTGAGCAAAAAGCGGCGCGGTGACAAGTTTTCGGAGTCGCCGCTTGCCGTCGGTAAAACGGATGCATTCGCACTTTTACTTCGTGAAAAGGTCTCCGTTTATTAACCCTCCGCCTGCGCGCCGCCCTTAGTCCGCAAACTTGCCTGCCGCGATTGGGCTGTCGCACGGGGATATTTTTATTGTTAATGTTTTACGTCACTCCACAAAATCGAAAAGCCGCCTTTGGCGGATTAATCTCCTCCATTGAGGGGCGAGGGGGATTACCACATCGGACTAAACTCCTTCTCGTAATGACGTAGCGACACAAGATATTCCCGAATATAAATTAAAGTATGTTGTGTAGAAATTTCTGCTTTTGATAATTTTCATTATCTTTGTTACGGCTTGCAACTATTGTTGTTGGGTCATTACATATTAGTAGACATTTTTTGTCGTAATCTTCAACATCTAAACTTGGCGGTTTTGGTTAACACGAAGATTCGCAATCAGATGTCCACGCAAGGTGTATATCCTAACCACCGACATTGGCTCGGTGTGTGCGATATATCATCCGGCGTGGGCTGTCTGTGTTGCTTATTCGTGTTAAGGGCAGCCAAGGCCTAGATGTTGGATAAGTTGATGCAGTGGCCTGCGCTTTTTTATGGACTTATCTGGAAATAAAGGGTTGTTGGATAGACACTTGGTGGCATTCTTCGCATCTCGCACTTCGCCGCCAGAGGCTCTTGACCTTGCTCGGCGGTGGGCTCACGAAATTGCAAAAACCGATAAGGTGGTAATCAGTGGTTTTCATTCTCCAATAGAACGGGCGGTACTCAATATTCTCCTTGCAAACGGCTGTTCTGTTGTGGTCGCTCTGGGGCGTTCGCTCTATCGTAATATCCCCGAATATTTGCGTGAGGCCTATTCCGAGAATAGGGTTTTGTTTATCTCGTTTCGCGATTTATCACGCCAAAATAGTGCATCGTCGCAGATGCGAAATTGGTGTGTGGCCGATATTGCCGAAGATACGGTGTTTGCTCCATACTTATCGTCGAGCCAATTATCGACACTCCATCATTATCTGTCAGGCGGCTCAAAGAGAGTGTCGGTACTTTAATGAGGGAGTGATTGTCGGGAGTCGTGTTGCTGCGGTTGGATAGAAATGTGATTTGTCGTGTCTATAATATATATAGGTATGGCCGAAAATGCATTTTTTTTAACTTTTTGCAAAAAAAAAGTGTCACAATGTTTTTTAATTCGCAAAGAGTCGCTATATTTGCACTCGATTTTCCGCATTTGTAAAAAAGTCGGGATTTCAAATGTTCTTTGAACAAGCGAAGCAGGGCATTTTTTTGAGACGACAAAAGATAATTTGTGAAAAAAGTCGCAAATAATTTGGAGATTAAAAAAAAATACCTACCTTTGCATCCCGTAAACGGTTAAGATGCCGATGTAGCTCAGTTGGCCAGAGCACGTGATTTGTAATCTCGGGGTCGTGGGTTCGAATCCCTCCATCGGCTCATCAAGGACAGAAATGTCCAACTGTTGAAAATATTGGGAAGATACCAGAGTGGCCAAATGGGGCAGACTGTAAATCTGCTGGCGTACGCCTTCGGTGGTTCGAATCCATCTCTTCCCACTACGGACCGGTCGGGGTTGCAAAAGTCTTTTAAGACAAGGATGGTGCGCTCTGATGCGGTTTATTTTTGCGGAAGTAGCTCAGTTGATAGAGCATTAGCCTTCCAAGCTAAGGGTCGCGAGTTTGAGCCTCGTCTTCCGCTCTAACCGAAGGTAACACGGTTTCTCTTTTTTATTAAGGAGTGGCGTGTTACTCGTTTGTATATGGAGAACTTTTTTTTGGTAAAGAGAATTTTTTGAAACTTAATACAATAAAACTATGGCAAAAGAAAAATTTGACCGTTCGAAACCGCACGTAAACATCGGTACAATCGGACACGTTGACCACGGTAAGACTACTCTTACTGCTGCAATTACTACAGTTCTTGCAAAGAATGGTTTGTCAGAGCTTCGTTCATTCGACTCTATCGACAACGCACCTGAGGAGAAGGAGCGTGGTATCACCATCAACACAGCTCACGTTGAGTATCAGACTGCATCACGTCACTATGCACACGTAGACTGCCCGGGTCACGCCGACTACGTTAAGAATATGGTTACTGGTGCTGCTCAGATGGACGGTGCTATCTTGGTAGTAGCCGCTACTGACGGTCCTATGCCCCAGACTAACGAGCACGTTCTTCTTGCAAAGCAGGTAAACGTTCCCCGTATCGTTGTATTCTTGAACAAGTGCGATATGGTTGACGACGCTGAGATGCTTGACCTCGTTGAGATGGAGGTTCGCGATCTTTTGGCTAAGTATGACTTCGATGAGGATTGCCCCATCATCCGCGGTTCTGCACTTGGTGGCTTGAACGGTGAGCCCGTTTGGGAGGAGAAGATTATGGAGTTGATGAACTCAGTTGATGAGTACGTACCCATTCCTCCTCGTGAGAACGAGAAGCCTTTCTTGATGCCCGTTGAGGACGTATTCTCTATCACAGGTCGTGGTACAGTAGTAACAGGCCGTATCGAGACTGGTATCATCCACGTTGGTGACCCCGTTGAGATTATCGGTTTGGGTGAGAAGACTTTGACTTCTACTTGTACAGGTGTTGAGATGTTCCGCAAGTTGCTCGATGAGGGTGAGGCTGGTGATAACGTAGGTTTGTTGATGCGTGGTATCGATAAGAAGGAGGTTAAGCGTGGTATGGTTGTCGCTAAGCCCGGTTCTATCAAGCCCCACACTAAGTTCACTGCCGAGGTTTATATCTTGAAGAAGGAAGAGGGTGGTCGTCACACTCCGTTCCACAACAAGTATCGTCCCCAGTTCTACTTGCGTACTATGGACGTAACTGGTGAGATTGCACTTCCCGAGGGCGTAGATATGGTAATGCCTGGTGACCACGTGACTATCACAGTTACTTTGATTTACCCTGTAGCGTTGAACGAGGGTCTTCGTTTCGCAATCCGTGAGGGTGGTCGTACAGTAGGTGCAGGTCAGGTACTTGCAATCGTTGAGTAATTAATTATTCAAACGACATATACGGAGAGGGGTTACCCCTGTAATCCCTCTCTAATTTAGGAGCATAGTTCAAGGGTAGAATAGCGGTCTCCAAAACCGTTGATGGGAGTTCGAATCTCTCTGCTTCTGCTAAATTAAAAAGAAAGAACAGTTATGTTTAATTACTTCAAAGAATCTTATAACGAACTCGTTCAGAAGGTGTCTTGGCCTTCATTCCCGCAGTTGCAAAACTCGACAGTTGTCGTGATGGTCGCTTCGGCGATTTTTGCTATTGTGGTGTTGTTGATGGATATTTCATTTGAGAACATTATGGCCGGCATCTACAAGGTGTTGGGTGGCTTGGGCCGTTAATAGTTACAAGGCAAAACAATGAGCGAAATTAATAAACAATGGTATGTGATACGCGCCATAGGCGGTAAGGAACAGAAGGTCAAAGAGTATATCGAGACCGAGATTCGTCATAACCATTTGGAGGATTATATTTCACAGATTCTGATTCCAACTGAAAAAGTTTATACCATTCGCAATGGTAAAAAAATATCAAAGGAGAAGGTCTCATATCCGGGCTATGTCTTGATTGAGGCTGCCTTTGTAGGACAAATTCCAATTATCATTCGCAATACTCCTAACGTGTTGGGTTTCTTGGGTGATACCAAGGAAGACAGCCGCAAGATGAATGCTACGCCTCTACGTCCACAGGAGGTAAGCCGTATCTTGGGCCGTGTTGATGAACTTAATGCGCAGGAGGAGGAGAACGAAGTTCCTTTCGTTGTTGGCGAGACCGTCAAAGTTACGGACGGTCCTTTCTCAAGCTTCCAAGGTACTATTGAGACTGTCGATGACGAGCGCAAGAAACTTACCGTCTCGGTGAAGATTTTTGGTCGCAAGACTCCGATGGAGTTGAGCTTTACACAAGTAGAAAAAGAATAATTAACCAAGGAAAATTATGGCAAAAGAGGTTGCTGCATTTATTAAATTGCAGATTAAAGGTGGTGCTGCCAATCCTTCACCCCCAGTAGGTCCCGCGTTGGGTTCAAAGGGAGTCAACATTATGGACTTCTGTAAGCAGTTCAACGCACGTACACAGGACAAGGCGGGTAAGGTTCTTCCAGTCATCATTACAGTTTACACTGATAAGTCGTTTGACTTCGTTGTTAAACAGCCACCAGTAGCCATTCAGCTTAAGGAGGCAGCCAAGGTTAAGTCAGGTTCAGCTCAGCCTAACCGTTCAAAGGTAGGTGAGGTTACTTGGGAGCAAGTTAAGGCTATCGCCGAGGACAAGATGCCCGATATGAACTGCTTTACTGTTGAGGCTGCTATGCGTATGATTGCTGGTACTGCGCGCAGTATGGGTATCAACGTAGTTGGTGAATTTCCTAATATCTAATTAAGATTAACAGATGAGTAAGTTGACAAAAAATCAAAAGGCAGCCTACGCCAAGGTTGAGCCCCACAAGGCATACAAATTGTCAGAGGCAGCATCTCTTCTGAAGGAAATTACCTTTACGAAATTTGATGCTTCTGTCGATATTGACGTGCGTTTGGGCGTTGACCCTCGTAAGGCGAACCAGATGGTTCGTGGTGTAGTAACATTGCCTCACGGTACAGGTAAGACTGTTCGCGTGTTGGTATTGTGTACACCTGAGAAGGAGGCTGAGGCTCAGGCGGCAGGCGCCGACTATGTAGGTTTGGATGAGTACGTAGAGAAAATCAAGGGCGGTTGGACCGACGTTGATGTTATTATCTGTACTCCCAACGTAATGGGTAAGGTAGGTGCGTTGGGCCGTATTTTGGGTCCTCGTGGTTTGATGCCTAACCCCAAGACAGGTACTGTAACTATGGACATTGCTAAAGCTGTTACAGAGGTTAAGGCCGGTAAGATTGACTTCAAGGTTGATAAGTACGGTATTATCCACACAGCGGTAGGTAAGGTCTCTTTCACTCCTGAGCAGATTGTAGAGAACGCTAAGGAGGTGATTAATACTATCATCAAGTTGAAGCCATCGGCAGCCAAGGGTACTTATGTATTGAGCATATACCTTTCGACTACTATGAGTCCGGGCTTGCAGGTTGACCCCAAATCAGTAGAAACGAAGTAAAGAAGGAGGATATAAGAGATGACAAGAGAAGAAAAATTGGCCGTTATTAACGGTCTCGCAGAGCAACTCAATCAGTACCCTCACTTCTATATTACTAACATCGAGGCTTTGAACGCCGAGCAGACTGCTGCTCTCCGTCGTAAGTGCTTTGAGAACGGTATCAAACTCGTAGTAGTTAAGAATACATTGTTCGGCAAGGCATTGGAGAAGGTTGAGAAGGCCGAGGCTGATTTGGTAAACGTATTGGAGGGTTCAACATCGATTATGTTCACCGAGACGGGAAAGGCTCCCGCCGTAGTAATCAAGGAGTTCCGCAAGAGTTGCGATAAGCCTGTTTTGAAGGCTGCGTACGTTGAGGGCTGCGTTTACGTAGGTGACAATCAGATTGACACTCTGTGTAACATCAAGAGCCGCGAGGAGCTTATCGCCGACATCGTATCGTTGTTGCAGTCTCCGGCCAAGAATGTTATTTCTGCATTGCAGGGTAATGCAGGTCAGAAGATTGCCGGCATAGTTAAGGCACTCGAAGAAAGAAACAACTAATCAAACAAAAAACAAAAACTTAAAAAAAATTATACAACTATGGCAGATGTAAAGGTATTAGCAGAGGAGTTGGTAAACTTGACTGTTAAGGAGGTAAACGAATTGGCTACTATCCTCAAGGAGGAGTACGGTATTGAGCCCGCTGCTGCAGCTGTTGCAGTTGCTGCTCCTGCTGCTGCAGGTGAGGCTGCTGCTGCTGAGAAGACTTCATTCGACGTTATTTTGAAGAGCGCAGGTCAGGCTAAACTTCAGGTTATTAAGGCCGTTAAGGAGTTGGCAGGTCTTTCATTGGGCGATGCAAAGGCATTGGTTGACGGTGCACCCAAGGCTGTTAAGGAGGGTGTTTCTAAGGAGGAGGCTGAGTCTATCAAGGCTGCTCTCGAGGAGGCTGGTGCTGAGGTTGAGTTGAAGTAATACTTTGCTCAAGACGTTTCAGACAACTCAGGTATAGTGGCTTACACCGGTGTAAGCCCTATACCTTTTATGGTCTAAAGTAATGGGAGTGCCGTTTGTGCTGTGCCCACGTTTTGGAAATTTTTATGCTCTCATTGTGTATTGTACTAACACTGAGGGCATTGTCGGGATTAACAGAGTCCCGTTTTTATCGGGGTGCGCACCCCGTTGAGTACTCAACATCTACAAAACTGATTTAAGATGTCCGCATCAAAACAACAACAAAGAATTAGTTTCTCTACGCTTAAGAACAGGGTTCCTTATCCCGACTTGCTGGAGGTACAACTTAAATCATTCCGTGATTTCTTTCAGATGGACACTACGGCCGAGAATCGTAAGAATGAAGGCCTCTATAAAGTGTTTCAGGAGAATTTCCCCATCACAGATACCAGAAATAATTTTGTTCTGGAGTTCATCGACTACTATATCGACCCGCCTCGTTACTCTATTGAGGAGTGCTTGGAGCGTGGTTTGACTTACAGTGTTCCCTTAAAAGCGAAACTTAAACTATACTGTACTGACGACGAGCACGAAGATTTCGGCGAAGTAGTACAGGATGTATATTTCGGTACAATTCCTTATATGACCGAGCGTGGTACCTTCGTTTTCAATGGTGCCGAGCGTGTGGTTGTTTCGCAGTTGCACCGTTCACCCGGTGTGTTCTTTGGTCAGAGCCTTCACACTAACGGAACGAAACTCTACTCTGCACGTATTATCCCATTTAAGGGTTCGTGGATTGAGTTCGCTACCGACATCAACAATGTGATGTATGCATATATTGACCGTAAGAAGAAGTTACCCGTAACTACCTTGTTGCGTGCTATCGGTTTTGAGACCGACCAGCAGATTCTGGAGATTTTCGACCTTGCAGATGAGATTAAGGTTACGAAGTCAAACTTGAAGAAGGCCGTAGGCCGCAAGTTGGCTGCGCGTATCTTGTCAAGTTGGGTTGAGGACTTCGTAGATGAGGATACGGGTGAGGTGGTATCTATCGAGCGTAATAATGTTATCGTAGACCGCGAGGTAGAACTTACTGAAGAGCATATTGATGCTATTTTGGAGAGTGGAACCAAGACTATCCTTTTGCACAAGGAGAATGCTTTGGGTATCGACTTCTCTATCATATACAACACCTTGCAGAAGGACCCGTGTAATTCCGAAAAAGAGGCCGTTGTCTATATCTATAGGCAGTTGCGCGCTTCGGAGCCACCTGATGAGGCTACGGCTCGCGACGTGATAGACAAACTCTTCTTCTCGGATAAGCGTTACGATTTGGGTCAGGTAGGTCGTTATCGTATCAACACCAAGTTGAACCTTGACACTGACCATTCGATTCGTACCCTTACACGCGAGGATATTATCGAGATTATCAAGTATTTGATTCAACTCATCAACTCGAAGGCTGAAGTGGACGATATCGACCACTTGTCAAACCGTCGTGTTCGCACCGTAGGTGAGCAGTTGGCAAATCAGTTCTCGGTAGGTTTCGTGCGTATGGCACGTACTATTCGCGAGCGTATGAATGTTCGTGATAACGAGGTGTTTACACCCGTTGATTTGATTAATGCCAAGACTTTGTCGAGCGTTGTGAATTCGTTCTTCGGTACGAGTCAGCTCTCGCAGTTTATGGACCAGATAAATCCTTTGGCTGAGATTACTCACAAACGTCGTTTGTCGGCTCTCGGTCCTGGTGGTTTGTCGCGTGACCGTGCAGGTTTCGAGGTTCGAGACGTACACTACACCCACTATGGTCGTTTGTGTCCTATCGAGTCTCCTGAGGGCCCGAACATCGGTCTTATATCATCACTTTGCGTTTATGCCAAGATTTCGGATATGGGATTCATCGAGACTCCCTATCGTACGGTTGAGAACGGCAAGGTTGATATTGATAATTCACATATTAAATATTACTCGGCAGAGGCAGAGGATGGCCACATCGTAGCACAATCTAACGAGCCGTTGGATGATGAGGGTAACTTCCTTAACCCTGACCGTATTAAGGCTCGTGAGGGTGCTGATTTCCCCGTGATTACAGCATCGGATGTTACGTTGATGGACGTCGCTCCCAACCAGATTGCATCTATCGCAGCAAGCCTTATCCCCTTCTTGGAGCACGATGATGCTAACCGTGCGTTGATGGGTTCTAATATGATGCGTCAGGCAGTGCCTCTTATTACAAGTGAGGCCCCCATCGTTGGTACAGGTATCGAGAAGGATATGATTATCGACAGCCGCATCCAAATCGTTGCCGAGGGCGAGGGTGAGGTTGTGTTTGCCGATGCTACTAAGATTCAGATTCGTTACGAGCGTACAGAGGAGGAGATTATCTGCTCATTCGCTCCCGAAATTACTACATACGAGTTGCCGCGTTACCGTCGTACCAACCAGAATACTACGGTTACATTGAAGCCTACGGTTTTGACAGGTGACCACGTAAGCAAGGGCCAGATTCTGACAGAGGGTTACTCTACTCAGAACGGTGAGTTGGCTTTGGGCCGTAACTTGAAGGTGGCATTTATGCCCTGGAAGGGTTACAACTTCGAGGATGCTATCGTTATTTCGGAGCGTATCCAGCGTGAGGATATCTTCACTTCGGTTCACGTTGACGAGTATATTATGGAGGTTCGCGATACTAAGCGTGGTGTCGAGGAGTTGACTTCAGATATTCCTAATGTCAGCGAGGATGCTACCAAGGATTTGGATGCTAACGGTATTATCCGTATTGGTGCACAGGTTCATCCCGGTGATATTCTTATCGGTAAGATTACACCGAAGGGTGAGAGCGACCCCTCTCCTGAGGAGAAGTTGTTGCGTGCTATCTTTGGTGATAAGGCCGGTGATGTTAAGGACGCTTCACTCAAGGCTCAGCCTTCATTGCACGGTGTCGTTATCGATACCAAACTCTACAGCCACGCGCAGAAGGAGGGCAAGAAGAGCAAGGCTGCCGAGAGAGCACAGTTGGAGCAGGTTGACCAGAAGTTTGCCAAGGAGGTTACAGAATTGACAAAGATTCTGACTTCAAAGTTGTGGAAGTTGGTTGAGGGCAAGGTTGTTGCCTCATTGACTGATTACTTCGGTGTCGAGTTGTACGCTCCGGGTACTAAGTTCTCACAGAAGATGTTGGAGGATATCGCTTTGCGTGACATTGATGAGAAGACTGGTGTTGTAGCAGGTTATCTTAACTTGAGTTCTTGCAAGTGGACAGGTGATGAGCATCTCGATTCGCTTATTGCGGCTACAATTAATAACTATATCATCGAGTGGAAGAAGGCTGATGCCCGCATCAAGCGTGAGAAGTATAACCTTACAAACGGTGACGAACTTCCTACATCGGGTGTTATTCAGATGGCCAAAGTATATATCGCCAAGAAACGTAAGTTGAAGGTAGGTGATAAGATGGCAGGTCGTCACGGTAACAAGGGTATCGTAGCGAAGGTCGTTCGTGATGAGGATATGCCTTTCTTGGAGGATGGTACTATCGTGGATATCTGTTTGAACCCGTTGGGTGTGCCTTCACGTATGAACCTTGGTCAGATTTATGAGACTGTACTCGGTTGGGCAGGTAAGGAGTTGGGCTTGAAGTTCGCTACTCCTATCTTCGACGGTGCATCATTGGAGCAGATTAACGAATATACTGCACAGGCAGGTGTGCCTCGCAGTGGTCGTACATATCTGTATGATGGTGGTACGGGCGAGAAGTTTGACCAACCTGCAACAGTAGGTGTTATCTATATGCTTAAGTTGGGCCATATGATTGACGATAAGATGCACGCTCGTTCTATCGGTCCTTACTCTCTTATCACGCAGCAACCGTTGGGCGGTAAGGCTCAGTTCGGAGGTCAGCGTTTTGGTGAGATGGAGGTTTGGGCATTGGAGGGCTTCGGTGCCGCCAATATCCTTCAGGAGATTCTTACTATCAAGTCTGACGACGTGATGGGCCGTGCAAAGGCTTATGAGGCTATCGTTAAGGGTGACAACCTGCCTCGTCCGGGTGTACCTGAGGCAATGAATGTATTGTTGCACGAGTTGCGAGGTTTGGCCTTGTCGGTTAAGTTGGAGTAAAAGTAAGTAGGTATAATAAAAGTAAAGAGATTTTTGTATTATGTCAATCAAAGATAATAAGCAACAACACGGTTACAGCCACATTTCGATTGGTTTGGCCTCTCCAGAGGAGATTTTGGCACAGTCGAGTGGTGAGGTGCTGAAGCCGGAAACAATCAACTATCGTACCTACAAACCTGAGCGCGATGGTCTGTTCTGTGAGCGTATTTTCGGTCCCGTAAAGGATTATGAGTGCCACTGCGGTAAGTATAAGCGTATACGTTATAAGGGTATCGTTTGTGACCGTTGTGGTGTGGAGATTACCGAGAAGAAGGTACGCCGTGAGCGTATGGGCCACATCTCGCTCGTTGTACCCGTAGTTCATATTTGGTATTTCCGCTCATTGCCTTCAAAGATTGGTTATCTGTTGGGTATCCCTACAAAGAAGTTGGAGTCGATTATCTATTACGAGCGTTACGTTGTGCTCAATGCCGGTCAGGCAGCCGAGCAGGGTATAGAGCGTTTGCAGACTTTGGCCGAGAAGGAGTATCTGGATGTATTGGCTGCATTGCCGAAGGGTAATCAGGCATTGGATGACAACGACCCCAATAAGTTTGTAGCAAAGATGGGTGGCGAGGCTATCTATGAGTTGTTGCAGCAGGTGGATTTGGATTCAATGTCGTATGCTCTGCGTCATAAGGCATCAACTGAGACTTCGCAGCAGCGTAAGAGCGAGGCTTTGAAGCAACTTAACGTTATAGAGTCGTTCCGTGCTTCGAATGGCCGTAATAAGCCTGAGTGGATGGTGTTGAACGTCATTCCCGTAACACCTCCAGAGTTGCGCCCGTTGGTACCGTTGGATGGTGGTCGTTTTGCGACATCGGATTTGAACGATTTGTATCGTCGTGTTATCATACGTAATAACCGTTTGAAGCGTCTTATCGAGATTAAGGCTCCAGAGGTGATTCTCCGTAACGAGAAGCGTATGTTGCAGGAGGCTGTCGATTCATTGTTCGATAACTCACGTAAGAGCAACGCTGTAAAGAACGAGAGCAACCGCCCGTTGAAGTCACTCTCTGACTCATTGAAGGGTAAGCAGGGACGTTTCCGTCAGAACTTGCTCGGTAAGCGTGTCGATTATTCTGCGCGTTCGGTTATCGTCGTAGGTCCCGAACTTAAGATGCACGAGATGGGTATTCCAAAGGATATGGCAGCAGAGTTGTACAAGCCGTTTGTTATCCGTAAACTCATCGAGCGTGGTATTGTTAAGACAGTTAAGTCGGCAAAGAAGATTATAGATAGAAAAGACCCTGTTATTTGGGGTATTTTGGAGAACGTTATCAAGGGTCACCCCGTATTGATGAACCGTGCTCCGACACTTCACCGTTTGGGTATTCAGGCATTCCAGCCTAAACTTATCGAGGGTAAGGCAATGCAGTTGCACCCGTTGGCTTGTACTGCGTTTAACGCCGACTTCGACGGTGACCAGATGGCCGTTCACTTGCCTTTGGGCAATGCCGCTATCTTGGAGGCTCAACTCTTGATGTTGGGTTCACATAACGTTCTTAACCCTGCTAATGGTGCGCCTATTACCGTGCCTTCGCAGGATATGGTCTTGGGACTTTATTATATCACAAAGCCGCGTCCGGGTGTTAAGGGTGAGGGCTTGGTATTCTATGGTCCCGAAGAGGCAATTATCGCCTACAACGAGAAACGTGCCGATTTGCACGCTGTCGTAAAGTGTATAGTGCGTGATGTTGATGAGAACGGTAATGAGTTCGAAGAGTTGAAGGAGACTACTATTGGTCGTATCTTGTTCAATCAGGTTGTACCTTCAGAGGTGGGTTACATCAATACCGTATTGACAAAGAAGTCTTTGCGTGATATTATCGCCGTTGTCTTGAAGAAGGCGGGTGCCGATAAGGTAGCCAAGTTCTTGGATGATATTAAGAATATGGGTTACCGTATGGCATTCCAGGGTGGTTTGTCGTTTAACCTTGATGCTGTGGTTATTCCCGCATCAAAGCAGGAATTGGTACAGGAGGGTTACGATAAGGCCGACGCCATTATGGAGGACTATAATATGGGTCTTATCACCAACAATGAGCGTTATAACCAGATTATCGACGTTTGGACAAACATCAACAATAAACTGACAAAGCAGGTTATTGACACATTGGTTAAGGACCAGGATGGTTTTAACCCCGTATATATGATGCTTGATTCGGGTGCGCGTGGTTCAAAGGAGCAGATTCGTCAGTTGTCGGGTATGCGTGGACTTATGGCCAAGCCGCAGAAGTCAGGTGTTGAGGGTGGTCAGCAGGTTATCGAGAACCCGATTTTGTCGAACTTCAAGGAGGGACTTTCAGTGCTTGAGTACTTTATCTCTACTCACGGTGCTCGTAAGGGTTTGGCCGATACCGCGTTGAAGACTGCCGATGCAGGTTACTTGACTCGTCGTTTGGTCGATGTAGCACAGGATGTTATCATCAACGAGGAGGATTGTGGTACATTGCGTGGTTTGACAGCTACGGCTATCAAGCGTAACGATGACGTAGTTCAGTCGTTGTATGACAGAATCTTGGGCCGTACAGCATTGAATGATGTCATTGACCCCTCTACAGGCAATGTGCTTTGCAAGGCCGGTGAGGAGATTACCGAGGAGATTGCCGAGGCTATTGACCGTTCACCGTTGGAGTCTGTTGAGATTCGTTCGGTACTTACTTGTGAGGCTCGCCGCGGTGTATGTGCCAAGTGTTATGGCCGTAACCTTGCAACTGCCCGTATGGTACAGAAGGGTGAGGTTGTAGGTGTTATCGCAGCACAGTCTATCGGTGAGCCGGGTACGCAGTTGACACTTCGTACGTTCCACGTCGGTGGTGTTGCGGGTGGTACTACTGTTGAGACTAACGTTATATCGAAGTATGAAGGTCGCTTGGAGATTGATGAGTTGCGTACAATCAAGGGCAAGAATGCAAATGGCGATGCTACGGATATTGTAATATCACGTCAGTCGGAGTTCCGCATCGTAGACCCCAAAACAGAGATTGTACTCTATACTCACGCCTTGCCTTATGCCTCAATGTTGTATATGCAGGACGGCGCTATGGTCAAGAAGGGCGATTTGATTTGCGAGTGGGACCCCTACAACGCAGTTATTATTGCCGAGACCGACGGTAAGGTTGCATTCGAGAATATCGTTGAGGGTGTTACATATCGTGATGAGCGTGATGAGCAGACGGGCCTTTCTGAGAAGGTGGTTATCGAGTCTAAGGACCGTACCAAGAACCCCGTTATCCGCATCGTTAATAAGGAGGGTGAGGATGTGAAGTCATATAACCTTCCCGTTACGGCTCACATCATCGTTAAGGATAATGCCAAGATTAAGGCTGGTGATATACTTATCAAGATTCCTCGTGCCGTAGGTAAGGGCGGTGGTGATATCACGGGAGGTCTTCCCCGTGTTACCGAACTCTTCGAGGCTCGTAACCCGTCGAACCCCGCTATTGTATCGGAGATTGATGGTGAGGTAACATTCGGCAAGATTAAGCGTGGTAACCGTGAGATTATTATCACATCAAAGCAGGGTGACGTTAAGAAGTATCTCGTTCCGTTGAGCCGCCAGATTGTTGTTCAGGAGAATGACTATGTTAAGGCAGGTATGGCTTTGTCGGATGGTGCTATTACACCGAGCGATATCCTTCGTATCTTGGGCCCGACTAAGGTTCAGGAGTACATCGTAAACGAGGTACAGGAGGTTTACCGTATGCAGGGTGTGAAGATTAACGATAAGCACTTTGAGGTGATTGTTCGTCAGATGATGAGCAAGGTTAAGATTGAGGACCCGGGTGATTCACGTTTCTTCGAGGACCAGATTATAGATAAGTGGGAGTTTATGGATGTAAACGACGAACTCTATGATAAGGTTGTAGTTGAGGATGCAGGTGATTCACAGAATGTGCAGCCCGGCCAGATTATCTCAATGCGTAAGTTGCGCGATGAGAACTCGGCACTTAAGCGTCGTGATATGAAACTCGTGAAGGTTCGAGATATCGTTCCTGCTACCTCTAATCAGGTGCTTCAGGGTATTACTCGTGCTGCATTGCAGACTTCAAGTTTCATCTCGGCTGCATCGTTCCAGGAGACTACTAAGGTCTTGAATGAGGCTGCTATTCAGGGTAAGATTGACCCGTTGGCAAACTTGAAGGAGAATGTCATCTGTGGTCACTTGATACCTGGTGGTACAGGTCTTCGTGAGTATGACAACTTGATTGTCGGTTTGAAGGCTGATGTTGAAGGCTTGAGCCAGAACTTAGCAGAATAACTCAATTAGATAGTTCTTTAAGCAGGTCGCTACAATTTGTGAGCGACCTGCTTTTTTGTTGAGATTGATTCTCTTATATGATGTACATAAGTGGTAATATCCTTGTCTCGAAGAAATAATTTTGAATTTTGAATTATTTCGTATCTTTGTACTTAATAGTCTGTAGGCTTTGAGACTTGGCTCCATAGTTCAAGGGATAGAACGAGGGTTTCCTAAACCCTAAATTCGCGTTCGAGTCGCGGTGGGGCTACATTTGAGTATTAACTTTAGCGCATATCGCCTGCCCGTTTGTGTTTTGTGTGCGGCTTATGCGCTTTTTAATAAATGAGGGTTATGAGAGTATTTCGCAGTGTAAAGGATTTGGGACCGCTGGATGTGGCATTGAAGGAGGCTTTCGAGATAAAGGCCGATAGGTTTAAGTATAACGAGTTAGGTCGCAATAAGACGGCGTTGCTCATATTCTTTAATAACAGTCTACGTACCCGTTTGAGTACGCAGAAGGCTGCGATGAACTTGGGAATGAATGTTATAGTGCTGGATATTAATCAAGGAGCGTGGAAGTTGGAGACCGAGCGCGGAGTGGTGATGGATGGCGATAAGAGCGAGCATCTGTTGGAGGCTATTCCTGTGATGGGTAGTTATTGTGATATTATCGGAGTACGCTCGTTTGCGAATTTCCAGAGCCGCAAAGATGACTACGAGGAGAAGATATTGGAGCAGTTTATACGTTATTCGGGCCGCCCCGTATTCTTTATGGAGAGTGCAACCGTGCATCCCTTGCAGTCGTTTGCAGATTTGATTACCATCGAGGAGTACAAGGAGCGACAGCGCCCGAAGGTTGTTCTGACGTGGGCTCCACATCCTAAGGCTCTGCCACAGGCTGTGCCCAACTCGTTTGCAGAGTGGATGAATGCGGCTGATGTCGATTTTGTTGTTACCCACCCTGAGGGATATGAGTTAGACCCGCAGTTTGTAGGTGATGCAAAGGTTGAGTATGACCAGATGAAGGCGTTTGAGGGTGCTGATTTTATATATGCAAAGAATTGGAGTTGTCCGGGCGTGACGCGCCCTGAAGATTATGGTAAGGTGTTGTCACAGGATATGAGTTGGACAGTAGGGGAGCGTCAGATGGCTGTAACCAACAATGCTCATTTTATGCATTGCTTGCCCGTACGCCGCAATATGATTGTGACCGATGATGTAATTGAATCACCTCGCTCGCTGGTAATACCCGAGGCTGCAAATCGTGAAATTTCGGCTACTGTAGTGCTGAAACGTATGCTGGAGGCCTTGGAGTAGAGGATTTGGCAACATTCCCTGTTTTTTAATAGGTCGTTGTGATTAGGTAATAATAGAGCCTGTTCAATATATTGAGCAGGCTCTGTACATTAGTATGTGCTTACAGAATCTATTCCGATTTGGTATATTTGAGAGATAGGCCTTCGCATTTGTAATCTAATGTCGAACTTGCTGCATATATCTTCAAATAAGTAACATCTGATGGTTCTGCGAGGCTTATTTCTGTATCCTTTGTGAGTAGTTTATTTGTTACATTATTACTTAAAGAACCTTTCAACTCTACTGTAGTACTACCATTAATTACCGAAAGTCTATGTTTTTGCTTTGCATCTCCATAAACTATTAGCGATGATAACTTATATCCTGTTATTTTAGGAATATAGATTTTTGCAGATGTTGTATCAGTTGTACCTACACTATAGAATATAATATATTTTACATCATTCAAACCACTGCTATGTGCATATCCATTGGCATTATAAAACCCTATATTCCGTCCATTAAAAGTGTAGTACGTTGGCTCTGTTTGAGCAGTCGCACTTGTTGGGAATTCTGCAGGTACGGATGCAAAGTCTGCGGTATATGTTATCGTTTCTGCTGCTGACAGGTTGAATGAGGTAGAGAGTAAATCTCCTGCCACAATGTTGAACTCGGCGGCGAAGGTTTTGGTAAATTCGTATTGGATATTGTTCGTGTCGGTTATGACAAACTTCAAAGTAGAATTTTCGGGTAAAGTACACGGCGCAATAGCCGCATATATCTTAAATATGCCGTCTTGTGAGATTGCATCGGAGTTCTCAACATTTACAGTAATTCTGTTGCTCGTATTTGTTGGATTTGATAACTCCCCGCTCGCTATATCAATGTCGTATGTGCTACATAATGTTATCCCATCGTCAGCAATAATATCAAGGCTCTTTATTCCGAAGGTTGTAGTAAGATTGTTTACTACATCTATAGCCATTACCGCTGCATTATGATGCATCGGGATGCTGACACTATTAGGAAGAGTGTTTTTGACACAGCCCGTCAGCGGGTCCAATTGCGCTATGTGAGCGGGTGAGTCGCCATCCTGAGTTTGTGTCGCAGCACCGATAGTAATCTGTGCGGATAACTTGGTTGCATCGACCTCAGCAGATGTCGGATATACAGCATAGAAATCATATTGGCTTTCGGGATTTAATTCAATCGTATTGTTGGAGAATGTTCCCGCTTGGCCATCTTGGCAAGTGAATGTGTAGGCAGAAGTTGATGAAGTATTGTTCTCGCCGACCATTATTGTCATTTCATCTCCTGTAACCCATTTTGTTACGTTGCCATCAAATGTGGTTCTCGATGCAGATTCTGTCGAGGTCGTAGTAGAGGCTTGTATTGTTAAACCTTTTTGTAGGTTGTTATGCTCGGTAACATCCTTTTCGCACCCAATAAAACATATAATTGAGGCTATGGCTATAATAATAAGTCTTAGATTCATAGCATTAATGTGTTAATTAAAAGTTTTTCGGATTCCAATCATCAATGGGTGTCATAGGTGTCGTTCCTGCAAATCCTTTCTCGATAACGACCTCAATCACCTCCACTTGAGGTGGGATATAACTCATTTTCTCCATAATTATTGAACTGTTTATGTTTTTAATATAATGAAGTGAGATAATTTAAGCAATTAGGCTGTTGCAACATATATGTTACAACAGCCTAATATTATATGTATATAACTCTATACAAACGGATACTTGACGACTTCGGCTTTGAGCAGACGGTCACGAATGACTACCGTTACTGTTGTGCCGATGGCAGCATATTCTGTCTTGACGTAACCGAGTGCTATACCGACCTTCAACATCGGTGACATTGTGCCCGATGTGACGTGGCCAATCTCCTCGCCCTCGAGGTTAGCCAATGTGTAGCCGTGACGTGGAATACCTCTATCAATCATCTTCAGACCAACCAACTTGCGCTTTACGCCCTCTGCCTTTTGCTGTGCCAAGAAGTCGCGGTCAATGAAATCTTTGCCCTCGACAAATTTTGTAACCCAGCCCAGACCAGCCTCCAACGGCGAGGTTGTGTCGTCAATATCGTTGCCATACAAGGCAAAGCCCTTCTCTAAGCGCAAAGTGTCGCGTGCGCCCAAACCTATGTTCTTTAGGCCGAACTCTTCGCCAGCCTTCCACATAGCCTCCCAGATGGTGTCGGCATCCTCGTTGTGCATATAAATCTCGCAACCGCCTGAGCCTGTGTAGCCCGTAGCCGAGAGGATAACCTCGCAACCTGCAATCTTAGTAACCTTGAAGGTATAATATACCATATCCTCCACAGGCTCCTCGCACATCTTCTGCACCAACTTCATTGCCATAGGGCCTTGAATAGCCAACTGACTGATACGGTCTGAAGAGTTCTCCAACTCCTTGTCGGGCATCAAGCCCATCTTTGCACCCTCGGCGCAGATGTGTGCCCAATCCTTGTCGGTATTGGCAGCATTAACACAGAGCATATACTTTGTGTCGCTGAATTTGTAAATCAAAATATCATCCACGATACCGCCCTTGCCGTTAGGCATTGTAGCATACTGCACCTTGCCGTCAAATAGTTTCGATACGTCGTTTGAAGCAATGTGCTGCAAAAGGTCAAGAGCCTTCTCGCCCTTCACCCAAATCTCGCCCATATGGCTCACGTCGAATACGCCTACGCCATTGCGTACGGTGTGGTGCTCGTCATTGATACCCGTAAATTCGATGGGCATATTATAACCTGCAAACTCGGCCATTTTGGCTCCTGCTGCAATGTGGTACTTTGTAAATGCTGTAGTTTTCATTAGGTTATAGTTTTATTAATTATTTATCGTCGCGCTTAATACCCAAGCGTGGACAACGCTTAAAGGGTTTTGTTCTATCGAACAGATAACGATATGTCGTATGCATCTTATGGCGTGTAGCACATACATAGGTTTGTATCATACGATTCATTACGGGATTAAAGTCGCCAATCCACGCAAATTCAAACGATTTGTAGTTGTTGCGGTCTGTACGGATATAGGTCTCATAAACATACTGAATCATTCCCGATTCTACACCCTTACCCTGGAACTCAGGCGATACGGCGAATATGATACAGAATATTCTATCACAACTCTTCTTAACCTTCAAGTCCCACATCAGTCGCAACTTGTTTATCAAGCCAAACTTGCCATTGAACTTGCCGATAATGCGGTTAATATCGGGTACCATAATGAAGAATCCGATAGGCTCGTTGTTAAAGTATGAGAAGAAGATGATGTTGGGGTCTATGATAGGACGAAGAGTCTTCATCAACTTCTGTGCCTCCTCTTTGGGCATTGGCTTAACACCCGTAAATAGCGACCACGCCTTGTTGTAGATTATACGGAAATCCTCAGCCACCTGCTCCAAGTTATCCATATCGATATGGGCAAAACTGTATCCGGGTGTATTGTGTAGGCGCTTCGCTCTCTCGTGGATTGACTGGTTGATGTCATCATCATCAACCTTCCATAAATAAGTGTTTTGGTTGAAATAATTTTGGAATCCGTAGTTCTCAAACAACTCCTTGTAGTAGGGCGGGTTATATGGATTTCCGTATAGAGGTTGGAATTGGTATCCTTCGACCAACAGGCCCCACCACGAATCACGAGAGCCAAAATTAACAGGACCATCCATAGCCTCCATACCGCGGCTTACCAGCCACATACGTGCAGCGTCAAACAACATATTGGCCAACTCTTGGTCATCTATGGCCTCGAAGAAACCACAACCTCCTGTCGGCTGTTCATAAGAGTATGCGTGTTCGTTGTCGTAGAATGCCGCTATACGGCCAACAACTTCGCCTTCGTTGTTATATGCCACCCAACGAATAGCCTCGCCATCGGCAAAAAGTTTATTTTTCTCAGGGTCAAAAACCGCCTTGATATCATCATCCAACGGACAAACCCAATTGCGATTACCTTTGTAAAGACGTTTGTGCAGGTCGATAAATTCCTGCTCTAAAGCCTTGCTTGTTACCTCCTTAAGGGTGTATTTTGCGTTGCTCATATCTTTGAGTTTTTTTTGCACGTTAATAATATCCAAAGGTACGAAAAAAACGCGAATATTATGGTGTAGATACGATTTTTTATGTTTTTTACGCTACTATTATGAAAAGATAAATATTATTGATATATTTGTTGTGTAAAATTAAATAGTGCAAAATCGAATTAATGGACTCTCTGAAATTAGAAAATCAGTTGTGCTTTCCACTCTATGCGTGCGCTAAGGAGGTGGTGCGTCGCTATCGTCCGTTACTTGAGCCGTTGGGGTTGACATATACGCAGTATATTGCGATGATGGTGATGTGGGAGCATCGGACAATTACAATGTCGCAAATGGGGCAGTTGCTCTATCTGGATTCGGGGACACTCACTCCGATGCTTAAGAAGATGGAGCAGCAGGGCTGGATTCGTCGTGAGCGTAGTTGTGAGGACGAACGAAATATTATCATTCACCTCACCTCAGAAGGGGAGCGCCTACGCTCAATGGTGAGTGATGTGCCTAAGCAGATGTCTGAATGTGTAGAGTTAGAGATAGAACAGATGCAGGAATTGTATAGGCTGCTACAAGAATTGTTGCAACGATTTTATAATAAATAACTTATATTGACTATGGCGACTAATTACAAGTGTGAAGGTTGTGCGATGAGGGCTAAGTATGAGAATAGTCCCAAATCATTTATTGGCAAATTTTGGCGTTGGCATATTAACTTCTGTCCTGGATGGAAGGCCTATTTTATGCAGTTGCCTGACGAAGAGAAGACTGCGTTGCGAGAGAAGTATAAGTTTGTGAAGTATAAATAATGACGGAGCATCTGAAGAATATACTTCAGTCGATTAAACAGTGGCTTGCGGGGCTTTCGTTCCGCACGGGCGTTATTGTACTTTCGTCTTGCGTAATCTTTTATCTGCTTTCGTTCGTAGTGCTGGTGTTACCTATAGGTGCAGGCTTGAGGGGAGCCTTGTGGTTTGTACTATTTGGATGTGCCAAGACTACGCAATATGGCGGACTGCTTATTTTGGGTGTTGAGGGTGTACGACGGGTAAAGAAGTTTTTTGGCCGATAACTCTATTTTATCTCGCGTTTGGGATTTTTCCTCAGGAATGCCTCCCACGATGAAGAGCCTTTGGCTGCTTTTTTACCTCCTCCGAGCCCCTTTACACGCTCCTCACCCATCGCCTGCGATATGGGTGTGCGGGCAGTGAAATAGTGGCACATAGCAACAGCCATACCATCTGTAGCATCCAATCTGCGGGGCATATATTCCAACTTCAGCAGACGTTTTACGATGGCAGCCACCTGCTCTTTAGATGCTGCGCCAGAGCCTGTTATGGCTTGTTTGACACGTGTGGGAGCATATTCAAAGACCTGTTTGTCGTGGCTTAATGCTGCTGCCATTGCTACACCTTGTGCACGTCCCAATTTTAGCATACTCTGAACGTTGGTGCCAAAGAATGGAGATTCCAATGCTACCTCTTGCGGGTCATAGTCCTCGATGAGTTTGCCGACACGCTTGAATATATAGTTTAATTTACGATATGGGTCACTCATCGTATGCAGGTCGATGTCGCCCATCACAACCGAGCGCAGGGTATTGCCTTCAACCTCGACAATGCCGTAACCCATATAGTTGGTTCCGGGGTCTATGCCCATAATTCGGTATTTGCTTACGCTATTTTTCATCTCTAATGGGTATCTTTACCCAACTTCTTGTTAATCTTATATATCTCCTTTCGCATCTGCTCCAGCGTGCCGATAACAAGATAATATTCATATTCCATTACGGAGTCCTTCATCAAGGACTCATAACGTGCAGGTGCAATGTATGACGATGCTACGTGATGCTCATCTCCTTCAGTGAACGAATCGTATCGCCCTGCCAAGAACCCGATTGCTGATGGTGAAAATACAGCAATGCCCCATTGTGAATCATCGACAAAAGCCATCCACTTCTCAGGGACATTTTGGTACACCCCCCAAAAGTGGTCGGGGTCATTCATAATGAGTTGCTTTACTTCGGTTGATGTAACGGGTTGATTTGTGAAAGGCTCATCTCCAAAATATGCATAAAGATTCTTAAGTGCAGATATAAGCCATACGGCAGGAATCTCTTGAGCACAAGATACACCCTCACCATATAGGTCATCTGTGCGGCTGCATATCAATCGATTTCGTACTTTTATCACATTGCCTTTGATTGTGGTCCACTGTTCCATAGTAGCCTCTGCTGGACGATTGGTCATATCCCACTGCATAGGAATACATTTAACGTATGTTTTGTTACCTTTTTGCCAATGCTCTAAAATCTCTGCGCGGTTATATACATTGTCTCCTACTTGTATAGGATTCCAATTCCAGGGACTCCATACTTCGGCCTGACCTTCTGCTCTGCGGTCTAGATGCTTGCCTGCATAATATGATTGTTGAATGTAGCGCCCTTCGTCATATATATTTACTATATTACGGTCACTGTCTGCTTTCGATATATAGCATATTGCGCCACCTCTTATTAGGTCTTGTTTTAGGTAAATCTCTTTATTTTTTATTTCAAGAGTTTTGTCGGTAGTATTCTTGGGTTTTGTTGATTGTGCAATAGCCGTTGTGGCCCACATACAAACTATTAGTAATATTAGTCTTTTCATCACTCTGAAATTTTATCGTGTAACTACATACAAAGATACGCTTTAATTATGAAAAACAAAAAACCGCTCAACTCTTTAGTCAAGCGGTTTTAGCCCGTGGTATGATATGTTTTATTTCAACAATTCACTTAATTTATTTTCCAAATTATCGCCACGCAGATTTTTGGCTATGATTTTACCTGTTGAGCAATCTATCAAGAAGTTGGAGGGAATAGCAGTGATGGCATATTGTTTAGGGGCAGGTGATTCAGCAACCTTCAATCCACTTACATTAATCCAATTCATTTCCATCTTATCCATTGCATCTATCCAATCTTCACGGTTGCTATCAAGTGATGAGGCGTAAACTTCAAATCCTTTGTTGTGATACTTCTCGTATGTGGCTTTAAGATTGGGCATCTCGTGCATACAAGGGCCACACCACGAAGCCCAGAACTCCAATAATACATATTTATTGCCTTGTTTCTCAACTATGCTTTTCAGTGAAATCTGCTCTCCTTGTTTTGAGGGTTCGCTCACATCTGTATACACCGCACCAATCTCAAATTGCGAGGCCTTTTTTGCATCGGCAATTTGCTGGGCGAAATACTCTTGTTTGTCAGGTAAAAGAGCATATAACTCCAAATCTTCTTTAGGAGAGAACTCGCCCGATATATTATCTACGACAAATACTCCAAACTCATTGTTACAATTATCCTGAACAATATTTTTTACATATTCAAAACCTTGTCGAAGAGTCTCATCTTCGCTTAAATTCTGTTGCTCGGCATTTTGTAGCAAAGAGATAAGGCCGTTGAAAAATGCACTTATTTTGTCGTTTAGAGGTGTTCCTGACGGGCAGTGTACATCATCCTTAAAAGCGGTCTGTATTTGACCTTTCTCCAATATAAAACTGTGAACTACAGCCGGCTTTGCTAATCTTAATGAATCGTTATAGGCACGCGTCATAATATGTGCAATCGTGGGTGTCTGTATCTCACCTTCGAAGTGGAAACTATTGTTTTCAATCTGTACAGAGTCGATATAGTGAAAATCGCCAGGATTCTCCTTTTGTAGGCATAAGTATGCCCACTCTCCGTCGGGGCATCGGCCTGTCGTGTCCTTGCCTGTTACAATATATTCGTTTGAAGTTGCACAACCAATCATCATTGTAATGATGGCAAATGCCGTAAAATTAAAAAAGTGTTTCATTTTTTATCGATTTTTATTAATTAATCTAGTATGTTTATTGGGTGGTTGTAATGAGATGGATATTAATGAATTACCCCCCCCCCGCAAAATGGCGAGGAGGGGCAATTTTTTACTAAACTATCTGGTCGAAAATTACTTCAACAACTCTTCCATCTTCTTCTCAACCTCCTCGCCGCGCAACTGTGTAGCGATAATCTTGCCTGTTGAGCAATCAACAAGGAAGTTAGCAGGGATAGAGTTTACTGCGTAGTCGTGACGTGCCTTGTTATCCCAATAGTTTACAGCGCTTACGTGCAACCAGTTGAGGCCCTTCTCGTCGATAGCCTTCAACCAAGGCTCACGGTCGCGGTCAAACGATACTCCGTAAATCTCGAAACCTTTCTTGTGATACTTGTCGTATGCAGCCTTCAAGTGGGGTACCTCGCGCATACAAGGACCGCACCACGAAGCCCAGAAGTCGATAAGTACATACTTGTTAGCCTTGTTCTCTACAACGCTCTTCAAAGTGAGTACCTTGCCGTCGGGTGTAAGAGTTTTGGGCTGCTCACCCTCGCCAACCTCAGTGATGTCGATATAAGGATTGCCGGGCAACACCTTCAAAGCCTGCTCTGAAGACTCCTTGATTGACTTGAACTCCTCCTGCTGTGCTGCGGGCATAGCAGCGATAGCGTCGATTACCTGCTGGGGCTCATAGTAGTAGTAAGTCTGCTTGAACAAATCCCAGCCAATCATATTGTCGGCATTAGCCAAGATATTTTCGTAGTACAACTTCGACATAGCATCCTCGGCAGCATTCTCATCCTTCTGCAACTCCCACTGCTTAACGAACAACTCCGCCTTCTTGTCATTGAGGGGTGTACCTACTGCATTTGCAGAGGGGTGCTCCTCGTTGAGTTTCTTAATCTCGATATTACCGGGCTCGATATACAACTGTGCAACCATCTTTGGACGAGCCTCCTCGCCCTCTTTAGTTACGAGATATGCCGAGTAGGGAGCCTCAGCGTTACCCTCGAATGTATAAGCATTGGCTGCAACTGCTACCGAGTCGATGTAGTTGAGTTCACGTCCCTCCTCTGTAGCGATGTATACCAACTTGCCATCCTCTGCCTCATCCAATGTGCCAGAGATGGTAAACTTTGTAGCGTTACCGCAACCTACAAAAGTCGCAGCCGCCATAGCAAACATAAAAATCTTCTTCATAAATGTTATTTGTTATAATTTTGAGTTTTTATTAATTATTCGGACTATATTCTCTAATTAACCTGCCTTTATTAGGTTTATTCCTTATCCTTTGCGGCTCGCTCCAATGCCGATACTCTGCGTTGCAACTCGGGCAGAGTCTTAAATACGGCAAATGAGCGGTGGTAATTAATACCCGCTAAGGCTGGTGAGCCAAAACGAATCTCGCCATCGGGAACATCCTTATCCAAGCCCGACTTAGAGCCAATCTTCACGTAGTTGCCTACCGTCACGTGGTCGGCAATACCTACCTGACCTGCCAAGAAACAGTTGTGACCAATCTTCGATGTTCCAGCGATACCTGTCTGTGCCGATGATACGGTATTCTCGCCAATCTCGACATTGTGGCCAATCTGAATCAAATTATCCAACTTCACACCCTTGCGGATAATCGTAGAGTCGGTCTTTGCGCGGTCAATACAAGTGTTGGCGCCAATCTCAACATTATCCTCAATGATTACATTGCCTAATTGAGGAATCTTGTCGAATGTGCCATCGGGCTTTGGCAGGAATCCGAAACCGTCGGCTCCAATTACGGCTCCTGCGTGTAGAATACAGTTGGCTCCAATGCGGCAACCCTCATATATCTTCACTCCGGGATAGAGCGTTGTGCCAGTGCCAATCTTAACTCCGTCACCTACATAACACTGCGGATATATCTTTGCACCATCACCGATTACAGCCCCAGCCTCTATTACGGCGAAGTCGCCAATATAGCAATTCTCGCCGATAGTTGCCTTCTCCGAGATTGATGCCATCTTTGAGATGCCCTGTTTTTGAGGTTTCATAGCGTTGTACATCTCCAACAACTTGAGTACCGCTGCTCCTACGTCGGGTAACTTGATAAGCGTTGCCTTTACATTCTCCTTAGGCTCAAAGTCATTGTTTACCAATATAATCGAGGCTTCAGTTGTGTAAACGAATTGCTCATATTTCGGATTTGTAAGATAGGCAAGTGCGCCCTTTTTGCCACCTTCGATAGACGATACGGTGTGTACGGCTACGCTCTTGTCGCCTACTACAGTGCCACCCAGCAGGCCGGCAATCATCTCCGCAGTAAATTCCATATTGAATATTGTTTAATAGTTATTTCAATTAATTAAGTTGCAAATATATAAACTATTAATCTTTCTTGCAACTTTGCAGGTCAATCCCCTCTGGGAGCATATCGCTTACGTCGTGACCAAACGCCAATAATTCGCGCACTGCAGATGACGATACATCGGCCAAGTCGGCAGGTGTGAGCAATATGATTGTCTCTATTTCGGGATATAAGCGTTTGTTGGTTTGGGCCATTGTACGCTCGTTCTCAAAATCTATAGTGTTGCGCACCCCTCGTACTATGGCTTTTGCTCCAACTTTGCGGGCCAAATCGCCTGTCAATGTAGAGTATGCCATAACCTCCACGCGCTTATCGTCGGAGTATAGTTGCTCGATTAATCTTTTTCGCTCTTGAGGCGTGAGTAACGAACTTTTACCCACATTCTCGCCAATGGCAATAATCACCTTGTCGAAGAGTGCAAGGGCTTGACCTACGATGGCTTCGTGACCTTTGGTGAAGGGGTCAAACGAGCCGGGGAAGATTACAGTTTTCATTATATCGGTATATTCTTGTTTTACATTTTGAATAACTTCTCCATAGCGTTCGCAATATTTGCCGCTATGATATCCATATAAGCGTGGCGGCCTATTTTTGAGAAGGCTGTGATGCCTTGATAATTAACATATAGCAATTCGTCAGCCTGCATAGCATCATCTATGGTAAAATGGTCGAACTTACACTCCAGATTTATATGTCGGCAGGCTTCAACGGCCAATTTACTCTCAACGGAGTGCTGTGTTGTTGGCGAGAATGTTGCGGTATATTCCCGAATCAATATCAACGGCTTTGTGGCATCTGATGTGATTCGGCCTTGCGAATCGGTTAATAACGCTTCGTGTATATCTCGTTGCTGAGCAATCGCGTCCGCCAGTTGCTTTGTTTGCAGGAGCGCCGATGTGGGGAATGCAGGCCAAGGTACGTCGCTCGCTATACATAATGCCGTAGGGCGCAGGAGGCGCAATACGTAACCCGAATATATAGTTGCCTCATAATCCTCCAAACGATAGTTGCCGTCGGAGTCGAGTGACAATCTTACGCCTATCGTATAGTTGAGTAAAGCACGATTTGCCTTAAGTAATTCTCTGATATGGAGTTCTATGGTCTCGGCGCTCGCATTCAGTTTTTTCCCGAATAGGTTGTTACCTGCAATATTCAGAAAATCAATATGTCGCTGTGTGTATCGGCATTGAAGACCGAGAGTGTGTATATCTTGGTAAACAAAGGGCTCAGTGGCGGGTTGCCAGAGTGTCAACTCGCCATTTAGAATCATATATTTATCCCTCTTTGCCTGATGCATTGTTTATCTCTATTCCATAAAAATCTTCAACAGCAACTCGCGCAGTAGTTCGCCGTCGTTGCTTGCACCTGCGTCGATGCCTTTGCTCTTGCCGTCGTATTGGCGTAACAGCCCCAAGATATTAAAGACCTTGCGGTTGTTCCATTGTGCAGAGAGTTGCTTTATCTCTTTGATGACAAAAACGTTGCTCTTTTTGAGTGTACGCATCAACTCCATATCATCGGGGAATGGAACTCCCTTATGCTTATTTAGCCAACGCAGATAATTGACAATAAAGATGTCGCGGAATTGCCCAAATAGAGCCATTATTGTAAGCAACAATGGGTTATCTTTGGGATTACGGGCAAAGTGGTCGGCTATGCGCATTGCTCGTGCCACGTCCTTTGTCGCTACGGCGTTACACAATTCGAAATTGTTGAACTCTTTGGAAATTCCCACCTTCATCTCGACTTCGACATCGGTGACTTCGGTTGTGCCTTGAGGCAGCGAAACTATCAACTTATCCAATTCGTTGGATATCTTCGATATATCGCATCCCAAATGGTCGGTCAGCATCTGACGTGCTTTGTCGTTAATTCTAAGTCCTTTTTGCGCTACGAATTGCGTCAGCCAACTTCCAATCTCATAATCGCGAGGGCGTATTGACTCAAACACTACACCTGCCGAAGCGCATTGTTTGTAGAATGCCGAGCGTTTGTCTACATTCTTCTCCTTGTGGCAGATGATTAGGATGGTCGATGCTTGTGGCTTTGATGTGTAGTGAGATAACTTCTCGATATTACGCAGTTGTTGAGCCTCTTTTAAGATAATAACCTCATAGGAGCCCATCATCGGCATCTGTCGGCATAGATTTACTATCTGTCCGGCGTCGCTATCCTTGCCGTAGACGGTAATCTGGTTGAAGGCCTGCTCGGCGGGTGAGAGTATGCTCGATGAGAGAGCGTCGCACAATACGTCGATAAAGTAACTCTCTTCGCCCATCAATAAATATATCGGAGCAAACTTTCTGGCGGCTATCTGTGCCTTGAGTTGCTCGAATGCGGCTACGCTATCTTTGAATTTCAGAGTCGATTTTGCCATAATGTTATGATATGCTCTCGCAAGTGATACGAAGTACCATATCGGTCTTTTTGGTTATACGGTTATTGTCATTTATACGTCGGCCCACGAGCCATACAATCTCATCGTTGGAGAGTAGTACGAATTGTCGAGCCTTCTCGGCCATCGATACTTTGTTGTCAATCAGGAAGTCGCTAACCTTTTTACGGCCTGACATCCCGAATGGCGTAAACGAATCGCCCTCCTGCCAGCGACGCAGGGTGAGAGGGTAGGTCAGGGTATCGGCATCAATCAAGGCAACATTGTCGGGGGTGTTGAATGAGGTAAGCATATCAACATCGCATAACTCAAAATAGAGTACATTGCCACCACAATAAGCGCGGTGCTGTCCTGCCTGTACTGTAACCTCGCAGGGGTCATTGTCTGCGATGCGTGTGATTACGATATTGCCTCGGTCAGTGTAGGCAACAAAGTTGCGCGAATAGAATCTCTTGCCCGATGTTTCGCTGGCTAATGTTTTACATAGACCATCGACTGTATCCCCCTTGAATCCGAAACGAGAGTTCAGTATCTCATAGATGACAAATTCGCGAGAAGCAACGTGCTCGATACCGTCAATATGCAACGTATAGATGCCCCCTTTTTCTTCGATGATATTCTTATAAATATTGTCAATTGCTCCGTCAATAAATTGCTGGGCGGCTGTCAGTCGGGCAATATTCTGGTGCATAATAAACGGGAAACGTGGGTTAATCTCCCTTATACGTGGAATAAGTCCCAGACGTATCTTATTGCGCAGATATTTGGTGGTGAGATTTGAAGAGTCTTCGCGAAAACTTATATGCTTGCGTTGGGCATACTCCAAAATCTCTTTACGTGTGGCAAACATCAGCGGGCGAACAATACGGCCCACCTGATTGCTTATGCCCGTAAGGCCGCGCAGGCCCGTGCCTCGCAACATATTGATAAAGAATGTCTCGATGGAGTCATCAATATGATGTGCTATGGCTATGACCGTATATCCCTGCTCCTCGCAAAGTTGATGAAACCATTCGTAACGCAGACGACGGGCAGCCATCTCCATAGATTCGCCCGTGCGAGCCATCTCTCCCGTAGTGTCGAAGTGGCGGTTAAAGCACTCTATGCCATAGCGACGGGCGGTCTCCTGAACCATTATTTCGTCTTCGTCGCTCTCCTTGCCTCGCAAGCAGAAGTTACAGTGTGCCACACCTACGTTATAACCACTGTTTACGCATAACGACATCAGTACCATAGAATCCACTCCGCCTGATACGGTGAGTAGAATCTTGTCCTGATGCGTAAAAAGCGCGTTGCGCGTTACATATTCTTGAAATCTGTCGATTAACATAATCGCTGATGTTTGCTATAAAATGTTTACTTCAGGTTCAATCGCAATGCCGAATTTTTCCTTGACGCGATGCTGTACTTCTTTTGCCAAATTTATCACTTCGTGGCCTGTTGCGCCTCCGTAGTTTACCAGAACTAAGGCCTGTTTGGTATGTACGCCCACGTTGCCATTACGATAGCCCTTCATTCCTGATTGGTCGATAAGCCATCCTGCTGCCAATTTCCGATAATCGGAATCGGCTGCGGGGTATATGGGCATATTCTCGTATTGTGCTTGCAACGCTTCGGCATCTTCTAAAGGGATAATAGGATTCTTGAAGAAACTGCCTGCGTTGCCTAATATGGCTGTGTCGGGTAGTTTGCTACGGCGTATTGAACATACAACTTCTCGTATATTCTCTAACGTAGCCTCGCCTTTGGCCTCTACCTCCTTTTTCAGGTCGCCATACAAAAGACGTGCACACGCGTTTTTTTGCAGTGTGAACTCCACCGAAGTGATGATAGCCCGACCTCGCAGTTCCTGCTTGAAAATACTGTCGCGATAAGCAAAACGACACTCCGCATTTAAGAGCGTACGATGCTCGCGCAGTTGTGTGTCGAAATAGTGTACGGCGTGGATTATATCTTTAGCCTCAGAGCCGTATGCTCCGATATTCTGAACAGGAGCCGCTCCCACCGTGCCGGGAATGAGCGAGAGATTCTCAGCACCCCACACTCCTCGCTCTACGCACCAACATACAAATTCATCCCAATCCATACCTGCCTCGACTTCAACCGTCATAAGCGACGAATCCTCGTTCAGGATTTGTATCTTATTGCCTACGGGATGTATGAGAGTGCCGTTGTAGCGCTGGGTAAATAGTATGTTGTTTCCTCCGCCCAGAATATACCACTCTTCAGGGGCATTACCCTCAGCAAAGAGTACGTCGAGGTCGTTCTTGTTGTCAAACTCAACAAGGCGGGCCACACTCTCCTCAACGTGAAAACTATTGCGCTCGCGGAGCGGATGCTCAAAATATTCGGTAATCATCTTATTTGTTTTTCTTCTTGGCGTCAATATCCTCTAACAAGGTCTTAACAGCGGCTTCGAGTTGCTCGTCGCGGCCTGTGATAACCACCGAAGGAGAGTTGGCGACTTTTACATCTGGCTCTAATTGGCAGTTCTCAAGATAGTTGCCATCCTCCATACGATAACCTACTACGGGTATGCCAAATGTGAGTGAACTATCCTGCAGACGCTCCCACGAAACGCTTGTCATAGTACCCGGAACGGGCATACCAACAACCTTGCCTATGCCGCGATGTTTGTAAACCCAAGGTGTACCGTGAGCGTTAGAGTAGTTGGCCTCGCCTGTAATCATAATCGAAGCCTTGTTCCAACGACGGCTCGGCATATCGCACGCCTCTTTGCCACGAACAACCTGTGTGAGATACTTCTCTCCGCTGAATAATATTTCAATATCTTCGTGCATACGACCTCCTCCGTTGAAACGAGTGTCGATGACGATTCCTTCGCAGTGGTTGTATTTACCCAGTATGTCGGCATAGATGGTACGGAAACTGCCGTCAGCCATCGACTCGATGTGAACATAGCCCAAGCGACCACCCGATAGGCGCTCTACGTCGGCTGCGCGTTGCTTAACCCAACGCTTGTATAGAAGGGTGTTGAATGTGCCTTGCGATATGAGTGATACAACCTCCTCCCAACGCTCGCCGCTTTCGGGGCGATAGAGTGATATGAGGGTACGTGAACTGCTTGTCTTACGATTAAGCAGCGGGAAATAGTCCTCGCCGTCGAGTATATCTTTGCCATCGATTTTTTCGATGATATCACCCGCCTTCACCTTTGATGATGCTTTGTCAAATGGGCCTCCTGCAACGACCTCTGTAATGAGCAGACCATCGCCCTTGCGGTTGAAGTCGTAGAATACGCCCAAGTTGGCGGTAATGTCGGCACTTGAATCACCGGGGCGAGAGTATGAACAACCTGTATGTGATACGTTCAATTCGCCCAACCACTCACTTGTCATCTCGGCGAAGTCGAAGTTGTTATTAATGTGGGGCAGGAAGCGAGCGTAGTTGTCACGTAAAGCCTCCCAATTAACGCCGTGCATATCTTTATGATAGAAACGTTCCTTCTCTTGACGATAGATGCGGTCAAACATATATGCGCGCTCTGCCTCAAGGTCTAAACGCATCTCGCAACGTGCGCTGATAGATGTGGGTGAGCCTGTACCGCCCTTGAATTTACGCATCGAACCACCTAATAAGAATAGGTTTTCACGCTTTTTATCCCAAGCGAATGAGCCGCTGCCGATACCCTTTTGGATGACTTTGTTGCTACGGTCACGCAGATTGAGTTGCCACATATCGTAACCGCTCTCGTAAGAGATAATGTAGTAGAGTGATGTTCCCTCCTTGTCGAGAGTGTAGCCACTCATAGAGCCAGAGTAGGGTGTAAGGCGTACAATGCGCTCGTCGATATTGTCCAATTCGATTACAATATCGTTGCTCTTGGGCTCCTCTTTCTTATCCTCTTTGCCTTCGGCCTTATCATCCTTCTTATCCTTTTTAGCCTCTTCATCCTGCTTCTTCTGTTCCTCTTTAGCCTTCTTCTCGGCCTCCTTGTATATCTCGTACTGCTCCTTGCTCATACGATACTCCTCGTAAGATTTACGGTTGAGGAATACAATCATAACATCCTCCAAAGAACCCCACGATGCGTGGCTACGCATACCGTAACGGTCTGTGCAGAATAGTAGGGCATTACCGTCCAATACCCATTCAGGGTCGCTGTCGAAATAACCTGTGTTGGTCAGGTTGACAACCTCTCCGCCCTGAGCGCTGACAAGACCTATATCAGAATATGGGTCGTGCTTGTTGCCTGTATATGATAGAGCAAACCACTTGCCATCGGGTGACCACTTATAAGAGAGACCTCCTGATGTGTTGTAGTGCTGGCTGCCATCTGTTATCTGGCGCACCTTGCCTGATTCGATATTCAGTACCATCAATCGGCAACGACCTTCGACGAATGCCAACTCCTTGCCATCGGGAGAGTATGCCGGATAGGTACGGTCTGTGTTATCATCTTTGAATAATGGCTTTTCGTTAATGAGTGTCGCATTGGGGAAATTGGGGTCGTCGTCACGTGCAATCGTGGCGGTGTAGATGTTCCAATATCCGTTACGCTCCGAAGCGTAGGTGAGTGTACGATTGTCGGCTCCGAATGTGGGTGAGGCTTCGGCGGCGGCTGTCGAAGTAATCTGCTTGGTAGTGGTGTAATCTACCGATGTTACGAATACCTCACCGCGTGCAACGAATGCAATCTGTTTGCCATCGGGTGATACGGTAGAGTAACTGCCTCCGCTGACGCTCAAAATCGAGGTCTTGTCGGCGGGAGAGAGGTCAGTAATCTCAATATTGACCTTCTTGGGAGTGCCTGTCGCTGATTTTGTGTATATCTCGCCATTGTAGCCGAAACAGAGTGTGCCATCGTTGGCGGCGCTCAAGAAACGTACGGGGTGAGTCTTGAACGATGTTACCTGCTTTGGCTCTGCGTTGTTGTCGAGTGACATCTGCCATACGTTAAATGTGCCACCACGCTCGCTCAAATAGTAGAAACTATTCTCTTTGTCAGCGAATATGGGGTTACGGTCCTCGCCTTGCCAATCGACAATTTTACGATGCTCGCCCGATGATGTGTCGTAGAGCCAGATGTCGCGTGTGATTGACGAGGTATGATGTTTGCGCCATTCATTCTCGCCACCCTTGCGGTCTTGGTATAAAAATGAGCCTCCGTCTTGGCTGAAGTCGATGTATTGCGCGGGGGTTGCCAGAACCTGCTCATAGCGTCCTCCTTTGCTGGGAATAGCATACAACTCGGTCATCGAGCCTTTTGGAAAAAGTGCGCTCGTCGAGGGGTCGGTGATGTTGGCACCGAAATAAATCTTGCTACCGTCGGGTGAGAAGGTGTAAGGTATCTCATTTGCCGAGTGGGTGGTTACGCGCTGCGGTGTACCTCCATCTGTCGAGATAGTGAACACGTCGAAATTGCCATAACGGTCAGAAGAGTAGGCTATACTTTTTGAATCGGGTGCCCATATAGGGTTGTAGTCATAGTTCTCGGAGGGGGTTAGACGCTGTGCCTGACCTCCTGTGGCAGGAACGATATAGATACAACCTTTGTATGTAAAGGCTATTGATTTACCGTCGGGAGAGATAGCGGGATAGCGCATCCATAAAGGTGCAGAAGCTGCCGTAAGCGAAGCAAATATTATTGCTACAAAAGAAAAAAATAGTTTTTTCATAATATCTAAGTTTTTACTACTGCGAAATAAATTGACAACTATGTTGGCAAAGTTAGAAAATATTTCGTAAATTTGGATGATTTTTGATATACTGTCGCTATTATGGTGGTAGTTTTTATTGATAGAGAGCAGAAAATATAAATAAAATCCGAGAATTATGTTTAACGAAAAGGACTTACAACAAATTACCTCACACGGTTTAACCGTTGAGCAGGTAGAACAACAGATTGAAAATTTTAAGCAGGGATTTCCATTCTTGAATGTTGTTCGTGCCGCAGCGGCAGGTGACGGCGTTTGCGTATTGGATGAAGAGGTTATTCGTCACGCTGAGGCTTGTTATGATGCTGCTGCCGAGCATTTGGGTATTGTGAAATTTGTACCGGCATCGGGTGCTGCAACGCGAATGTTCAAGGAGTTGTTCGAGTTTGTCAATGACGGCAAACGCGGTAAAGGTATCGACGTGTTGTTAGATAATATCCAGAAGTTTGCCTTTTGGCCTGAATTAGAGCGATTTGTCACTCCCGATTCGGCAGAGGAGGAGATTGTAGAGGCTATAGTGAAGACAGGGCTTTGCTATGGTTCAAAACCTAAAGGTCTGGTTACATTCCACTCATATCCAGACGGTAGTCGTAAAGCCGTTGAGGAGCATTTGGTAGAGGGTGCACAGTATGCACGTTCTGGCGATAATGTACGTATACATTTTACAGTATCTCCCGAGCATATGGGCGGTTTCTGGGACGTGTTGGGCGCATCGCAACCCCATTATGAGGAGGCTTATGGCGTGAAGTACGATGTGTCGTTCTCGGTGCAGAAACCATCGACAGATACGGTAGCCGTAAATCCCGATAATACACCATTCCGTACCGATGACGGCGGGTTGCTGTTCCGTCCTGCGGGTCACGGTGCTTTGATTGAGAATTTGAACGATATTGATGCCGATATAATCTTTGTTAAGAATATTGATAATGTAACAACCGACGCACGTCGTGGAGATACGGTGAAGTATAAGAAGGCGTTGGCGGGTATGTTGCTGGAGTTGCAGGCCAAAACTTTTGGATATTTGCGTTCTCTGGAGTCTGGCGAGGCGGATTTGGATGCAACTCGCAATTTTATCGAGAAGGAATTGTGTGTTAAGTTGCCTGCAGAGTGTGATGCCGAGATGATGAAGGCTGTGCTGAATCGCCCGATTCGAGTATGTGGTGTTGTGCGTAATCAGGGTGAGCCCGGAGGTGGTCCATTCTGGGTGGCAGCAGAAGATGGTACCGAGTCGTTGCAGATTGCCGAGTCGAGCCAGATATCGCCCGACGATATGCATTTGATGAAGTCGGCAACACACTTCAATCCCGTAGATTTGGTTTGTGGTGTGAAGAATTATAAGGGCGAAAAGTTTGATTTGACACAATACACCGACCCTGCAACGGGCTTTATTTCGTCAAAGTCAAGCGGAGGTCGTGAGTTGCGTGCGCAGGAGTTGCCTGGCTTGTGGAATGGTGCTATGGCTAAGTGGAATACGGTGTTAGTCGAGGTGCCAATCACAACATTCTCGCCTGTTAAGGTTGTGCAGGATTTGTTGCGTCCCGAACATCAGTAGGAAGAATATTCGCGCAATAGGTAATAAATAGAAAATGAGGCTGTCACATAACGGACAGCCTCATTTTCTATTTGTGTGTGTTTTATTTCTTTGGGAGATAGAATCTCACATAATCAATCTCCATCTTGACGGGAAGGTCGTCAGGATTTACCTCGCCAACCCAACTGCCGCCCAACTGCGCTGAAAGTATAACGTAGAAGGGATGACCTGCGAATGGGAATTGAGAATCACCAAATGGCTCCCTCTTGTACGTAAATGTATGTTTGCCGTTGATGTAGAATACTATAGCATCCTGCTCGATGACAACTGAATAGGTGTTGAATACGGTACGGTCTATGGGCGAATTGCTACCATTCTCTGTTTTAGGCTCGTATTGCTTTACCGTATATTGTGAGTGCACGGTCTGATATGCCTTGTCTTCGGAGTTAAGGTGTTCCATAATATCAATTTCGCCACCTGTCGCCCAAGGAACTCTGATGTCGGGCATAAGCCATATCGCGGGCCAGAAGCCTTGAGCACAATCAAAACGTGCGCGTACATCGACACGTCCCAACTGCAATGAGCGGCGATTGCGGCTTTGTACACCTCCCGTCAGGAATGGTACATTATCCTTTACCTCGGCAGGGCGATTCACGGCAAAGAGTTTCAATACTCCATCCTCTACTTTGACAAGTGTGTCGAGGTAGGACATATGACGGCCCCAATCGGCTGTGTTACGAGGGCAACGCTCCCAAGATGAGGTGTCTAATTTGCGTCCGTTGAATTCATCGGCCCAAACAAGTTTCCAGCCTTCGTAGGCTCGTTTGGGATTCTTGATTGGGTCTGTTGACTGCTGCTTTTGTGCAAATGCAACAGATGATGCAAGAAACGTTACAAGAAGTAAAATAGCGGAAAAGCGTCTCATAATCTTTCTGTTTTTAACGGTTATTTTTTATTAGTTTTATTCTTTTTTGGAAGATAAAATCTTACGTAATCAATCTCCATCTTGACGGGTAGTTGAGATGCTTCAATTGGTCCTATCCAATGGCCGCCCAACTGTGCCGACAGAATCATATAATAGTCGTAGTCATCGAAGGGGTATTGGTCTTTGGGCTCGGGGTCAAGACGATTGTAGGTGAAGGTTTTTTGTCCGTTGATGTAATAGGTTATCACAGAGTCGTTTACCTCGACAGAGTAGATGTTGAATTGTGTAAGGTCAACCTTCTCCTTATGGTCGTGTTGTGTCTTTGGCTGATGGCCTCCTTCGATGTGGTAAGAGTGTACGGTTTGATAGATGTAATCATCGAAATTAAGATGCTCCATTATGTCTATCTCACCGGCATTGGGCCAAGGCTTTTCGCTTTCGGGCATCATCCATATCGCGGGCCAGAACCCTTGAGCGCAATCGTAGCGGGCACGGACATCAATACGCCCATTGCGAATATAACGTTTTCCGCGACTCTCAAGTCCGCCTGTCAAAAACTTAAGCGAGTCTTGATACCCTTCGGGGGTGTTCACTCCCCATAATTCGACAACGCCATTGCGTACTCTGACAAGAGTATCCAAAAGCGACATATGGCGATTCCACGGTGAACCGTAACGCAAGCAACGACGCCAAGATGATTCGTCTACCTTATCTCCGTTAAACTCATCGGCCCACACCATACGCCAACCTTTGTGAGCGTATTTCGGATTTGTTTTTTGCGCTTTTTGCGTTTTCTGCGCTGACACATTATTTTGAGCCGACAAGGTGTGCATACCCGTTGCCGCAGTAGCAAATATGATTATGGTCGAGATTATGAGTTTTTTCATATTAAATCTGGGTTTTATCTTGCAAAGTAGGATGATAGCACAAATATACGAAAAATAATTAAAATACATAAACAGTATCTTTGTTTTGGTAAGAATGTGCTATAAATTAGACTGTTAGGTGATGGTGGGAGATGCCGTTTTCTCTAAAATGTGTATAAAAATGTTCTGTGCGTAGGAGCAAAAGTCTAAAAAGTGAAATGAAATTTTGTTAGAGAGGATAATTTGAGTAACTTTGCGGCGCTTTATAAATAGGTAACGCGTGCGTAAGCGATGGGCAAGCCGCGTGAAAAGCAAAGATGGAGACGAAATAACAATAATCAAATAACAAAATAATTATGGGAAATACTAAACTTCAGCAATTGACCGACAAACTCTATCAGGAGGGTTTGGAGAAGGGTCGTGCAGAGGCTGACAACCTTGTTGCCACTGCCAAGAGCGAGGCTCAGAAAATCGTAGCCGAGGCCGAGGCTCGCGCTGCTAAGATTGTAGCAGATGCCGAGGATAAGGCGGCAGATATCGAGAAGAATGCAATGACCGAGATTTCGCTCGCAGGTAAGCAGGCCGTAGCCAAAATCAAGGCAGAGATTGAGACTTTGATTGTAGCAAAGACTACAGCCGAGGGTGTAAAGAGTGCAAACCTCGATGCGACATTTATCAAGGATATGTTGCTTGCAGTAGCCAAGAATTGGAATAATGGCGCAAAGGCTGAGTTGAAGGCTCTCTTGCCTGAGGCACAGAAGGCTGCGTTGGGTGAGGCATTTGATGCTGCAGCGAAGGCTTTGTTGGCTGAGGGTGTTGAAGTAGGTTTCTCTTCTGATGTAAAGAGCGGATTCAAGGTTGGCGAGAAGAATGGCGGATACTACATCTCATTCTCGGATGAGAGTTTTGAGGCTCTTTTGAGTGGTTATTTGCGTGAAAAGGTGGCTCAACTTCTCTTTAAGGCGTAAGGATTTATGTTCGATAAAAATTATTACTGTTTAGTAGCCGGACTCCGCGAGTATACGCTCGATGCCGATACAAAAGGCTTCGATGCCAAGGAGATTGTCGGGGAGATTCTTGAAGAACTCTCTTCGGGTGATGCTGCGTTGGTTAGTCTGCTCTACGGTTATTACGACTGCGAGAATCTTATAGCCTTGCGTGCAGGCCGTGCGGCTTATAATCCGTTGGGTAATCTCTCTCGCGAAGAGTTGGAGAGTGAACTCAAGCGCCCTACATTGTTGCCCGAATCGGTGGCTTGCGTTATTCGTGCATATAATGAGCCGGAGAGCGAGTGGGCCGAAGGTTTGGATATGACGCAGAGTTTCGAGAAGGCTCTTTTGACGGCTTATTATGCCGAGTGTGCTGCATCGAAGAGTCGTTTCTTGCGCGAGTGGGCCGAGTTTGACCGTACGTTGCGCAATGTAGCCGCAGCCGCCGTAGCCCGTACGTTGGATAGAACAATCGATAGCGTTACGGTAGGTGGTGGCGATGTGGTTGAGCAGTTGCATCGTTCATCGGCGGCTGATTTTGGTTTGCGTGGCGAATTGGCTTACATCGATGCTGTGATTGCAGCAGTAAACGATGAGCAGAATATCGTAGAGAAGGAGCATAAGATTGACCTCGTGCGTTGGGAGTATGCTGGCGAGTTGGCATCGTTTGACTATTTTAATATCAATGCCGTATTGTCTTATCTGGTTAAGATTAACATCGTGGCTCGCTGGAGTATATTGGATGTTAAACGTGGCCGCGAGATGTTGGAGCGCTTGATGGCAGAGTTGGACGGCAAAGAATTGGTAAAATAAACAATAAAAACAAGATAAATGAAAACTTTAGGACGAGTAAACGGTATCATCTCAAACATCGTAATCGTAAAGGCTGACGGTGCGGTGGGACAGAACGAAATCTGTTATGTCTATTGCGGTGATACACGAATGATGGCCGAGGTCATCAAGGTCGTAGGCGATGATGCTTATGTGCAGGTGTACGATAGTACCCGAGGCTTGAAGATTGGCGACAAGGTGGAGTTTGTAGGCCATATGTTGGAGGCTACGCTGGCGCCGGGACTTTTGTCGCGTAACTACGACGGATTGCAGAACGATTTGGAGAAGATGGACGGTTTGTTCATCAATCGTGGTTCTATCACCGAGCCCATAGACTTTGAAAAGACGTGGGAGTTCTCTCCGTTGGCTAAGGCGGGTGACAAGGTTACAGCCGGTGATTGGTTGGGCCAGGTTAAGGAGCAGTGGGTGGACCATAAGATTATGGTGCCGTTCATTATGCAGGGTGCATATACCGTAAAGAGCGTTGTTGCGCAGGGTGAGTATAAAGTAACTGACACGATTGCCGTTGTTACAGATAAGGATGGTAACGAGTATAATATTACGATGGTACAAAAGTGGCCCGTAAAGCAGGCTATTCGTTGCTATACCGAGAAGCCTCGTCCTTCTCGAGTAATGGAGACAGGTGTGCGTGCTATCGATACTTTCAACCCGTTGGCTGAGGGTGGTACAGGTTTTATTCCCGGTCCGTTTGGTGCCGGTAAGACCGTGCTCCAGCACGCTATTTCAAAGCAGGCTGACGCCGATGTGATTATCATCGTTGCTTGTGGTGAGCGTGCAAATGAGGTTGTGGAGATTTTCGCAGAGTTCCCCGAATTGATAGACTCTCGTACAGGCCATAAGTTGATGGAGCGTACAATCATTATCTGTAATACGTCAAATATGCCCGTTGCGGCTCGTGAGGCGTCGGTATATACAGGTATGACTATCGGCGAGTATTATCGTGCTATGGGCCTCAAGGTATTGGTTATGGCTGACTCTACATCTCGTTGGGCGCAGGCTTTGCGTGAGATGTCAAACCGTTTGGAGGAGTTGCCCGGACAGGATGCCTTCCCTATGGACTTGTCGGCTATCATCTCAAACTTCTACGCTCGCGCAGGTTTGGTAAAACTTAACAATGGCCAGACGGGCTCTGTAACATTCCTCGGTACAGTGTCGCCTGCGGGTGGTAACCTTAAGGAGCCTGTTACTGAATCAACAAAGAAGGCTGCGCGTTGCTTCTATGCGCTTTCGCAGGGCCGTGCCGATTCAAAGCGCTATCCCGCTATTGACCCGCTGGATTCTTATTCAAAGTATTTGGAGTATCCTGAGGTTGCCTCATATTTGGATGAGCATATCGGTAAGAATTGGGTGAATACAGTCTATGAGGGTAAGACCATCGTGCAGCGTGGTAAGGAGGCTAATGACCAGATTAACATCTTGGGTGATGACGGTGTACCCGTAGCATACCACGAGCGTTTCTGGAAGTCGGAACTCATCGACTTTGTGATTTTGCAGCAGGATGCATTCGATGATATCGATGCCAACTGTCCTATCGAGCGTCAGAAGATGATGTATGAGATGGTGTTGGATGTATGCCGCAAGTCATTCGACTTTGCAGACTTCGAGACTTGCTCTCGTTTCTTCAAAGGCCTTATCAACCTCTTCCGCCAGATGAACTATGCAGAGTGGCAGAGCGAGAAGTTCTTTGACTACAAGAATCAGATTGAGCAGGCGGTTAATAATCAACTCTCTAAATAAAGGCAGATATGACAACACGAGCATTTCAAAAAGTATATACAAAGATTGATAACATCACCAAGGCAACAATTACACTTCGTGCTACGGGTGTAGGTAATGACGAGTTGGCTACCGTAGGCGGTAAGTTGGCGCAGGTGGTGAAGATTATGGGCGAGAACGTTACATTGCAGGTTTTCGCAGGTACAGAGGGCTTGGCCACCGATTCTGAGGTGGTATTCCACGGTGAGGCCCCCAAGTTGCGTGTATCGGATAATTTGGCAGGTCGTTTCTTTAACGCTTATGGTGAGCCTCTTGAGGGCGGTGAGCCTATCGAGGGTGAGGAGCGTGAGATTGGTGGTCCTACAGTGAATCCTTTCCGCCGTATTCAGCCTTCGGAGTTGATTGCTACGGGTATTGCAGGTATCGACCTTAACAATACTATCGTATCAGGTCAGAAGATTCCCTTCTTTGCCGACCCCGACCAGCCTTACAACGCAGTAATGGCAAACGTGGCATTGCGTGCAAAAGCCGATAAGATTATTTTGGGAGGTATGGGTCTTACCAATGACGACTTCCTATACTTTAAGCAGGTGTTTGAGAACGCAGGTGCTTTGGACCGTATCGTGTCATTCGTGAACACTACAGAGAATCCTCCCGTAGAGCGTCTGTTGGTTCCCGATATGGCTTTGACTGCAGCCGAGTATTTCGCAGTAGACAAGGGTGAGAAGGTATTGGTGCTTTTGACCGATATGACCTTGTATGCCGATGCATTGGCTATTGTGTCAAACCGTATGGATCAGATTCCTTCGAAGGACTCTATGCCCGGTTCGCTCTACTCGGATTTGGCAAAGATTTACGAGAAGGCCGTGCAGTTGCCTAACGGTGGTTCAATCACAATCATAGCCGTTACAACTCTTTCTGGTGGTGATATTACTCACGCTATTCCCGATAATACAGGTTATATTACCGAGGGTCAGTTGTTCTTGCGTAACGACTCTGATACAGGTAAGGTTATCGTTGACCCGTTCCGTTCGTTGTCACGTTTGAAGCAGTTGGTAATCGGTAAGAAGACTCGCGAGGACCACCCGCAGGTGATGAACGCTTGTGTGCGTTTGTATGCTGATGCTGCCAATGCAAAGACAAAGTTGGAGAACGGTTTCGATTTGTCGGACTACGACGAGCGTGCGCTTAAGTTTGCTCACGACTATTCGGAGAAGTTGTTGGCTATCGATGTAAATATCGATATCGAGCAGATGCTTGATACAGCGTGGACACTCTTTGCAGAGTACTTCTCGAAGGAGGAGGTTGCCATCAAGGCCGAATTGATTGAGAAGTACTGGAAGGCTTAATTTCGTCAATCAATAAGAGGATAATAAGCCAAAAGGAATTAATAAAACACTATGGCAATTAAATTTCAATATAATAAAACTTCGCTCGGTGAACTTGGCAAGCAACTAAAGATGCGCCAAACGGCTCTCCCTACCATTAAGAGTAAGGAGTCTGCGTTGCGTTCCGAGGTCAAAAAGGCGAAGGATACGGCTCGCGACTACCAGCGTCGTTTGGAGGCTTTGACAGCCCAGTACGACTATATGGTGGCTCTGTGGGGAGAGTTCGATTTGACACTGTTGAAGGTGGCTGATGTGGAACTCTCGATGCAGAAAATCGCGGGTGTACGTACGCCGGTGCTTGAGGATGTACGTTTCGATGAGAAGCAGTACGACCTCTTCTCCTCGCCGGTATGGTATGCCGATGGCGTCGAACTGCTGAAAAAGTTGGCGCGTCTGGGTATCGAGTGTGAGGTATATAACCGTAAGATGGAGTTGTTGGACTATGCACGTCGTAAGACAACCCAGAAGGTAAACCTCTACGAGAAGGTGCAGATTCCCGGTTATGAGGATGCCATACGCAAGATTAAGCGATTTATGGAGGATGAGGAGAATCTTTCAAAATCGGCACAGAAGATTGTAAAAACACGTCAACAACAGGCTGCGGAGGGGTCTATGCTATGATAGTTAAGATGTCACGATATGACTTTGTGTTGATGGCAACACAGAGCGAAGATTTTGTAGCCCGTTTGCGCGAGTTGGGCTTGGTGGATATCACTACCACAGGCTGGGAGCCGCGTGAGCAGGACCGTCAGTTGGTTGTGGATATTGACCACTATGCAAAGGCGATAGAAAAGTTAAAAGACTTTGCCGAGTCGGAGTCTATGCTGAAGGGTGCTGAGGCTTACGCTACGGGCGAGGAGGCTTTCGAGGCTTATACTTTCACTCAACAGCGCAAGGCGACTCTCGCGGGCGAGTTGGCTCGCTTGGAGAAGATGTCGGAGGATTTGCTCCCGTGGGGCGAGTTCACTGTCGAGTCTCGCGAGAAATTGCTTGAGCAGGGCGTGGTGTTGCGTTACTTTGTTGCATCGAAGGGCGTTTTCGATGAGGAGTCAGCAGCGTGGGGCGAGAATTATACACTTGCCGAGATTAACCGTGATGCCACTTCGGTTTATTTTGTAGTGGTGACTGCTCCCGAAGAGGATGTGGTAATCGATGCCCAGGAGTTGAAGATGCCTGCAATGGATTATCGTGCTGCAGCGGCTGATGCTGAACGTACGCGAGAGGAGATAGAGTCGTTGAATGGCGAATTCGCGCGTTGCGCAGTGAGCCTGGAGTTGATTGAGGCTGAGTTGGAGAGCCTCTCTCGTCAGTTGCAGAATGTAAAGATTAAGGGTACGGCTCAAGAGGCAGCCGACGGCTCGTTGGTAGTTTTGGAGGGCTGGGCCGAAGAGGATAAGTCGAAGGAGGTTGACGCTTTATTGGAGGAGTATGATGGTGTTGTGTATTTGAAGTCGCAGCCTACTCCTGAGGATGATACCCCGGTGAAGTTGCAGAATAATCGTTTTGCGCGCTTGTTCGAACTTATTGGTGGTATGTATGCCTTGCCTAAGTATGGTACTTTGGATTTGACTCCGTTCTTTGCACCTTTCTATATGTTGTTCTTCGCAATCTGTTTGAACGACGCTGGTTATGGAGCAATTCTCTTCTCATTGGGTGTCGCACTCTACTTGAAGGGTGGTCAGGCAATGCGTCAGCCCTCAATGCTGACGATGATTTGTGGTGGTGCGACAACTCTGTTTGGCCTGTACACAGGTTCATTGTTCGGATTGAGCATTCCCGATATGCTGGGCTATGAGAACATTGCTGAGTCTCCGTTCCTTGACTTCCAGAATGACTTCTTCTCGTTGGCTTTGGCATTGGGAGTTGTGCAGATTCTGTTCGGTATGTTCCTTAATATCTGCTTTAAGGCGCGTTATTTCGGTATCACTACTGTATTTGCGCAGTTGGGATGGTTTATCGTGTTGCTGTCGGCTTGTGTGGCTGGTGGTCTGCCGATGTTGAACCCCGATTGGGTTATACCATTCTTTACACTTTCATCGCCGGCATTCTATGCAGCGTTGGGTGTAGGTGCAGTATTGATGTTGTTCTTGAGCGATATTAAGCGTAATCCGTTGGTTAATTTTGCAGGCGGATTATGGGATACCTATAATAATATTACAGGCTTGTTGAGCGATGTGTTGTCATACATCCGTCTGTTCGCAATCGGATTGTCGGGCGGTGTATTGGCACAGGTATTCAACTCGTTGGCTTTGGGCTTGACGGGCTTGGATGCAGGTATCGGCGAGTTTGGCGTGGGTACGATATTTCAGATTCTGGGTGCTACGGCTATCTTGCTCATAGGTCACGGTATTAACCTCTTTATGTCGTCGATATCGTCATTCGTACACCCTATGCGACTCACCTTTGTAGAGTTTTATAAAAATGCAGGCTTTGAGATGGGTACACGCTCATTCGAGCCTTTGACTAATGAAAAGAAATAATCAAACGAAAATTAAAATTTAATAACACAAAACAATTATGGAAAATTCAACAGCATTGATTTTGGCCTATGTAGGCGTTGCCATTATGGTAGGTTTGGCAGGTATTGCATCAGCAGTTGGTACTTCAATCTGCGGTCAGGCAGCAGTAGGCGCAATGAAGAAGAACAGCAGCGCATTCGGTAGTTATATGATTTTGTCGGCGCTGCCTGGTTCACAGGGTCTTTACGGTTTCGTATGTTTCTTTATGGTTCAGGGCCTTTTGACAGCTGAGATTACTATGTTGCAGGCTGCAGCCGTATTTGGCGCAGGTGTGTTGGTAGGTATCGTTAACTTGGCTGCCGCTATCTATCAGGGTAAGGTTTGTGCCAATGGTATCGCCGCTATCGGTAACGGTCACGACGTTATGGGTAAGACTCTTATCTTGGGTGCGTTCCCTGAGTTGTACGCTATCTTGACAGTTGCTGCTACATTCCTTATCTCTTCAGCAGTTGCTTAATTGATAAGAGTGGAGTTTTAATAGAGGTTGCAATAGGCCTCGTTTAAGTAAAAAGGTTGCCCTGCGGGGTAACCTTTTTTTGTTGAGATAGTATAATTGTGACGAAGAGTGAAATATAATGGCATAGAAAACGAATAATGTTTGCGGAATTTTTGTTATATTTGTTTCCAAATATAGTTGTGAATATGAAAAGATTATTGTTTGCCATATTTTTGTCAATATTTGCTATGGCTTGCTCGTCGCAACCAAAACGTACGACTTCCGTGCCGCAGATTGTCGAGCCTGTGAAATATACCTATAACATCAAGGCTGTCTATCCTCACGATACGAATAGTTATACGCAGGGTTTGCAGTTTGTAGATGGCGTGCTGTGGGAAGGTACGGGCGAATGGGGTAAGTCGGCCCTGCAGAAGGTCGATTTGAAGAGTGGTCGGGCAGAGGTGTTAGCGACTCTTCCCAAGAGTGAATTTGGCGAAGGAATTACGGTTTTGGGTGATAAGGTTTATCAACTTACCTGGACCAATAATAAAGTCCACGTATATGATTTGCAGGGTAATCACTTGAAGGATATGCGATATGTGGGCGAAGGATGGGGCTTGACGAGTGATGGAGAGAGCCTCTATATGTCGAATGGTACTACCGATATATATAAGATGAATCCCGAAACATTCAAGCGCGAGGGTAAGATAACGGTTACTATGCGTGGTGAGGCGGTCAACTTCATTAACGAATTGGAGTGGATTGATGGAAAGATATGGGCCAACGTCTATACTACGGATTATGTGGTTATAATTAATCCACAGACGGGTATCGTTGAGGGCTTGATTGACTTTACGGGCCTGTTAAAGCCAGAGGATGTGACCGAACGTACCGATGTGTTGAACGGTATAGCCTATGATGCCGAGGGTAAGCGTATATTCGTGACGGGTAAGTTGTGGAATAAACTCTTTGAGATTGAAATTAATAAATAGTTAGTTATGGCCTTTATAGAGGATTTGCGACGACGGATATTGTTGCTTGACGGAGCGATGGGTACAATGCTGCTGTCGGGTGGCATCAAGGGATGTCTGGAGTTGGCTAATGTGGAGCAGGCTGATGTTGTTGCCGATGTTCATAGAGCCTATTTGCAGGCGGGAGCCGATATAATAACCACTAATACAACGTGTGCCGATGCTCTTTGTTTGAAGCAGTATGGCCTTCAGTCGCGTTCACGCGAATTGGCCAAGGCGGGTGCCGAGGTGGCACGACGTGTGGCCGATGAGTTCTCTACAACCCTGCAACCGCGATATGTGGCAGGCTCGGTTGGGCCTACTACCCGAAATCTTACGCTTGCCAATGATATTAAGGCTGAAGAGTTGTCGGCAGCGTATGCCGATGTCGTAGGTGGATTGATAGAGGGCGGTGTCGATTTTATACTCATTGAGACGGCTATGGATGCGATGAATGTGAAGATTGCCGTCGAAGAGTGTCGCAAGATAGATGGCGAGATTCCAATTATTGTTTCAGCCGTATTGTCACGCATTGAGGGACGTGTGGCAAGTGGTGCCACGATATCGAAATTTTTGGAGGATATACCGCTTGAGGAGGTTTCAGTTGTCGGATTCAACTGCTCGAATGGTGTAAAGACGGCTGAGGCATCGTTGAAGATGTTGGCAGCACAGAGCGATAAGCCGATTGTGTTTTATCCTTCGGCAGGGCAACCTATGGTAGCCGTAAATCATTTTGCCAAAGATATGGAGGCTTTGTGTCGTGCAGGGTTGCTGAATATTATCGGAGGCTGCTGCGGTACAACGCCTGCATATATCGAATCTATGGCAAAGGTGGCTCAATGTTGGCGTCCTCGTAAAACAGGAAAGAAGAATTAAACAAAGATATTATGGATATAAAGGATTTTCGTCATCATTTGCATTGCCATCCCGAACTCTCGTTCGAGGAGCATCAAACAGCGGCTTTTATATCGGAGCGGTTGTCGGAGATGGGCGTTGAATATCGCCCTATTGCGGGTACAGGTATATTGGCCCGCATAGAGGGCCGTAGGGGTAATCTGGAGCGGTGCGTTGTCTTAAGAGCCGATATTGACGCTTTGCCTATTAAGGAGATGACAGGTGTGGATTATGCCTCGCAGAGTGAGGGTGTGATGCACGCTTGTGGTCACGATTGTCACGCGGCAATGTTGTACGGAGTCGTGAAACGATTGCAGATGGAGCGCGACTTTGAGGGTACAGTGTTGGCATTGTTTCAACCCGGTGAGGAGCAGTTCCCCGGTGGAGCATCGTTGGTGCTAAAAGATAATCCTTTTGATAAATATAAAGTGGCGGCAGTCATAGGTCAGCACGTTGATGCCGATATGGAGGTTGGTGAGATAGGTTTCTGCCCCGGTAAGTTTATGGCATCGGTAGATGATTTACACTTCAAGATTAAGGGTATAGGTGGATACGCCAACGTCAGGAGTAAAGTCAAAGATGCAGTTGTGGCAGCCGCAGACTTGATATTGCGCCTCAATATGCTCAATAGCGATGTGTGTGTAGTGTCGGTGGGCAATGTCGAGGCAAAGGGTACGACGAATGTTATACCTGAGAGAGTTACGTGTGACGGTACGATGCGGGCGTTTAGCGAGAAGTTGCGTCAGCGAGTAAAGGATATGATAACCAATATTGTCGAGGAGATAGAGTATAAACACGATGTTGAGGTGCAGTTGGACGTGCGAGAGGGGTATCCTTGTGTCGAGAATGATATGCAACTGACTTATGAGGCTATGTTGCTGTCGGATAGTTTGGGTTATCAGACTAAGGATTTGGAGATGCGTACTACGTCTGAGGATTTTGGATATTATACGCAGTTGTATCCGTCGTTGTTCTACCGTTTGGGTGTAGGACGCAATGTGGGTCGTGCGCATACAGCCACCTTCCTGCCTGATGATAAGGCGCTGAAGATAGGCGAAGAGTTTATGTATAGATTGGCATTAAGTATATTGAACAAATGAAACAGTCAAAAAAGAGAGAGTCGCGTCGGGAGCGTGCTGCCGCAGCACGTGTAGATGCCAAGAGTGTTCGTCAGGCCTTTGTGGTGAATATGTTTCGGGAGTTTCCAGAGAGAGTGTTTACGCTGAAACAGTTGGTGTCGGCCTCAGGCGGTAATTCGCGTGAGGCACGCTATATTGTGCGTGATGTTATAGAGGCTTTGATTGCCGAGGGGGTAGTCGAGAGTCACGGACGAGATAAGTATCAACTCTCGATGGCTCAATTACCGCACTATGAGGGCGTGGTTGATATGATTGGCTCAGGCGCGGCGTATGTCAAAGTCGAGGAGTTGGAGAATGAGATATATGTCAATCAACGTAATATGCGCAATGCTTTGGATGGTGACCGTGTAGAGGTAGTTTTACAGCGTCAGGCACATCGCGAGGGTGACCATCCCGAAGGTGCTATCGTTGCAGTATTGGAGCGTAGCCGTAAGCAATATGTTGGTGTGGCTGAGGTAAGTCGCTCGGCTATCTTTGTTCACTCCGATTCGCGCAAGTTGCCTATGGACATATTTTTTCCACGTAAGGAGTATCCCAATGTCTCGGATGGTGACAAAGTGGTGTTCCGTATAACCGATTGGCTGGAGAGAGATAAATCGCCACGAGGCGAAATTATAGATGTATTGGGTAAGGTCGGTGATAACGATACCGAGATGCACGCGATATTGGCAGAGTTCGATTTGCCTTATAAGTTTGAGCAAGAGATTCTGGATGCGGCAGAGGCTATCGATGGGCGTATTACGGAGGCCGATTATGCCGAGCGAAGAGATTTTCGTGATGTGACAACCTTTACGGTAGACCCCGCCGATGCCAAAGATTTTGACGATGCTTTGTCGATTAGGCTCATAGAGAAGGGCGTTTGGGAAATAGGTGTGCATATAGCCGATGTTACGCATTATGTGCGTCCCGGCTCGGTGCTGGATTGTGAGGCTCAGGAACGAGGAACATCGGTATATCTGGTCGATAGAACAGTGCCGATGTTGCCCGAAAGATTGTCAAATGAGTTGTGTTCGTTGCGTCCTGATGAGGAGAGCCTATGTTTTTCGGCTGTCTTTAAGATGAACGAGGATGCCGAAGTGCTGGAGGAGTGGTTTGGTCGTACAGTGATTTATTCTGACCGTCGTTTTACCTATGCCGAGGCGCAGGCTCGTATCGAAACAGGTGTAGGCGATTATGCCGAAGAGATAGGAGTGATGAATCGTATGGCGCAAACGATGCGTCAGCGTAGGTTCAAGAACGGAGCCGTCAGTTTTGAGAGGGCTGAGTTTAAGTTTATACTCGATGAGAAGGGTAAGCCACTGGGTGTATATACCAAAGAGCAGAAAGAGGCTAACCAGATGATTGAGGAGTTTATGTTGTTGGCAAATCGTCGTGTGGCGGAGTATTGCGCTTACCGTGAGGAGCGAGGCCGTAAGGTGCAGCGAGCAATGGTGTATCGTGTCCACGATGAACCCAACGAGGAGAAATTGATACGTTTTCGTGATTTTGTGATGCGCTTCGGTTATCAGTTCCGCCCGACGAAGGGGCGCGCAGTCGCTAAAGCGATAAATAAACTTGTCGGAGAGGTTAAAGGACGTCCGGAGGAGAATGCTATACAGACGTTGGCTGTTAGAAGTATGGCTAAAGCATTATATACGACTGATAATGTAGGACACTATGGTTTGGCGTTTAAGTATTATACACATTTTACATCGCCCATACGTCGCTATCCCGATATGATGGTGCATCGTTTGTTGGCACGTTATCTTGCCGAGGGTAAATCGGTTGATAAACGAGCATTAGAGTCGCAGTGTGTTAATGCATCAGAGCGAGAGGTTATTGCTTCGGATGCAGAACGCGCTTCCATCAAGTATAAGATGGTGGAGTTTATGAAGGACAAAATCGGCGAGATGTTCAAGGGCCACGTATCGGGTATGAGCGAGTGGGGTATATACGTCGAATTGAATGATACTCATATTGAGGGAATGGCATTCCTGCGTGATATCGAGGGCGACTATTATACTTTCGATGAGGCTCGTTTCGAGGTGGTGGGACGTATGTCGGGCCGCCGTATAGCCTTTGGTGATGAGGTGTGGATTCGAGTAAAGGGTGTCGATATGCGTCGTCGTACTCTCGATTTTGAGTTGATAGTAGGTAAAGGCCGCTAAAGATGAGGGGTGAGGAGATATTTGCAAAGGCCCGTGATAGGGTTACCCTCTCAACAGAGGAGGCGTATTGGCTGTGGGAGCAGGCCCCGTTAGAGAGGTTGGCTGCAACGGCTGATGAGGTACGTCGCCGAGTGGTTGATGATGAGCGAGTTGTGACGTGGCAGATAGACCGTAATGTAAATATCACCAATGTATGTATCTCGGGTTGTAAATTCTGTAATTTCCATTGTAAGCCACATCAAGCGGAGCGAGCGTTTATAACAACGATTGAGGAGTATAAACAGAAGATAGAGCAGATGTTGGCATTGGGTGGCGACCAACTGCTGTTGCAGGGCGGTCTGCATCCTAAGTTGGGAGTTGAGTTTTATGAGGAGTTATTTTCGGAACTTAAACGCCTCTATCCGTCGGTGCGCCTGCACGCCTTGGGTGCACCCGAAGTTGCACATATTGCAAAAGTTAGTAAAATAACGACGCGTGAGGCGTTGGAGCGATTGGTGCGCGCAGGTTTGGATTCATTGCCTGGTGCGGGTGCTGAGATACTTAACGCCGAGGTGCGTAAGGCTATATCTCCTGCCAAGCCGAGTGTTGAGGAGTGGTTGGAGGTGATGCACGAAGCACATTTGATGAATCTGCCAACGTCGGCAACAATGATGTACGGCCACGTGGAGAGTGCGCGTCAGCGAGTGGAACATCTGCTTGCGATACGCGATTTGCAGGCGCGTTGCCCCGAGGGTAATTGGGGCTTTATAGCCTTTATTCCGTGGATTTTTCGTTCGATGGGAACTCAACTTGAAAAGGAGGGCGTAGTGAGCCATTTCTCACCGTTGGAGTATATTCGTGTTATCGCGGTCAGCCGTCTGATATTGAATAATATAAAGAATATTCAGGCGTCGTGGCTGACGGTGGGTAAGCCTACGGCGCAGTTGGCTCTGCATAGCGGGGCCAATGATATGGGCTCGATAATGATTGAGGAGAATGTGGTTTCGAGTGCCGGCGCGCATAACGAATTCGATGCTGAAGGTATCCAAAAAGCCATTCGAGAGGTCGGTTTTGAGCCGCAGTTACGCGACCAACTCTATCGAAAGCGAGAGTATAGTGCAATATCGAGAGAATAAAAAATCGAATTATGCCGATTAATTAATATAAATTAATTACCTTTGCACTCCGAAAAGTGAAGATAAAGAACAAAATAAGATAAAAGTTAGAAGTAAAAATTATGAAAATTACCAGAGAACAGCGTGAATTGGGCACCTCGTTATTGAAGGTTGTCGTTACAGAGGCAGATTACGGTGAGGCCGTAGATAAGATGTTGCGCGACTATAAGCGTAAGGCTAACATTCCTGGATTCCGTCCGGGTATGGTGCCTATGGGCGTAGTACGTAAGATGTATGGCAAAGGTGCCGTAGCAGAGCAGTCATATCGCGTGGCTTCAAACTCTGTATTCGAGTATTTGCAGAAGGAGGGTATCGACTATGTAGGCGATGTAATTCCTTCAGATGAGCAGGGCGACTTCGATTTCGAGAATAATACCGAGCACGAGTTTATGTTCGAGATTGGTGAGGCTCCCAAGGTGGAGGTTGAACTCTCGGCAAAGGATAAATTGACTTACAACACTATCAAGGTTGATAAGAAGATGCTTGCGGCTTATAAGGATAACTATTTGCGTCGTTATGGCCGTTTGGTAGATGTTGCCAAGGTAAAGAAGGATGAGGCTTTGACAGTTGTTCTCGATAACGGTGATATTCGTATTGAGGATGCTTACGTTGGTCTTATCTCAATGGACGACGAGGAGCGCAAGCCTTTCGTAGGCAAGAAGGTTGGTGCCAAGATGGAGATTGATATCAACGAACTCTATAAGTCTGCTTCACAGCGTGCTGCTATCCTTCAGGTTAAGGAGGATGAGTTGGAGGGCATTAATCCCAAGTTTACATTGGAGATTACTCAGATTCGCCAGTTCGCTAACCCAGAACTCAATGAGGAGTTCTTCAAGATGGCATTCCCCGCAGGTAATGTTACAAACGAGGAGGAGTTGAATGCATTCTTGTCAGCAGAGATTGAGAATGAACTCTCTCGTGAGGCTGATTACCTCTTTACAATCCGCGTTCGCAACTTCTTGATGGAGAAGGCTGCATTGCAGATGCCTAAGGAGTTCTTGAAGCGTTGGTTGTATGTAATCAACGAGGGTAAGTTCTCAAAGGAGGATATCGAGAAGGACTTTGACGGATTCTTGATGATGTTTACGTGGAACTATATCCAGAAGCACTTCATCCAGACTGCCGAGTTGACTGTAAGCAAGGAGGAGGCTGAGGCTGAGGCTAAGGAGTTTGCTAAGGCTCAGTTTGCACAGTACGGTATGCCGTCAGCACCCGAAGAGATGGTTGCCAATTTCTCAAAGCAGATTCTTGAGAATAAGGAGCAGGCTCAGAAGATTTACGAGAAACTCTATGAGTTGAAGGTTGTAGAGTACGTTAAGTCTAAGGTTAAGGTAACTACAAAGGCCGTTTCTTCGGAGGAGTTCGCAAAGATGGCGCAGGAGGGTTAATCCCCTAAAGGTGTCGGGGCGTGGCGCGCTGTTGTTAGGTGTGCTTTGTCTGACATAAATTGCCTTTTACGGTCAAATAGTATAAAATAATTTAAGATTTGGACTCTGGGCTTAATGTTTGCAGAGTCCAAATTTTGATTTAATCATAAAGTTATGAATGAGTTTGAAAAGTTTGCTCGCGGTTATTGCGGCATAAGCAGTTTGAAGTTGCACGACTTTCATTCGGTGCAAGCGGCCTATGTGTCACCTACGATTATCGAGGAACGTCAATTGAACGTGGCGACGATGGATGTCTTCTCGCGCTTGATGATGGACCGTATAATATTCCTCGGTGCGCCTATCTATGATGACGCGGCAAATATTATTCAGGCGCAACTATTGTTCTTGGAGTCGGTAGACCCTGCAAAAGATATTCAGATATACATCAATTCTCCCGGTGGTTCTGTGTCGGCAGGTTTGGGTATATATGATACTATGCAGTTGGTATCGTGTGATGTGGCAACAATATGTACAGGCTTGGCTGCATCTATGGGTGCGGTGCTGCTGACGGCAGGAGCCAATGGAAAGCGCTCGGCATTACCTCATTCGCGCGTTATGATTCATCAGCCGTTAGGAGGTGCGCAAGGTCAGGCCTCTGATATTGAGATTACGGCTCGCGAGATACTTAAGACCAAGCAGGAGTTATATGAAATTTTGTCAGCACATTCGGGCGTGGATATCGAGAAGATTGAGCGTGATGCTGACCGAGATTATTGGATGTCGGCTATCGAGGCTAAAGAGTATGGCTTGATAGACGAGGTGCTGGGTAAAAGAGTAAAATAGGAGATTATGGCACAAAAACATAAGGGTGCAGGTCACGGCAATGAAGATTGTTGTGCATTTTGTGGCGCTAAGCGTAGCGATGTGGCTTTGATGTTTCAAGGCACGGGAGGTGTGAATATATGTAACACCTGCGTGGAGCGTGGTTATATGATGCTTGTGGAGAGCGAACTGACGGAGGATAAACGCTCAAAGCGTGGCGGCGATAAATTCAAGATGGAGGAGTTGCTGCGTCCTCATCAAATCAAGGCATTCTTGGATGAGTATGTTATTGGTCAGGATGATGCCAAGCGATATATGTCGGTTGCTGTTTATAATCACTATAAGCGTCTGCTGAGTCGTGGCGATAAGATGGCGAAGGATGATGTCGAGATTGATAAGTCGAATATCGTGCTTGTAGGCCCGACGGGTACGGGTAAGACGTTGATGGCCCGTACGATAGCACGAGTGCTCAATGTGCCGTTTACTATTGTCGATGCCACTGTTTTGACTGAGGCCGGTTATGTGGGCGAGGATGTGGAGAGTATCCTCTCGCGTTTGTTGCAGGTGGCCGATTATAATGTTGAGGCTGCCGAGAGAGGTATCGTGTTTATTGATGAGATAGATAAGATTGCTCGCAAGAGTGATAATCCGAGCATTACACGTGATGTGTCAGGAGAGGGCGTACAGCAGGCTCTGTTGAAGATTCTGGAGGGTACGGTAGTGAATGTTCCACCTCAGGGAGGTCGTAAGCATCCCGACCAGAAATTTATTCAGGTCAATACAAAAGATATTTTGTTTATTTGCGGAGGTGCATTTGATGGCATTGAGAAGAAAATTGCACAACGTTTGAATACTCGCGCAATAGGCTATGGTCTTCGTGATAGCCAGAGGGTTGATAACGAGAACCTGATGAAATATATTATGCCGCAGGACTTGAAGTCATTTGGCCTTATACCCGAATTGGTGGGCCGTCTGCCTGTTCTTACATATATGCAACCTCTGACTCGAGAGGCCCTGCGCTCGATATTGACCGAGCCGAAAAATGCTATTGTGAAACAGTATGAGCGTCTGTTTGCGATGGATGGTGTGGAGTTACGATTTGAGGATGAAGTTTTGGATTACGTTGTGGCAAAAGCCGATGAATATAAGTTGGGTGCACGTGGTCTGCGTTCGATTTGTGAGGCTATAATGATTGATGCAATGTATGAAGTGCCATCTTCTGGACAAACGCAATATGTTGTTACTCTGCCATATGCACAAAAGAAGTTGGAAAACTCGAATTTTTTGGAGTTAAAACAAGTGGGATAACAATATTATTACTATCTTTGTAAAAAGGAAATAAATACATAAAATATATGTTCTCAAACTCTAAACTCAATAAGGCAGCCGATAATATCCGTATCTTGGCTGCCGCAATGGTGGAAAAGGCTAAATCGGGCCATCCCGGCGGTGCTATGGGTGGTGCCGACTTTATCAATTTGCTCTATACGGAGTTTATCAATTTTGACCCGGAGAATCCGGCGTATCCGTTCCGTGACAGATTCTTCCTCGACCCTGGACATATGTCTCCGATGTTGTATTCGGTGCTGATGTTGTCGGGCTTCTACAAGATGGAGGATTTGCAGAATTTCCGTCAGTGGGGTAGTATCACACCTGGTCACCCTGAGGTAGATGTTATGCACGGCGTGGAGAATACGTCGGGTCCGCTTGGTCAGGGACACGCTATGGCGTTGGGTGCTGCTATCGCAGAGCGCTTTATGGTAGCCCGCTTTGGCGAGTGGATGGCTCACAAGACCTATACATTCATCTCGGATGGTGCTATTCAGGAGGAGATTTCTCAGGGCGTAGGTCGTGTGGCTGGTCACTTGGGCTTGGCTAACCTTATTATGTACTATGATGCTAACAACGTTCAACTCTCGACCAAAGTTGATGAGATTGATTCGGAGGATGTTGCAGCAAAGTATCGTGCTTGGGGTTGGTTCGTGCAGGAGGTCGATGGCCATAATGTCGATGAGTTGCGTGCTGCATTGAAGGCTGCTAACGAGCAGACCGAGATGCCGTCACTCATTATCGGCCATTCAATTATGGCTAAGGGTGCGATGGGTGCCGAGGGCCAGAGTTTTGAGGGCGCTGTATCTACACACGGTCAGCCATTGTCAGGCGCAGGTGCAGATTTGGCGGCTACGGTTAAGAACCTTGGCGGCGATGCCGAGAATCCGTTTACGTTGTTCGATGAGACACGCGAAGTGTATGAGGCTCGTCGTGAGGAGTTGAAAGCAATAATGGTTGAGCGCAAGGCCGTTGAGGCCGAGTGGCGTCAGCAGAATAAGGAGTTGTCGCGCAAGTTGAACCGTTTCCTCTCGCTTGAGATTCCTGAAATTGATTATCACAAAGTTGAGGTTAAGTCGGATACGGCTACACGTGTGGCGTCGGCAACGATGTTGGGCGTATATGCCGAGAAGATTGAAAATATGATTGTGTCGTCAGCCGATTTGTCAAACTCGGATAAGACTGACGGTTTCTTGAAGAAGACAAAGGCCTTTACGAAGGGCGATTTCTCTGGCCAGTTCTTCCAGGCGGGTGTTGCCGAACTTACTATGGCTTGTGTGATGAATGGTATGGCCTTGCACGGTGGTGTGATACCTGCGTGTGGTACGTTCTTCGTCTTCTCTGATTATATGAAGCCTGCAATTCGTATGTCGGCATTGATGCGCTTGAAGGTTATTTATGTATGGTCTCACGACTCATTCCGCGTGGGTGAGGATGGACCTACTCACCAGCCTATTGAGCAGGAGATGCAGATACGTTTGATGGAGCAGGTGCATAACCATCAGGGTGAGCGTTCGATGCTTGTTATGCGTCCCGCTGATGCTGAGGAGACCGTTGTTGCTTGGCAATGTGCGATGAATGAGAAGCGTCCTGTAGCCTTGATTTTCTCACGTCAGAATATTAAATCGTTGCCTGCACTTAGTTGCAGTCGTCGCGACGAGGCTAAGCAGGCCACAAAGGGTGCCTATATTGTGATGGATTCAGCAAAGGCCAAAGTGGTTATGTTGGCATCGGGCTCTGAGGTTGCTACTTTGATTGAGGGTGCCGAGTTGTTGCAGAAGGAGGGTATCGCAGTGCGTGTAGTAAGCGTACCGAGCGAAGGCTTGTTCCGCGACCAGCCTAAGTCTTATCAGGATAGTATCCTTCCTAAAGATATTGTACGCTACGGTATGACATCAGGTTTGTCTATCAACCTGCGAGGCTTGGTTGGTGAGAATGGTGTAATACACGGTTGCGACCACTTCGGATACTCCGCTCCGTTCAAAGTGCTGGACGAGAAGTTCGGTTACAATGGACAAACGGTTTACGAAGAGGTGAAGGCTCTGCTTAACAAGAATAATTAAGATATATTGGCGAGCGGGTTGCAGTGCGGCCCGCTCGTTTAAGTATATGGTTTCCTCGCTGCGGTGCGAGGTACAATAACCCTAACTGCTATAATGGAGAATAAAATAAAACTTTTGGATAAGACCTTTCGTGTGATGATTCCCGCTGAGGATATAGACAAGGCGGTGAGTCGTATTGCAGACAAACTCAACGAGCAGTTCGCAGGTCATACTCCTATCTTTTTAGGTGTATTGAGTGGCTCATTTCTGTTCTTGAGTGATTTGGTTCGTAAGGTGGCTTTCCATAATCAGGTGGCATTTGTCAAACTCTCATCTTATGAGGGAACATATTCGACAGGTAATGTAAAGATGAAGTTGGGTGTTGATTTCGATATCGAAGGCCGTGATGTAATCATAGTGGAGGATATCGTTGAGACGGGCCATAGTATGAACTATCTGCTTCAATATCTGCGCGAGAAGAATCCTGCAAGCATAACAATATGTACACTCTTTTTCAAGCCTAATAAGTTTTTGTACGATTATAAAGTCGATTATGCGGCTTTGTCGATAGGCGATGAATTTATCGTGGGCTATGGTTTGGATTATAACCAGTTGGGACGAAATCTAAAGGATATATATGTCGTTGAAGAGTAGCGATATAGAATTGTTGGAGGGAGGTCGTCGTCTGCCATTGGTCGAGGACTTCTATACCATTCAGGGCGAAGGTTTTCACGCGGGTAAACCTGCATATTTCATTCGTCTGGGTGGATGCGATGTGGGGTGTCGTTGGTGTGATGCAAAATATACTTGGAATCCTCGAATCTTCCCACCCACAGATGTCGATGTCGTTGTCGATAGGGCCAAGCAGTGTGCTGCGCAGGCGATTGTGATTACAGGTGGCGAGCCGTTGCTCTATCCGTTGGGTGTGCTGACATCGAGTTTGAGGGATGCAGGCCTTGAGATATTTTTGGAGACTTCGGGCACTCATCCCTTTAGTGGAGAGTTTGATTGGGTGTGCCTTTCTCCGAAGCGCCAGATGCCTCCGTTGGCTGAAGCCTATGGCCGTGCGCACGAGTTGAAGGTGATAATCCAAAGCGAGGATGACTTTGCGTGGGCTGAGGAGAATGCTCGCAAGGTTGGTCGTTATTGTCGGTTGTATTTGCAGCCTGAATGGAGTGTGTTTGAGAATATTATGCCCGCTATTGTGGAGTATGCTAAGCAGAATCCCAAGTGGAGTATATCGACGCAGACGCACAAATTTATGAAGATTCCTTAATCGCGTAAGGGGCGAGTAAACTATAAATTAGTGATGGGCAAATTTAGCAAATGGATATGGCGAGGGGTGACGGTTGTAATATTTATATATACGGCTGTGCTTACTGTGCGCAATCTTATTACGGTAGTTAAAGTGCACCATCGCATAGCGCGCCTTGAGGAACAGCGTGACCACTTTAGGGAGCGTATAGCCGAGGATAGTACAATGTTGTCGCGCCTTAAGTATGACGAATATTTGGAGCAATATGCTCGTGAAAAATATCATATGCAACGCCCAAACGAGTATATCTATATTATAGAGGATTAGATTCCTCGATAGCCAATCTCTGTTTTCAAAATCGTAGTAGCGTGAAACCTTCTTTGGCGGACTATTCTCCCGCGTTAAGGACTGAAGGTGATTACCAGGTCGGACTAAACTCCTCCTCGTAATGAAATTACAACGAAAAAGTTGATAATTTCGATTTTTTGCAAATTTTTGGTACTTTGTTTTGCATAGTAGTAATAATTGTATATATTTGTAGTGCCGCTGGCAAGGATTATTACAAGAAAATTATATACTAAATTACACAACCGTAGGTTGTACCTCATTCGGAGCCTTGAAAAGGCGACCAAAGCCCCTGCCTGAGGCGGGGGTTGGGGGTGGGTCAGACTTGTAAATGCGGCTAAAAGCCGCAACGTATGCTTAAAGAAGCAAAACGACTTAACAGAAGTGTAATATAGTATGTAAGCACCTATTACAATTACCAAATTAAAACTATTATGAAACAATTATCTTTATCGCTACCATCTGTTGCATTATGTGATGCACGGGTCGCATCTATCGCTATTTTTGAATTTACCCCCCCCCTTGAAAAATTACTAAAGGGTTATTAATCAGTGATTTTTAGTCCTATTATGCTTTTTTGTATGCATCTGTCTATGACGTGATGTACAGACTTGTTTATATCATTTGTTACGGAATTATCTATTTAAGGTGTGTAACGAAAGAATGTCATTCCGAGCGAGTGCAACGAGCGTGGGAACGCGGCGATTAAGGCGAGATAGAGGTTGCTTGCAAACTATACCGAGCCGCAGCCGTGAAAAGCCACGAAGTGGATTAATCTCCTACCTTATTTGATGAGGGAGATTGCCACGGCTTGTACCAAGCCTCGCAATGACACCAATGAGTACAATACTCCTAAAGTGGATAATCCCAATTTGTTAAATAAAAAACTCAAAACTATTATGAAAAAATTTTTTATGCTTGCCATTGCATTAATGGCATCAATCTCTATCTATGCCCAGACACCCGAGTGGCAGCAACAACTTGAACAACTCGATAAAGAGTTTAACGAACTTCGCGAACAACGTCAATGGAAAGGTGTTGTCGCTAATCGTAAACAATATCGCAAGATATTTATGGCGCAACCTGACTCAGCGCGTATGAAATTTTCGCAGGGTACAGATTTGAATCTTAATTTCTATTACAATTATACCTGTTATCTCTCGCTCGCTGGTGACAAAAAGGAGGCACTCTCGACTTTTGAATATTTTACCAATCGCGTCACTAAAGAGTTAGACTTGATAGATGTGCTGTCTATTAACAACGACAGCGACCTCGATGCCATACGCGAGGAGCCACGCTTCAAGGCTTGTATGGAGCGATTGGAGAAGTGGGGCGATTATAAGCAGAAACTCAAAAACGCCAAAGGGTATCATCGTGGGACATTACCCGAAGGAATGAGGTTTAGTTATATGTCACCCAATCATCCCGACTTGGTCCGCTTGCGTGAAAAATTCAATTTGGATAGCGTAGCGGGGGCTGGCAACGAGATTTCGAAGATTAAGAATCTGTTGCATTGGGTGCATAACATTGTCCCTCACGATGGAGGTTCTTTTAATCCAGAAGTTAAGAATACGATTGCTATGATTGAACTCTGTCAGAAGGAGAATCGTGGAGTAAATTGCCGTATGCTGGCACAGATGCTGACGGAGGTGTATTTGGCTATGGGTTTCAAGGCAAGATTTGTTACTTGTATGCCGCGTGATCATGTGAGTGATTGCCACGTTATCACCACCGTTTACAGCAATACTTTGAATAAATGGTTGTGGGTGGACCCGACTTTCGAGGCCTATGTTATGGATGAAAACGGAGTTATGTTGTCGATTGCCGAAGTGCGCGAGCGTCTGCGTAACGACCAGCCGTTGCAACTTAACGAGAATGCGAATTGGAATAACCGCCAGAAGACCTACAAAGAGTATTATCTCGACCGCTATATGGCCAAGAATCTCTATTATTTGATTTGTATGGATTACGCTCGCTTTGATGCCGAGACAGTTAAAGAGGGGCGGATTTATCGTTATATCGCCCTGATGCCTTACGATGAGATTAATTCTCAAACAAACTCAATTGGTTGGTCCATTCTGCGAGTGTCGGACGATGAGTGGTTTTGGCAGTCGCCGTATTTAACTAAGTTAATTATAGAAGGAAGATAATTATATAAGAATAAATATGCAGGGCGGTCAATTTTAGTTGGCCGCCCTGATTGTTTTGTGTTTTTAGAGTCTTTACAATATGTTGTTTATCATCGGGAAAATGCGAACTAAAGACTCTATGATTTGGCCACGATTGGCATCCTCGCGAAGAATCAAAAGCACTGTATTGTCACCGGCGATAGTTCCTAAAATGTCGGGACTGTCGAGATTGTCAATCGGTACAGATATGGCGCTCGCATAACCTGATTTGGTCTTGAGGACTCCTAAGTTGCCTGAAAATGTGAGACTTGTGATGTTGTCTGATATGTTTGACGATACATTGGCATCGTGCTGTACCGTATTGGGCAGAACATATATATAACCTTTGTCTTTGTGCGGAACTTTTGCTACGTTCATAAATTTCAAATCGCGCGAGAGAGTACTTTGGGTAATCTCTACGCCACATTCACGCAAACGAGCGATTAACTCCTCTTGCGAAGAGATAAGTTCGTTGCGTATGATTTTACGAATCGTGGCAAAACGTTGAGTTTTTTGATTCATATTGGTTGGTTGTTTTAGTTTTTTGGTTATTTGCTTATGCAAGTTGCATATTTATACAAATATAGCGCGAAAAAATGTAAAAAACAACTTATTTATTGAGTTTTTTGTGTGTAATATGCAGGATACCTAATGAAATAGTAGTTGCTATGAGTCGAAACGAGGAGCGGGGAGTGCTGAATAAAAATAGTGTCAAATTATAAATAGTTTTGCATAAATATTCTTTTATTATGCAATTATGCGGATATTTTCCCTTATATATAAATATAGGGTGAGAATTATTTGCATATTGCGTATTAATATGCAATATTTGCAGTTCGAAAATGAAAATTATAATATAACAAATAAAATACTTAAGTAATGAAGATTGATGTAATGGTTGCTGGTGAGGCACATTTGCGTTTTGTAACGCAGATAAATGATGCTATCGATGAGGCAGCCAAGCAGCGTGGAACGGGTATTGCCCGTCGTACCGACGAATATATCGCCGATAAAATAAATTCAGGTAAGGCCATTATTGCCGTAAATCGTGATGAGTTTGTGGGCTTCTGCTATATTGAGTCGTGGGGACACGATGAGTTTGTGGCAAACTCGGGCTTGATTGTTCGTCCGCAGTATCGTGGTATGGGCGTGGCAAAGCGAATCAAGCAGGCGGCGTTTGACCTCTCGCGCAAGCGTTTTCCTAATGCAAAGTTGTTTGGTTTGACTACGGGCGAGGCCGTTATGCGTATCAATACCGATTTGGGTTATGAGCCTGTGACCTTTGCAAAATTGACCGATGACGAGGAGTTCTGGCAGGGCTGCCAATCGTGTGTGAACTACGATGTGCTGCAACGTACCAATTTGACAAAGTGTTTGTGTACGGGAATGATTTATGACCCCGTTAAGGTAGCAAAGAAGAAGGCTGCTGAGGCTGAAGCTGCTGCAGAGGCTAAAAAGAAGAGTGGTTCGTTCTGGAGCCGTTTGTTTGGTAAATAGTTTTACTGAATATTAAGTGTAAATAATAAAAACGAAATAGAAGATGAAAAAAGTAGTATTGGCTTATAGTGGAGGTTTGGATACCTCGTTTTGTGTAAAATATCTTACCAAGGAGTTGGGTTATGAGGTATATACCGCTCTTGCAAATACAGGCGGTTTCTCGGCAGAGGAATTAAAGGCTGTTGAGGAGCGTGCCTATCAGTTGGGAGCCAAGCAACACGTAAATTTGGATGTTACGGGAGACTATTATTCGAAGTGCATCAAGTATATGGTTATGGGTAATGTGTTGCGTAATAAGACATACCCCATCTCGGTAAGTTCAGAGCGTACGTTCCAGGCATTGGCGATTGTGGCCTATGCAAACTCTATCGGTGCTGATGCTATTGCTCACGGCTCAACGGGTGCAGGTAACGACCAGGTACGTTTTGACCTTACATTCGAGGTGTTTGCTCCGCAGGTGGAGATTATTACTCCGACACGCGATATGAAACTGACACGCGAGTATGAGATTAATTACTTGAAGGAGAATGGTTTCGAGGCTGATTTTACCAAGATGGAGTATTCTATCAACAAGGGTGTTTGGGGTACGTCGGTAGGCGGTAAGGAGACTCTTTGCTCGGCTACCAATCTGCCAGAAAAAGCATATCCTTCGCAGTTGCAGAAGCAGGGTGAGGAGGCCTTGGAGATTGAGTTCAAGTGTGGCGAGGTTGTAGGCGTCAATGGTGAGGCGGTTAGTGGTGTTGCTGCCATTAATAAGTTGGAGGCTATTGGCTCGGCTTGGGCTATTGGTCGTGACACTCACGTTGGTGATACTATTGTCGGCATTAAGGGCCGTGTAGGTTTTGAGGCTGCGGCGCCGATGCTTATCATCAAGGCCCACGAACTTTTGGAGAAGCACACGCTCACCAAGTGGCAGCAGTATTGGAAGGACCAGTTGGGCACTTGGTACGGAATGTTTATGCACGAGGCTATGTATTCGGAGCCTGTGATGCGCGATATTGAGAGTTTCTTGGATAACAGTCAGCGTAATGTGTCGGGTAAGGTATTTATTACGTTGCGTCCTTATACATTCACATTGGTCGGTATTGAGTCTGAGCACGACTTGATGAATGCCAAGTTTGCCGAGTATGGTGAGATGAATAATGCGTGGACAGCAGACGATGTTAAGGGCTTCACGAAGATTACCTCAATGCCTTTGAAGATTTATCACGCAGTTAATCCCGACGAAGAGTAAGTATTTGAATAAATGGTAATTTCTGCGTTACGCTCGTTCTTAAATCCTCATTTACGCCTTAGTAAACTGCGGTTTTAGAAACTTTGCAAGCCTTGAAATTCCTCATTTATACAAATACTATCAAAGATAAAGAGTAACAAGATGATTAGAGTAGGTATAGCAGGTGGTGCCGGTTATGTGGCAGGCGAGTTGTTGAGGGTATTGATAAATCACCCTGAGGCAGAGGTTAAATATATCCAGAGTGAGTCGCATAAGGGCGAGCCTATTTATTCGGTACATAGCGATTTGTTATATTGCGATTTGCAGTTTGCTGATATTGATTTTAATGATATCGATGTTCTGTTCGTGTGTATGGGACACGGCAACTCTGCCAAGTTCCTTTCGGAGAACACCGTTCCGCAGAGTGTCAAGATTATCGATATGAGTAACGACTTCCGTTTGAAGGCTGATGCGGGAGAGTTCGTATATGGTGCGCCGGAGTTGAATCGTGAGCAGATTCGAGGAGCGCGTTGTGTTGCAAATCCGGGATGTTTCGCTACGTCTATCAATCTGGCTTTGTTGCCATTGGCAGCAGCAGGTATTCTTCCACAGGAGGTGACTGTTACAGGAATTACAGGCTCTACGGGTGCTGGTCAAAAGCCGACACCAGATACACATTTTAGTAATCGAAGCGCCAATTTGTCGAATTATAAGGTTTTTACTCACCAGCATTTGGGCGAGATAGGTGAAACTTTGGTGGCGGCAGGTGCAGCAGAAGATACCGATATAGCGTTTGTTCCGGTCAGAGGCTGTCATACTCGCGGAATTATGAGCGATGTGGTGGTCCGCCTGGATGAGTCGTTGGAGCAGATTACCGAAATATTCAAGAGGTATTATGCCGAGCATCCTTTTGTGTGTGTTAGCGACAAGCCCGTATATATGAAACAGGTGGTAAATACCAATTATTGTTTTATATCACTGCAAAAGAGTGGTCGTAAATTGCTTGTTACCGCAGTGGTTGATAATATGATGAAGGGTGCTTCGGGACAGGCAGTTCAGAATATGAACCTGATGTTTGGACTTGATGAAATGACGGGGTTGCGCCTTAAGGCCAACTATTTTTAACTTTCATTGTTGCGATTGGTGTTTAGACCTCGCAGATGATTTATAGTAGGAGATGATGAAACTATTTGATGTATATTCGTTGCTCGATATGGAACCTGTAAAGGCTCAAGGAGCATATTTGTGGGATAAAGCAGGACAGGAGTATTTGGATTTTTATGGTGGACACGCCGTAATATCTATTGGCCACACCCATCCCCATTATGTTGAAAAGATTTCGGAGCAACTTTCAAAAATAGGCTTTTACTCTAATGCGGTAATCAACTCGCTGCAGGTGGAATTGGCCGAGAAGTTGGGCGCATTGTCGGGTTACGATGACTATTCGCTCTTCTTGTGTAATAGTGGTGCCGAGGCTAATGAGAATGCCTTGAAGTTGGCATCTTTTACAACAGGTAGAGAGCGCGTGCTGGCTATGCGTAGTGCTTTTCACGGACGCACAAGTCTGGCTGTGACGGTGACCGATAACCCCAATATTCAGGCCCCTGTAAATAAGACTGATAAAGTTTCGTTTATTCCGTTTAATGATGCCGATGCCTTACGCAAGGAGTTGAGTAGCGGTGAGTATGCAGCCGTTATTGTTGAGCCTATTCAGGGCGTTGGCGGTATTCAGGTTGCAACAGATGAATTTATGCTTGCGGCACGTGAGGCGTGCGATGCATCGGGTACGATGCTTATTGCAGATGAGATACAAGCGGGATATGGCCGTAGCGGTAAATTCTTCTCGCATCAGTGGTCGGGCGTAAAGGCCGATATTATCACCTTGGCAAAGGGTATTGGTAACGGATTTCCTATAGGTGCAGTGATGATTTCACCATCGATACCTGCTAAAAAGGGTATGCTTGGAACCACTTTCGGAGGTAGTCATTTGGCTTGTGCTGCGGCGATTGCAGTGGCCGATGTGGTTAAGGATGAGAATCTGGTAGAGAATGCTCGTGTTATGGGTGAGAAGATTATGGAGGGTATCGCAGGAGTGAGCGGAGTAAAAGATATCAGAGGTCGAGGTTTGATTATCGGTATCGATTTGAGTGTTCCGCAGGCCGATTTCCGTAAGGTTTTGCGCGAGAAACATCATATTATGACAGGACTCACGGGACAATATACACTGCGATTGTTGCCACCATTGATGATTGGCCAGACGGAGGTCGATAGATTTGTAGAGGCGTTCCGCGCTACTGCTCAAGAGATGGGTATGTAGCATTTATAGCCGAAGAAGAGTAATGGGTAAATCGTTTCGTGAGACTTTTGAAGCCGAGATTAAAATGAAGATAAAAGTAATAAAGATAGGCGGTAAACTGATTGAAGATGATGCAGTGTTGCAACCTCTATGCGATTCACTCGCCAAGTTGGATTATCCGTTTGTGCTGGTACACGGCGGAGGTGTTATGGGCTCACATCTGGCCGAGAAGTTGGGTGTCGAGGTCAAGATGCACGAGGGCCGTCGTATAACCGATGCCGCTACGTTGGATATTACGGTTATGGCCTATGCAGGCTTGGCCAATAAGCGTGTAGTCGCTGCTTTGCAGGCGCGAGGCGTGAATGCTTGCGGCTTGTCGGGATGCGATATGGCGGTTGTCAAGTCGTGTCGTCGTGCCGTAAAGGATATCGATTGGGGCTTTGTGGGCGATGTCGATAAGGCCGATGGCAGAGTGTTGGCTATGTTGCTCGATGCAGGTATAACACCTGTCGTGTCGCCTATTACGATGTCGGAACAGGGCGAGTTGCTTAATACCAATGCCGATAGCGTGGCCTCAGCCGTTGCTATGGGATTGGCCGACAGATACGACGTGGAGTTGGTGTTTACGTTGGATAAGGCAGGTGTGTTGCTTGATGTAAATGATTCCTCGTCGCTAATTGAGACCATCACTCCTGCGTTGTATGCTCAATTACGAGCCGACGAGAAGATACATTCGGGAATGATTCCCAAGATTGATAATGCTTATAAGACTATTGAGTCGGGTGTCGATTCGGTGCGTATCACCTCTCCTTACGACCTTTCGGGCGGAACATTGGTGGTAAAGTAAATTGCGGAATATGAACTTTGAAAAGGCCATAGAGTTATTGCAACGATTGATTGCGACACCTTCGGTGAGTAGAGTGGAGGGTGATGCTGCCGATATTGTCGAGGCGACGTTGGCATCTCTTGGCTTTGCGACTCATCGAAAGTGTAATAACGTTTGGGTCGAGGCACGTCAGCATAATTCTGCATTGCCAACCATTTTGCTTGATGCTCATATCGATACGGTTAAACCCAATGCGTCGTGGCAACGTAATCCCTATTGCCCGACAATTGAGGGTGGTCGTCTGTATGGATTGGGCAGTAACGATACGGGAGGTAGCCTTGTTGCAATGATTGTTGCCTTTTGTCGTCTTGCTCGGCGCGAGCAACCCTATAATCTGATTCTTTTGGCCTCAGCCGAAGAGGAGGTTACGGGAGTAAATGGAGTGAGGGCTGTATTGTCGGAGTTGGGCGATGTGGATTTTGCTATTGTTGGAGAGCCTACATCGTTGCAACCTGCGGTGGCAGAAAAGGGTCTTATGGTGTTGGACTGTGTAGCACGGGGTAAGGCAGGACACGCTGCTCGCGAAGAGGGAGTAAATGCCATATATGAAGCATTGAGTGATATAGAGTGGTTTAGAACTCACCAAATGGAGCGAGTGTCGCCGCTATTGGGTGCTGTAAAGATGACTGTTACGGGCATTGAGGCGGGTACGCAGCATAATGTTATTCCCGATGAGTGCCGTTTTATGGTCGATATACGAGTTAATGAGTGTTATCAGAATGAGGAGTTGTTGGCCAAGATACGTCAATCGGTGAGATGTGAGGTTACACCCCGCTCGACACACCTAAATTCTTCGGCTATTGAGGCGGAGCATCCTGCCGTTAAGCGATTGGTTGATATGGGAAAAGTGCCTTTTGGCTCCCCGACCTTGTCGAATCAGGCTGTGATGCCATTCCCGACTCTGAAGTTGGGTCCTGGAGATAGTGCGCGTTCACATACTGCTGACGAGTATATTATGTTGGATGAGATTCGTGAGGCAATAGATATTTATGAAAAGGTATTGGATAATTTGATTATAGAAAAAATAACAAGACGAGATGAAACTGTGGGATAAAGGATATTCGACTGATGCATTTGTTGAGGAGTTTACTGTTGGCCGTGATAGAGAGTTAGACCTCTATCTTGCTGAGGCCGATGTGTTGGGAAATATGGCTCATATGAAGATGCTCAATTCTATTGGTTTAATTTCTGATGAGGATAGAGTGGCTTTGGAGCAGGGCCTGAAAGATATTTACGCATCGGTGCAACGTGGTGAATTTCGGATAGATGAGGGTGTAGAGGATGTACACTCACAGGTGGAGTTTATCCTTACCGAGAAGTGCGGCGATGCAGGTAAACGTATCCATACAGGTCGCTCGCGCAATGACCAGGTGATGGTCGATTTGAAACTCTTCTCACGTGCTGCACTTATTGAACTTCAGTCGGGGGTGAAATCTCTGTTCGATGTGTTGATGCAACGCGCAGAAGAGTTGAAGGATGTGCTGATGCCCGGTTATACCCATATGCAGGTGGCTATGCCTTCATCGTTTGGTATGTGGCTCAGTGCCTATGCCGAGGCGTTGGCCGATGATTTGTTGCAGTTGAATGCTGCGTATAGGTTGGTTAATACCAATCCTTTGGGCTCAGGTGCGGGATATGGCTCTTCGGTACCTTTGAATCGCGAGATGACCACGCGTTTGTTGGGATTTGAGGATTTGGCCTATAACTCTATGTATGCGCAGATGCAGCGTGGAAAGACTGAGCGTACAGTGCTTACGGCTATTGCGGCTGTTGCTGCTACGGTAGGTCGTTTGGCGCAGGATGTATGCCTGTATTCGTGTGCAAACTTCGGCTTTGTTAAGTTGCCTGATGCTTTTACTACGGGCTCAAGCATTATGCCTCATAAGAAGAATCCCGATATCTTTGAGTTGATACGTGCAAAGTGTAACCGATTGCAGGCTTTGCCTATGGAGATTACATTGACGATGACCAATCTGCCGGCGGGTTACTTCCGCGATATGCAATTGACTAAAGAGGTATATGTGCCTGCGTTTAAGGAGATTGCCGATGTGTTGCGTATGGCGGCAGCAGGGTTGGAGCAGATGTGGATTAACCGTGATATTTTGGCCGATGATAAGTATAAATATCTCTTCACCGTTGAGGATGTGAACGATGCTGTAGCCAAGGGTGTTCCTTTCCGTGATGCATATCGTGAGGTGGGAATGAGAGTCCAGAATGGGACATATCAGCACGATGGCCGAGAGTTGAATCATACTCACGAGGGTAGTATCGGCAACCTATGCTTAGAGAATATAAAGGCGAAGTTTGAGCGTAATATGTTTGATTGCTCTGCTGCACAAAAGGCCGAGGCAGAGTTGATGAAGTAGTTTGAGCAGCAGTGTCGGAATTTGGACTCATAGAGCATATCGCACGATTATTTGTCGATATTGACCATCGAGGTTGGGAGACTATTGGCGACGATTGTACTCTGTTGCCGATAGGAGGTGACGAGGCTTTGGTCGTAACCACCGATATGCTTGTCGAGGATGTACACTTCGTGCGAGAAGCGACATCAGCCGAAGAGTTGGGGCGCAAAGCGTTGGCCGTCAATTTGAGTGATGTGGCGGCTATGGGCTTGCCTGCCGTTGCGACGTTACTGTCTGTGGCTCTGCCTTCAAATGCAGGCGAAGAGTGGGCTCGAGAGTTTATAAAGGGTTATCATACTCTATCTAAGGAGCAAGGAGTGGCACTTGTGGGGGGTGATACCACTGCGTCAAAAGATAAAATCGTAATTAATGTTGTGGCGGTGGGTCGAGGGCCTTTGTCTAATGTGAAACGTCGTTCTGCGGCTAAAATCGGTGATGCTATATATGTCGGGGGACAGTTGGGTGCATCGGCTCTGGGTCTAAAGGATATTCTTGCAGGAGAGTATGATACTCCTAATGCCGCGCGACATCGTCTGCCTGTGGCACAGAGCCAAGAGGGAGTGTGGTTAGGTGGTAGAGCCGAGGTACACGCTATGATGGACTTGTCGGATGGGTTAGCGTCGGACTTATGTCATATATTGCACGCTTCGCATTGTGCAGCCGAGATTTTTGTTGAGAATATTCCGGCGGTAGAGGGAGATGTTGAGTCTGCTGTATGTGGAGGTGAGGATTATAAATTACTCTTTACGGTAGATGCTGATAATACAGAGTGTTTTGAAAGCGATTTTGAGGCACAATTTGGATTCCGCCCATATCTCATAGGACAAATTGTCGAGTCTGCTAAAAGTGAGATTATTTGGACAGAGCAGGGAAGGCGTGTAAATCCTCAATGGCACGGATTTACTCATTTTTAGGCTGTTTGTTCTCCTTTTGCTACATTATAGACACCGTTACTTCCCCCTTTTAATAAAAAATCCTTTTACGATAGATAGTGCTTCGGCGAATGCTTCGGAGCGTGATATAAACGACAGCGATACGTATGTTATGACGCCTGTCAAAATCTTGACCGCAAGACGCAATGCCACGTGCCACGAGGTTATGTAGGTGGCCTCTACCATTATAACTACATACATCACGGCTGTAATCACCGCAATAGGGAGTATTGTCCGAATGAATTGTGCCACAGAGAGTGTCGTATATTTCAATGTAGACGAGAAATTAAGCACCATCTCTATGGCTGCCGCTACGACCAAACCCCACGCTATGGCAGTAACGCTACGAGGAATAGTTACGATTAGGATTACAGTCATTATTAACTTCTTGATAATCTCCAACCGCAGAATTATACCTCCGTTGCTTTTAACCTTTAGTATGTTGTATGCAACAACGGCTATGGGGTAGAAGAATCCCACAACGCATAGTATGCGGAAGTAGGGTATCGCAGGATGCCAGCGAGGCCTTAGAAGAAGGGTGTAGATATCTTCTGCTGTAGCGATAAGTCCCGCCATAATAGGGAATATCATAAATGCCGTAAGCATAACCACCCGTCTATATCCTTCCGAAAATTTTGTTTCGTTATCGCCAATCTTTGATAGTGCGGGGAATGTTACACTCTGCACGGATTGCATCGTAGAGTTTACGGGCATATCCTTTAATTTCTGTGCCTGATTGAAATATCCGAGTACACTACCTGAATAGATATCGCCTATAAAGAGTTGTGCTATATTGTTGTATAGGGCATTGATAATGTCTGTTGTCATCAAGCGCAGACTGTAAGGAGCCATTTCGCTAAGTGATGAAGCCTTTGTTGTCGGGCGAGGTCGCCAACTACTCTTCCACCATAACATTAAGGCTCTTATGGCCATCATACTTACTCGCTGGCCGACCAAACTCCAAATGCCGAAACCTGTAAGCGCCATCACGATTGCTATCAGACCGCTTATCAGTGATGCTGTGAATGTGATGGTGGATAGTTGCGCAAAACGAAACTCGCGCACCATAATAGTGTTTTGAATTACACATAGTGCATTAAGCGGTAATAGCAAAAACAATACGGGAGCTACGGTTGCCAACATCGGCCAGCCGTAATAACGCGATACGAGAGGTGAGAGTATGCTTAGTAATGCATATAGTATGAGCGAGGAGAGTATGTTAAAACGAAATACGGCACGATACTCCTCATCTGTAGGTTGTGCTTTGCGAATTAGTGTTTGTGAGAATCCGCTATCTACAACAACTTGTGCCAATGTGGTGAAGACGGTCAGAACAGCCATTATACCCATATCCATAGGCATAATGGAGTTGGCTACAACAATGCTTACAACGGCTTGCAATAGGGCCGAACCTATCTTCTCGGCGACGCTCCACGCAACGCCCGTTGTTACATTGTGACTTAATTGTGTATCTGCCGCCATATGGATATTACTAAAGTAGGGTTCTGTTAGTCCTATTCAAGCAGAGCCTCAATACCTAAACGATAAGAATCCAATCCGAATCCCATAATAGAGCCTTTGGCAACAGGGGCAATCATCGAGATGTGACGAAACTCCTCGCGGGCCAAGATTGACGAGATGTGTACCTCTATGACGGGTGTCGAGACAGCCGCAATGGCATCGCGTATGGCAACCGATGTGTGGGTGTAACCACCTGCATTGAGTACTATGCCGTCGTAAACGCCTACACTTTGATGAATAGCATTGATTAACTCGCCCTCGATGTTTGATTGAAAGTAGTCTATCTCAGCCTTGTCGGCATAGCGTTGCTTGAGTGATGATGTGTACTCCTCAAAGGTCGTAGTGCCGTAAATCTCTACATCACGTTTGCCTTGTAGATTGAGGTTAGGGCCATTGAGAATCAAGAATTTCTTCATAAATACAATCTAAAAAATCCCTCTCGGCATTATGCACCGAGAGGGTATGTGAAAAATGTATTGCGATTAGCGTGCTGCCAAGCAAGCCAATGCAATAGAGTACTTTTTCGAGAGAGCCGAGTCACCACGCGATGTGAGTACGCAAGGAACCTTTGTACCCATAACCATAGCAGCCAACTCTGCACCTGCCATATGAGTCACAGCCTTGAAGAATACGTTTGCAGACTCAATGTTGGGGAAGAGCAAGCAGTCGGGGTCGCCGGCAACGCTTGAACCTGTAACCTTCTTGTGCTCTGCAACCTCCTTGTAAAGAGCAACATCCAATGAGAGCGGACCATCGACAATAACCTTACCCAACTGACCTCTGTCGCCCATCTTTGCCAAAATGGCACCCTCTGTAGATGAAGGTACTGCGGGCAATACCTGCTCCGATGCAGTAATGCAGGCAATCTTGGGAGTCTCTACACCCAAAACATTCGCAGTTGATGCCAAATAGCCGATAAGTTTCTGTTTCTGCTTAAAGTCGGGAGCGGGAATAACGGCGATATCAGATATTGAGAGCAACTTCTCAAATCCAGGAATCTCAAGTACGGCAACGTGACTCAATACACCCTTGGGAGGGAACAAGCCTGCCTCTTTGTTGAGGATGCCGCGCATATACTTGTCAGTTGATACCAAACCCTTCATCAAAACATCTGCCTGACCATTAACTACAGCCTGTACAGCCAACTTAACGCAAGTTACGTCGCTTGCCTCGTTTACGATGTTGAAGATGTTGTGGTCGATATTGAGTTCAGCGCATACCTTCTCGATAGTGGCCTTGTCACCAAAGAGTGTGGCATCAACCAAACCCTCCTGCCAAGCATTGTAAACAGCCTCAATAGTGTGAGAATCCTGTCCATAAGCAACAGCCAAGCGCTTTCTACCACGCGCTGCAGCGGCTGTAACTATCTCATTCAAACGTGTAATCATATCTGTATTAGATAATTTTATTGTGTTAGATTTATAAATTCTTTGTCAATTGATATGTATCGGTAGCGATAACCAACTCCTCGTTTGTTGCTATAACGGCAACCTTAACCTTTGCATCTGCGGTAGAGATGATTGCGTTATCGCCGTGAGTAGCGTCGTTGATGCTATCCTCAATCTTGATACCCATAAACTCCATATCCTTACATACCCAGCGGCGCAAATCGGAAGAGTTCTCGCCTACACCTCCTGTGAAGATTACCAAGTCAACACCGCCCATCTCGGCTGCGTACTCGGCAACAAACTTCTTTACGCGGTTGTAGTACATATCGCGTGCTACGATTGCCTTCTCGTTGCCTGCATCGTAAGCAGCATCAATGTCACGCATATCGCTTGATAGGCCTGTCATACCATAGACTCCCGACTTCTTGTTCATCATAGAGTTCAACTCGGCATAACTCATACCCTCACGCTCACCGATGTAGGTTACGGCACTTGCGTCAACCTGTCCGCAACGTGTACCCATTACAAGGCCATCAAGCGGAGAGAATCCCATAGATGTGTCGTATGACTTACCATTGAGAACAGCAGTTATAGAGCCTCCGTTACCGATGTGGCAAGTGATAATCTTCGAATTTTCAAAATCCAAACCTGTCAATTCAGCACCAACTTTGGCTACATACTTATGGCTTGTACCGTGGAAACCATATTTACGTACACGGTATTTGTCATAATACTCATAAGGCAGTGCATAGAGGTAGTTGATAGCAGGGATTGTCTGGTGGAATGAAGTGTCAAATACGGCAACCTGAGGAATACCCGGCAATACCTTCTCAATAGAGAGAATACCCTCCAAATTGGCTGGGTTGTGCAAGGGGGCAATCTCAAAGAGTGAGCGGATATTCTCCTTCGCCTGCTCGTCAACAACAACGCTGCTCTTGAAGAACTCACCACCGTGTGCTACGCGATGACCTACAGCCTTTACCTCTGCGAGGTTGGCAATTACACCGTGTGTAGCATCTGTCAATGCCTCTAATACAAGGCTGATACCTGTAGTGTGGTCAGCGATAGGCATATGCTTTTCAAATTTCTCCTTACCCGTAGGCTTGTGGGTAAGGCTACCTTCTGCGAGGCCGATACGGTCTACAAGACCTTTAGCCAATAATGCGTTGCTCTGCTCGTTGATATCAATCACCTGATACTTGATTGAAGAAGAGCCGCAATTGAGTACTAATACAATCATAATTGGTTTATTTTAAGTTTTATCTGATTTTTTGTTATTTCGCATTTAATTAAACAAAGGTACAAAATAAACTTTAAGAAAACGAAACGAGGTGAAAAAATATTTACTTTCACCTCGTATGGAATAAAAAAAGGGCATTTCTTGTTATTTTGTTGGCTGTGTATTGTAGCGAATTATTCGCTCGATAGCGCGTTGGCATACGGGGCAGAACTGCGTAGCCTCGTTATCGCGCATACGGCAGACTACAGCAGGACGATACATTCCCTTTGTCATATATCCACCACCCTCATATACTCCTACGGTGTAATTCTTTTCTCGTTTTTCGGTAGGCTCGGTGGGTATCTCTTTTTTGTTTTTTATCATATCGGCCCACTTGGATTCGAAATCGACCAATGATGTGATGTTCTGCTCCCACGGCTCGTAATTGAGTTTGTAAGTGCCGGCGGTGTGGTCGGGCTCATCGTAGAAATATTCGTCAGCCAATGCACCGAATGAGTGGCCAAATTCGTGAACAACGACAGGCTTGAATTGGGGGTGATGGGCTGTGGTGAGGGTATAAGAGTTGTATATGCCTCCGCCACCGTAAGTGCCTGTATTTGCCAATATTATAAGATGCTCGTACGCAATTCCCGAAAGGTGGTCGTGTATCAGATGTACGCTGTTTGTTGTGAGGTAACGGGGCGAATAAAATGTCATAAAATTGGAGTTTATGGCTGTCGTGCGCCACTCGTTATCTTGCGGCACACTAACACCACTATCTGTCGATTCTATCATTACAGCAACTACGTTGAAACGATTTTTGTATTTCGCAAAAGGCTCATAGCGGAAAATTTCGTCGCAAGCAGTCTGGGCGTCCTCTAAAAATATTGTCATCTCCTCCGCAGTATAACCTTCGGCTACAATAGCAATGTCGATGCACTCCTCGCTTGGCCCGCTTTGAAGCAGGTATTTGTGCTGCGCAGTTGGTAAATCTGCTCGTTGTCGGATTAATTTGTCGTTGGGATTAATCGTGTGACGCATAGATGTTTGCTTGTGTCCTTCGTTGTCGAGCAATGTTATCTCTACCTCCACACTTTTTCGAGGCATAGGCAAAAGAAATGTCGCTTCGAAACTCTTGGACAGTCGGCTCGCCTCCTCGGTCACCAACCATTCCTGAAATAGGCTTGAGAAGGTTTGACGATAGAGCGATTTGTTGCTTTCAGGGTCGATAATGCGTATTTCACCGTTGCCGCGTACGGGAACTTCATCGAGATTGATTCTACGTCCGGCCCAACCTTCGAATGCTGACAACTCGTCGAGTGCCACCATCTGTTGTGTGGCATTACCCGAAAAGATATAATCTACGCGTAGCGTCTCATTGCTAAAATGGTCGCTAAATGTTTGAGCGTAAGAGTGTAGCGTTGTGAAAATTATTGTCGCTAAAAATAAAATGTGTTTCATCTGTGATTGTCTGTTTACTCCTCCTCTGCAGGCTGGTTTTCTTCGTATTTGTAACCCACTCCCTTCACGGTTACAATGTGGTTGTCGCCAATCTTTTGACGTAATTTCCGAATATGTACATCGATGGTTCTGTCGCCGACTATGACCTTGTTTCCCCAGACGTTTTGATAAATCTCTTCGCGCGTGAATAGTTTGCCGGGATTGGAGTATAATAGTGTGAGTAACTGAAACTCCTTGCGAGGCAGGATGAATGTTTCACCGCCTTTGCGTACCTCGTAATGCTCGGTGTCGATATGTAGTTTGTCGTTATTTTCAGGCAATGAGATGCGCTTTAGAATAGCCTGCACTCGACTGCGCAAGATATTCATCTTGATGGGTTTGTTTATATAGTCATCAGCCCCTGCATCATAACCTTGCAGTTGCGTCTCCTCGTTGCCTACAGCAGATAGGAATACTATCATAACATTCTTAAGCACAGGTGAATTGCGAAGCGCACGACAAGTGTCGATACCATCCAACACAGGCATCATCATATCGAGCAAAATAAGATGCGGTTTGACCTTCAAGGCTTGTTGTATGCCTTCGGCTCCGTTGGATGCAGTAAAGACCTCATATCCATCGCGTTCAAGGTTGTATTTGACGAATTCCAGAATATCATCCTCATCGTCAATAAGCAGTATTCGGTATCCCATAAAACAAATGTTTAGAAGAAATTTCTACAAATGTATAAAATTCCGTGCAAAAAAACTACGACAGAAGAGATAAATTGCTTATATTTGCACGACTCTATACAATAGTATAAGGGTAACTTATAAAACGTAAAGTGATGGCTACTGAAAATTCTAACCTTGCAACTCCCGTGGAGTTGGTCGGCAATGCCGAAGATGTGCAAAATGTAACTGTTGTAGATGCTCAAGCGGAACAAACAGCCGCAGAGCCGATTGTTGATGTCGCAGCGAGCGAGGTCGAGGTCTCTTTTGCTGAAGAGGATGCCGCGCTGGATGCCGAAAAGGCGGGCTTGGCTCTCGATGAAGAGATTGCCGAGGAGAGCAATGCGGAGGATGTCGACAAAAACAATTTGAATGGCAAAAGTAAGCAGGACTTGGTTGATATGTTTGCCGAGTTGTTGGAGACGGAGCCTGTGCAGACTTTGCGTAAGAGCGTTGAGGCTATTAAGATTGCATTCTACAAGCAACATCGTGCAGAGGTTGATGCAGCCCGTAAGGCGTTTGAGGCAGAGCAGGGTGAGGGTGCCGAGTTTGTGCCTGCGGTAGATGCTCTGGAGGTTAGATTGAAGGATTTATTCAAGGAGTATCGTCGTCGTCGCGATGAATATATCGCCGATTTGGATAACCATAAGGAGGAGAATCTCAAAACCAAGTTGGCTATTATCGAGGAGTTGAAGGAGTTGGTCAATTCTGACGAGACGCTAAATAATACGTTTGCCAAGTTCCGCGAACTGCAGCAGCGCTGGAAGGATACGGGTATTGTCCCACAAGCAAAAGTTAAGGATTTGTGGGAGACATATAACCTGCACGTCGAAAACTTCTATAATTTCATTAAGATAAACAAGGAGTTGCGTGACCTCGATTTGAAGAAGAATTATGAGCAGAAGATTCTTCTATGCGAGCAGGCTGAGGCTTTGGCTGTAGAGCCTTCGATTGTTGAGGCATTCCATAAGTTGCAGAAGTTGCACGACGAGTGGCGTGAAATAGGCCCTGTGGCAAACGAATATAAGGAGTTGTTGTGGGAGCGTTTCAAGGCGGCTTCAAGTAGAATCAATAAACAACATCAGGAGTATTTTGAAACAATCAAGCAGGAGCAGGTAAAGAACCTTGAACTTAAGACCGAATTGTGTCAAACTACCGAGTCTTTGGCCGAGCAACCATATACTTCGCGCAAAGAGTGGAATAAGGCGAGCGATAAGTTGTTGGAGATTCAGAAGGTATGGCGTACGATAGGTTTTGCTCCCAAGAAGGATAATACTCGTATTTATGAGCGTTTCCGTGCAGCGTGTGATAGATTCTTTGAGGCTAAACGTGAGTTCTATGCAGGCGTTAAGACCGAGATGGAACATAATCTGCAACTCAAGAATGAGATATGTGAGGCTGCCGAGGCGCTGCAAAATAGTGACGATTGGAAGCACGCAACCGATGAACTCATTGCGTTGCAGGCCAAGTGGAAGGAGGTTGGTGCTGTATCACGCCGCTACTCAGACCAAGTGTGGAAACGTTTCCGTGCAGCGTGTGATAAGTTCTTTGAGCGTAAGTCGCAGCATTTTGCAGGTGTGGAGAATGAGTATGAGGCTAATCTGCAAAAGAAGTTGGCGTTGATAGAGGAGATGAAGACGGCTGATATCAAGACTGGCGGATATGAAATGATTAAGGAGTTCCAGCGCCGTTGGAGCGAGGTCGGTTATGTGCCTATTAAGCAGAAGGAGGCTATTCAGAAGAAATACAAGGAGGCGGTTGATGTAATGTTCGGTATTTTGCGAGGTTCAGAGCGTGACCGTTCTATGAATCGTTTCAAGGAGCGTCTTCAGGGTATTAAGGGTGCAGGTGACAAACGCTTGCGTTCAGAGCGTGAACGTCTGTATAATAAAGTTCGCCAGATGGAGCAGGATATTGCGTTGCTGGAGAATAATATTGGTTTCTTCTCAAAGTCGAAGAATGCTGATGCTATGGTTGCCGACATCAAAGAGAAGATTGTCAAAGCAAAGCGAGAGTTGCAGGATACGATTGAAAAGGTACGCTTGATAGATAGCCATAATGCCGAGGCGGCAGAGAATCAAGAGTAACCCACATTGATATAATGCGAGTTGGTCGGATTTGTAGCGTTGGCTGCAATTCCGACCGTTGCAATGAATGTAGTAAACAATAGTTAATTTGTATATATTATGAAACTCAGTAAACCAAAGTACATCTTCGTTACGGGAGGTGTAGCATCGTCATTAGGCAAAGGTATTATTTCAGCGACGGTAGCACGTCTGTTGCAGGCAAGAGGTTATTCTGTTAGGTACAGAAGTTCGACCCATATATTAATGCCGACCCGGGTCGTTTGAATCCTTATGAGCACGGTGAAAGTTATGTAACGGAGGATGGTACAGAGTGTGACCTCGACTTGGGTCACTATGAGCGTTTCACATCGATTACTACAACGAAGAATAATACAGTTACCACAGGTAAGATTTATCATAGCATTCTTGAGAAGGAGCGTCGTGGCGAGTTCTTGGGTAAGACTATTCAGGTAATTCCTCATATCACAGACGAGATTAAGCGTCGTATTCAGTTGTTGGGTGCAACGAAGAAGTATGACGTTATTATTTCGGAAATTGGAGGTACGGTAGGCGATATCGAGTCGTTACCTTATATCGAGTCAGTACGTCAGTTGCGTAATGAGTTGGGTTATCAGAATTCGTTGCTTATCCACTTGGCGTGGGTGCCTTATATGGCTGCAGCGTGTGAGATGAAGACCAAGCCGACACAACACTCGGTTAAGGAGTTGCAGTCGGAGGGAGTGCAACCCGATGTATTGGTATTGCGTGCCGAGCATAGTCTGGCTGAGGATGTTCGCCGTAAGGTGGCTCTGTTCTGTAACGTGACACCCGATGCTGTTGTTGAGTCTATCGACGTGCCTACAATATATGAGGTGCCGTTGCGTATGCACGACCAGCATTTGGATGATGTTATCCTGCGTAAGTTGGGTATTGAGGATAGCGAGGAGCCCAATTTGAAGGCTTGGAGTGAGTTTGTTGAGAAGATTAAGAATCCTAATCATAAGGTACAGGTTGCTTTGGTAGGTAAGTATACCGAGTTGCCCGATGCTTATAAATCTATTAATGAGTCATTCATCCACGCAGGCGCCGCCAACCATTGCAAGGTTAAGGTTCTTTATGTGCCTGCTGAGGAGGTTACAGCCGAGAATGCTGCAGAAAAGTTGGGTGGCGTGTCGGGTATCTTCGTAGCGCCCGGTTCTGGCGTAAGAGGCTTCGACGGTAAGGTTGAGGCTGCTCGTTATGCAAGAGAGAACAATATTCCGTTCTTCGGTATCGGATTGGGTATGCAGGCTGCTACTATAGAGTTCGCTCGCAATGTATTGGGCATTAAGGATGCTTATTCTCGCGAGTTGGAGCCAAAGAGTAAGAATGCCGTGATAGACCTTATGGAGGATGTGAAGAAAGTTAGCGAGAAGGGTGGTACAATGCGTTTGGGCGGTTATGCCTGTACGCTTAATAAGGGCTCAAAGGCTTATGCTGCTTATGGTACTGAGTCTATTGTCGAGCGTCACCGTCATCGCTATGAGTTCAATGGTGCATATTTGGCACAATACGAGGCTGCCGGTATGGAGGCTACGGGTATCAATCCAGAGACAGGATTGGTTGAGGTTATGGAGTTGAAGAACCATCCGTGGTATGTGTGCGTACAGTACAATCCTGAGTACAAGAGTACGGTTGCTACTCCTGCACCTTTGTTTGTGGCGTTTGTAGGTGCAGCGTTGGAGTATCAGAGTAAATGTGAGGCGGAGAAGAGTGCCGCGAAGTAATAACGTATAAAACCGAGAAATGGATAAGAAAACAATTATTGGAGTTGTACTTATGTCGCTGATTTTTATCGGCTATATGTTGTACAGTTCCAAACAACAAGCAGAGTATCAACAATATTTGGAGCAGGTGCAGGCCGAAGAGGCTGCTACGGCTCAAGCGAATGAGGATATAGAGGCCGAGCAGGCTCAAGCAGCGGCTTCAGACGAGCAGGATGCCGAGTCGGCATTAGAGCGCGAGAAGAGTATATATGGTGATTATCTGGTTGCAGCACGCAATGCTCAAGCGCAAGAGTTTACGATGTCGAATGATTATTTGACCGTAGATTTCTCAACTCTAGGCGGTGTGATGTCGAAGGTGACACTTGAGGAGTACACCAAGTTTGCGCCTAAGGGTGAGCGAAACGAGAAAGTTGTTTTGTATGACCCCTCGACTGCCAAGTTTGATATGACATTCTATATCAAGCAGGGCCTTAACAATCTGCCTATAAATACTTCGGAGTACGTATTTACATCGGAGGGTGTGCGCCGTGAGGGCGATGCACAACGCCTGGTAATGCAGTTGGAGGTTGCAGCAGGTGCCTTCTTGCAGTATGAGTATGTGTTGTATGATGAGAAGAATCCGTCACGTGATTATATGCTCGATTTCAATATCAAGTTGGTGAATCTCTCGCCGATAATGGCACAGCAATCGACTCTGGGAATCGAGTGGGCTAACCGCACATATCAGAATGAGCGTAGTTTCAAGACTGAGAATATGTACACTACACTCTCATACCACTTGCCGGGAGAGGAGTCTGTTGAGGATTTGGGTATGAGCGAGGATGCAAAGTCGAAGCAGGTGCAGTCGGAGGTTAATTGGGTAGCCTTCCGTCAGCAGTTCTTCTCGCAGGCTTTCATTGCACATAACAACTTTGCATATTCCGATATGGGCTTTACTACTGATGTGAAGGATTCAGGCTTTATCAAGAACTATTCTGCACGTTTGGGCTTGCCCTATAATGCGCAGACTACAGAGTATAACTTCTCGTTCTATTGTGGTCCTAATAAGTATGCCGTGTTATCGAATGTCGTTGGCCCCGATGGCGAGAAGATTGCTATGGAGCGTCTGATACCGTTGGGTGGCTGGCTTGTAGGCTGGTTTAACCGTTGGATAGTTATTCCTGTGTTTGACTTCTTGAGCAAGTACATCGGCAGTTTTGGTGTAATTATCTTGATATTGACCATTTTGGTTAAGTTGCTCATCTTCCCGCTTACGTATAAGAGTTATCTCTCGACAGCAAAGATGCGTGTTATCAAGCCCGAAATGGATGCCTTGAATGAGAAGTATCCTCGCGAGGAGGATGCTATGAAGAAGCAACAGGCAATGATGAATCTTTATAAGAAGGCGGGGATTAATCCGTTGGGCGGATGTTTGCCAATGTTGATTCAGTTACCATTGTTGTGGGCGTTGTTCCGTTTCTTCCCCGTAAGTATTGAGTTGCGTGCGCAACCTTTCTTGTGGGCAGATGACCTATCGTCATACGATAGCATCTTGAATTTGCCATTCACGATTCCTTTCTATGGTGACCATATCAGTCTGTTCTGTCTGTTGATGTGTGTGACTATGATAGGTTTCTCTATGATAAACTATCAGCAGCAACCTTCGCAGCCCCAGATGGCAGGTATGAAGTTTATGATGGTATATATGATGCCCGTGATGATGCTCTTCTGGTTTAATGACTATGCATCGGGCTTGTGCTACTACTATCTGTTGTCGCAACTTATTACGATGATTCAGATGACTGCAATACGCCGTTTTGTTGATGATGATAAGATTCACGCAATGATGGAGCGTAATGCCGCCAAGCAGAAGAATAAGAAGAAGTCTAAGTTCCAACTTCGTTACGAGGAGTTGATGCGTCAGCAGGAGGAGATGATGCGTCAACAGGAGAAGGCTAAAGGCGGAAAGCGCAGATAGCGCACATTTAATAATTTGATATGCAATAACTCCCGCGATAATCAAATATTGCGGGAGTTATTTTATTTTGTGGCCTCTATATTAATTGTGGGCTGAATGAGCGGTGCAAAATGTTGTTGTACGCTCTCTTTGTATTTGCGGGATATTGGCAGTGAGATATTTGATATATGTATGCAATTTGCATCGAGACGTTCAACATAGAGTCTGTTTACGAGATATGAGCGGTGTATTCTTATGAAATTGCCATTGTCTAAAATCGACACCCATTGTGAAATGGATGTTTTCGTGCGGTAGGTCTCTTGGTTGGCAAGGTGTATCCATACCTCTGAATCGTTGCTCTCGACGTAGGCAATATCATTCATTACGACCTTCACTTTGCGGCGGTCAGAGATAAACTCTATGCTTTGAGGATGGAGTTGTTGGCGTTTGTCGAACCAACGCTCTAATGCGAATTGCGGAATAGCGATGGCAAAAAGGATGATGATAACAAATGCGGGATTAATTATTGTTGACGGAACGTTGCAACCTGCATAAATCGAACAGTCTATATTTGCTATTAGCATCAATAGTATGGTCAGGATTGTCACACCCGAAATGATAAGCGTTGTGTCTCGGATAGCCTCTTTGGGACGATTGAAATCTATTTGAGGAATCATCAGTCGTAAACATAACAGTGCAGGCAGATATAGCGAGCCAAGAAACATAGCCTGCGAGAGCGAGTAGTCGAAACTCACCATAATAAGAGCAATGATAAACATTGCTATAATCCAATATCCTACAATTGCCAAATATCGCATACGGAGTTGTTGTTTTGAGTGTAAAATTATAAAAAAAACTCCAATTATGTGTAATAGATGCTTTTGCCGAAACCCTCTTTTGTCGCAATATGGGGTTTCTACACGTTGATAATGGGTTTTGACAGGCTTAAAATTTCTCTAAAACCTCTATTTGACTCTATCTTTGTAGTGGATATCCAAAGTTTAGTTTTGTTTAATCTAATGCAAGAAATTTATGTTGTCGAATTTATTAAGTACTGATGTGGTAATGCAACCCATCGTGGCAGAAGGAGCAACTACGGCTCCGATTATTATGGAGGCGCCTGCTAATACATTCAGTATCGTTGATGCGTTTATGGCTGGAGGCTGGTGGGGTATGGCTGCAATAACACTCACGTTGGTGTGTGCGTTGTTTGCAGCGTGGAAAGCCCCTGCGTGGGTTCAGAGTCTGGGAAAGGTTGCTATTGCAATTGGTGTTATAAGTTTTCTTCTTGGAATTAGCGACATCGCTCAGGTAATACAGGAGAATGGTGACCGGTTTCCTTTCTCGGTATATATAGGTGGCGTGAAGGTAGCGCTAATTGCTCCCATATACGGTATCATAGTATATGTTATCATTACGCTTGTCGATTTGGTCCGAAGACCGAGAATAAGTGAAATCGTATAGCAGCCCCGTTGTGGCAATTTCTATATGTTGTTCTATTTAAGACACCTCTCTCTGTAATACAATTATCTAATAGCAAATGGGCTGTTCAACAAACGTGTTGGACAGCCCATCTGTCTATTTTATTATTCCCTCTTGCACTCTTCGGCATCTTGTAGCAGTTGTTGCTTGAGTGCATCAATGTTCTCGAATCGGTGTTCGTCGCGAATCTTCTTGAGGAGATTTATTTTAACGTATTGGCCATAGAGTGAGCCACGATAATTAAATATATGTATCTCCAAAAGTCTTGTCTGACCATCAACCGAAGGACGTGTACCAATATTAGCCATTGCCTTGTAGTTCTGTCCTGCGATTTTGATACGAGCGGCATATACGCCATTTGCTATATCTGTCAGCCTGCTTGCATCGAGATTGGCTGTTGGAAAACCTATTTGTCGTCCTAACTTTGCCCCGTGAATGACTTTACCCTTTATGATTTTGTTCATAATCCTCAACTTCGTAGTTCGTTCTATTTGCTCGGCCTATGGGTTAGATGTTCTGTGTCAGTTTCTGTACAAGCGAGAACTCCGAGAAGAACTCTTTGGCCAACACGCGCAATACGGTATATGACGGTATGGCGAATAACATACCCAAGATTCCTGCCATATAACCTGCAATGAGAATCACCAAAAATATCTCCAGAGGATGAGCCTTTACTCGCTCGGAGTAGATGGTCGGCTGCAAGACAAAATCATCAAAGCCTTTAATGCAGAATAGTGTGATGCAGATAATCATTGCTGTGTGTGTCGCCGTATAGCCGGCAATAGGTGTGACAATACCTATAAATGCCGACAGGATACCGCCCATCAACGGCCCTGCATACGGAATAACATTCATTACTCCCATTACCAAGCCTATCAGAAGTGCGTTGTCGGTCTTCATCCCGAAGAGAATCATTATGGTCGATATTATAACCATAAGAATAAGGCTCTCGGTGAAAATACCCGTAAAGTAGCGAGCAAGCAATACCGAGATGGAATCCAACGCACGTGTAACATTTGCTTGCAGACGGTCAGGGAACATTGCAGTTACCATTGAATAGAACAATCCATCCTCCTTCAGGAAGAAGAACGTAATAAACGCTATGGAAAATACGCTTATAAGGGTTGATAACGCGATGTTTATAATCGATGTAAATGTGCTGTTCAGCGTGTTGTAATTGATAAACTCCTTGAGTGACGAAATGAGTGTGTCGCTTAACGAAAATTGTGTTTCTGGTAGGGCAAACGTACGTTGCAGATATGTCTGCGCGTGTGATATAGGCTCTTCTACCGATGCCAATACCTGCTTGAAGTCCAGATGCGCAAATTCGTTAATCTTATTGAATACCAACGGGATGAAGAGCGAGAATACAGAGATGAATATTACGGCAATAACGATTAGGGTTAATGTCGCGGCAATCCAACGCGGCATAAGGAATTTGCCTATATGTTGGCGCGACAACCAATTCACCAATGGGCGGCCCATAATGGCTAATACGGCTGCTACAAGTATATAGATAACAACAGCGCTAAAGTACCATACCAAAAAGAGTATGGCAGCCGTGAGTAATGCTCCGACTGTAAAACGCATTATTCCTTGTGGTGTGATAGCCATCTTACCCCCTCCCCTGAAAAATAGTTACTTCTGTAAGCGGACAATAGGAGTTTGAGAACCGACTACAGGGTCTCCAATCTCCACTAACAACTCGCTGTCTTTAGGTACTAACACATCAATTCTCGAACCGAACTTGATGAATCCGAATACATCATTCTGGTTTACCTTGTCGCCTACTTTGATGTACGATACTATACGGCGCGCGATGAGTCCTGCGACCTGACGGAACAGTACCTGCTTGCCATTGTTCATCTTAACGACGGTTGTCGTACGCTCATTCTCGGTAGATGATTTAGGGTGCCAAGCAATGAGGAAACGCCCCGGATGATATTTGTAGTACTCTATCTCTCCGCCTACGGGTAACCAATTCATATGGATATTGGTTATAGACATAAAGATAGATATTTGCAACATCTCTCGTTTCATATATTCATCTTCGTAAACCACCTCTGTAACGACAACTCGTCCGTCGCAGGGTGAAAACACCAAGTCCGAGTCGTGAATCTTAACTCGACGTGGCTCGCGGAAGAAGGCTACGATGAGGAACCAAAAGGCGATGAGTATAGCCGTCGATGTTATCAATAGCCCAACGCCTGAATGTCGGCTCTGGAAGTAGTAGATAAGAGCCCACAATACAAGGCATATAAGGCCCGATGTGGTAATGATTTTATATCCCTCTTTGTTGATTTTCATATAATTGAGTTTTAGGTTTAGTTCTAAATTAAAATGCCGTATATGCAGGCGTAAACAAATACAAATGGTGCCGAAATAATCAGTGCGTCGAAACGGTCTAACCAGCCGCCGTGGCCCGGGATTATATTGCCTGAGTCTTTTATGTCTATTGAGCGCTTGAACATCGATTCAATCAAATCTCCAAATACGCCCGACAATGCTGCGACTAATGCCAGCCCAATCCAGACCAAAGCATTGGCCTCTACCACCAGCGAAGCCACATAACCCATAGCCATCGCACCCAACAATCCGCCAAAGAATCCTTCCCACGACTTCTTGGGCGATATACGCTCAAAGAGGCGATGCTTACCGAGTGTGATGCCAAAGAGGTAGGCGAAGACGTCGTTAGCCCAGATGATGAATACATAAAATATTATAATCCACGGATTCCACTCTCCATTTCCAAGCAACAACGGAATTATCAGCATTAACGACATTGGCAGCGCAACGTATAGTGTGCCTAATATTGAAGTTGCGATGTTTGCTATCGGAGTAGAACTCTTGCGGTATAATTCGCATATAGCCATAATGGGCATTGCGAGTGCGACAATAGGCAGTGTCACCATCAATATTATAGCCCCTACACCATCTACCTCCGTGTCGAAGAATAGTGAAACTGCAAAATTGGTAACGAAGATTGTTATACCCAAAAATATACCTACCCACTTCATTGGCTGGTAACCCGCTTTTTCGCAAAAACGGTAAAACTCCCACATTCCTCCGATGGCGATTATCGCCATAAGTGCCGTGAAACTCCACTTTGAGGCTAAAATAGCCCCTAACAATACAATGAGCATAACGGCTCCGCTGGCGGTACGTATTATAAGGTTCTTCATCTTGCTACCCATAAGGCTTCTTGGGTTAAATGTTATTTGTACAATCTTTTGTAGCAGGGCTTATTGCCGGTTCGGGCTCTATTGTTATGCCGTTGCTGTCACTCTTCTCTGCTGTGTTATCGGCGATGTCGCTATCGCTACTCTGCTGCTTGCTCTTGTTCTTAAGAGACTGTGCCGAGGGGCCCAATATGGGCTCAATGTCTTCTGCATAGATAGTCTCCTTCTCCAACAAAAGGTCAGCCATAGCATTTATCTTGTCGTTATTTTTCTCGATAATGTTGCGAGCGCGAGCGTAGGCCTCTTCCAATATACGACGAACCTCGTTGTCAATCTCGAGGGCCGTATGTTCGCTGTATGGTTTTGTGAAGGTATCGCGTGAGCCTGTAGAGTCATAGAAACTCATAGGGCCAATCTTCTTGCTCATACCATAATATGCTACCATCGCATAAGTCATCTTTGTGGCTCTCTCCAAGTCGCTCAATGCGCCTGCGCCAAGTGTGCCGTAATTAACCTCTTCAGCAATGCGACCACCGAGCATTCCTGCCAACTGCTCCGATAGTGTAGCATCTGTAACGTGTACTCGCTCTTCGTCGGGTACCGACCACGTTGCTCCGAGACTCTTGCCGCGCGGGATGATGGTGACTTTCAATACGGGGTCACATTCGGGTAATAACCACATAACCGTAGCGTGTCCTGCCTCGTGTATAGCCGTTGCACGTCGCTCGGCCTGCGACATTGTCTTGTTGCGCTTCTCCAAACCTCCGACAATACGGTCAATGGCTGCAATGAAATCCTCGCGTGTAACACTCTTTTTGTTGTTACGTGCAGCAATCAGTGCCGCCTCGTTGCAAACGTTGGCAATATCTGCACCCGAAAATCCGGGAGTCTGCTTTGCCAAGAATGTGCGGTCAATATTGTCCTCAAGTTTGATGTTGCGGAGGTGCACGTTGAATATCGCCTCGCGCTCCTTTACATCGGGTAGACCTACATCTATCTGGCGGTCAAAGCGACCTGCACGCATCAATGCTTTGTCCAAAATATCTACACGGTTGGTTGCGGCCAATACTATTACACCTGCATTGGTCTGGAAACCATCCATCTCGGTAAGGAGTTGGTTAAGTGTATTCTCACGCTCGTCATTGCCTGAGAATCCAGCATTCTTACCGCGAGCACGGCCAATGGCGTCAATCTCATCAATAAAGACAATACAAGGAGCCTTCTCTTTTGCTTGCTCAAATAAATCTCTTACACGTGAAGCACCGACGCCGACGAACATCTCGACAAAATCGGAGCCCGAAATCGACAAGAAAGGTACATTGGCCTCGCCTGCTACGGCTTTGGCCAATAGCGTCTTACCCGTTCCCGGAGGGCCTACGAGCAATGCTCCTTTAGGTATCTTTGCGCCCAATTCGCGATATTTGTCAGCCTTGCGTAAGAAATCGACAATCTCCATAATCTCGACTTTGGCCTCCTCCAAACCTGCTACATCCTTGAATGTAACACGTTTTTTTGTCTGGTCATCCTTGTCGAAGACCTGTGCACGAGCCTTGCCGACATTCATAATATTCCCGGCACCTCCTGCTCCGCCGCGTGTCATACTGCGGATAAAGAAGAACCATACGCCTACAAGGAAGAGCCACGGGAGCAGATTGATGGCGATATCACTCCAACTGCTACTTTCGTTCTCATACTTTATGCTGATGGGGTTGTTTTCACCCAACTCAGAATCTTCGATGGCTTGTTTGACGTCGCGGTCAAGTATGTCTACAGAACCGATGGTGAAATACAATTGCTCACCGTGCTCGGGAATACCCTTGAATCGGCTATTTTCGTCGGCTCGGTATTTTGTAATGGCCTCCTCGGTGAGATAAACTTTGGCGGTGTTCTTGTTCAACACCTCTATTCGCTCCACTTCGCCATCACGAATCATCTTCTCCACTGTGTTCCAATCTCCTGCGACAGGTTGAGACGGCCCATTAGAGAAAAATGAATAACCTATGATAATGGCAATTACGGCACCCCAAATCCACATTCCGTTGATTCGGATAACCTTGATGTTGCCTTTCTCTTTTTTGTTGTTCTTATTTGGTGTCATATTAAATCTGTGAGGCAGTTCTCTTATCCTCACTTATCTTTGAATTAAAACCTAAATCGTGCCGTTTTATCGTAGTGGCTCAAAAAAAATAATTTAATAACCTAATTTATGGCACTCTTTTATAGTTCGTATTCGTACTTTTTGATTGGAGCGTCGGCCCACAACTCCTCGATTTTATAAAAATCGCGTAATTCGGTTTGGAAGATATGTACCACTACGTCGAGGTAATCCATAGCAATCCAGAATGAGTTCTGCTGGCCTTCGATGCGCCAAACTTTTTCACCTAACTTCTCCAATACATCGCGCTCAATACCGTCGGCAATGGCGCTTACCTGTGAGGTCGAGTTGGCGTTACAAATTACGAAGTGCGAGCATATGGCACCATCGAATCCTGAGAGGTCTAATGATACAATATTTTCACCCTTCTTGTCTTGAATAGCGGTAACTATAGTTTCAATTAATTTTTCCATATTATCATATATACATATTACGTTGCAAATATACAATATTTTTATGAGAGTTGGAAATAAAATATGCCGAATAAAGCGTGTTTGCATAATCTTTGGCAATAAACGCAAAAATGCGAGGCAATATTATCTCTGCCCCGCATATTTTTCTTATTAGAACGATTTGTTTTTATTTGTAGCAACACTTAATGCATAAACTTCTGCAATGCTCCCGCGCGTTCGATAATGGTCTTTTCCAATGCGTTGATAATGGAACTTTTGACATAAGTGCGACGTGCGGCAATGGCAATTCGTCGTGATGTGGCTCCTTTAGCCAAAGTTTTGATTTGAGATTTACGGTCCGAGGGAATATATTCCAAAGCCATCTCGGGAATAATAGTCATACACGATGTGCAGTTTACGATGCGCATCAGTGTGTCGAGCGAGCCTGACTCGAAATAATAATGCGATGGGAGGTCTCGGCGTGCTTGACATAACTCGATGATTTGGTCGCGCATACAGTTGCCTCGGCTCAAAAGTATAAGGTCTTTGAGGTCAATATCTTCGATGCGTATGTTCGAGCGCTCATATAGCGGGTTTGATGGTGAAACATACGCGTAAAAACGGTCACTGAATAGGTCTATCTCCAAAATGCCATCTCCGCACGTGCCGCTGGCTACCAATGCGGCATCGATTTTGTCGCGACGCAAAGCCTCGACGATGTCGGCTGTTACCATCTCACGAATCTCCAACTCGACACGGGGATAACTCTTTACAAAATCGGGTATAAATTTGTGTAACAGATATGGTGCGATAGTTGGAATTACACCCAAGCGCAACTTTCCGGCAGTCTCACCTTTTAGTTCGGCAACTGATTCACGTATAGTGTTATACGCTTTGAGAGTCTCTTGCGCTTGCGCTATAACAACGGCTCCTGCTTCGGTGGGAATAACAGGCTTTTTTGAGCGGTCCAGAAGCACCACCCCCAACTCCTCTTCAAGCGATTTTATCTGCATCGAAAGCGAGGGCTGGGTAACAAAACAATGCTCTGCTGCAGCCGAAAAACTACCACAGTTAGCGACCTCAATAAGGTATTGTAATTGAATAATAGTCATATTCCGAAAAGTTTGGGTTAAGGCTTATTTTCTTTTACAAAAGTATAAAAAAAAATTATAGCAGCAAACTTTTTTGGATGCTCATCAATAAATTAGTATTTTTGTAGTTAATTTAATAGTTTATGTATCTTTTATACATAAATCAGCATTGTCGAATAATTGAAAAAATAGATAAAAACAATGGGAAAAATCATTCTTACAGGAGACCGCCCTACCGGTAAACTCCATTTGGGCCACTATGTGGGTTCATTGCGCCAGCGTGTTGAATTGCAGAACTCTGGAGAGTTCGAGAAGATATTTATTATGATTGCCGATGCACAGGCTTTGACCGATAATGCCGACAATCCCGAAAAGGTGCGCCAAAATATTATTGAGGTGGCTTTGGATTATCTCTCGTGTGGTATTGACCCCGCAAAGTCAACAATCTTTATTCAGAGTATGGTGCCGGAACTCACCGAATTGGCATTCTATTATATGAATCTGGTTACGGTGGCTCGTTTGGAGCGTAATCCGACGGTCAAGACCGAAATTGTGATGCGCGAGTTTGGTAAATCTATTCCCGTAGGTTTCTATACTTATCCCATTTCGCAGGCTTCGGATATAACAGCCTTCCGTGCAACTACCGTTCCTGCCGGTGTGGACCAGGAGCCTATGATTGAGCAGACGCGCGAGATTGTCCATAAGTTCAACTCTATCTATGGCCCGACGTTGGTTGAGCCAGAAATCTTGTTGCCATCGAATGCTGCTTGTCTGCGTCTGCCGGGTACTGATGGTAAGGCCAAGATGTCGAAGTCGCTTGGAAATTGCATCTATTTGTCTGATACCGCTGAAGATTTGCGCAAGAAGGTTATGAGTATGTACACCGACCCGAATCATATCCGTATCGAGGACCCGGGCTCAATCGAGGGTAACTGCGTGTTTACATATCTTGACGCATTCTCACGCCCCGAACATTTTGCACAATATATGCCCGACTACGCATCGCTTGATGAGTTGAAGGCGCATTATCAGCGTGGTGGTTTGGGTGATGTTAAGGTTAAGAAGTTCCTGTATGCTGTTTTGCAGGAGATGTTGGAGCCAATTCGCGCACGCCGTAAGGAGTATGAGCAGGATATTGAGGGTGTTTACGAGACATTGAAGAGAGGTTGTGAGGTCGCTCGTGCTGAGGCTGCCGAGACTCTCGATATGGTTCGTCGCTCGATGAAGATTAACTATTTTGAGGATACAGAACTTATCCGCCAACAGGCCGAGATGTATAAGGCGGTAAAATAATCGCAGCAAACGATAAAGGCCTATTTCGTTAATAGAACGATAATGATTACGCGAAATCAGATAATAGATTGGGTTGTCGGCCATCTTAAACGATTGACTAATGCGCAGTTGATGGGCGTGTTAGCCGTTGTTGTGGGTGTATGTGCAGGTGTGGGAACGTGTCTGTTCGAGATGCTATTGTATGGAGTGCGTTCGGCATTGGTTACGTGGTTTCCTGCCGATAGAGCCCAATTCCTCTATCTGATTTATCCTGCTATTGGTATCATATTGGCGACGTTGTTCGTTAAATATATCGTTAAGGATGAGATATCGGAGGGCGTAACACGAGTGCTATATGCGATGTCGCGACGTGATTCGCGTATTGCGCCCCATAACTGCTGGTCTTCGATTGTCGGAGGTGCCACAACCATCGGATTCGGAGGTTCGGTAGGTCCTGAGGCTCCTATAGTCTTGACGGGAGCCGCTATAGGCTCCAATGTGGGGCGATTGGCAAAACTCAATTATAAGGAACTTACGCTTATGCTTTGTTGCGGTGCAGGTGCAGCCGTTGCCGCTATCTTCAAGGCTCCGATTACGGGTGTAGTGTTTGTGTTGGAGATTCTGATGTTGGATATTACTGCAACATCGGTTATTCCTCTGCTCATATCGTCAATCACGGCTACTACGGTAGCATTGATGTTTCGAGGATTCGACCCCATAATCTCTGTAACGTTGAGTGCTGCTGACGCATTTGTTCTGCCACAAATTCCGCTATATATATTGCTGGGTGTGTGCTGTGGCGCTATGTCATACTACTTCACATCGGTAAACTCTATTGTTGGAACATACGTTAAACGCATCAAGACTCAATATCATCGCTGGGCCTTTGCGGGCGTATTGTTGGGTGTGCTTATATTTATCTTTCCGCCTCTGTATGGCGAGGGTTATGAGGGTATGACGGCGTTGATGCACGGTAGGGTAGCGTCGCTATTCGATAACTCGATGTTCTTTAAGTTCAGCGATATAGAGTGGGTTGCCATTATCTATGTTATCGCTATTATGTTCTTTAAGGTGGTTGCTATGGCAACGACCAATGCCGCAGGAGGTGTGGGAGGAACATTTGCTCCGTCGCTTTTTGTGGGCGCATTTGTCGGAGCGGCTTTGGCATTGATATGTAATGCTTGTTTCGATTGGCACATATCTGTTGTGTCGTTTACGCTGGTAGGTATGGCAGGCGTTATGGCAGGTGTTATGAAGGCGCCGCTAACGTCGATATTCCTTATTGCCGAACTGTCTAACGGTTATGGACTGTTTATTCCACTTATGATAGTTGCCTGCATATCGTTTGCGGTAGGTTATCGTTTGGATAAGGATTCGATTTATACCAAGCAGTTACGTATGCGAGGTGAGTTGTTGACTCACGATAAAGACCAGTCGGCCTTCGTGTTTATGCGTCTGGATGAGTTGATGGAGACCGATTTTGTGCGATTGAAGGAGAATTTTACGTTGGGTGATGTGGTAAATATTATCTCATCGGCACGTCGTAATATCTTCCCTGTTATAGATAATTTCGGTCATCTGTTGGGTGTTGTTCAGTTGGATGATTTGCGTGAGGATATGTTCAAACGCGAGCGCTGGGGCCGCTCTATAACACATTATATGGTACAGCCGCCATATAGGATTCTGCAGCACGAATTGGTACAGAGTGTGTTGCCTCATTTTGAGAAAAATCACACTTGGATGTTGCCTGTTGTCGATAAGAATAATCGTTATTTGGGCTTTATTTCTAAGTCGCGCATCTTGAATGCCTATCGTGAGGCATTGGTAAAGATTTCCCAATAAAATTGGTTATGAAAAATATTGTTTTTGATTTTGGGGGCGTATTGGTTGATTGGAATCCCCACCATCTCTATGATAAATATTTCGGCAGTTGGGAGAAAGCCGAGTGGTTTCTAAATAATATATGTTTATACTCTTGGAATCTGCAAATGGATGGCGGAAAACCCTTTGCAGAAGGTGTGGCCGAACTGCAGGCTGAGCATCCTGAGTGGAGCGAGGCTATTGCTATATATCATACCCGCTGGATTGAGATGATGAATGGTGAGATTGAAGGTATGGCCTCAGTAATAAGACGTTTGAAGATGGCGGGCTATGGAGTTTATGGCCTGACAAATTGGTCAGCCGAGACATTCCCTATGGTTCGTGATACTTATCCTGTATTTCAGGAGTTTGATGGCATCGTTGTGTCGGGAGAGGAGCATCTGTTGAAGCCCGATGAGGCGATATATAAGTGCCTGCTTGAACGTTATGATTTGCAGGCGGAGGAGTCGTTGTTTGTAGATGATAATGCCGACAATGTCGCGGGTGCGCGTAATGTGGGTATGAAAGCCATCCGATTTACATCGGCAGAGGAGTTGGAACGAGAGTTAAAAGATGTTTTCGGCTTGCAATTTTAGTCGCTATTCTAGTATAATAAAATAGTCCGCTTGAAGATAACCTGTCAAGCGGACTATTTGTATATTAACTTAGGCATCTATACCCCTCCAATTTTTACCACAACTCTTTAATCAGCATTATAACATCTGCCCAGATGTAGTACATCATAAATCCTCCAGCAATAAGTTTCAAGCCTGTGCCGACGAAGAATGATAATAATGAACCCGCTCCTACGACAATGGCCTTGTCAAGAGGTTGCTTTTGATTGAGCATCTCACCTGCGACGGCACCGATGAATGGCCCAAGAATAATACCCAGTGGACCCATCGTAAACATTCCGACTATGACACCTATAGTCGCTCCCCAAATACCTGCTTTTGAACCTCCGAAGAGTTTGCTAAAGTATGCAGGCAAGATGTAGTCCAGAATGATGATTACGGCTGAAATAACTCCCCAAAGCCATAATTTCGCCTCACTTATTGTCGATGATGACGTGAAGTAGGCGCACAACATACCGATATACGACAATACCGTACCCGGCAGTATTGGCAATATAGCCCCCAGGATACCTATGATGCCACACAGAACGGCACATATAGCCAAAATCGTATCCATTCCTCAGGTGACTATTTTACTATACGATTTGTTGTTGAGTCGGGGAATACCACCGATGGACGGAATTGCTTGGCCTCCTCGAAATCCATAAGAGCATACGATACGATGATAACCAAATCATCAACAGCAACTTTGCGTGCTGCTGCTCCATTCAGGCAGATGCAACCGCTGCCGCGCTCTCCTTTGATGATGTAAGTTTCAAATCGCTCGCCATTATTAATGTCGAGTATCTGTACCTTCTCGCCCTCAATCATATTTGCGGCATCCATCAAATCCTCGTCAATGGTGATGCTGCCTACATAGTTTAGGTTAGCCTGCGTGACTCTCACGCGGTGAATTTTTGATTTGAGTACCTCTATTAACATAACGATTATTTTATTCTTATGTTATCAATGAGTCTGATATCTCCTGCTTGTACAGCAATGCAACCCTGCACACGCTCGCTCTCATCCCACGCCGAAATCTGCTGCATAGAGAGAGCATCTACGGCTTGGAAATATATAACCTCCAACAATGGGTTGCTCTCCACTTCCAATTTAACCCACTCGCATAATTCGGCAGGTGTCATCGTCTGCATCTTCTCGGCACACTGCTTGATTGTAGCATATATGTGTGGTGCTGCGGCACGATGGTCAGCAGTAAGAAGTGTGTTGCGCGATGAGAGTGCAAGCCCATCCTCGCCACGAATAATCGGGCACTCTACAATCTCGACATCAAGTCCGAGTTGCTTTACCATTGCCTTGATTACGGCTATCTGTTGAAAGTCCTTCTCGCCGAAGTATGCTTTTGCGGGATTGACCATATCGAATAGGCGACTCACAACCTGCGCCACGCCATTGAAGTGTCCGGGGCGTGTAGCACCTTCCATAACCTTATCTATCTGACCGAAGTCGAATATGCGGGTGTCGGGCTCAGGATAAACCTCTTCAACCGACGGCATAAAGACTATGTCGGCACCCGCTTCTTTGAGCAGAGCCTCATCGGCTTCGGGGGTGCGTGGATAGTGTTTCAGGTCATTCTTGTCGTTAAACTGTGTAGGATTAACGAATACACTTACGACAACCGTTTCGCACTCTTTGCGAGCCTTTTCTACCAATGAGCGGTGGCCTGCGTGCAATGCACCCATCGTAGGAACGAATCCTACTCCACTCATATCTACCGAAGCAAGTTCTTGCTTAAGTTCGTTTACTGTATAAACTGTTTTCATTTGTTATTCTATACTCTGAAAAACTGCGGCAAAGTTATATAATAATATCGGAATTAAAAATTCAATGTAGCAATAAAAAACATTTATGGTCGAAAAAGTCGCTATTCCATATACAAAATATGCTCGGCCAAGAGATAATAGCCGAGCATATTCTACTATTTTGTTATGAAGATTTAGTTTATCGAGGGGAGGAAAGAGTATTTTGTAGAGTACTCCATCATCTGCTCGATAAAATTATATTTGCCGACAAACTTGACATCGACAACCTTACCATCCTGCTCTACGAGTTCGTAGTCGGGATTGACAAAGCCGCTGTATGGCTCGATGCCCAATTTGCCGTAACGCTCCAAAACCTCCTTGTGAATTTCGGGGTCAATCTTTACGGCGTAATCCTCAACCAACTTGCGGCCAGCCTCGTAGTCGCCTGTAGACTTGATGCGCTGCACCTCGAAAAGCAACTCTCCGAACAGACGGCGCAAAGCGTCGAAGTCGTTTACAACGATGTATGATTTGCCATCCTGCTTAACCCACTCGATGACGTTATCCTTCTTACCCTTTTCGTAACACCATTCTGCAATGAGTTTACGGTTACGCATATGAGACTCCTCGACATTCTTACCCAACTCGATGCGTGAGAACTGAGTCATCATACCGTTCATAATATAGTCGGCATATTGTGCTTTTGCTACGTCGGTAGAGGGTATAAGGCCAATCTCTACCATCTTCTCGTCACCCAAATAATACAATCCGAAGAGGTCGGCGCGAGTCTCCTCCAAAGTCGAGGTGTAACTCTTCAATTCGCCACCCTTTACGCCCGGAGCCAACTGACCAGAGCCGTGTCCCAAACATTCGTGAAGGTCGGTGTGAAGGTCGTCTGCCAACTTGCCATATTGCTTGATACGCTCTCTATCCTCCTCGCGCAACATAAACTCCTCGTTAAAGCCATTGCCTTGTGCAGCCTTGTCGTAAGCGTAAGTGATATTGTCGATTGTTACCGACTTTGAACCATACTCTTTGCGAATCCAATCGGCGTTGGGAAGGTTGATACCGATAGGAGTTGCGGGATAGCAGTCGCCACCCAGCATAGCAACTGTAATAACCTTTGCCGATACACCCTTAACCTCCTTTTTGCGGAATGCGGGGTTGATGGGTGCGTTATCCTCAAACCATTGAGCATTCTCGGTGATGATTTGTGTACGGCGGCAAGCAGTGCTGTCGATGAAGTTTACGATGCCCTCCCAAGAGGCCTTGCGGCCGAGCGGGTCACCATAGTCCTCGATAAAACCGTTTACAAAGTCGATATTAGATGTGTTGTCGCCAACCCACAAAATATTGTAGCGGTCAAACTCGCGCAAATCGCCTGTGCGGTAGTAATTTACCAAAGCGTCGATGATGCTTTTTTGTGAGCCTTCGGCAACCGATGATGCTTTCTCTAACCAGAAGATAATTTGCTCAATAGCCTCAGAGTACATTCCGCCTAACTTCCAAACTTTCTCTACGATATTGCCCTTCTCGTCTTTGATGAGTTTTGAGTTAAGGCCGTATGAGATAGGCTTGGGGTCATTAGGGTCAACCATATCGGCATAGAACTTCTCAACCTCGGCCATTGTTACACCCTCGTAATAGTTACAAGCCGACTCCGTTACCATATCCACACCGTCAGTCTGGTTGAGGCGTGAAGCATAAAGTGTCTCGTCGAATATGATGTCGCACAACAACTTCTCATCTATGGTAAGGCGCTCCTTGGCGTATTTGCCAACCAATGGCTCAAACCACTCACGAGGGAACTCGGGGTGGAACTTGTCGTTAGAGTAGTGGTGGTGAATACCGTTTGCGAACCAAACCTTTTTGAGGTATTTCTCCAATGCCACGAACTCTGCGGCCTTGCGGTCACCCTCATATTTGCTATAGATATCCTCCAAAGCGCGGCGCACTGTCAAGTTATACTTGAAATTCTGGTCAAACAGAATGTCGCGACCACACTTTGCGGCTTCGGCCAAATAATAGACCAACAATTTCTGCTGTAAAGGCAGATTCTCGAATCCGGGGACCTCGTAGCGCAAAACCTTGATGTCATCAAAACGGTCAACCACCCAAGGTATATCTTCTGTCGAAGTCTCTACTTGCGGAGCCTCCTGTTGGCAACCGCATAATGTGAAAAGCGTAAGTGTCATAATACTCGCAATTAATGTAAAGCGAAATGTCTTCATAATAAGTCGGTTTATGAGTTGAATATTTTGTGCCAAAGTTAATCGTTTTTTTGAAAACGACAAAGAAGTTGCCTAACAAGGTGATTTCTGCGTTATGCTAGTACTCAAAATCCTCATTTACGCATAAGCAAACCTCGCTTTTTCGTGTTTCGCAAGCCTTAAAATCTCTCTTGTTATATGGCTCCAGATAAAAAAGGCTGTCGCAATATTATCGATTGGACAGCCTCATCTTAAATCGGTTATGATGTTTATAAGTGGTGTGCGGGACTACAAGCCTCAAACCACGGGTTGTGTAAATCCTCTTTGTTGTAGAGTAGCGGATTACCTTCGGGATATGATTTTGTTGTGCCACCCGCCTCTGCCAAAATCAGTTCGCCTGCCGCTGTATCCCATTCGTAGGTATTGGTTGTACGGATGTAATAATCGATAGCACCTTCGGCGAGCAGGCAGAACTTGTATGAACTTCCCTGCTCGACAATCTCCAAGTCGGGATGAGCGGATTTCAACTCCTCTATTCTGTTAAACGTCTCGGGAGTCTGGTGAGAACGTGATACCGCAACGCGGAATCCGTCGTGGCGGTTATTTGCCAGTGGCAGACGCTCCATCAACTGCTCGATTTGCTCGCGTTTGTAAGTAGGCTCAGGCTGGGGAATAATATCTTTAATAAGATATGCGCCTTGCCCCTTGACTGCTACATACATCTTGCAGTGGTAAGGCACGTAAAGGATTGATGCTACACACTCGTTGTTGTATAGCAGAGCGATATTGACCGTAAATTCGTTGTTGCCTTTGATAAACTCTTTAGTACCATCGAGCGGGTCCACCAACAGAAATAAATCCCAATTACGGCGCTCGTTATAAAGCATTTCACGCCCCTCCTCGCTCAAAACGGGAATACGTGTTGTTCCCAGATGCTCTTTGATTGTGTTGTGAGCCAAACGGTCTGCTATCGTAATAGGGGTATGGTCGCTCTTGAGCGAGATGTCGTAGTCGTGGTTTTTGTAGATGCTCATTATTGCTGCACCAGCCTTTACGGCTGCATTGAAGCATTGTGGCAGAATGTGCTCGTTAATATGTTTGTTAATCTGAGTATCAGACATTATTATTAGTAGTTTTATGTTTCTTTCGTAAAGTTACGTATAATTTATCAAACAAGAAATTTTCTGCCATAAAAAATTCGCCTTATGTGTCGAAAATAACATAACATTGCCCATTCGGGACAAAATCGGTCATTGGCCACTACGTTATAATATTTAACTATGAGATATATCAGCAATGCCGATAGCAGTGTGGCTACAGCCGTTAGACCATCGGCCCATATCATCTCAAACAATAAAATTAAGAATGTTACGGCGCACATATTGTTTCGGAATCTACGTCGCAACTCCTCGTTGTTGATTGTGTAAATCAGAGGAGTCGGAGTGGATAATATCTGTGTTGAAGGAACGTCGTGAAATAATGTAGCAGAGAATCCATCGTGGGATATTATATACTCCCGTTTTATGATGTAACATTCGTCATCGGCAGAGGAGTGTATTGCGACAAGCGCGCGTTCACGATTCTCTGAAATCAGTATGGATGCATATTCGATGGCGTGCTCTCGCAATCGCATCGAAGCATTTAGAGGTATGATATATTCGTAAGAGGCGACAAGTGTGGCGCAGTCAAGTGAGTTGTATGGCGAGGTGTATGCTTCGTCAAGCAGGACCAATCGTCTGAAGCGACGTTGGCGCGAGCGATAGAGTGCTCGAATGTGGGTATTGGAGAGTTCGTCGCTGACGATGGTGTTTACTCGTATTAGCCCATACTGCTTTACTATGGAGTAGAAGATGTCGGGATAGAGGCGAGAATCTATTACGGCCAAGATTTCGTAACGGTCATACTCTGTATGTAGCAGGTTTTCTATCTGCTCGATGTCGTTTACTGCATAACATATTACAGAACACCCCGTAAATCCTAAAGATTCGCAGCACCCTGCTGTGTTGTCAACAAAAAAGTTGTACATCGACAACGCCTTTGTTGTCTTTATGGCTCGGATTATGGTGTAACCAACCGCTAACAAGAGCAGCGATAATATTATTATGTGTATTGTCTGCATACCAAATCGCGTTTGTATGATTTTATTAGAGCCTCGGCATAGTGCATCTCTTTCTCGGAGAAGAGAGTACGTAGGGCCTGTACCGAGTAGCCTTCGGTAGCCAGATAGCGACAAAACGATTTTCGTTCTGATATACTCATATTACTCATCCGATATCGTATCTTTGCTCTGCCCAAAGGCCGCCCAAGAGATGATAATGTGAGAATTGCTTCGCGTACGATGGCCTTGTCGTTGCAGGATGAAATGATATCGTGGAGCCGTTTGTCGGCTATGTCTATCCCGAAGTTGCGTACGATGGCTATTCCCAACATCTGTAAATTATAGTTGTTGCTTTGCAGTAGTGGCTCGTATGCTATGGGGATTATTCCTCGTCGTAGGAGTGATATTATACGCGATATGTCGAGTGGCGAGAGCCTATACCGCAGGGCCGAAATACGTTGTATGGCCATCTGCGGGTCAGATGCGATGAGCGATATGACGGATGCTATACGTATGGCGTGATTGCGAGAGTTGGATAATCGCTCCAATTTATGAATACTCTTCTCGCCTAATGTTATGCAACTCGAAAGAGTTAGCCAGTGGGCGCGTCGAAGACCTGTCGAATATCGAATACGCTGAAACAGCAACCTCTCTAACCCATTGTCGCGGATGGTCTGATTCAAGGGTGAAGAGTCTGTGCCGTATGTGTGACTACGCACGATGTGTATTGCTTCGCACAGAGCGATGCGTTCAGAACGGGTCCTTGCGATGATATTCATCGGTATACGACTCTCGTCCTGCAGGAGATTGACTACCTGCCTTATATAAAATACTCTTCTGCGTGTGGCTTTGTCGGTTGTAATGCGGCGAGAGTTTTGTGTGCGTTGTGTCATAATGACCGTTACGAGTATCGCCACCAATATAATAAATATATATGTATATAATATAATCATATCTTACGACTCTCGTGTTAGATTGTTGTTGCTTAATGTTGCTTTGGCCTTCAAACGTCCCATACATATCGGGAAAGTCATATATTGGTCTATGCCGCACTCCAGCAGACTCAATACCGCCTGCTCGGAGTGTCGCCACGATATCACATAAATTTCGGGGCGATGCCCGCTCCCGCGCAACTGCCTGATGATATTTCTGCCGCCGAGCAGAGGCGAACTTGTAAGTATGATAACCAAGTCGGCATCTATCTTGCGACACAACTCTTCGGTTTGCTCTATGCTGCTACATTGTATAATATCCTCGTTGGCGTATCCGATAATTGCTGCCACCAATTCGGCAGACAGCAGATGTTGTGAATATATTATAATCTTTCGTCGGTGCATTTTTTTGTAAAAGTTTGCCGTTTGAATCAATCTAAAAATGTGCCAAACCATAAAAAGTGAAAAAAATATGGGTCAATGTGTTGCGCAGAGAAAAAATTTCGTATATTTGCAGGCCGAATTACGGCAAAACTTATATTTTATTAAAGAAATGTACGTTATAGTAGAAATCGCAGGTCAGCAGTTCAAGGCTGAAAAGGGTCGTAAACTCTATGTTCACCGTCTTCAGAACGACGTAGAGTCGTCAGTGAGTTTCGACAAAGTCCTGCTTGTAGACAACGACGGTCAGGTTAAGGTAGGTGCACCTGTAGTAGAAGGCGCCTCAGTTAAGTGTAAGGTCTTGAAGCACCTCAAGGACGAGAAGGTCTTGGTCTTCAAGAAGAAGCGTAGAACCGGTTATCAGAAGTGCAACGGTCACCGTCAGTACTTGACACAGGTTCTCGTAGAGGATATTGTTGCATAACCTAAAAATTAGTAGAAAATGGCACACAAAAAAGGAGTAGGTAGTTCAAAGAACGGCCGTGAGTCAGAGAGCAAGCGACTCGGAGTAAAGCTTTTCGGTGGTCAGTTCGCTAAGGCTGGCAACATCATCGTTCGTCAGAGAGGTACAGTACACAACCCCGGTAACAACGTGGGTATGGGTAAGGACCACACTCTTTTTGCATTGGTTGACGGTACTGTCGAGTTCTGCAAGAAGTCGTCTGGCAAGTCATACGTTAGCGTAACTCCTCTTGCAGAGTAGTTCGTCGGCGTGGTGATTATAACCGAATTGAATTGGGCGAGACTTTTTAGTCTCGCTTTTTTTTTGTTTGAAATTTGGATAATTGTAAGAAAAATAATAATTTTGAATGCAGGGAATGGTATATTTAATTGACTAAATTTCAAAAAAGATGTTGCGCCATAACAATAATTCATATTTTCTTTGCGGCCTTGCTGCAACTCCCTCTTTGGATGGGCGGTTGCAGGGTGTACGCGTTGAGTATGGCGTAATCCTACCCCCCCCCTATATGTCTTAATTATCAGATAATCAGTAAGTTATATAAGAATATCTTGAAGCGCTCTCGGCGTGGGCTTTGTTGTGCCCTGCTGTGAGCGTTTTTTTGTTTATACATTCACTAATAACAATACAAAAACAAACAATTATGGAGAACAAAATGAATTACATCGCACCCGAAGTTGAGGTACTCGAGGTAGTAGTAGAGCAGGGCTTTGCCCAGTCAGGTGGTCCTATTGACGATATGGGCTATGGTAGCAACAATTGGTAGTAACAAATTAAAGACAGAAGAACAATGAAGAAGATTTTCTATTTATTCGCTGCTACCGTAGTGTTGGCAGCCGTAGGTTGCAGCAAGGATGATGCAGCCCAAGAGGAGGTAAAGTATGTATCGGAGATTAAGATTGGCTTCGAGGGTGATACTCGCGTAACTGCCGAGCAGATTGCATCTGGCTTGAAGTTCTCATTCGAGGATGGCGAAGAGATTTGCTTGAATGAATACAATCCTGATCGTATTGGAATTAATATCTACTATGTGTACGATGCATCTTCAAAGACATTTAAGGCAAAAGATGAAGTTTATAAATTGCAGGAGGGCAAGAAATATTTTGCTATGGCAGGTAGTTATCTTTCTATCTCGGTAGACCTTGACGACGCAGACAATATTATAGCACACCCAAGCCTGAATACTAATACGGGATTAAGCAATATTCCTATGATTACGGATGTATTTACTGCTTCGGCTGATGGTACTGTTGCAACAATGCACCATTTGGTAGGTGTTGTTGAGGTTCCCGTTAAACTGAGCGAGGATTCAACGAATGATATATTGGGCAAGATAATTTTATCCGGTTCTAAAGGAATTAATTTGTCGGGAGATATGATTGCCACACCTGCTGCGCCTTATCTTAAAGAGGTAAAAGGTGGTGGAGATTTAACTACTTCTGGTAACTTGGATATAAAGTTGAGCAAAGATGCAGCAATATCAGTATTTATCCCTGTTCTGCCAGGCACATATACAGATGCCATTACTCTGAATTGGTATAGAAGTGGTGATAATACAGCTCATAGCACAATTTTGGGCGGTACGTATAGTGAGCCAAAGACTTTGGTGGTTGAGCGTGGTAAGATTACCAAGGTTACAGAGCGTACTATATCTCTGGATTAAAAACCATTTGCTAACAAAAATCCCGAGCCTTACAAGGTTCGGGATTTTGTGTTTATTTATGAGGGAGATTTTTACCACCCCATCTCGCGGGCGTACTCGATGGCTCGGTTGAGCGTGTCGTTAAATGGACGGGTGCATTGCATATCCTTGGCCGCCTGCTGTATGGCGTCGGGACGCAGGAAATAATCCTTATCGACCAACTTCACCAAAAGAAAATTTCGCAGACGGTAGTAATCAGAATACTCATCCTCTGCCGACCATCCTTGCGGCATACGCTTCAGAGCCGACGACCAATCCACCTCAAACCCTTTAGCCGCCTCGATGGTCTCTACGAAGGCATCGCCTTCGGTCATAATCTCCTCGCGCACGCTCTTTATCTCGCCTGCGGTGGGGCAGTAGGCTCCCGTGCAGAGCATATAGTGGTTCTGGTCGGGCTCGACGTGCATATAGTAGCCCGAAAATCCCGATTTCTTGCCACGCGGGCAGACATAAACCCCAAACCACGTCTTGTAGGGCGACTTATCCTTCGAAAAGCGGGTGTCGCGGTAGATACGATATGTACAATCTTTGGCGCGAAGTCCATCAACAGATGCGTCGAAGGCCGCGATGGCCTCAATAAACTCTTCGGCTACCGAGTCCATACGCTGTTTTACGCTCTTGTAACGTTCACGATTGGCCTCAAACCACGCACGGTTATTATTGGCTGATAACTCCTCCAGAAAATCTATTATCTCTCGCATCGGTTGTCGTTTTTGCTGCTTATTGCTTCTCTTGGCTATGGTCGATGTCGCACGATGAACAGTTGCCGTGACATCCTATATCGGCACAATCTGTGCCTGTGTCTTCGCGTGACTCTTGTACGGCACACTTAATGCCAAGCCGTTGCATATTCTTGTTTGTCGCAATCTCGGAGTCTATGTCGTGACCTTTGAAAATTTGCGTCAGCGACATACCTAAAAAAAAGAGGCCGACGAAGAGAATGGATACTCCGATTACGATTAATATGGTGGAAAATGATGCTCCCATAGTGAGTTATGTGTTAAAAATCTTCATTTAGTTGAATTTCCGACAACAAATTTATATATTTGTGTGATAATTTGCAAAAAAGTGTGCTTTTGGAGGCTGAATTCTTTTGTGAGAGTGCATCTCGGGGGAGTGACAGCCGTTATGTAGACATTGCAAAGGCAAAAAATGTGATGCTATGAAAATAGTTGTTTCAGGAGTAGGAGAGATGGGTAGCCACTTGGCGCGTATGCTGAGTGGTAATGGTCACGAAATTACCGTTATCGAGAGCGATGCAAAGCGTTTGAGCAATGTGAGTAACATCGCCGATTTGATAACCGTCGAGGGTGATACAACCGCGTTTGCTGTGTTGCGAAGGGCGGGAGTGCGTCGCTGTGACCTATTTATCGCAGTCAATCACGATGAGAATCAGAATATTTTGGCCGCTATTATGGCCAAGCAGTTGGGTGCCAAAAAATCAATCGCCCGAATCGATAACAACGAATACCTTGAGCCGAATAACAAGGAGATGTTTATCGATATGGGTATCGACTATCTTTTCTATCCTGAGCAGGTTGCCGCTACGGAGGTTATTAACCTTCTGGGCCATACATCAACAACCGACTATGTTGATTTCTCAAGCGGATTGCTCTCGCTTGTGGTGTTCCGTCTGGAGCCTACCTCTCCATTGTTAGGGCGTAAATTGGTGGACCTTGCAGCCGATGGCTCTATCTCCGAGTTTCGTGCTGTGGCTGTTACGAGAGGTAGTCAGACTATCATTCCGCGTGGCGCGGATGAATTTTTCGAGGGTGATGTGGTCTATGCCATAACGCGTAAAGATGTAGCCAAGCAGGTGGCTGAATTATCGGGACAGGCGAGTGTAGAGGTCAAGAGTCTGATGATATTGGGAGGCTCACGCATCGGTGTCCGCGTAGCATCCGAGTTGCAGGATATAATGGACGTGAAGATTGTTGAGTACAACGGCGAGAAGGCATTTAGGCTGGCCGAGCAGTTGGAAAAAACGCTTATCATTCACGCCGATGGCCGTAATCTGGAGGCTATGCAGGAGGAGGGCCTTTCGAATATGGATACTTTCTTGGCGGTTACGGGCCGTAGTGAAACAAATATCTTGGCGGCAATGCAGGCTAAACGTATGGGTGTGAAGAAGGTTATTGCCGAGGTCGAGAATCTTAATTATATAAGCCTTGCCGAGAGTGTTGGCATTGATACTATCATCAATAAGAAGCGAGTAACGGCATCAAATATATTTAGTTTCACGATGTCCACCGATGTGCAGGCTATACGCTGTCTGATGGGTAGCGAAGCCGAAGTGTTGGAGTTTATTGTTAAGCCAAACTCGCCGGCAACCAAAGCGATGGTTAAGGATTTGCGCCTGCCGCAGGATGTTATCATTGGCGGTGTGGTGCGTGGCGATAAGGCATTTATAGCCGTTGGAGATACGACAATGAAGGCGTATGATAGGGTTGTGGTCTTCTCTATGCCCGAATCGATTGCCAAAGTCGGAGAGTATTTTAATTAACTGAAAGCCTGAGAATTATGTATGTTGCCATAGCGGGAAATATAGGTAGTGGAAAGACGACGCTGACCGAGATTCTGACAAAACGATATGGGGCCAAAGCCTATTACGAGGAGAGCGACAACCCCTATATCGGGGATTTCTATAACGATATGAGCCGTTGGGCTTTCCAGTTGCAAATATCGTTTTTGGGTAGTCGTATTGAGCAGACTCTCGATATGTTGTCATCGGGTGAGAAGAATATTTTTCAGGACCGTACAATCTATGAAGATGCCCATATCTTTGCCGATAACCTTCATCAGATGGGGCTTATACCTTCGCGTGATTTTGCTACATATATGAAGATTTTCAGTCTTACGACAAATCTTATTCCTCAGCCCGATGTGTTGATATATCTTCGAGCGAGCATTCCTACATTGGTGACGCAAATCAAACGTCGTGGCAGAGCCTATGAGATGAATATTGATGAGGCATATCTATCGCGCTTGAATGAAAAATATGAGTATTGGATTAACAATATCTATAAAGGCAAGGTGTTGATTATCGATAAGGATGTTGAGGACTTTGTGGCCGATGAGAGTGTCGTGGAGCGTATTTGCCAGCGACTGGATGAGATGATGTCGCAAGGGTCTGATAATAAATAGAGTATTATGCAACTGCCTGAAAAGTTTGTAGCCCGTATGGAGCGGGAGTTGGGAGCCGAAGAGGCTAAGGCGTTGTGTGCTGCTCTTGGAGAAGACCCGTCAACGGCCATACGGCTTAACTCTTACAAGATGTCTTCTCCGCGATGGACGGCGAGGCGTGTTGAGTGGTCTGAGAATGGCTATTTGTTGGATGAGCGTCCAAGTTTTACCCTTGATAGCGATTTTCACGCAGGTGCCTATTATGTGCAGGAGGCAAGTTCGCAGTTCGCGGGCTATATTATATCGGAGGTGATGGGTGGCAGTGAGGCCTGTCGTGGTCTGCGGGTTCTGGATATGTGTGCTGCACCGGGTGGCAAGAGTACCCACTATGCTACGCTTGTTGGCAAGGAGGGTTTGGTTGTAGCAAATGAGATTAATCGTTCTCGCGCCGCTGTATTGGCGGATAATGCTCGTAAATGGGGCTTGGGTAATATGGTGGTAACGTGCAATGACTCAGCAAGATTGGCGGAGTTTGAGGGGGTGTTTGATGTTGTTGCGGTTGATGCTCCTTGTTCGGGCGAGGGGATGTTTCGTAAGTCTGCTGATGCTTGCGAACAATGGAGTGAGGCCAATGTGGCTATGTGTGCCGAGCGTCAGTGGGAGATTTTGCAAAATGCCTTTAAGGCTTTGCGTGCAGGTGGTGTGTTGTTGTATAGCACTTGTACGTTTAACCGCTCGGAGGATGAAGATATTGTCCGTCGAGCCTGTGAGGAGTTTGGCGAAGAGTTGGAGCGGGCTGATGATATTGCGATAAGTGCCGATTGGGGCGTTGTTGCAGGGCAGGAGGGTGTGTTTCAAACCTTCAGATTCTTCCCTCATCGGATTACGGGTGAGGGTATGTTTATGGCTGTTGCGCGTAAAAGTGCCGGCGCTAATGCTGGTGGCCGATTGCCAAAGGCACGTCGCAAGGCGATAAATATGGTGGATAAGCGCTCTGCGGAGGAGTTGAAACGATGGGTTGTGGAGGCTGATAAAATGTCGTTTTTTGAGGCTGGAGATACGTTGTATGGATGTTTGACATCGCATTATGCTGAGATTGAGGCTTTGTCGGGAAGATTGTCAGTCATCTATTCGGGAGTCGCTATGGGTCAGATATTTAAGGGACGTTTGAAACCTGATGCCGCTTTGGCGTTATCGGTCTATTTATGTCGTGATGCGGTTGCTTGCAGCGAGGTGTCGGAGGAGGTTGCTCTATGCTTTTTGCGTAAGCAGGATGTCGCGGCAGAGTTGTTCGAGGAGGGTATAAATCTGGTTGTATGTCGAGGGCAGGCATTAGGCTTTGTAAAGCGTATAGGTGGCCGAGTCAATAATCTGTACCCCAATTCGTTGAGAATATTGAAATAAAACTATATACTATGGCAGAGAAAATCTATTATTCGATGGGCGAGGTGGCCGAGATGTTCGATGTTAATCAATCGTTACTCCGCCACTGGGAGTCGAAGTTTGATTGCTTGAGACCACATAAGAACAAGCGCGGAAACCGTATGTTTTCTGCGGAGGACATCGAGAAACTTAAGCAGATATATCATCTTGTAAAGGAGCGTGGTATGACGCTTGAAGGTGCTCGTAAGGTGATGCGTGGGGCATCGGGTAAGGAGTTGGCTCGAGATACCAAACTATTGGAACGTTTGCAGCGTATTCGCGCGGCGTTGGTTGAGGTGCGTGAGGAGTTAAAGGCCGGCGACGATGAACAGATAGTGAGTTCTGTCGGAGCCGAGTTGCGCGAAGCCGACGATGTAACTGATACAGCAACTATATTGCAGGATGAGCCTGAGAAGATTGCAGAAGTGACAGTTGTCGAAACTCAACAAGATAATGCGGAGAATTCTCAACCTGTAGTTGAGGAGTCACACTTTGCCCCAGAGCAGGCTGTTGCGGAGGATGCAGAGCCGTCAAATGAGGTAAATGAGCCAAATGTCGCTGATGATGCTGCGACTGTTGCCGAGCAACCCGCCAAAAAACGAGTGCGTCGTCGTAAAAAGAGCGATGATGACAATAAGGAGTTGTTCCCATTCTATGAGCAATCATTGTTTTAGCCTATGAAAGTACGTGAAGTGACGGCTGTAATCGAGGCGTTTGCTCCGCTCTCGTTACAGGAATCTTATGATAACTCGGGATTGATTGTAGGTCGCCCTGATGATGAGGTGCATAAAGCGCTTCTTGCTGTGGACGTGACCGAAGAGGTACTGGCTGAGGCTGTGGCCGAAGGGTGTGATATGGTTATTACACATCACCCCATAGTGTTTCATCCGATGAAACGATTTAATTCGGCATCGGTGACCGAGCGTTGTGTCGAGGAGGCTATCAGGCGAGGTATAGTCCTTTATGCAGCACATACTAATTTGGATAGTGCGCCACAAGGTATGAGTTGGCGAGTAGCCGAGATGCTGGGACTTGAGAATCTTGAGGTCTTGCAGTCGACAAATGATTCGGGTGCAGGCTTTGGTGTTGTGGGCGATTTGACTCACGCCGTTCCGAGCGAAGAATATATGCAACGAGTTATGGAGTGCTTTGGGGTTAAGGCTTTACGCCATAGCGATATTGTTAAGTCTGAAGTTGCCCGTGTTGCCGTGTGTACGGGTGCGGGTGCGTCGCTTATCGATGTGGCCAGAGAGTCGGGTGCCGACCTCTATCTGACCGCCGATTTGAAATATAATGACTTTATGCGTCACGAAAATCGCATAATTTTGGCAGATATGGGCCATTTTGAGAGCGAATATTGCGCAATTCAAATTTTATTTGATATTTTATCAAAAAAATTATGTATCTTTGCCGTTCGCAAGAGTGTGTGCTCGCGTAACCCCGTCAATTATATGACTCGATAGTCGTTGAGTGGCGGAAAAAGGTAAGTAGGTTGTCTAAAATAAACTAGAAAAAATATATGGCACAGAAGAAAACATCTGAAGTCGATTATTCGATGCAGGAGAAGATTATGGCTCTCTATGAGTTGCAGAAGATTGATTCGCAGATAGATGAAATTAACAAGGTAAAGGGCGAACTGCCTTTGGAGGTGCAGGATTTGGAGGATGAAATCGAAGGATTGAAGACTCGTATTGACAACATTAATAACGAGATTGAGGAGTTCAACTCTCTTACCAAGCAGCGCAAGCGTGAGGTGGACCAAGCCAAGATTCAAATTTCGCACTACAAGGAGCAGCAGAATAACGTGCGCAACAACCGCGAGTATGACTCTATCACCAAGGAGATTGAGTATCAGGAGTTGGAGATTGAGTTGGCAGAGAAGCGCTTGAAGGAGTATGCAGCAGCAATCAAGAACAAGAAGGTTCAGTTGGAGGATGCCGAGGCTGTTGTGGCAGACCGTAATATCGATTTGGCGGCCAAGAAGAGCGAACTAGAGAGCATCGAGGCCGAGACTGCAGACCAAGTTGCAGCATTGGAGGCAAAGGCTGAGAAGGCCAAGACTAAGATTGACGAGCGTCTGTTAACTGCTTATGGTCGTATTCGTCATAGCGTACGTAATGGTTTGGCAGTGGTGACTGTTCAGCGCGATGCCTGTGGTGGTTGCTTTAACCGTATTCCTCCCCAGCGTCAGGCTGATGTTCGTCAAGGCAAGAAACTTATCGTTTGCGAGTATTGTGGTCGTATTCTTGTTGATGACAAGGAGTAAACAATATTTTGTAATATAGTCGGGCTTTGGCTCGAATGATAAAAGAGAACAAGTCGCAGGTCGATTTGTTCTCTTTTTGTGTAAAGTTATACCTTTATTTATATAAAAAAGCGAGTAAACTTTGTATTGTTTATAAAATAATCGCTACCTTTGTGGCGTATTAAATACCTGAAATATTCAACAGAAATGAAGATTGCTCTTGCCCAATTAAATTATACCATCGGTGATATTGATGGCAATGCAAACCTTATTATCGAGGCCGTACGTCGTGCGGAGGCAGAAGGTGCTGATTTGGTGCTTTTTGCAGAGTATGCCGTGAGTGGTACTCCAGCCTATGATTTGTTGCGTAAAACTACGTTCCTCACATTGTGTGAGGAGGCGTTGGAGCGCATCGCTGAGGCGTGTCATCACGTGACAGCAATTGTGGGCTCTCCTATCTTGACTGAAAATGGCGCTGTCAGCGCTGCCGCAGTCCTGCGTCAAGGACGTATAGACGAAATAATCGAAAAACAACATATTTCGGCTCGTCGCGAGATGGGTTTTATCGTGTCGGGAGAGGGTAGTAAGGTAGTTAGAATTGGCGGATGTAACATCGCTGTGTATGTCGGTAATGATATGACCAATGTCAATGAGGTCGATTCTGATGTTGATTTTGTTGTTAATATAAATGCTCGTCGCTACGGTAAAGGTTTGCTCTCGTACCGCTATGATTGGATGCGTCGCTTGACTTATACTCTTGGCCGTAATGTCATATTGATGAATCAGGTTGGAGGCTCAGGTGATTTGGTATATGATGGTATGTCGGGCGTGATGAATAGCAATAGTAGATTGGAGTTGCTGTTAAAGGATTTCGAGGAGGACTTCAGTATATATGATACATCAGCGGACTATGCCGAGATGGAGGTGCCGTTTACATCATATAAGCATCGTACCTATATGCTCTATCGTGCGGCTTGCCTGGGCTTGCGCGACTATTTCTTGAAGAGCGGTTACACAAAGGCGTGTGTAGGTCTGTCGGGAGGTATTGACTCCTCGGTTGTTGCTTGTCTGGCGGTGGGAGCATTGGGCAAAGAGAATGTCAAGGGCCTTATGATGCCATCGCAATTCTCATCTGACGATTCTGTCGAGGATGCAAAGCAGTTGGCCGATAATCTCGGCATCGAATATAGTGTTTTGCCTATTAATGCGGCTTATGCTGCAATTACAGATACCTTGAAGCCTATTACGGGCGGAACGAGTTTCGACGCTACGGAGGAGAATATCCAGTCGCGCATCCGTACCGTACTATTGATGGCTTTGCAGAATAAGGATGGTTATATGTTGCTCAACTCTTCAAACAAGAGCGAGAATGCTATCGGCTGGACAACGCTTTACGGCGACACAGCAGGAGCGTTTAGTGTTACGGGCGACCTTTATAAGAGCGAGATTTACGATTTGGCACGTTATATAAATCTTGTATTCGACAACGTTATTCCCGAATGTATCCTCAAGAAGGAGCCTACGTCGGAGTTGCATCCTAATCAGAAGGATAGCGATATACTGCCTCCTTATGAGGTCGTTGATGCAATCCTGTATCGTATGATTGAAAAGGGAGAGCACCGCGAGGAGATTGTAAATGCGGGATTTGAGTCGGATGTCGTGGAGAAGATTCACGGTATGGTTATGCGTAATGTGAAAAAGCGTTATCAATATCCTCCTGTGTTACGTCTTTCGACAAGTTCGTTCCGTCACGAATGTATGTTCCCATTGGTAAACCGTTACGGATATTAATCTGCCTGTAAGGGGGAGTGTATAGCATTTGTCGATTATGAGTGTCTCCAATATCAAACATTGTGGTGAGGTCGTGCGCGTATCCGATAATAAGGTTTGGGTGCGTATGACGGTAAATAGTGCGTGCAGCGAGTGTCACGCACGTGCAGTGTGTGGTGTAGATGAGTCGAAAGATAAAATTGTGGAGGTAAAAACTTCGGACGCAGCAACCTATGCCGTAGGCGAGAGTGTCGAGGTTGCGTTGGCGAATCGCTCTATGGGTGCCAAGTCGGTCTTTTTGGCCTATGTGGTTCCCTTTTTTGTGTTGTTACTTGTACTTGTAGGTTTGACTATATTTGGAGCAAGCGAGGGTTTAGCCGCAATTTCGGCTATAGCAGGAGTAGGACTCTATTATGTTGTGCTATGGCGAATGAATGGTAAGGTTGAAAAAACTATAAAATTTATAATAACAAAACAAACAAAATGACTGTATTATTATCTACTATTGCAACCTTGAGTCTGCTTGGTATTTTGTCAGCAGTCATCCTCTATTTTGTGGCCCAGAAGTTCAAAGTAGAGGAGGACCCTCGTATTGATGAGGTCGAGAAGATGTTGCCGGGTGCTAACTGCGGTGGTTGCGGATTTGCTGGATGTCGTGCTATGGCTGAGGCTATGGTTAAACAGGATGACATTTCGGCTTTGTACTGCCCCGTTGGCGGTGCCGAATGTATGAAGAGTATGGCATCGTATCTGGGTAAGGTTGCTCCTGAAAAGGAGCCTACTGTGGCTACGGTACGTTGTGGCGGAGTATGCGCCAAGCGTCCTCGTACAAATGAGTATTCAGGCGCAAAGAGTTGCGCTGTAGCATCGTCGCTTTATGTTGGCGAGACTGCTTGTGCCTATGGTTGTTTGGGTTATGGCGATTGTGTCGAGGCTTGTGCGTTCGATGCTATTAAGATTAATCCCGAAACAGGTATTGCCGAGGTCGATGCCGATAAGTGTACGGCTTGTGGCGCTTGCGTTAAGGCTTGTCCGAAGAAGATTATCGAGTTGCGCAAGAAGTGGCCGAAGAATCGTGCTGTATATGTAAGTTGCGTGTCGAAGGATAAGGGTGCCGTGACGATGAAGGCCTGCAAGGCTGGTTGTATTGGTTGTGGCAAGTGTGCCAAGGTTTGTGCGTTTGGTGCTATTACAGTCGAGAATGGTTTGGCATATATCGACCCGCAGAAATGTAAGTTGTGTCGTAAGTGCGTGAACGAGTGTCCTACAGGCGCTATCGTGCTCAAGGGTATGGAGCCATTGCCTAAGGAGCCCAAGACTCCCGTAGCAAAGCCTGCGGCAGATGTAGCAAAGCCCACTGCACAACCCGCAGCAAAGGCCGTTGAGGCAACAAAGCCTGCGGCTGATAAGACAGAGAGTGTAAACGAGCAGAAATAAGGAGATTAGATTATGAAGACATTCCCGTTAGGCGGAGTTCATCCGTCGGATAATAAAAAATGGAGTAATGCCAAAGCCATCGAGGTTTTGGAACTCCCCGATGTCGTAAATATCCCGCTCGGACAGCACATCGGAGCCCCCGCTACGGCAAAGGTAGCCAAGGGCGATAAGGTTTTGACAGGTCAGTTGATTGCCGAGGCTACAGGTTTTATGTCAGCCAATATTCACTCACCCATCTCGGGTACAGTGACGGCTGTAGATATGCAGCCCAATGGTCAGGGTTTGCGCCAGATGATGATTACCATCAAGCGTGAGGGCGACGAGTGGATGCCAGAGATTGACCGCTCTTTAGATATCAAGCGAGAGTGCGAATTGGACTCTGATGCCATTATCGCAAAAATCAAGAATGCCGGTATTGTAGGTATGGGTGGTGCTACATTCCCCACACACGTTAAGTTGTCTATCCCGAATGGTTGTAAGGCCGAGTATCTGATAATCAACGGTGTGGAGTGTGAGCCTTATCTTACTTCTGACCACCGCACAATGCTGGAGCGTGGTGAGGAGTTGCTAATCGGTGTCGAGATTTTGAAGAAGGCGCTAAAGGTAGAGAAGGCTATTATTGGTGTAGAGAATAATAAGCCCGATGCAATAGCACACTTGAATAAACTAATCAAGGAGAAGAACTTTGCAGTTACGGTAGAGCCTTTGAAGGTGCAGTATCCGCAGGGTGGTGAGAAACAACTTATCGCTGCCGTAACAGGTCGCGAGGTACCACCTCCACCGGGTTTGCCGATTCACGTTGGTGCTGTTGTATGTAATGCTTCAACTACGGTTGCAATATATGAGGCAGTGCAAAAGAATAAGCCTCTTATTGAGCGAGTTGTAACCATAACAGGTAAGGAATTGAAGGAGCCTCGTAACCTGCTTACTCGTATGGGTACACCTATCCAGAAGTTGGTGGATATGGCAGGTGGCCTGCCTGAGGGTGATGTGAAGGTTGTCAATGGTGGTCCGATGATGGGCCGCGCTATGGTCAATCTGGACTCTCCCGTAACGAAGGGTTGCTCAGGTGTTACTGTTTTCAGCGGCAATGATGCACATAGAGTCGATATGGAGTGCTGCATCAAGTGCGCCAAGTGTGTTTCGGCTTGTCCTATGGGCTTGGAGCCTTACCTCATCTCAAAGATGTCAAAGAAACAGATGTGGGAGAGCGTCGAGGCCGAGCGTATTACAGATTGTATCGAGTGTGGCTGTTGCCAATATACTTGTCCTGCAGGTCTGCCTTTGTTGGATTATGTCCGTTTGGGCAAGCAGACTGTGATGGGAATCATCCGCGCTCGTGCGGCGGCTAATGCACCTAAAAAATAACGCAAAAAATAGAAAGAGATATGGCAAATAAATTTTTTGTTGCACCATCGCCCCACGTGCATAGCGCACAATCTACGCAGTCGTTGATGCGAGATGTGCTTATTGCACTGTTGCCTGCTTTGGCAGTGTCGGTTTGGGTGTATGGTCTTAATGTGTTGCTGGTGACGGCAGTGGCTGTTATCAGTTGCGTATTGTTCGAGTTTTTAATTCAAAAGTATCTTATTAAGGGTCCCGGTACGATTTATAATCTATCGGCTGTCGTAACAGGTGTTCTGTTGGCTTTTAACTTGCCGTCGAATATTCCGTGGTGGATTATTGTCATTGGTGCGGCGGTGGCTATCGGTGTTGCCAAGATGACTTTCGGTGGTTTGGGCCATAATCCGTTTAACCCTGCATTGGTTGGTCGTGTGTTCTTGCTTATCGCATATCCCGTACAGATGACATCATTCCCCCAGCCTACGTCAAATCAGTTCGTAGATGCCTTTTCGGGTGCAACTCCGTTGGCCGCAGTTAAGGCTAACTTGGTAGAGGTCGGCGATATCAACTTGCTCAATATGTTGAGCGGTATGATGCCTGGCTCGTTGGGTGAGATTGCATCGTTGGCTTTGATAGTTGGCGGACTCTATATGCTGTGGCGCAAGGTTATCACTTGGCACATCCCTGTTGCGGTGTTGGGCTCGATGGCTCTGTTTGCTGCTGTTGTAGCCTTTATGAAGGGTGGCGGTTCACTCTTTTATGAGTTGCCGGCATTCCACTTGATGGCAGGTGGTGCTCTGTTGGGTGCTATCTTTATGGCTACTGACTATGTTACCTCACCTATGACACATAAGGGAATGTTAATCTATGGTGTAGGTATAGGTGTGATTACTATGATTATCCGCTTATGGGGCGCATATCCCGAGGGTATGTCGTTCGCCATATTGTTTATGAACTCGGTTACTCCGCTCATCAACAAATATGTGAAGCCCAAGCGTTTTGGTTTAATATCAGGAAAATAGGAGGCTTAAGATATGAAGAGTACACTATTTAATATGGTTGCGGTTCTGTTCACCATTACCCTTATAGCATCGGCAGGTGTTGGTGCGGTGAATATGCTGACCGAAGATGCCATTGCCGAGGCAAAGGCACTTGCAACTAAGGAGGCTGTGGCTAACGTATTGCCCGCCTTCGATAATAATGAGCAGAGCGAGCAAATGATTGACGATATGCCAATCAAGGTCTATAAAGCGGTCAAGGGTAACGATGTCGTAGGTTATGCCGTTGAGTCAATGACCAAGAATGGCTTTGGTGGCGTTATCCGTTTGATGGTAGGTTTCTCGCCTGAAGGTGAAATTTTGAATGTGAACGTTTTGGAGCAGGCCGAGACTCCGGGCTTGGGTACCAAGATGTGTGATGAGGGTAATGCGTTGCTCTCAAGCATCAAGGGTAAAAATTCTGGCGATGTGGAGTTTAAGGTTAAGAAGGATGGTGGCGAGTTGGATGCACTGACTGCCGCAACTATCTCATCGAGAGCATACTACGATGCTGTGGCACGTGCGCGTGAGGCTTATTGGGTAGCCTGCGGCGGTAAGGCTTCGGCTGACGGTGTGTCGGGTGCTACATCAACAAACAAGGGCTCTGATGCCCAGAAAGGAGGCGAAAATGAATAAGATGCAGATTGTATTGAGCGGTATATTGAAGAATAACCCTACGTTTGTATTGGTTTTGGGTATGTGTCCTACATTGGGTACCACAACCTCGGCTATCAATGGTATGGGTATGGGTGTTGCCACTATGGCCGTACTTATTATGTCGAACTTGGTGATATCGCTTATTAAGAATTTCATCCCCGACAAGGTGCGTATTCCTGCGTTCATTGTGGTCATTGCCTCATTCGTAACAATTATCCAGATGTTGATGCAGGCCTATGTACCCTCTCTGTATGCTGCGTTGGGCGTTTTCATCCCGCTTATCGTAGTAAACTGTATTATCTTGGGTCGTGCCGAGGCGTTTGCCTCTAAGAATGGCCCGATAGACTCTATCTTGGATGGTGTGGGTATTGGTTTGGGCTTTACTTTGGCTTTGACGGCTATTGGTGCTGTTCGTGAGGTTTTGGGTAGCGGTGCTATCTTCGGTTACTCGTTGGGCATTGCCGATTATATGCCATTAGTATTTGTTCTGGCTCCGGGTGCATTCTTTGTGCTGGGCTATATGATGGTTTTGTTTAACAAGTTAGCAAAGAAGTAAGTTATGGAACTTTCATATTTCGCAATAATTATTGGTGCAATCTTCGTAAATAACGTTGTTCTTGCACAGTTCTTGGGTATCTGTCCCTTCTTGGGTGTTTCGTCAAAGGTAGATACTTCGTTGGGTATGGGTGCTGCCGTAACTTTTGTGATGGCATTGACCTCTATCGTTGCGTGGGCAATCCAGACATATATCCTCGTGCCGCTGCATATTGAGTATATGCAGACTATCGTTTTCATCTTGGTTATCGCTGCATTGGTGCAGATGGTTGAGATTATCTTGAAGAAGATTTCTCCCTCGCTTTATCAGGCATTGGGTATCTTCTTGCCGTTGATTACTACCAACTGTGCAGTGTTGGGTGTTGCCATTTTGATGATACAGAAGGAGTTTAATCTGTTGCAAAGTTTTGCCTATTCGGTATCTACAGCAATCGGTTTTGCTGTCGCATTGGTAATCTTTGCAGGTATTCGTGAGCGCTTGGAGTTGGATGGAGTGCCTGCAGCATTGAAGGGTATTCCTATCGCACTTATTACTGCCGCAATACTTGCTATGGCCTTTATGGGTTTCTCTGGCTTGGTATAGTCTATATTTACATAAATTACATTTTTGGGGTGGCGTGTATGTGCTACCCCAATTTTTTTTGCGTAAAAATTGCTTATAAAGAATAAAAATTATAACTTTGTATAGTTGTTTAAGGGGTAATAACTCCGTGAAATTCAAAAAGATGTTGCGCCATAAGGAAAATACCGTATCGCAGGCCGTGTCGCAGGTGACATTGTCGGGCGAGGTGTGCATTTCGGCTCGACGCAGAAGTGCAAGCGTAATTCTACCCCCCCCCTATATGGCTTAATTGCCAGATAATCAGCAAATTATACGAAAATACTTTAACGCGCTCTCGGCGTGGGCTTTTTTGTGCCCTGCTGTGAGCGTTTTTTTTGTGAGCATATATAATTCATTATTAATACATAAACAACTAAAAATTATGAAAAACGAAGAGAAAAAAGTTTATTCTGCACCTGAAATTGAGGTGGTAGAGGTGCAGGTAGAGCAGGGTTTTGCTCAGTCGGGCACACCGAGTCCTGATTTTTTTGAAGGTGAAAATTGGTAATTATTAAAGAGATAGTAATAATATGAAAAAATTTAGTTTATTATTGGCGTTGGTTGCTGTGGCATTTACGTCGTGCTTAAAGGATAATGTTAATCCTGACAACAATAAATTTGCTGAGATTTCACTTACTGCATCAATTGACGGTTTAACCCGATCTACTTATACTGATGGAACTGATGGAATCAAAATGACTTGGGACGCCGAGGAGAAAATCTCAATCGTAAAGTGTGAAGTTAACGGTGGAAAGATTGTTGGTGTTTATAATTTGAGTTCCACAGGTGCTGAAGGTCGTGAGAATGCTGTGTTTACCGGTACGGTAGATATGACTGGCTCAGCACAATACAAATATTTAGCTGTATATCCTGCTGTAGAAGGATCAGGAACATCTTGGGGAAATTATGGAAAATTCCCGAATGGCGATACTACAGGAAATGACCCGATCAATCAGATGAATTTCGCTGAAAGTATAGGCTACACTACTTTTATCACTTCAACATTCACAGATACTCCTCAGGATATGTCTAATCCATTGAATCATTTGAAACAATATGATTTAATGTATGGTACAGTAACAATGAATGGTTCTACCGCCAATACTACACTAACAAAGTATACTTCAATCTTTAAGTTTGTTTTGACTTTCCCGGAACAAGAAGGTGGTACTGCTGATGAAATCAAGACATTTACTATCTCGGCTAATAACTCAAATACTTATTTGTATAAAAATGCTTGGTTCCGTACAGATTATGATACCTTTAATAGTAATAATCATCAATCATCTCGTAGTATGATTCTTAATGGTGCCGCTGCCTATAAAATTCCTTCTACCAACCGTACTGTTACATTATATATGCCTGTAACAGGTGATGTAACCTTTTATGCCAATGATGTAATTACCCTTCAATGTAAGGATTCTGGTAATGAAGTGATATTTGAAGGAACAAAGGATGTGGGAACTTCTGATAGAGTATGTGAAGCAGGAAAGGTTCATACTATTACTGCTACTTTGACAAGAAAGTAAATATGCTTTAAGAATCATACAAAACAAGACCGCTTTTTGCGGTCTTGTTTTATTTGTGGGGTGGCTGGATAAGTTGCGCTTATAGCACGGTAAATTCTTTTTATCGTTTTGGGGTTGTTTTATTCGATTTGTGTATTACTTTTGCAATAGAGAAAGATGAATATTAACAAATAAACTTTAATATTATGGATAAGTACAGATGTATTCCTTGTGGATGGGTGTATGACCCTGCGAAGGGTGACCCCGAAAATGGCGTAGCCCCCGGTACTCCGTTTGAGGAGTTGCCCGAAGATTGGTCGTGCCCGTTGTGCGGAGCCGATAAGTCTCAGTTCGAGAAGATTTAATTCATTTTGTGAAAAAAGTTAGGGTGTGCCGTAACAACGACACACCCTAATTCTTTTGTTATCGTAATACCTATTCGGGTTTTACCAACGAAAGATACAACTCATCTAACTGTGCTTGGTCGATTACCGACGGAGCATCCAACATAACGTCGCGGCCAGCATTGTTCTTGGGGAATGCGATGAAGTCGCGGATAGACTCCGAGCCACCGAACAATGAACACAAGCGGTCAAAACCGAATGCCAAACCACCGTGAGGAGGCGCACCAAACTTAAAGGCGTTCATCAAGAAGCCGAACTGCTCCTGCGCCTTTTCGGGTGTGAAGCCCAGAATCTTGAAGATAAGAGCCTGCAACTGTGCGTCGTGGATACGGATTGAGCCACCGCCAATCTCCGTGCCGTTACATACAAAGTCGTAAGCATTGGCGCGTACACGTCCGGGGTCACTCTCCAGATATTGAACGTCCTCGGGCTTGGGTGATGTGAACGGGTGGTGCATTGCGTAGTAACGCTCTGTTTCATCATCCCACTCAAACATCGGGAAGTCAACAATCCACAATGGAGCAAACTCCTTAGGATTACGCAATCCCAACTGCTCGGCAACGTGCAGACGCAGTGCGCAGAGTTGAGTGAGGGCCTTGAACTTCTTGCCACAAAGTATGAGCATCAAATCACCCTCCTTAGCCTCCATACGCTCGGCTATGGCCTTCAAATCCTCTGTCGAGAAGAACTTGTCTATCGAAGATTTCAAGTTACCCTGCTCGTCCAGACGAATCCATACCAAACCTTTGGCACCTACTTGCGGGCGCTTTACATAATCGGTCAAAGCATCAATCTGCTTGCGAGTATATCCGGCGCAACCCGTAGCGGCAAAGCCTACAACGTACTCCGCATCATCAAATACGGGGAATGAATGGCCGTGCGCCAAGTCGGTAATATCGTGGAACTCCATACCGAAACGCAAGTCTGGCTTATCAGAACCATACTTCTCCATAGCCTCAATCCAAGGCATACGGCGGAATGGCTCTGTGAAGTCGATGTTCATAACATCCTTGAACATATATTTTGCCCAACGCTCGAATACCTCCAAAATATCCTCCTGCTCAACAAACGACATCTCGCAGTCAATCTGCGTAAATTCGGGCTGACGGTCAGCACGTAAATCCTCGTCGCGGAAACAGCGTACAATCTGGAAATAACGGTCATAACCTGCAACCATCAATAGTTGCTTCAACGTCTGCGGCGATTGTGGCAAAGCGTAGAATTGATTGGGATTCATACGGCTCGGTACGACAAAGTCACGCGCACCCTCAGGGGTAGAGCCCACCAAATAGGGTGTCTCAATCTCAAGAAAACCCTCCTTGTCGAGGAATGTACGAATGGCGTGAGCCATACGGTGACGCAACTCCATATTGCGCTGCAAGGGCGGACGACGCAAATCCAGATAACGATACTTCATTCTCAAATCATCGCCACCATCAGAGTTCTCCTCGATGGTAAACGGAGGTGTTTGAGCCTCGTTGAGTATTTTTATTTCATCGGCTGCTACCTCGATGTCGCCTGTAGGCATTTTGGGGTTCTTTGATGAACGCTCAATGACCTTACCTGTTACCTGCAATACGAACTCTCGGCCCAAACGAGCGGCAGCCTCACGAGTTGCCTCAGCCGAGTTCTCCTCTACTACAATTTGTGTAATGCCGTATCTGTCGCGCAAATCGATAAAGGTCATTGCTCCCAGATTACGAACCTTCTGTACCCATCCGGCAAGTGTTACATTTTGACCAATGTGCTCACTGCGCAACTCGCCGCAAGTATGACTTCTATACATAAAGATATATTTTATTAGTTTTCTATATCGTGCTAAAAACATACAAAAGTAATAAAAAATACCGATATACAATCGTTTTCCTTGATAGTCGATGTTTGCATCTGCCTATTTTTGTATTTTTTTTGCCAAAAGAGTCTGTTCGGAGACCTAAGATGCTGTAAAATTTGTTTTTTATATGCTTATTTGCTAATTTCGCATTTATGATTGAATTAGCACAAGACGAAAATAGGTCCTTGCAGGACAAAAAGTTTATGCGTCAGGCAATAGATGAGGCACGAAAAGCGTTAGTAGAGCAGGAGGTCCCCATTGGAGCCGTTGTTGTATGTGGCGGACGGGTGATTGGACGGGGGCATAATTTGGTTGAGACCTTGTGTGACGCTACGGCCCACGCCGAGATGCAGAGTATAACCGCTGCAGCGACAACGCTTGGCGGAAAATATTTGAAGGGATGTACGCTATACGTTACTGTTGAGCCGTGTGTTATGTGCGCCGGAGCCTTGGCGTGGAGCCAGATAGATAGGGTGGTGTATGGCGCTGCCGACCCCAAACGCGGATATACAACAGTCGGAGGAGCAATTTTTCACCCCAAAACGATAATCGAAGGTGGTGTGTTGGCAGATGAGTGCGAAGCCTTGATGAAGGACTTTTTTAAGCAGTTACGTTAGCGAAAATTGTCAATAGAGAGAGTTGATAGCAGTTATTTGCACTGAAAATTTGTTGTATGAGAAAAAAACTTTAACTTTGTAAGTCGTTTCGATGAATTATGTCGGATGACGTGAGCCTTAAGAAAAGAATTATAAAATTAATAACTGAATTTATTTACTATTATGAAAAAGTTAATTTTGATGGTAGTTGCGTTGATGGGTATCACTGTTGTATCAGCGCAGAACGTGATGGATGTTGCTAAAGAGGCTAACGCTGCACTTGAGGGCAAGAACTATGCAAAGGCTGCGGAGTTGCTTGAGAAGGTAATCGCTGATGGCTCTTTGGAGGAGGATGATGCTATCTTGGAGCAGGTTAGTTCAGCAAAGAAGAATCTTCCTATCGCTTATTTCTACACAGGTCGTCTTGCTGCCGCTGCTGCAACAAAGGCTACTGAGGCAAAGGTTAAGGATGCAAAGTATGCAGAGGCTATCGCTGCTTTGGATAAGGCTGTTGCTACAGCGAAGAAGTACAAGCAGAATGCTGCTTTGAACAATGCCGGTAAGATGTTGGGTATGGTTTACCAGTCACAGGGTGGTACATACTTCAATGGTGGCGATTTCGCTAAGGCTGGTGAGATTTTCGCAAAGGGTTATGCTGCCGATAAGACTAATACTAACCTCGCTATGATGTTGGCTGAGAGTTATTTCAAGTCAGATAAGTTCAACGAGGGTGTTAAGGTTTGCTCAGAGGTTGCTGCTCTTCCCAGCCCCAAGTATGATGCTGCTATCGCACAGGCAAAGAAGACTATGGCACAGTATACAAATAACAAGATTGCTACATTGCAGCAGGCTAACGACTTTGACGGCATCATCGCTATGGCAGAGTCTATCGCTGACAAGGCTTTGGCACAGCGTGTATTGGTACAGGCTTATTTCTTGAAGAAGGACTACGCTAAGGTAATTGAGATTGGTGAGGCTGCTGCTGAGGCACAGACTGACGATGAGGGTAAGAGCGCAGTTTACTTCAACCTTGGTTCTGCTTACAACGCAAAGGAGAACAAGGCAAAGGCTTTGGAGTGCTTGAAGAAGGTAACTGCTGAGCCTTATGCAACACCTGCAAAGGCTGCTGTAGCAGAACTCTCTAAATAATTTGTAGCGAGAGATATTGCTAATTAGAGATTATACGTTTACGCCGCGATTTATGTCGCGGCGTTTTTTTTTATGCAATGTTACATATTCAGGTTGGTATGTTCAAGTGCAGGCGGTTGCTACGCATCTGTTTTGGTATGTTATTGTGGGGAGTGTCGTCTTCTTTTGTTGTCATTGCGAGGAGCATAGCGACGTGGCAATCTCAAAACCGATGTTCGCAATGACACTATTCTCAAGCCTAATGGAATAATCTCCGAAAAAAATATGCTCGGTCACATTGGCCGAGCATATTCCATAAGCAACTCCTTTTGGATTACTTGTTCTTCTTATCGTAGCGCTTTGCGTAGCGGCTCATAAACTTATCCACACGACCTGCGGTATCAACCAACTTCATCTTACCAGTGTAGAAGGGGTGAGATGTGTTAGAGATTTCCATCTTGTATACAGGATAGGTTTCGCCGTTCACTTCGATGGTCTCTTTTGTCGAAACGGCGGACCGGCACAAAAACACGTGGTCGTTCGACATATCCTTGAACGCCACC
>JAFQCA010000024.1 GCA_017399485.1 Alistipes sp.
AGTCTCGCTGATGTTGTGTATGCGAATAATCTGCTCTGTAGCCTCCTCGCCGAAATCGACGTTCAACGACTCGACAACCATCACGCTCGACAACTGAACGCTCTGCTTACACTTGATTGATAGCGGAGTATCATCACCAAAGGCCGATACCTTGACGATGCTCGACTTGTCCTCCTTCATACGCGCGCGGTTGGCTGTGAAGACTATCGTGTGGTGTTTTCCGCCACCGATACGGCCCGTCGTGGGATAGGCGTAGAGCCAAGGTGTGTCACCCAAATCGAGGAACCACTCGGTCTCGGAGTCACTCTCGTTGGTGATTGTCGTCGCCAACTGCAACTCATTGACGCCAAAGTCGAGGCTGGTGGGCGTAATCATCACGACGTCGTTGTTTTGCGGCGTGAGATGAATGTCGCAACTGACACTCTGCCCGGCCACGATAGTCACCTGACGGCTATTGCTTGAGTAACCGTCGGCTGTGACGCTGATTTTGTACTGGCCGGCCTCAAGCGACTTGAACTCGAAGTGCCCGTCGCTACCCGACACTGTGGTGCTATTGCCTGGAGATATTGTAATCTCGGCATTACGAATTGGAGAACCACTCTTGGTATCTGAAATAATACCATAAACATCACCAAAAATAGGAGTCTCGTCGGTGGTACAACTAGTAAGTACCACACCTAAGCATAAGAATAATCCAAATAAAAACTTTCTCATTATTACCTTATATATAATATATATTGTATCTCTCTCTCGTTATTGATTAAAAGTCGTAGCCGATAATTGTAGATGCAAATGAACTCCAACCTTCTGCGGCTTTGTAAGCATCAACAGAGGCAGTGGGGACATAGATTCTACGAGCGGATGTTTGTCCATTGAGTGCTTGAGTACCTACAGATGGAGGGGTGGTGGCTTTACAATAGAATCCAGCGATAGAAGTACAATAATAAAATGCATAATTCCCCAAAGTCGTAAGTGTACTTGGTAAAGTAACTTCTTCGAGACTAGTACAGCGATTAAAAGCGCTTAATTCTATAGACGTAACCCCCTCTGGAATTGTAACAGATACTAAATCGCTACAATTATAAAACACACCTGGACATATTGTTGTTACACCTTGTGGAATATTACAATTTGAAGTGCCCGCAGGAGCGAATGCTACTAATCTACCATCTACAACAAGGCATCTGTTATCATCGCTTGCAAATTTTCCTGTTATCTCTTGTAAACTGGGGCATTCACTAAATACCCAATCGCCAATAGTTGTAACATTGTTAGGTATTGTGATTCGTTGCAGATTCTGACACCATTCAAATGCGCGTTCCTCAATTGTCACTAGATTTTCAGACAACGTGATATTCTCAATCATACTATTTGAAAACGCCAACTCGCGAATGGTTGTTACACTATTAGGCATTGTAATAGCCTCTAATGTAGTATTACCGAAAGTCTCCATTCCAATAGTCTTAATTCCCTCAGGAATATTATATGATGTCATTCCTAATGGAGCAATCGCCAATAGTGTGTCACCATCTATAAGTGATTTGCCATCTGATGTTGCAAACTTTCCACTAAAACTACCAATATTAGGGCATATAGCAAAAACTTTCTCGCCTAAAGAAGTTACGCTATTAGGTATAACAATATCTGATAATAGTAGGCAATCATAGAATGCTCCCTCTCCTATAGTTGTTAAATTATTGGGGAATGTAATGTTTTTCAATGCATCACAACCCGAGAAAGCATAACTCTCAATAGTCGTTACGCTTTCAGGCATAACAACATCTGTCAATTTAGTACATTGGTCAAATGTTCCCCATCCAATAGATTTAACGCCATCAAGTATGGTAACAGTTGTTAGATTAGTACACCCACTAAAAATATATGCTTCCCAATTTGTGATACTACCTGGTATTGTAACAGTTTTTAATGTTGTACAGTCTTGGAATGCGCCCCAGGTCATTGCTGTTGCGGGGCCGTCAAATGTTATCACTCCTTGACCATTTTCGTAAACATTGGACACAATATTTGCTCCAAAAGTCGCATTATTAACAGGTGTTACAATTTGGCCATTTGTTGTTGTATATATAATCTGACTCGGTCCATCTGATACTTCGCTCTGCTCCACAATCAAGTGCTTATAATCGGCCCAACCCTCTGCATTGACATAGGCGTCGTATGTTCCCGCAGGTACATAGATTTTACAATATTTATAATCATTACCGTTTGTATCGTAAATTATATTACCATTTGTCATATCAATAGTAGGAGGTGTGGTGGGGAGACAATAAAGATTTTCCAAACCACATTGGAATGCTCGAGAGCCTATTGTATTCACATTCACAGGGATAGTGATAGACTTTATAGATTCACAAGACATAAACGCACGAGGGCCAATAGATGTTAGGCTATTGGGGATGTTTATATCAACCAGACTATCATAACCCTCAAACGTTGATTCTCCGATACGTACAACACCATCAGGAATGTCAAATGTATCGAAACCTGCAATTATAGCCAATAAGACATTGTCTTTAATGATGTACTTACCATCGGCTGACGTATATGGGCCGTGAATTGTAGTTAGATTATCGCAACAAGCAAGAATGCCTTCACCTATTTCCGAAATGCTACTGGGAAGTGTAAATTCCGTAAAAGCACATCCCCAAAATGCATTCATTCCAATTGAAGTAACACCATCAGGTATATTTATTGACGCCAGACTATTACACATAGCAAAAGCACTGTTTTCTATAGTTGTTAGATTATCTGGTAATTCAATAGATTCTAAATTCCTACACAAATAGAACGCGTGGCTTGCAATTGTAGTGATTCCATTTGGAATAGAAATTGATTTTAGATTACAACTTTGGAAAACAGCCATACCTATAGAAGTTGCACTTTCAGGGATGTTTATAAACTCCAAATTCTCACATAAAGAAAATGCGAAACCACCTATTTCTGTCAAACCCTCGTTAAGATTGACAGCGACCAACCCTGTGCATTTCTCGAAAGCTGTGTAGCCAATCTTTGTGACAGTTTCTGGGATAGTAATACTTAAAAGGTTGGTACACTCTTTGAATGCATCTCGCTCAATATACTCTATTTCTCCGTCAAATGTAATAATACCCTGACCGTACTCATAAGTATTTGAGACAATGTTTGCCCCGAAAACTGACGGGTCGTAAGGCTCAACGATGTTGCCATCGGTAGATGTGTAGAAAATCTTGTTTGTAGTGGTTGCGCCCTCGGGGGTGGGGTAGGCAATCACGTTAACGGGCTGGTCGACAGTGCCGTCCGAAATCTTGAATGTTGTAGCCAGCACGTCATCGAGGCCCTCGCGGTTGAGGCTGATAGTCACAATCTGGCTGCTGCCAGGTGCCACAATGCCGTGAGTTGCCGACATTGTGAGGTATCCGCTATCGTTGCCCCACAAGGTCCAATTGACATCAGTCTCGCTGATGTTGTGTATGCGAATAATCTGCTCTGTAGCCTCCTCGCCGAAATCGACGTTCAACGACTCGACAACCATCACGCTCGACAACTGA